>NZ_JACHBI010000002.1:0-600327 GCF_014200235.1 Martinezella paranaensis | reverse complement strand
CCCCGCAACCAATCCAGCTTCCTTCCACACAACAAAGCCGCCAAAGATCACACACAAAGCCCCACACGGGGCTTTCTGCGTTTTTAGGATGCCGTCGCGGCGACGATATCAAATGGCCCTCGCCAACATAAAGACGCGCCCGCAGCACAGACACCCAGCGTCCAATGGCGCCGCTCCGAACAGGCACAAGTAACGGTCAGCGCCGCAGCCCGGCGTTACCGCATCCAGCCGAACCATCGTCCGACACACAGATCTAGCAACAACATTTCTCACAAATGTCATTGCGAGGAAACATTCAGACATTCTCGACTGCCGGCAATCATCTAAACATCGAGGCTCCATTCAGAGCGGGGACCGCTCAATCGCTTTAGTCAATTCTGACGGACAAAAACATTTATTGCGGAGCCTGATTGCCGATGTTTTTCCCAAATCTGTGGCGGCGAGAACAGCTAAGGCATGTTGTCGTGACGACCTTTCACGAAAAGGGTTATCGCGACTATGGGAAAAGATGCATTGAGACCTTTCTCAAGCATTGGCCCGAGGACATTACGCTCTTGGTCTATGCTGAGGATGTTGATGTCGAAGAGAAGGATTGCAGGCTTCAGATCTTGGATCATAGTGAAGCTCTCCCGCGGCTGCTCGAATTCCGCCAGGCGTTTGCCGACAATCCGCTAGCCAACGGAATTTGTTTATCCGGGTCCAGTCTGCAACGTGATTATCGGTGGGATGCCGTCCGCTTTTCCAACAAGGTCTTCGCCGTCACCGATGCGATCCGGCGATACCGGAAGACGGTTGATCAGTTGATATGGCTGGATGCCGATACGGTCACCCATAGGGACGTTCCGCGAAGCCTAGTCGACAGAATTGCGCCGAGAGGGGAGCAGCTTGCCGCCTACCTTAATCGTCGGATTTACCCCGAATGCGGATGGGTGGGGTACAATTTGCACCATCGGGAAATATTGACCTTCGCGGACCGTTTCGAACGCATCTACTCGTCCGGCTATTTTCTGGCGATGAAAGAAAGCCACGACAGCTTTGTCTTCTGGAAGATCGCCCAGCAAATGGAGCAGGACAAGGAAGCAAGGTTTAAGCTGCTGGGTTCGAACCGCGCAAAATCTCATGTTTTCATCAACAGCGTCCTGGGTGGCTACATGGATCACCTGAAGGGTGACAGGAAAGCGGCGGGCAAAAGTCACAAGAGCGATTTGACACGGCGAAGGCGGGAAGACTGGTGGCGGTAATCAACCGCTTCCAAGAACGCCAAAGACGCTTCGTCTCATGAAATTGAACTGCCAAAACAGTTAGATCGCCTGATCTCGTCATTTTACGAACGACTGAACCACTGCTCTGTCGCTGCGGTAGGGCCGCCTCTGCAGCCATCAATCCGGGCTGTCGAACGATCCTGCAAATTAACTCGGAGAACCGGAGTTGCCCGTCCTCAAAGGAAATTGTCGTAACATATTCCTTTCGGTGATGATGGCGTCCCTGTTCTTATCGAGCTGTGTTGCAACCACGCGCCCGCAATATGACCAGGTGCAATCGACCCTTGCCGAGATACCGGGATTCCCGAACGTCAGGTCCTATCTTGATCAGGATACCAAGTCGCTTGAGGATGCGTTTGATCTGCAGCCGGCTGCGGCGCAGCGAAACTATCTGATGATTTCCGGCGGTGGCGCTGCGGGGGCTTTCAGCGCTGGTGTGCTATCGGCCTGGACGAAAAAGGGATCGCGACCGGAATTCGATGTCGTCAGCGGCGTCAGCACAGGTGCGCTTATTGCGCCCTTCGCATATCTCGGCTCATCCTATGACGACCTGCTGAAAGACCTGTACACCAGCGGCGTGGCCAAGAGCCTTGTCGACCGGAGATTGTTTCCAAACAAAATGCTCAGCGAAAGCCTTCTCAGAGGAGAGGTGCTTCGCAACATGATACGACGCTACGTTACAGCGGATATCCTGCAGCAGGTTGCGAAGGAACATATGAAGGGCAGGCGGCTATTTGTGCTGACCTCGAATTTGGATTCCCAGCGCGCAGTGATCTGGAATATGGGCGCCATTGCGGCCAGCCATCAGCCGGGTGCGCTCCAGCTCTTCCAAGATGTGCTCATCGCATCGGCAAGCATTCCAGGCGTCTATCCGGCCGTCTTGATAAAAGTGCATGCAAATGGTCACGACTTCCAGGAGCTCCATTCGGACGGAGGCTCCTCGTCGCAGATTCTTACATTGCCGTACGCGGTCCTTGCGTCGGCAAACCATCCGCCTCGGCAGAAGCGAGATCAATTCAACCTATATGTCATCGTCAATAACGCTCTGATCCCCGAATTTTCGAATACGAACGGCAGCACCTTGAATGTGATGGCAAGGGCATATTCCACCTTGGTCAAGGCGCAGGAACGAGATTCTCTAATGGCCCTGTACGGCTATACTCGTCGGACTGAAGCCAACCTCCATGTGGCGTCGATAGATTGCCAGCTTCCCTACGATATGACCGATCCGTTCAACGAACCCTATATGCGTTCAGTGTTCGATCTCGGCACACGGGAAATGTTGTCGGACGCCTTATGGAAAGACGAGCCCTTGTTTACGGTCGCTGCATCTCCACACGCTGGTCGCTGTTCACAGTAACGTCTGAGCTAGTCCCCGAGGCAGACACATCTGGCCGCGCTATATGGATTGCCTATCAAATTTGTTGGTGCAGGCGCAGGCAGGGAGAATGCTATAGATTTTGAAATTCCCATTGAGTGAGTGATTACCGCCAAAGGACTATACGTTGCTAGACTACCTCTTCGCGAATATCTCTGGTATGGTAACTCAGGAGTAGTCGCGATGCCTCTGCATATCGGCCGCACGTAGCTTCCATTTCATCCTTTTTTCGATCTCGTTACTTCGGCTGACAGGTTTTGCGATAAGCGCGAAAGTTTTTCTTTTGTGGGGGAGACAATGGGGAAATCTGCGTCTTTTCTGGCGGCCGCCCCGTGTGGACGGCAATACGCTCTGTCGGCATATACGATGCTTTGCGCCTTGCTATGGGTGTTCTGCCTTTCTGCCGGCGTCGCTCATGCGCAACAACCGACCGATGCGCAGCGCAGTGCTATCAAATCGGCATGCCGTTCCGATTTCATAGCACAATGTTCAGGCGTGACGCCGGGCGGCAAGGAAGCGCTGACCTGCCTGCAACAGCATAGCGCGACGCTTTCTCCCGCCTGCCGTAGCGCCGTATCGGCTTTGGACGGGACCAAAAAGAAGTCCAGTGCTGCTACGCCCGCCGAAACGCCGGCAACGGCGCCGGCGCAATCCAGTGCGGCCGCCGCTGGTACGCCAGCGGCCCAGCCGACACAGGCGCAGCGCAATGCGGTGAAATCGGCCTGCCGGTCTGATTTCATGGCGCAGTGCTCGGGTGTGACGCCGGGCGGTTCCCAGGCGCTTGCCTGCCTACAGCAGCACAGTGCAACTCTTTCCCCATCTTGTCAGCAGGCAGTTGCGGCTCTGGGAGGCGCTTCGGCGCCCGCGGGTGCTGCACAGGCGCCGGCAGGGGGTGGCGCGGCGGCGATGCCCGGTGCGCGTGCAGGGATGCCATCTTTCTCACCGCGCGAAGAATTAATCGTCCTGCATCGGACGTGCGGGCCGGACTTCCGCGCTTTTTGCCGCTCCGTGCCGCTCGGCGGGGGCAGGGGTATTGCCTGCCTGCGGAACAATATGCAGCGGCTGTCTCCCGTATGCCAGAGGGTGTTGACCAGCGGGTTATAGAGTGTCGCTTCTCTCCGAGTGTCCCGCTTCAGGCGAATTCACCTTCAAGCGGATAGGATTTTTGTGCGTTCAAAGGAACGCGTGTAGCTCCAACGTCGCGGTCCACGGTCTTCAGAAATCGCAGACCGACATTTCATGGGAACTTGAGCGATACGGGCCTGCCGAGACTGGCAGCCTGCACATTCGATGGATCAACGATGACCCAAACGAAAGGTGTTGCCATGTCATCGATTTCGTACCTTCAGAAATTCAAACGACTGCTGATTTTAAGTTCTTTCGGCCTCTGCTGCGCCTTGCCCACGGCGGCATGGGCGGATGACGCCAAGGATCTTCTGAAAGCCATGTCCGACTATCTGGCGGCGCAGAGGACGATGTCATTTCATTATCAATCCTCGCTCGAGGCAGTGACGCCGGATTTTGAGAAGCTGCAGTTCGTCAGTTCCGGCACTGCCAGCCTGACGCGTCCCGACAAGCTCAGGATCACGAGGACCGGCGGGTTTGCCGATGTGGATGTAAGCTTCGATGGTTCGACACTGACTGTGCATGGCAAGAATCTCGATGCTTATGCCAAGATCGATGCCAAGGGGTCGGTGGACGACCTGCTTGACCGGCTGGTGGGTGCCGGTGTCGAGGCGCCGGGCGCGGACTTGCTGTCAACGGATGTCTACGGTCTGCTGATGTCGGATGTGACCGTCGCCAAACATATTTCCAGCGCCTTCGTCGACGGTGTCGAGTGTGAATATCTCACCTTCCGGACGCCTGAAATCGACTGGCAGATCTGGATACAAACCGGAGAAATACCGATACCGCGGCGCTACGTCATCACCAGCAAGCACGTCGCCCAAGCACCGCAATACACGTTGGAGATCAGCGACTTCAAGAGCGGCTCCGATGTGGCTGCCGTTTCCTACAACATCGATATTCCGACCAGCGCGAAGAAGGTCGATCTCAGCGAACTCCAGTCGCTCGATGAGCTTCCTGCGCCTGCCGATGCGGGAGAAAGCAAATGAGATTTCCAAGATTATTGCTCACTGCGGGCTTGGCGGGCGCTTTCCTTTTCGCCGATGTCAATGTCGAGCCGGGCGCATTGATGCCGCTGTCGTTAGATTTCGCCACACCCGCCGGCGCCGTCATCGGCCGGCCCTTGACCCCGCTTTCCTATGCCGGTGTCGCCCGCAGAACGACGCGCCGCGTTATCGTGGGAACGCCGTCGACCACCGTCATTGCGGTATTGCCGCCGGGCTGCGTTTATGGAGCCTATTATGGCGGCTATTACTACCGTTGCGGATCTGGCTATTATGCCAAGAGCGGCGGCGCCTATGTTCGAGTGGTCGTGCCGTAGAGCGTGGCGCATAGCGCTGGCTGATCGGATAGTTACATCCGCATCCAGACAGCATCTGCCCTCAGTCCGCGGCTTGCGAAACCGGCTGCGTGACTGTTCGGCGTTTCCTATGTTCTTCGATACGCTGCAACACGACATAAAACGAGGGAACGAAAAGCACGGCAAGACAGGTCGAGGCGATCATGCCGCTGAAGACGGATATGCCGATCGACTTGCGGGCGGATGCGCCGGCGCCTGTCGCAAGTACCAGCGGCACGACACCGAGGATAAAAGCGAAGGATGTCATCAGGATCGGCCGGAAGCGCAAGCGTGCCGCCTCGACCGCCGCATCCAGAATTTCCATGCCTTGTTCGCGTTTCTCCCGCGCATATTCGACGATGAGAATAGCGTTTTTCGAGGCAAGTGCGATCAGCAGGATGAGGCCGATCTGCGTGTAGAGGTTATTGGCGACGCCGGCAGCGCTCAAAGCTGCCACCGTCCCAAGCAGGGCGAGCGGCACCGCCAGCAGCACCGCCAATGGCAGGATCCAGCTTTCATATTGGCCGGCGAGCACGAAATAGACGAGAAGCATGGCAAGGGCGAAGATGAAATAGATCTGACCGCCGACAGCCTTTTCCTGATAGGACAGGGCAGTCCATTCGAAGCCAGATCCGGGCGACAGCGTGCGGTCGGCGATCTGTTCCATGACATCGAGCGCCTGTCCGGAACTGAAGCCTTTGGCGGCTCCGCCGACGATCGTGGCGGTCGGATAGAGGTTATAGAGGCTGATGAGGGATGGGCCTTGCATGCTGGTGACATCTATCACCGTGCCGAGCGGCACCATGGTGCCGTCGCCGGCCCTGACCTTCAGGTTGCGGATATCGTCGGGGCGAACACGAAAATCGGGAGATGCCTGCACATAGACCTGGAAGGTGCGCCCGAATTTGTTGAATTGCGTCACGTAGCTTGATCCCACGTAACCCGAAAGCGCTGAGAAGACTTGTCCGACGGTCACGCCGAGCGTCTCCGCCTTGATGCGATCGACGGTAACGGAGAGCTGTGGAACATCAGCCCGGAAGGATGTGCTCAGCCGCTGCAGCGCCGACTGCGCATTGCCGTTCTTGACGATGGTATCGGCCAGACCCTGCAGCAGTGGAAAGTCGAAATTGCCGTTCCGGATCTCGACTTGCATGGTGAAGCCATTGGCATTGCCGATGCCCTGGATCGGCGGGGGCACGACCACCAGCGTCTTTGCCGTCAATATATTCTGCAGGGCGCCGTTCAGATGTTCGTAGATCGACAGCAGGTCCTGTCCCTTTTCCTTGCCGCGGATACCCCAATCCTTGAGGATGACATAGGCGACGCCGGCATTCGGCAGGCTCGCGCTGTTGTCGAGAATGGAAATGCCGCTGATGGTCAGCACCTGGTCGACGCCGGGCGTCTGTTGCGCAATCTTGCCGACCTGTTCCATGACTGCATCGGTGCGCTCCTTCGAGGCGCCGTCGGGAAGCTGGGCGTTGATCAGCACGTAGCCTTGATCCTCGACCGGCAGGAAGGCGGTCGGCAGGCGCGTGAGCCCCCACACGGCAACGCCAATCAGCGCCAAGGCAACGAGGACGGCAATGCCGCTATGATGAACCATGCCGCTGATTAGCCTGGCATAGGCATGTTCTGCCCGATCGTAGACCCTGTTGAAGCCGCGGTAGAAAAAGTTGCGCCTCTCGGGCGGCACAGGCGGGCGCAGCCAGAGTGCGCATTGCGTCGGCTTGAGCGTCATTGCATTGATGGCGCTGATGAAAGCGGTCGCGGCAATGACGAGTGCGAATTGCTTGTAAAGCTGGCCCGTCAGACCGGGGAGGAAGGCGGCTGGAATGAACACCGCCATCAGGACGAGTGTGATGCCGATAACGGGGCCGAACAGCTCGTCCATCGCTTTTTCGGCGGCCAGTCTGCCCGGCATTCCTCCCTCGATATGGCGGGTGACACCCTCCACGATGACGATGGCGTCGTCGACGACGATGCCGATGACAAGAACAATGGCAAACAGCGTCGAGAGGTTGACGGTGAAGCCGAGCGCCGCCATTGCCGCAAAGGCGCCGATGATCGTCACCGGAACGGTTGTCGCCGGCACGAGCATTGCGCGCCAATCCTGAAGAAAGACGAGGATGACGACGAGCACTAGGATGCCGGCTTCCACCAGCGTTATGTAAACTTCGTCGATCGAGGCCGTCACGAACTTGGTCGTGTCGAACGGAACTTGATAGGTAAGGCCTGGCGGGAAGCTCTTCGAGAGCTCTGCCATCTTGGCGGCGACGCTTTTCGCGACGGCAATGGCGTTTGCTTCCGGTAATTGGAAAATGCCGATGCCGGCTGCAGGGTGCCCGTTCTGCATGAAGGACTGGCTGTAAGTCTGGGCGCCGAGCTCGACGCGACCGATGTCGCGAATGCGCGTGATGCGTCCGCCATTCTGCTGGTCGACCTTGACGATGATATTCTCATAATCGATGGCGTCGTTCAGGCGCCCGCTGACGTTGAGCGTATATTGGAAATCCTGGCCGGGCGGCACGGGCGGTATGCCCACCTGACCGGCCGTCACTTCCTGGCTCTGTTGTTGCACGACGTTGATGATGTCCTGCGGCGTCAGGCCGCGCGCTTGCAGGAGGTCCGGGTTCATCCAGATGCGCATGGCATATTGGCCGGCGCCAAACACCGAGACATTGCCGACGCCGGGCAGGCGGGCCAGCTCGTTCTGCAGGTTGATCACGGCGTAGTTGGACAGGAAAAGGCTGTCATACCGGCTGTCCGGCGAGGTGAGGCTGACGAATTCGAGAATGGACGTCGATTTCTTCTGTGTCGTGACGCCCTGTAGCTGAACGGCTTGCGGCAGCGAAGGCATGGCTATGGCGACACGGTTCTGCACGAGGACCTGCGCCTGGTCGGCGTTCGTGCCGATTGCGAAGGTCACTATCAGGGAATAGGTGCCGTCGCTGGCGCTCGTCGACTGCATGTACAGCATATTCTGCACGCCGTTGACCTGTTGTTCGATCGGCAGTGCCACCGTATCGATGAGGGTCTTCGCGCTCGCGCCGGGATAACGCGTTGTCACCTGTACCGTCGGCGGGACGACATTTGGATATTGCGCGACCGGCAATTGGAAGAGCGCGACCGCGCCGATGAGGACGAAGACAAGCGCCAGAACGTTCGCGAGCACCGGCCGCTCGATGAAGAAGCGCGAAATCATGCTGTCCTCCTCGGATATTGGCGTGAGAACGAAAGCGAGTTCATGGCGTGTCGGACTTGGCCGTATCAGACTTTGTTGCGTCAGATTGGGTTGTGTCGGCCTTCTGCGCATCGGGCTTGGGCACATCGATTGCGAGCGCGCCATTGTTCGACGTGCTTGCTGCTGCGACCGCGTCCAGTGCGACTTTCTCCGGTGCGACCTTGTTGCCGGGGATGGCCTGTTGAATGCCTTCCGTCACCACCCAATCACCGGCGTCAAGCCCGGATTCGATGACGCACAGAGGCCCTTCGCGCTGGCCGGTCTTCACCAGCTTCTGCTCGACGGCGTCATCTTTTCCGACGACCAGCACGTAGCTGCCCTGCTGGTTGGTGCCGATTGCATCGTCCCGCACCAGCAGCGCCTTGTCGTCGTGCCCGACGGGAACGCGCACACGTACGAAAAGACCCGGGAGAAGGGCGCGTTCCTTGTTGTCGACGATGCCTCTCACGGACAGAGTGCCGGTGGAGGAATCGACCTGCGGCGCGGCATAATCGAGGTGACCCTTGAAGGGATAACCGGTCTCACTCTGCAGGCCGATTTCAAAGGGAATGGTCGGAAGGTCGGTTTGCCTGAAGGTGTGACCTTCTTTTGCCATGGCCTGCTTGATCATCAGCACCTGCGGCTCGCTGACGTTGAAGTTCACGTAGAGCGGGTCGGTTTGGACGATGGTCGCGAGCTTGGTCGGGCCGGACACGCCGACGAGCGCGCCGACATCGACGAGATGGGCGGTTACGATGCCATCAAAGGGTGCCAGCACCTTCGTATATCCGAGATTGATCACCGCAAGATCGAGACTCGCCTGGGCATTGAGGATGGTTGCGTTTGCCTGATCAAGCGTCGCCTTGGCGCTGTCGAGGGCCGTCTGCGTCGTGACGCTCTGCTTGCTGAGATTGAGCTGCCGCTGGTATTCCTGATTGGCACCGACCTGCGAGGCCTGGGCAGAGGCAAGGGTTGCTTGCGCCTGATCGACCTGGGCTTGGTAGGTATTGCGCTGAAGGCCGAAGAGCTGGGTATCCTTTGTCACCGGCATGCCATCCCGATAGTCGATCGACTCGACGAAGCCCTGGACGCGCGCTTCGATATCGACGGAATTGATTGCCGCGGTATTGCCCGTCAGTTCGAAATATCGGGTGACGGTCTGCTGCAATGGAAGCGCTACGCGCACCTTCGGCGGCGGCGGGGCAACATATGTATTGTTACTGCCGTCGCATGCTTGAAGGGAAATCGTGCTGAGAAGCACGACGCAAAATTGTAGACCTTGAGAAAATCCTCCACGCATTCCTGACACCCCCCATACTTGCGAGTTCCAGTCTTCATGCGCACCTCGCCGGCGGCCAAAAGGCGCCGATGGATCAAGGTATGTGACACTATGAAGCGGCATTGCTGAAAATTGCAATAGCCCCTTGATCTGCAATTCGTATGAGCTTCACCGGTGAAGGCCGACGCTGATTATGCAGGCCGGCGGCTCTTTCGGAATGTCATCATGATAAGAAGCAGGACGACAATGATCCCGGCGGCAATCAGGACGTGGTGGTGAAGCGGCAGATGGCCGAACGTCTGCTCGATGCCCTGTCCGAAGAGATAGCCTATTCCAGTGAAGAGCGATGCCCACACCAAGGCTGCGACGGCGTTGATCATGACGAATTTTATCGCTGAAACGCCGGACATTCCGATGGCGATGGGACTGATCGCTCTCAAACCATAGATGAACCGGAAGGAAAAGATGAAGCCGGTGGGATGGCGCTCCAGAAGATGCGTGACGCGTGCGAATGCCGGTTTCGCGATGATTTTCTGGACGCGCGGATAGTGCCGGGCATAGCGGCCGATGAAGAAGAGCGTCTGGTCCGCGATAAAGGAACCGGCGCAGGCGGCCCCGGCAGCGTCCCAATAGGTCATGAGGTGGCGATGCGAAAACACACCGCCCAGGATCACCATGGTCTCCCCTTCGATGGCGGCTCCCAGGAAAATTGCCAGCAGGCCATATCTTGCGATCAGAAGCTCGATGGTCATGTGGGTGGCCCTGGACCAGGATGATGTCAACCTTACTGCTGAAAGATGAGCAGCACGTAAGACAGGAAAAGGACGAGGTGAACGGCACCCTGCATGACATGGGTCCGGCCGCTGGAGAAGGTGATGATGCTGACGGCAAGCGTCAGGATGAGCATAACGAGATCGCCGCCTTCAAGTCCCAATGTCACGGGATGCGCATAGAGATGACTGACGGCGAGCATGGCTGGGACGGTTATCCCGATCGTCGAGAGGACCGAACCCAGGAAGATATTGATCGAACGCTGCAAGTGGTTGGCGGCGGCGGCGCGCACGGCGCTGATGGCTTCCGGTGTGGCGACCAGCACGGCCATGACGACACCTCCGAAGGCGACAGGGGCGCGCAAGGTTTCAATCACGTAATCGATCGGCTTGGCGAGTTCTTCGACCAGGAAGACCACCGGCCCCATATAAGCGAACAGCATAACGGTATGATACCATATCGCCTTGCGGCCGGGACGGACGGCTCGTTTGACGGGTGCTTCGCCCTCCTCGGCAAAAAAATGGTGATGACGGCCCGCCTGAAGCATCAGGAATATGCTGTAGAGGCCGACTGACATGATTCCGAGCACCACCTGTCTCGGCGTGGAAGGATGCGGGCCTCCGGTGCCGTATAGAAAACTTGGCAAGATCAGGCTTAGCGTCGCCAGAGGCACGATAAGGCCGAGATAGGCGTTGGCGCCCTGCAGATTGTGGGACTGCTCCGGTCGGCGCCAGCCGCCGAACAGCAGCGATAATCCCACCATGCCGTTGAGGATGATCATGATCACCGCAAAAAGCGTATCGCGGGCAAGGGTAGGATTGTTCTCGCCGTGGATCATGACGGCGGAAATGGCCATCACTTCGATCGAAGTAATAGCGAGCGTCAGGATCAATGTGCCGTAAGGCTCCCCAAGTCGTTCCGCGAGGTGGTCGGCATGGCGGACAACCGAAAGCGCGGAACCAAGCACGGCGGCAAAAAGCCCGAAGAAAGTTATTGCGAGCCAAACCGGGTCCGACAATTGCCGAAACAGGTCATCTTCGGAGCTGATGATCACCAGGCAGGTCAGAATGCTGATCGCCAGAAACCATTCCTCGCGGAAAATACGGGTCAGCCCGCGCGGACGGAATGCCAGACTGTCCGTCATCGGAATGACGGCTCTGCGGAAAATTGTAGCTGCGAAGCGATAGTCGATGCCATCATGTCCCCCCAACCCACGTTGCCGGATGCCTACAAACAGCGTGAAGCGTATCGCCTGAGTTCAAAATTCTACACGTCTTTGCCGCTTTCTGCGAGATCGGCCATTGATCCGCCGATCAAGGCGCGTGCCGGCAACTGCATCGCGGTAGATCATGCCCCTTGATGTGGCGGTTGTCTTCTCCGCAAAAAGGGCGAAGAGCGGCGTGATGTCCCGCCCGTAGGACTCGAGGATTGCCACAGCTTTTTCATGCGCACCGTACCGCATTGGTCGGAACTGACCTCGTGCGGTTCGAATAGTCCTGATTTATTACCGCCGCTCCCTTCTCATATCTGAGGGAGCTTTCCCCCCTTGCCCCGCCTCATCCGATTGGCGGGGCTTTTTCATTGGGCGGCACACAATGCTTTCATCTACATGTCAGATGATAGTGTAATATCGCTCTATGCTGTCACATAGGCGATAAATTTAGGTAAATTTATTTAGCTATTGACGATATTTGATTATCGTTTAACTTCAATTCGTTGGATATTTGACGCCCGCCTGTCACCGCTTAGCAGGTGGGCGCTTTTTTGTTTTATGGGCGCGCGAAAGTATTATGATATTATCATGATAATTCTTGAAGCACCTCTCTATCCCCGCCAAAGTGGCGGGGTTTTCTTTGCCGATCGTTGCAATTCGGTCATGCCGGCAGATTCGATGACGACTGTTTTTGCCACCTCATTCAAAGTCCTGCTCGGCTTCCCTTAAGTTAAGCGCGTTCCTGCAAGAGAAAATCCAAGCATCAGTGCAACGCTTTCTCCGGGAAGATTTCCGTCATCGTTTGTCGTTGCCTAAATTACTAAAACGGACAATAACTATACCAAGGAAAAGATTTGATCCTGGGCAAGACTTGCGCAAGGGAGCCGCAGATGATCTTTCGCCAGCTCTTCGACAGTGTATCCGGCACCTACACTTACCTCATCGCCAGCCGGCGGGGCGGCGAGGCGCTCATCATCGATCCCGTGCTCGAGAAAGTCGATCGCTATCTGCAGCTCGTGCATGAGCTTGACCTCAAGCTGGTCAAGGCCGTGGATACGCATTTGCATGCCGACCATATCACCGGATTGGGTGCGCTGCGCGACCGCACCCATTGCATAACAGTGATGGGTGAGCAGACCCTTGCCGATGTCGTTTCCATGCGCGTGGCGGAAGGCGATCGGGTCTCTATCGAAGGTTTGAGCCTCGACGTGCTCTATACGCCGGGCCACACCGACGATTCCTATTCCTTCCTGATGGGCGGCCGTGTGTTCACGGGCGATACGCTCCTCATTCGCGGCACCGGCCGCACCGATTTCCAGAACGGCAATCCGCTTCAGCAGTACGATTCGATCTTCAACAAGCTTCTGAAATTGCCGGACGAGACGCTGGTCTATCCGGCCCATGACTATAAAGGCGATACCGTTTCAACCATCGGCGAGGAGAAGATGTTCAATCCACGCCTCAAGGTTCGGTCGGCCGACGAGTATGCCGACCTCATGAACAATCTGAAACTTCCCAACCCGAAGATGATGGATGTGGCTGTGCCGGCCAATGTGCATGTCGGCTTTCATCAGGATGAGATCGCGCGCAAAGGCTGGGCCGTCTCGGCGGCCGAGGCACTGGCGTTGCGCGGCCGTCCGGATATCGCGATCGTCGATCTGCGGGAGAGGGGCGAGCGCGAAAAGCACGGAACGATCCCAGGCTCGCTGCACGCACCCTATCCGGATTTGCTGGAAAACCTCAGCGACGGCGGCATGCTGCATGAGTTGGCAGCGGCCACTGGCAAGCGGATCGTGTTCTATTGCGCCTTCGGCGAGCGCTCGGCGATGGCCGTACAAGCGGCCCAGGACGCTGGCCTGACAACCGCCTGCCACATCGAGGGCGGCATCGCCGCCTGGAAAAAAGCGAATGGACCGGTGGCCACGCTGTAGGTGAGCACCATGGAGGTGCTTGCCGTTCAGACGACGGCTGGCCCTATTGCGGAACGGACTGCATCAATATTTCGCTACGCAGAATAGGCGCCTCGTCTCCGAAATAGGTCTTCAGCAATTTCGGAAAATCATCGGATTGATAGAATGCGGTGAGCGCCTGGTCGACGAGAAGGCGGAAAGCGGAATCGTCGCGCCGTAATGCGATGCCATAGGGTTCATGCGTGAACAGGCGGTTGCCGATCGCGAGGGCCGAAGGATTGCGCGCATGAGCGGCGAGGCTGATCAGAAGGATCCGGTCGGCGAAATAGGCGTCGATCCGATGGTCTTCGAGGGCTTTGAGCCCGTCCTGATGCGTCGCGAAATCGGCGACCCGGGTCTTCGGTACATCGGGACCGAGCGCTTCTCGTAGCGTCGCGCCGGTGGTCGTGTCGGAGCGGACGCCGATGGTGCTCGCTGAGGGGGATCGCGCGTCGACCGCACGAACGGGGCGCTTGTCGAGGAAGAGTATCTGCAAATATTCGGGCGAATCCTTGCGCAGCAGCGCGCTCGCACCAGTCAGGAAGATCGGCTGGGAGAAATCGACGCTTTCGCGCCTAGCGAGATTGATTGTAGTGGCGCCGCAGAGAAGGTCGATCTGGCCGTTTTTCACCGCGTTGAAGCCGTCGGCAAGTGTGGTTTCGACATATTCCCGCTTGGCGTCGGGAACATTGCGGCCGATTTCATCGGCGATCTTGCCGCAGAGATCGATGGCGTATCCCGTGGGGCTGCCGTCCTTTTTCTGGAAAGAGAACGGTGCCTCGTCGGCAATATAACCGATCCTCACGGCTCCCTTCTGAGCGATAAGGTCGAGCGCTTGCGCAGCGGCGGCTATGTATGCCGAGACGCAAAGGATGAGGCCTGCCAGAACCGGTCGTCTCATGCATTTCGCCAGCATGATCTTCATCTCCGAAAGAATGTGGGATCACAAGCGCTTAGGCGGAGATTATGGTCTGGGTGTCATTTGTCAACGATGGATTGTTTTTGAAAAGTTTCGCCGCAAGCGAGAGCGGATCTCCTAGCGTAGTTGGTGGCGATCCACCCATCGGGAAATGGCGGTGGCAATTGCCTGGGGTTGATCCTCTGGCGCGACATGGCGGGCCGGGCCGCAATTTTCGATATCCAGATTGGCGACGTTCGCTTGGCACCAGGCCGTCATCTTCTCCCCAATCAATAGGGTTTCTGCCGGGCCGTCGAAGGTTAGAAGCAGTTTCGGGACATCCGCGCTCGCCGCCAGCCAGGCGTCATAGGCTTCGATCCGGGTGACCACATCGGCGGGTTCGCCTTCGATCGGCATTGCGCGCGGCCATTCCAATAGCGGTCGCCGGCTTTCGCGGGTTGGGTAGGGGGCGCGATAGATAGCATGATCCTCGTCGCTCAATCCATTGAGGACGGTAGCCGGCAGCGCCTGCTCGATGAAGAAATTCTCGTCAAGAACCTTGGCCTCGCCGGTGGCCGGCGAGCGCAGCGCCTCATAACGCGGTCGCGCGTTCGGCAGGTTGTCCCAGGTCAGCGGTCGCATGATGGTTTCCATGAACGCGATGCCGCGCACCCGGTGGGGATTGCGGGCTGCCCAGTCGAAGGCCAACGCGCCACCCCAGTCGTGGCCAACCAGCACGACGCCGGTAAGTTCAAGTACGTCGAACCAGGCGTCGAGATAGCGGGCGTGATCGGCGAAGCGGTAGGGGATATCCGGTTTGCCCGAGCGGCCCATGCCAATGAGATCGGGCGCGAGACGGCGTGCGGGTGCCCCGATGTTCGGAGAGACATGTCGCCAGAGATGGGAGGAGGTGGGATTGCCGTGGAGAAAGACGAAGGGTGTTCCAGTCCCTGCATCCTCACAGAAGATCGTTGAATCCAGCACATTGATGGAGGGCATATGGGGTATCCTCTCTTCAGCGGAAATGGTAAGGTGCCTGTCTATCTATCATAATAGTCAGGAGCCTGTCTACATCATGGAAAAATGCGCTCCCTCTCATCCGCCCCTCGGCTTATTACTGCGCCTCATGCATCAGCATTGGACACAGGCTGTCGAAGCGGCGCTGGAAGAAGCCGGGTTCGGCGATATTCGTCCATCGCATGCCAACGTCTTTACCTTTGCCCGCCCAGAGGGCATTCAGGTCAGCGAACTCACCAAGCTCGCCCATGTGCGCAAGCAGACGATGACGCAGGCGGTCGAGGAACTCGAACGGTTGGGCTATGTCGAGCGCCGCCCAGACCCCAACGACCGACGCGGGCGGCTGGTGTTCCTCACCGAACGCGGTAAGGGCGTGCGGCCGATCGCCATGGCGACCGGTCGTCTGGTTGACGAACGCTGGGCGGAAATTGCCGGCTCGGAAGAGATCGAACAGATCAAGAATGCTTTACAAAGATTGCTCGGCAAGCTGCAGCGCGGCGACACCACGATCGGGCCTGGAGAACATGGGGAACAGGCCGGCTCCTAAGTCGGTCGTCCGCATCAAGTTCCCGCCTTCGGATGTTCCGTCCGACAACGCCGGGATCACGAAGAGTTTCGTTATCAATCTCCGAGGTTTGACCTATCTAGGTTGCAGCGTCGGGCCAACGGAACCTATGGAGTTCAGAAGAGCGATTTCATGAGACATATCGGTAGTATGGTGCAAAAGGCAGCCTTCGCTTTCGGCATTGGCTTCATTGCTTTGAGCGTGGCCATCGGCCCCTTCGGCACAACGCCGGCTTCCGCCCAGACCATCATCGACGATTGGCAGAAGGTGAAGCCGCCGGCGGCGCCGGAATTGAAGCCGGTGACAGTCGATCCCAAGACGACGGCGTTGCTGATCCTCGATTTTAACGGCGCGCAGAACCCGGCCAAGGGGCCGTGCAACAAGAACACCAAACCGCGTTGCCTCGCCTCCGTGCCGAAGGTCAAGACGCTGCTCGATGAGGCCCGTAGCAAGGACGTGCTCGTGGTCTATAGCCTCGCCGGTGCGGGCGAACCCCAGGACATCGCCACGGATCTTGCGCCGCTGGCAAGCGATCCGATCGTCAAGTCTGGTCCCGACAAGTTCATCGGCACCAATCTCCGCAACATACTCGCCGATAAGGGCATCAAGACCGTGATCGTCACCGGCACGGCGTCCGAAGGCGCAGTTCTTGATACGGCAACCGATGCGGCGCTGAACGGGATGAACATCATCCTTCCCGTCGACGGTATGTCGTCCACCGAGCTCTACGGCGAGCAATATGTCGCCTGGCACATGGTCAATGCGCCAGGCGTTTCACAGAAGACGACGCTGACCAAGATCGACATGATCAAGTTCTGACAGCCGCCTTCCTCTCTTGGGAAAAGGGAGCTGACATCAAGCCAGCGTCTCTTGGAAGTGATTCAACAGGCGCTTCCAGTGCCGTTCGGCGCCGGTCTTGTCATAGACGCCGTGGTCGGGAACGGTCCAGCCATGGGCCATGCCGACATAGTTCTCGATCAGATGGTCCACACCGCCTGTGCGGAGCGCTTCGGCGAGGCGAGCGGATTGCTCTGGCGGGAAGCTGTTGTCGACGCCGGCAACGCCGATATAGACGCGGCCCTTGATATCGGCGGCCAGGCGATGCGGGCTATCTGCCGCGTCGCTGGCAAGATTGCCGCCGTGGAAGGTAGCGGCGGCGGCGATGCGGTCGGAATAGGCGGCGGCTGCCGTCAGTGCGCGGGCGCCGCCCATGCAATAGCCGACGGTGCCGACCGGTCCGGTGGCGCCGGCTGCTGTCAGCGCGTCGAGGAAGGCGGCACTGTCGCGCTTGGTCATCTCCTGCGACGTGCCGCGCAGCATCGCCATGATCACTTCGCGGGAGGCCGGATCACCGAAGGCCGTACCGTCGAACGGGCCATAGGCGCCGAAGCGATAGAACAGATCGGGCAGCAGCACGATATAGCCGCCATCGGCCAGCCGCTGCGCCATGTCGTAGAGCGCTGGGCGCGGACCCATGGCATCCATATAGAAGATGATGCCGCGCTCGGCGGAGGCGCCGTTGTCGGGGCGGAAGATGGCGGCTTTCGCCACACCATCGGCGGCGTTGATTTCAATATCGTGTTTCATCATCAAATTCCTTGCGGTCTGGTTTGAATGTTCGTTTCCCCGAGGCGGCACTTTGGCAAATGGCCTGATGGCGCTCAATGGCCTTTTGCTTTCAAAGGGATGCGGCAGGCGGATCGACGATCAACATCTCTTGAGTTTCCGCCTTCGCTGTCGGTGGAATAGTATCCGAAGCGACGGCGTCGATACGCGGGGCCGATGGAGGATGCGTTCCCATGTCTTTTCGCCAGTTCGTTCCGAGCCTTGCGCTGGTCTTTTCTCTCGTCTCGACGCTCGCCCTTGCCGCGCCGCCGGAACAGGGGCACTCCGGCGGAGGAGGTGGTGGCGGCGTTCTCTCCTTGTTGCCATCGGATGCGGTTAGCGATCATGTGCTGAATGCCGATGGTAAAAGCATTCCCTATACGGCGACGGCGGGAACGCTGGATCTCTTCGGCCAGGATGGCGAACGCACGGCAGCAATCTTCTATACCGCCTATGTCGCCAAGAATCGGGATGCCGGCAGGCCGATCACCTTCGTCTTCAATGGCGGCCCGGGCGCCGCCTCGGCCTTTCTCAGTCTTGGATTGGTCGGACCGCGCATTCTCGATTTCGGCCCCAGCGGGCGCGACGGTGCCAATGCCAAACTGGTCGACAATCCCCATAGCTGGCTGAATTTCACCGACCTTGTCCTGATTGATCCGGTCGGCACCGGCTGGAGCCGAACGGTCAAGCAGGATGATGCCAATGAGTTCTACAATATGCGCGGAGATGCCGAGAGCCTTGCGAAGGCGATCGCGCTTTATATCGCCCACAACGGACGCGCCGCCTCGCCGAAATATATTCTCGGTGAAAGTTATGGCGGGCTGCGCGCGGCGAAAGTCGCCACCAGCCTGCGGCAGGATCAGGGCATCCTGATTTCCGGTATCGTCATGCTGTCGCCGCTGATTGAAGGGCGGCTCGTCTTCGGAGCGAACGACTTAGCGCTTGGCGCGGCGCTCGAACTGCCGTCGCTTGCGGCCGCCGAACTGGAGCGGAAAAATGCCTTCAGCGAGCAGGCGGTCGAAGACGCCCAGAAATTTGCTCTGCACGAATATCTTCCAACGCTCGCAGGTCCGCCCCCGACCGGCGATGCGGGGCGCACTTTTTACGATCACGTTGCCAAGCTGACCGGCATTCCCGAAGATATCGTGGCCAAGAACCAGGGCTTTCTCAGCGGGGTGTATCAGAAACATTCCGATGGTGACGGCGCCGATATCGTCAGCTCCTACGACGCTTCGTTCCTGGCGCCGGACCCTTATCCGGAATCGGAAGCCGGCCGCAGTGATGATCCCGTCCTCGACGGCTTCGTTCGGGCCTATGGCGGTGCCTTTTCGAGCTATGCGCGTGACGAACTCGGCTTTCATACCGACATGACCTACAATCTGCTGTCGAGTTCGGTGAACGAGCATTGGAACTGGGGCGGCCGTAACGGCGGTTCGCGCCTCCATGCAAGCGCGACGGATGACATCAAGGAGATGCTGACCCTCGTTCCGTCTTTCCGGCTGCTGGTGGCGCAGGGCTATAGCGACCTCATCACACCCTTCAGCGTCAACAAATATGTGCTCGATCATATGCCGCCGGCCTTTGCCGACCGCGTGGCGTTGAAGCTCTATCGCGGCGGGCACATGTTCTACACGCGGCCGACATCGCGCGAACAATTCACCGCAGACGCCAGAACATTCTTCACGGCGCCGCCTGTGACGATACCTCCGACGCAGTCCAACTAACTAATCGTGTTGTAGCTGAAACAGATGCTTGATGCGCGAGGTCAGCGTACCGATCGGTGCGCCGTTGACCAACATGTCGCTGCTGCTGAAGAGATGGCGTTCGGCTTCGATGCGCTTCGACATGATCGTCCCTAGCTCTTCGGCGATGGAAGGACGGTCGTGCAGCAGAGGCGATAGGCAATCCTCGCCGATCTCGTAGGTCACCACGAAGGTCAGCGCGCGGATCGTGCCGACTTCGCCGGACCCCATCAGCAGGCCGCCTTCGCCGAAATAGTCGCCGGGAGCGAGCCGCGTCAATTCGATCTGCCGCTGCGCCTCTCGGCGGGTGACGCTGACAACGCCCGAACGCACGATGGTCAGCGCGCGCAGCAGCGAATCCTGTTCGGCGATGACGGAATCCTTGTGATAGGTGCGGCGCTGCATACGCGACGCCAGATGCTCCTTCTCATCCTCGGTGAGCGAGGAGAACAGCGGAATATTGTTGAGCAGCCGCCACGGCGTCCCGGGATGCTGGGCGGCATTGGCCGCCTCGGCCTGAGATTCCGACGGCATGGTGATCGCGTCGGGTGGGCCCGCGAGCTTCAACCCGCCTGCTTTGGAATGACGATAGATGAGGTCGTTGATCTCATTCTTGGCGGCCGTCATCTGCGATATGTCACGGATGCGGAAATTGAGCTGCAATTCGACAGCCTGCCCGTCGATCGAATTGATCATCACGCTGGGCTCGGGCGTCTTCTGGATCGTGTTGCAACTGATCAGCACGTTGCGCATGACATCGGCGATGACCTTCGGCTGCGTGGTCGGCTGGAGGCGGACGGTGATGGTGACGCCGTGGCTTTCGTCCGGGCTTGAGAGATTGGTGATCCGGCTTTTGGCAAGGGCGCTGTTCGGGATGACGACGAGGTCGTTGGTGCCGCTCAGCAGATGCGTGGCCCGCCAGTTGGTCTCGACGACGCGGCCCTGGACGTCATTGTCGAGCACCACCCAATCGCCCACGGAATAGGGCCTGCCGAGATTGAGCGCGATGCCGGAGAAGACGTCGCTAAGGGTGCTCTGCAGCGCAAGACCGAGAATGATGGCGAAGACGCCCGAGGTCGCGATCAGCGTTCCCACCGGTACGCTGAAGACATCGGCGACCACGGAGAGTGCCGCGCCGAGATAGATCACGCCAACGACCAGATCCTGCAGCAGCCTTGCTTCGCGTGGCTTGCGCTCAAAGATCAGGAACAGGCGCACGAAGGCGACCAGCACCCAGGCGCCGTTGATCCACCAGACGATCTTGGCAAAGCCCGTGAAGACCCGCAACGTCACCGTGTCCTGCGGCTGCGGCGGGGTCGGCTCGTAGGGAATGATGCCATGATAGAGCAGAAGCGCGGTCAGGCTGATGAAAAATGCAATCTGTCCGATCAACCGTCCGGCGCGCCGGTGGCGGAGCAGGTAGCGGCTGATGAATGTGCCGATGACCACCAAGATGCAGAACTGGACGATCGGATCGGCGAGAAGCGCAATGGACATGAGGACTTGGCCGCGTTCAGTCTTTCGGGTGGCCGGTAAATTGGCATGAACTTGGCCGCAATACCATACGGCTAACTCCGGGCTTTCCTTAACGCATACGAAATCTCCTCGCGGGCAACGCCGATCAGGCGCTCCATGGCGCTGCGGGCCTCGTCCGGGCGGCGCATGCGGATGGCTTCCAATACGTCCTGATGCATGGCGATCGCCTGTTCATGCGACGGGCTGGCACGGTTGGTCAGGCGGAAGCTGGCGAGCAGTGCTGCGCGGATGGCGGTGGCGAATTGCAGATAGACCCAATTGCCGCTGGCGCGGATGATCGCGGTGTGAAATTCGAGATCGGCCCGGCTCCAGGCCTCGCTGTCGCGGGCATTGGCCTCCACCATCTCCTCGAAGGCTTTCGATATGCGGAATAGGTGGTGAGCATCGGCGTTGGCGGCGGCTTGGGCAGCGGCGGCGGGTTCCAGCAATTGACGGGCCTCGATCAGCGAGGCGTGAAAACGCTCGTCATTGCCGAGCCGCAGGGTGGCGTCGAGCACGAGCGGATCGAGATAGTTCCAGTTTTCCCGCGGCAGCACGGTGGTGCCGGCGCGGGTACGCGAGCGGATCATGCCGAGGGCCGCCAGATATTGCATGGCTTCGCGCAGGCTCGTGCGGCTGACACCGAATTGCTCGGTCAGCTCCGTCTCGTTCGGCAGCGTCGATCCTTCCGCCATTTCGCCAGAGATGATCTTGTCGATGAAGCGCTGCAGCAGCGCTTCGCGCACGCTGCGCTTGCCGCCCTCCGAAAGCCCGGGCATTGCCGCAGTCAATTTTCCCCTTGTTTTGCCGCCGCTCACGCCGCCTCTCCGGTTGTTCCCTACGCGATCACCAAGCACGGCGATCCCAACGCGGACTCTATATAAATACTACCTATGTTGACAATAAATATGATGAAAACTACCGTCCCTGCCGAGTTCACCCATGCACATGGAGGACAAGGGCTGGAGATGACGGTGGTGGAGCTCACGGGCAGCAGCTTGACCGCACGGCTTTCCACACGCGGCGGCATCGTGCTGGGCCTCTGGTGGGAGAGAAACGGCATGCGTCTGCCATTGCTGCGTGAAGCGCGATCCGATGACGCAGATGCGCTCTCCTCCGCTTGCTATCCGCTCGTTCCCTTCGGCAACAGGGTGATGGGCAATCGCTTCACTTTCCGCGGCAAGGACTATGTCCTCAAGCCCAATACGGACTGGGATTCTCACTATCTGCATGGCGAAGGCTGGCAATCCGAATGGGCTGTTCTCAGCCGAAGCGGCAGCGAGGTAGAATTCGGCTTTTCGCATGAAGGTGATGGCACGCCCTACGTCTATGAGGTGCGGCAACGCTTCGCCATTCGTGACGATCGCTTCGACATGCATCTTCACGTCAGAAATCTTGGAGCGGAGGCGCTTCCTTTCGGCCTGGGTTGGCATCCCTACTTCCCAATGACACCTGCCACGACCCTCAAGGCGCCGGCGCGGCGGTTCTGGACGGAAGTGGAGGGCTGGTTGCCGGGAGAGGCGGCGGATATTCCCGGCGACCTCGATTTCGCAACAGCGCGCGGATTGCCGCATCGCTGGGTCAATAACGGTTTCGAAGGATGGAACGGTGTCGCGGAGATCGCCTGGCCCGAGCATGATGCGCGGCTGCATCTGACGGCGGACCGGCGGCTCAAGCACTATTTCATTTTCATTTCGGATGCCGGCTTCGATCCGGGTTTCCAGCGCGACTATTTCTGTTTCGAACCGATGTCGCATCTCGCAAACGGCCAGAACCTGCCGGACCTCGGCGATCTCACCGTGCTGGAGCCGGGCGAGGCGATGACGGCTGGCCTGCAATTGCGCCCGGAAACGATCGCCTAGCGGTTTTCAGTTCAAGAAAGGGACCCCCATGAGCAACCGCCTTTCGGGCAAGCGTATCCTGATCACCGGCGCGGCGCAGGGTATCGGCCTTGCGATTGCCAAGGCCTGTGCTGCGGAAGGTGCGGCCCTATTCCTGATCGATATGGACGACGCATTGTTGACGCGCGAGGCGGAAGCGTTGAAGGCGGCGGGTGCTGTGCTCGGCTATGCGGCGGCTGACATAACTGACGCCGCAAAGATCGAGGCTGTGGTGGCGCAGGCGGGCAGGGAGATTGGTCAACTCAATGCACTGATCAACAATGCCGGCGTGAATGTTTTCTCCGAACCGCTGGCGACGACCGATGAGGAGTGGCAGCGCTGTTTCGACATCAATCTCAAGGGGGCTTGGAATTGCTGCAAGGCAGTGCTGCCCGGCATCATTGCAGGGGGCGGTGGTGCGATCCTCAACATTGCCTCCACGCATGCTTTCACCATCATCCCGCAAACCTTTCCCTATCCGCTTGCCAAGCATGCCCTGCTCGGCATGACAAAATCGCTGGGGCTCGAATATGCGGCTAGGGGTGTCAGGGTGAACGCGCTGGCGCCGGGCTATGTCGCGACGCAGAAGGTCATCGACTATTGGAACAGCTTTCCCGACCCTGAAGCCGCCAGGGCGGAAACGATGCGGCTGCATCCGGGCGGACGCATCGCGACACCGGAGGAGATCGCGCTCGCCGCCGTTTTCATGATTTCCGACGAATGCCCCTTCATGAATGCCACCTGCCTGACCGTCGATGGCGGTTTAAGCGTGCAGCAGCATCCTTGATTTCGAAACGCTGCAGTGCATAAGGTCGCAGCCGCTTTATCTCCCCGGATAAGGCTTGATATTTAGATGACGGTTATCATCTTACATCTGTCATTTCATCTTGCTATCTGCTTCTGAGGGGCGCAACTCCCGGCGCCCTGGCATCATCAAGGAATACCCATGACACAGTCTTTTGTGATTAGCGGCGATCTGCTGATCGGCGCGGATTCGACCGGCGACAACAAATCCGTGCGCGCCATCAACCCGGCGACCGGCGCGAATCTGGAACCAGCCTTCGCAATCGCTAGCGAGGCGGAGGTCGCCCGCGCCTGCGAGCTGGCGGGCAAGGCGTTCGATATCTATCGCGCCACCAGCCCCGAGGCACGCGCGACGTTCCTGGAGACGATCGCGACCAATATCATGGAGATCGGCGATGCGCTGATCGAGCGCGCCACCGAAGAAACCGGCCTGCCGGTCGCTCGCCTTCAGGGCGAGCGCGCCCGTACCGTCGGTCAGCTCCGGCTGTTCGCGCAGGTGGTTCGTTCGGGCGAATGGCTCGACCTGCGTGTCGATCCGGCGTTGCCGGAGCGTAAGCCGCTGCCGCGTTCGGACCTGCGCCTGCGCCAGATCCCGCTCGGCCCTGTCGCCGTCTTCGGCGCCAGCAACTTCCCGCTCGCCTTCTCGGTTGCCGGTGGTGATACCGCTTCGGCGCTGGCCGCTGGCTGCCCTGTTGTCGTCAAGGGCCATCTTGCTCATCCGGGCACTGGCGAACTGGTCGGCCGCGCCATCCGCGCCGCCGTCGTTGCCTGCGGCCTGCCGGAAGGCACCTTCTCGCTCCTGACCGGCGCCAATGAGACCGGTGCCGCGCTGGTGCGCAATCCGCATATCAAGGCGGTTGGCTTCACCGGCTCGCGCGCTGGCGGTGTGGCGCTTGGTGCAATCGCCGCAGCCCGGCCGGAGCCTATCCCGGTCTATGCGGAAATGAGCAGCGTCAACCCTGTCTTCCTGTTCCCGGCAGCGCTTGCGGCTCGCGCGGAAGCGATCGGCACGGGCTTCATCGACTCCCTGACGCTCGGCGCGGGCCAGTTCTGCACCAATCCGGGCCTGCTTTTTGCGATCGAAAGCCCCGATCTCGACCGTTTTGTGCAGGCTGCCAGCGATGCCCTTACCGGCCGCGCGCCGGCACCGATGCTGACGCCGGGCATTCACGCTGCCTTCGACAAGGGCGTTGCCGCACTGGCAGAGCATGACGCGGTCAAGACCGTGGCTCACGGCGCACCGGCCGAAGGCGTCAATCGCAGCCCCGGCATTTTCTTCGAGACGGATGTCGAGCCTTTCTTGGCTGATGAGCGCCTGGGCCACGAAGTTTTCGGCGCGGCAAGCCTTCTGGTGCGGTGCAAGGACATCGAACAGATGATCGCGGTCGCGGAAAAGCTCGAGGGTCAGCTCACTGCGACGCTGCAGATCGAAGCGGATGACCATGCCGTTGCCGCCAAGCTGCTGCCGGTGCTGGAGCGCAAAGTCGGCCGCATTCTCGCCAATGGCTGGCCAACCGGCGTCGAAGTCAGCCATGCCATGGTGCATGGCGGCCCGTTCCCTGCGACATCGGACAGCCGCACGACCTCGGTCGGCACGCTCGCTATCCGCCGCTTCCTGCGCCCGGTATCCTACCAGGACCTGCCGGAGGGGCTGTTGCCGGTCGAGCTTCGCGATGACGGCGTCAAGTCGCTGCCGCATCTGCTGGATGGCGTGCGCGGCGGCAACTGAGGGCGCCATCTCGACCTACCCTCGCCCCATCGGGAGTCCGAAGGACGGTTGAGACCCATGGCTCAACCCCGTTATGGGTAGCGCGGGGTGAGCGGGCGTTAAAGGCAATCTGACAGATAATGGTGCGGCGCTTTTGCGCCGCGCCCTCATCCGCCATCCTGAGTCTGTCGAAGGACGGGCATCTTCTCCCCGAGGGGAGAAGGAGGCTCTCAAACAACCGTAATCGGTGCCATATCGAAAGTGGCCGATATCTGCGATTCCCGCCATCGCCCCGGCGTGAGGCCGACGGAATGCGAAAAGACGCGGGTCAGGTGGCTTTGATCCGAAAAACCGCACATCAGCGCGATTTCGGCAAGCGGCATTCCTGCCCGCATCAGCTCCTTGGCGCGATCGACGCGGCGTTGCATCACCCAGCGATGCGGCGGGATACCGGTGCTGCGCGCGAAGGCGCGGGCGAAATGGCTGGTGGAGAGGCCGCAGTCGCTGGCAAGCTGCGCCAGGGACACATCCTGATCCAATCGGGCATTGATCGTGTCGCGGGCGCGGCGCAACTGCCAAGGCGTCAGGCCGCCGACCACGGTGGATCGCGTCATCTGCATGCGGCCGTAGCGCTGGGCGATATGGGCATTGAAGGCCTTGCCGACATGATCGATGAACAATGCGCTGACGCGATCCGGTTGTTCGAGGGCCGGGGTCAGGCAGGAAAACAGGTTTTCGATGACGGTGTCGCCGCTGGCGATGCCGGGCGCGAGGGGAAGTTCGATGATACGCTCAGTGCCAAGCGTGTCGGCGATCTGGTCGAAGGTCCGGCGCGACAGATAGATATTGGTCGTTTCCTCGCGGCGCATCTTGCCCGGCGGGTCGAGGATGAGGCTGGCAAGCCCTATCGTGCCTTGCGGAAAGGGAATGACGGGAACGAAGTATTCGCCGAGCTTTATCCGGTCCAGCGCCGGCTCCTGACGCTGCAGGCCAAGCACGAAACCGGCTTCACCGGCACGGCCCCCAGCCGTCTCGGGACAGTCCAGGGCAATTCCGTTTTTGCATAGGACAGCTTCCAGCGCAGACGCTGGCGTGCTCAGCCTGAAATAGTCTTCCGACCCCGCACCATGATGCATTGTTGCTACGCCCCAGCCTCACAACAACCGGCCCCTTCTCAGACCGATGCCAGTGACGATTACCAATTTTCGGACCACTATCCTAGATAGAGTGGCGCGAAAGCAGCAAATTGAGTCCAGGTGTGATATAAATGTCCTATCGCTAATATGTCATCCGCGTCAGCAGTCTCACTGCCGCAATCGATGGGGATATCCTCGCTCTGAGGCAGGATAGACGTCATCGGATGGGTGGCACAAACAGCTCGATTTCTTCGTCAAATCCCTTGAGCGGTCGGCTGCCGATCGAGATGCTCGGTTGATAGCCGAGCTTCTTGGCAAAATCCTCTGACATCAGCAGCGGCTCGCCGCTATCGCTGCACACGCCCTGTATCCGGCTGACGAGATTGACGTCGGGGCCGATGACGGTGAAATCCAGGCGGCGGCCTGAGCCGATATTGCCGTAGCTGACTTCGCCATAGTGCAGGGCGATGCCGGCCTGCAGGCGGGCATCGGGGAAATGCAGCGTTTCGAGGCGGGCGAGGATGGTATTGGCGGCGGCGAGCGCGGCATCGCTGGAGCGGGTTGCATCGTAGCCGGGGAAAACCGCGAGAACGGCATCGCCCATGAATTTCAGGACTTCGCCGCCTTCGCGGGCGATTGCCGGCACGACAGCGTCGAAATAGACGTTCAGCAGCTCCAGCACCCGCTCGCCGGGCAGGCGGTTGGAAAGTTCGGTAAAGCCGCGGAGGTCGCAGAGCATGAGCGCGGCCTCCATGGTCTCGATCTCGCCCTTGCGGATATGGCCGGCGAGGATGCGCTGCGCCGTCATCGGACCGATGTAGATATCGAGCAGGCTGAGCTCGACCTGGCGCAGCGTCCGCAGTTCGCAGGCATTGCGCAGCGACGGCATGATGCGCTCGATCAGTTGCCGTTCCGATGCCGTGAAGCCGCCGGGACGTTTGGTGGCGAAAGAGGCAGCACTGACGGGACCGTCGGCATTGCAGAGCGGCACGATCATCAGTTCCACCAGACCACGGCCGGCAAATGTGTCGAGCTGTTCCCACCGGTCGCCATCGTCGCCCCGGCCAGCAATGACGATGTCGCGGGTGTTCATGGCCTTCCATAATGCGCTGTGCAGGAACGTCTCGGTAATGGCCCCATGCTCGCGGTCGCGGATCTGTACAGGCTCGTTCGGTGACCAGGCGATGGAGCGGCCGAGGATTTCCGGATGTAGGGTCATGAGATGCAAGCTCAGCCGGTCGAGGGGAAGGCCGAGGCTCCTTAGGCGACGACCGAGGCCGAAGGTCAGGCCGGCCTCATCCAGCGCGTGGGCCTCGTCGCCCGAGAGCCATTCGATGAGGGCGAGGATGGCGGCCGGGCTGATGGCGCCCCGCTCGGAGACAGGATTTTCGATATCGAGAAGATCAGACAATGAAGCTGCTGCCTGGCGGGTTTTGACGGTGGTCATGATCGTATCTCCTTGGGGGCGGGGGCGCGGCGCTTAGTGAGCGCCGCCGCCTTCGATATGGCCGGGTTTCTTGAGTAACAGGCTGGCGATAAGCGCGGCGACCAGCGCGATGCCGAGTAAGTAGAAGGTGTCGCTGTAGGCCATGATATTGGCCTGTTCCCGCAGGCGCAGCGCGACGGCGACGATGGCCTTGTGCTGGGCGGTCGCAACGTCCGAGACGCCCTGGTTCATGAAATAGGCAGTCAGTCGTGCGATGCGGGCGCGGGTGGCTTCGTCGAAGACCGTGACCGAGTCCGTCAGAATGTTCGAATGGAACTGTTCACGCTTCTGGGCGAAGGTCTGCAGCATGGCGATGCCGACCGCGCCGCCGAGATTGCGCATCATGTTGAAGAGCGACGAGGCGGAACCGGCATTTTCTTTTTCAATGCCCGAAGTAGCGATGGCCGACAGCGGGGTAAAGACGAGAGCTTGGCCGATGGCGCGGACGATGTTCGGCCAGAACAGTTGGTCACTGGCATAGTCGGCGGTCATGTAGATGTTCATGAAGTTCGAGGTAGCGAAGAGGGCGAAGCCGACGACGATCATGATGCGCAGGTCGATACGCTTCATGAGGCGCGGAACCAGCGGGATCAACAGGAGCTGCGGGATGCCGGTCCAGGCGAGCACCATGCCGATCTGCTCGGAATTATAGCCCTGAATGCGGGTCAGGTAGATCGGCAGGATGAAGACTGAGCCATAGAGCGCGATGCCGAGCAGGAAGTTGGCGACGATGCCGAAGCCGAAGTTGCGGCGCAACAGCAGGCGCAGGTTCAAGAGCGGATGGGAGGCGCGCAGCTCGATGATCAGGAAGAGGGTCAGCGAGACGGCGGCGATGACCGACAGGCGGACGATGAAGGGCGAGCCGAACCAATCGTCCTTGTTGCCTTCTTCCAAGACGGTCTGCAGCGCGGCGAGGCCGATCGCCATGGTGACGATGCCGGGCCAGTCGCCCTTGGCGAGTAGGCCAAGGTTCATCGGCGCGCGGTCGAGCGAAGCCCAGAGCATGCCGACCATGATCGCGCCGGGAACCAGGTTGACGTAGAAGATATATTCCCAACCCCAGTTCTCGGTGAGATAGCCACCGATCGTCGGGCCGATGGCCGGCGCGAAGGTGGCCGACAGCGCAAAGAGGGCAAGGCCGATGGGCTGCTTGGCCTTGGGCAGCAGCGTGATGATGATGGTAAAGGCCATCGGGATCAGCACGCCGCCGGAAAAGCCCTGAATGGCGCGCAGGATGATCATCTGCTGGAGGTTGGCGGCGAAGGCGCAGGCGACCGAGAAGATGAGGAAGAGGATGGCGTTGACCAGGAGATAGGTGCGCACCGAGAACACGCGGACGAGCCAGCCGGTCAGAGGAATGACGACGATCTCGGCGATCAGGTAGGAGGTCGAAATCCAGCCGCCGTCATCCGTGCCGGCGCCGATCGCGCCCTGTATGTCGGCGAGCGAGGCGTTGACGATCTGGATATTCAGGACCGCCATGAAGGCGCCGAGGGTGGAGCCGATGACGGCGGTCCACATCTTCAATGGGCTCATGGTTGCCGCGCCACCGGCGAAGGGCACGGGTTTTGCGGAGGAATTGCTATTTGTGGCGATCTGAAGCGTAGCCATGACGTTTCTCCTCTGGCTCTCTGGGAGAGACAGTCTCACGGGGAGGTCCAAGTGATAATCGAGGAAGGAAGGGAAGGATCATCCAGTCTGGCTGGATAATCCCTCGTCTCAGTGTCCGCCTTGAACTGCGGCCTTGGTGTCGATCTCGGGTTCGACCGACATGCCGGAGCGGAGCAGGCCGGCAAGGCTTGCATCGTCGAGCGTGATCTTCACCGGGATGCGCTGGACGATCTTGGTGAAGTTGCCGGTGGCGTTGTCCGGAGGCAGCAGAGAGAATTCCAGGCCGCTTGCCGGCGATACACTGTCCACACGGCCTTTGATGGCGGCATCAGGGAAGCTGTCGACCTTGATTTCGACCGGCTGGCCGGGGCGGACATAGGTCAACTGCGTTTCCTTGAAGTTGGCGACGACATAGACCGCGTTGAGCGGAACGACGGCCATCAACTGCGTACCTGCCGTGACGAACTGGCCGATCCGCAGCGTGCGGGCGCCGACTGTGCCGCCTACGGGGGCGACGATTTCGGTATAGGAAAGATTGAGCTCGGCCTGATGGGCGGCGGCGGCGCTGCGGTCGCGCTGGGCAACGGCCTGGTCATGCTGGGTTTGAAGGACCGCGATCTTCTTCTGTTCGGCAACGAGAGCGGCTTGATCGCGCTGGAGATTGGCTGCGGCTTGATCACGGGCAGACTGGCTCTGCTCGGCGCGCTGCGTTGTGCCCGCGCCGTTGCGGATAAGGTTCTGCGAGCGTTGGGCATCGGCCTCGGCGAAGGTCAATGACGCCTGCGAGGCGACGATGGTGGCCTTGGCCTGGTCGATGACGGATTGCTGCAGGGCGATCTGCGCATCGAGATTGGTAACGGCCGCCCCGGCTGCCTTGACGTCGGCCTGGGCCTGGGTCAGCGCTGAGCGATAGTCGCGGTCGTCGACATGGGCGAGCACCTGGCCGGCCTTGACGTGATCGTTGTCGTTGACCAGCACCTCGGCGATGTAGCCGGAAATCTTCGGAGCAATGGTGGTGTAGTCAGCCTTCACATAGGCATCGTCGGTCGATTCGATGAAGCGGCCGGTCGTCCAGTAATGATAGCCATAGTTGCCGGCGAAGGCGGCGCCGGCCAGCAATGCGACGGCAATGATGGAGCGCTTGACGATTTTGCTGCCCGACTTGTTCTTCGGGGTTTCGGCGGCGGGGGTTCCAGTAACCGGAGCCTCGGCGACGGCGGGGGTTTTGACATCTGCTTCCAGAACGAACTGTTCCTTGCGCGGCAACTCAACCATTGTCTCTCTCCATGGTCTCGACCTCTGGGCGGAGGCCGGTGTTTCGTTGCCTGGAGAATGCTCCCTGACGCGTCGCGTGATAATGTGCTTAAATCGGGAAGGATCATCAACTCAGAGCGGATAATCGAGGGTCAATATGGACAGGCTGACGAGCCTCCAGGTGTTTGGGCGCGTGGTGGAATGCGGCGGGTTTTCGGCAGCGGCCCGGCGTCTCAACATGTCGGTCACCATGGTCGGCAACCATATACAATCATTGGAGGATCGCCTCGGCGTGCGACTGCTGAACCGCACCACGCGCAAGGTCAGCCTCACCGAAACCGGCAAGCTCTATTACGAGCGTTCCAGCCAGATTCTCGCCGATCTGGAGGAAGCCGACAGCGCCGCGGGCGCTGCGACCTCGACGCCGCGCGGCACACTGAAATTCTACACCAGCACGCATATCACCCGCTTCCTGTCGCCCGTCATCAGCGAGTATCTGAGCCTCTATCCTTCCGTGACGGTCGATTTGAGCATCGGCGAACGGATGATCGACCTGATCGAAGAAGGCTATGATCTCGCCATCCGCACGACGATGCCGCCCGATTCCAGCTTGGTAGCACGGCGATTGACGCCCTGGCGGCATGTACTCGTCTGCTCGCCGGACTATCTCCGGACGCATCCCGCCGTGACGGAGCCTGCCGATCTCGCGAGCCACAATTGCCTGCGTTACTCCTATTACCCCTATGGCGACGACTGGCGTTTTTTCACCGAGACCGAGAAACAGATTGATGTGAAGGTCGGCGGCAATATCGTCACGACGAGTGCCGAGACCTTGCGCTATATGGCGCAGAACGGGCAGGGTGTCTTCCTGGCGCCCAGCTTTCTCATCATGGACGATCTGGCCTCCGGCGCGTTGGTGCGGATGCTGCCGGACTACAAGCCGGCGGAATTCTCGATCAACGCCATCTATCCCAACCGCACCTATCTGCCGACGAAAACCCGGATCTTCATCGATCTCGTCGCGGAGCGTTTTGCGGAACATCGGAAATGGATGAGCTGAGAGGGACAAAAATCCTTCAAATAACTGTCACGGACCTCGGATAAATAGCCGGCCACTCCAGTAGCTCGATATTATCTCGTTGCTGCCGGACCTGAAGCCGGAGGTGCATGAGATCATGTCGACGCTCCAGCAGGTCGCCTTTCGTGCCGGCTGCTCGGTTGCGACGGCCAGCCGGGTGCTGAATCGCAACGGCCCGGTCAGCGACGAAATGGTGCGCCGCGTGCGTCGCGCCGCAGCCGAGATCGGCTATCGGGCGGGCAGCCGCAGCGGTAACGGCCGGCCGGCCATTGGCGTGCTCATTCCCAGCATCACCAATCCTGTTTTTGCGGCATCGCTTTCGAGCATCCAGAACAGGGCGTTGCATGCCGGGCATAGCGTACTGATCGCACAATCGAATTATGATCCGGCCCAAGAGGCCGATGCCGTCGCCTCGCTTCTCCAGCAGCAGCCGACCGGACTGATCCTCACGCTCTGCGATCCCGAACGCAGCCTGGTTTTGCCGTCTGCCCTGCCGCCGACCGTATTGCTCGGCAATCTGCCGACCGCTCGCTTCACCGCAGCCGTCGCGACCGACAATTTCGGTGCGGGCCGGGATTTGACGGGTCATCTCCTGCACAAGGGGCATCGCCGCATCCTGTTCATCTCCGGCCATTTTGCGGCATCGGATCGGGCGAAACTGCGCTATCTCGGCTATGTCAAAGCGATGGAAGCGGCGGGACAGCAGCCTCTCGATGCCCTTGAGATTTCCTTCGTGAGCAGCCTGGAACAGCTCGATCTTTCGGATGCGGTTTCGAGGCTAAGCCCGACGGCGATCATTGCTTCCAACGATCTTCTCGCGCTCGGTGTCATGGGTGCGCTTCGGCGCCAGGGGCTATCGATCCCGCGCGATATTTCCGTCGCGGGCTTCGACGGGCTTTCCCTCGGCCTGTTGGCGGAAGTTTCGTTGACGACGGTGGAAATACCGGACGGGACTATCGGGGCCGCGGCTGCCTCGCTGCTGCTCGACATGGCGGAAAATGCCGCCCCGCCGCGTCATCTGACCGTGCCCTATCGGCTGCGCTCGGGTGGAACAGTACGCAATCTCACCATTCCGTGTTGATGCATCGCCGCAATTGAAAACGCCGCCTCTCCGAGGAGAAGCGGCGCGGATTTTGCGATCAGATATCAGCTACGCGGCAACATGCCTTCGACATCGGAAGCAGCGTCATCAAGTGCTTCCTTCGGCTTGGCCGAGCCGTCGACGATGCGCGATAGGTTGTCGACGATGGTCTGCGTGACCTTGACTCCGTTGGCGCCCGGGAAGGCGTACCAGGGGATCATGACCGACATCTGGCTGAGGCCTGCCTGGAACAGTGGGTTCTTCTTGTAGAAGTCGCCGAGATATTCAGGAGATTTGGCGGCGAGTTCGTTGTTCGGAACATAGCCGGTGCCGGGAACGACGACCGAGGCGCCATAGGGGCCGGCGGCGAACTTGGCGAACTTCCAGGCAGCTTCTTCCTTGACCGGGTCATGGGTCAGGATGACGACGGCGTTGCCGCCGGTCGGCAGGCGGCCGTTGACCGGGTCGATCAGCGGGATCTTGGCGGTGCGCAGGTCGAACTTGGCGCCGACATTCTTGATGGTGTTGACGAGTGCACCGGTGGTCTGGAATTCGAAGCCGACCTTGCCGGCAGCGAAGGCTTGCTCGCCGGCAGGCTTGGTGAAGACCGGCATGCCGCCTTCCTTGACGAAGCGCTCGATCAGATCGACGGCCTTCTGTCCCTCAGGACCGTTGAAGGCAACTTTCGTCTCGTCGTCGCTCAGCATCTTGCCGCCGGCGCCGAAGAGGAGAGCGGAGAACATCCAGTCGTCGCCCTGCCAGCGGAAGTCCATGCCGTCGACGCCGTTGCCGAGCGCCTTGATTTTGCCGGCGAGCGCGATGACTTCATCCCAGGTCTTCGGCGGGTTGTCCGGATTGCCACCGGCAGCCTTCACCAGGTCGGCATTGTAATACATGATCGGGTTCGACGTCGCGAAGGCGAGGCCGACCTGCTTGCCCTTGACCTGGGCGAGCTTCAGGATCGTGTCCGAGAAGCCCTGGTCGGCCATGTTGCCCTCTTTTTTGACGAGGGGGCCGAGATCGACGGCGACATTGCGCTCGTCCATCATGCGCAGGCGGTTGAGGCCGATGAAGGTGACATCGGGCATTTCGCTCGTGCCGGCCTGGCGCAGGATGGTCTGGATGCCTTCCTCATAGGTGGCCGAAGGAGCGGCGAACTGGATCTTGATGTCGGGGTTTTCTTCCATGAACTTCTTCGAGATCGTGTCCATCACGTTCTTGAAGAAGCCGGGCATGGGATAGTGAACAGTCAGGGTCGTTTCGGCGTAGGCCGGGACCGTCACGACCATCGAAATGGCCGCGGCGGCGAGAATCTGGGTGATATGCTTCATCGCTCGTTCTCCTGTCGAGCATGATGCCGAAAAATGCATGCGGTTTTCGGACGACATCATGCTCTACTTCTTTGATTCTAGAGCGGATTCAGATTTTAGATCGATACGATCTAAAATCATCCGCTCTAGGGAACCAGTCAGCCTTTGAGACCGGTCATGGTGATGCCCTCGACGAAACGCTTCTGTGCGAGAAGGAACGCCGCGACGAGGGGAAGGGTGATGATCAGGGTTGCCGCCATGAGGGCGCCGTAGTCGTCGCCGGCTTCGGCGGCGCGGAAATACATGAGGCCCAGCGGCGGGGTGGCGTAGTCCTGCTTGCTGATGACAATCAGCGGCCAGTAGAGGTCGTTCCAATGCGCGACGACCGAGAAGATCGCGAAGGCCGTAACTGCGGGCCAGGCATTCGGCACGATCACACGAGCGACGATGCCGAGTTCCGACATGCCGTCGAGGCGGGCAGCGTGGATCAGATCGTCGGGCATGGCGCGGAAGAACTGCAGGAACATGAAGATCGCGAAGACCGAGATCGAGAAGGGCGCGACGAGGGCCGTATAGCTGTTCAGCAGCGATAGGCTGTTGAAGCCGACATAGAGCGGCAGAGCCGTTGCATGGATCGGAATCAGCAGACCGAGCATGACCAGCACCATCATCATGCGTGCGGCTGGAAATTTCAGCTTCGCCATAGCGTAGGCGCAAGGGATGGCGATCAGCACTTGGAAGAAGAAGATCAGGCCGCAGACGAGGACGCCGTTGAGCAGCAGCGTGCCCATCGGCACCTTGCTCAACGCATGGGTGATGTTCTCGATGTAGAAGAAATGCGTCGGGATCAGCTTCAGGGCGGAGGTGAAGATATCGTCCTGCGCCTTGCCGGCGGTCGAGATCATAAAGATGTAGGGCGCCAGGAAGACGAGCGAGCCCAAGATCAGCGCTGAGAGGCGCAGGATGCGGCCGGGAGTGAAGCCTGTCGAGGTCATGTGTAATGCACCTGCCGGTCTTGAACGCGATATTGCAGGAAGGTCAGCACCACTAGGATGGCGAGAAACACGGTCGTCATCGCCGAGGCGTAGCCGACCCGGAGATAGACGAAGCCTTCCTGGTAGATGGTGAAGAGCAGCACTTCCGAGGCATGGTTCGGGCCGCCGTCGGTCAGCGTCTTGACGGTATCGAAGACCTTGACGGCGTTGATGATGCTGATCGTGGTGACGAAGAGCGTCGTCGGTCCGAGCATCGGCCAGGTGACCAGCCAGAAGCGGTCGAGCGCCGATTTCGCACCATCCACTTCGGCGGCGGCGTAGAGTTCGCGCGGGATGGCGGTGAGGCCGGCGAGGAACAGCACCATGTTGAAGCCGACCGACTGCCAGACGCCGATGATCGACAGGCTGTAGAGCGCGGTCGCCGAGGAGCCGAGCCAGTTCGGGCCGCGTACACCAATCTCGGCCAGAAGCGCGTTGATCGGGCCGATGGTCGGATGGAAGAGATATTGCCAGACGGTCGCCATGGCGACGATCAACGAGGCGACGGGCAGGAAGTAGGCCGTGCGGAAGAAGCTGCGGCCGATGCCTTCACTCTCGATCAGCAGCGCCACGCCGAGGCCGAGTACGATCGAGACGGGCGCGACGATGGCGGTATAGACCGTCGTGTTCCACAGGGATTTCTGGAACGTCCGGTCCCGAAGCAGGTGTGCGAAATTCTCGAAGGCGACGAAGCGGAAGCTTTTGTCGCCGAGCTGGAAATCGGTGAAGCCGAGGAAGACGACGGCGACGATCGGCAGCAAAATGAAAATCACGATCAGGACGATGGCGGGCAGCGCCAGCAGCAGGGCCGTGCGGGCTTCGCTGCGCTCGCGCGCCGCCACCGACTGCATCGGCATCGACGTGGCGGCCATGCTAGCCATGGGCTTTCTCCCTGGCGGCATCGGCCGCAACAGGCACGGCGCGCAGACGGCGGCCATCTTCGGCAAAGACCATGGCCTGTTCCGGCGCCAGCGTCAGGGCGACGGGCATGCCCGCGGATAGGCCATTCGCATCGGCGGGGGTGAGCTTGGCGATCATGCTTTCGCCGATGCCATCGAGCCGGGCGTGCAGGATGACTTCGGAGCCGAGGAATTCCATCCGTTCGATATGGGCGGCGAGTGCATCCTGGCGACTGTCGGCCAAGCGGACGAATTCCGGACGGATGCCGAGCGTGACCGCAGTGCCTGCAAAGCTGGTTTCTGCGAGCGCCAGCCTGATGCCGCCGAAGGCGACGATGCCGTTTTCGGCCAGGGCCGGCAGGAGGTTGATACGCGGCTGGCCGACGAAGCGGGCGACTTCGATATGGGCCGGATCGTCATAGATCGTCTGCGGAGAGGCGAGCTGCAGCAACTGCCCACCGATCATGACGGCGACGCGATCGGCCATGGAAAGCGCTTCGGCCTGATCATGGGTGACGTAAACGGTGGGAACGCCGGCGCGGCGATGCAGGTCGACGATCTCGCCGCGGGCATGGACGCGCAAATTGGCATCGAGATTGGAGAGCGGCTCGTCCATCAAGAAGACGCTCGGCTGGCGCACCATGGCGCGAGCGAGCGCCACGCGCTGACGCTGGCCGCCGGACATCTGGCCGGGCTTGCGGTCGAGCAGATGGTCGATCTTCAGCGAAACCGCCATCTCGCGGACATCGCGGATGATGCCGGAGCGGATGTTCTTTTGACCCGGCAGCAGGGCGCCGATGAAGGGCAGGCGCTGTACGCGCGTCAGGCGGCGCATGGCGAGCGGCACGGCGATGTTTTCCGACGCCGTCAGATGCGGATAGAGCGCGTAGGACTGGAAGACCATGGCGATGTTGCGGTCGGCCGCAGCAACGCCGGAGACGTCGCTGCCGCCAAGGATGATTTCACCGCTGTCGGCGTGATCGAGCCCCGCGAGAATGCGCAGCAGCGTGCTCTTACCGCAGCCGGACGGCCCAACGAGGGCAATGAACTCGCCCTGCTCGACCTCGAGGCTGACGCCCTTGAGGATGGCGTTGCCGCCGAAGGACTTGGCGATGCCGCGAAGCGAAAGCGCGCTCATTCGGTCGGCTCCTTCTGTGCCTTGGGTGCGGCCTGCGGATAGACTTCCATGACAACGTCATCGAGGAAGTAAGCCGTCATGCCGGGCACGGCGACGAGCTCGGTCGATACGGTCTCGCCAAGCTCATGGATAGCGGCGCCGATCAGCCGTTCGCCGGGCATTTCACGTTCCATCTTGTCGAGGATGAAGGCGCCGGGCGGTGCCCATACCAGCTTCGTGTCGTTGAAGCCGCCTTCCCAGGTCCAATGCAAATGGCCGCTGCCGAACAGGGCCACGTCATGGGCCGCGATTAGATCATAGAGCCGGCCGCGCTGCACCGGGCGCACGCTCCAGTAGCCGGTATCGCCCTCATCCGGCGCATCGACGAAGAGCGGCTTGTGGGCGAAAAGGGCAACGCGGCGGTCGCCACGGCTTTCGAGCATATCCTGCAGCCAATCGAACTGCTTCTGTTCCTCGGCATCCTCGAAGCCCATCAGCAGGCTGTTGAGGCCGATCAGCCGCCAATTGTCGACGTCCTTCGCCCAATAGTCGGGACCGACGAGACGACGCCAGCGTTCCAGCCGCTCCGGATTGACGGGCTGATACGAGCCGGGCAGGTGGCCGACATCGTGGTTTCCGGGCACGATGAGCATCGGCGCGGAGACCTGCCGCATCATGTCCATGGAAAAGAGGAGATCTTCGTCCTTGTCGGCGCCGTCGACGCTGAGATCGCCGGTGTGAACGACGAGATCGGCGCCAGTCGCCTCGATCCATTTCGCCAGCGGCTCCCAGTTGCCGTTGAAATGCGGCTTGTTGGGGCTCAAATGCGTGTCGGTGATCTGGATGATCTTCAAGGCGCGTCTCCGAGGTCTTCAGAAAGGGTGCGCCTGCAAAGGGATTGCCTTCAAACTGGCGCGTCTCTGCGCTCTCTTTAGAAGGCCCTGATGTCAGTTAGGTAACGGGTCTTTTCATATGTTTTTCAGTTTTGTCACATCACCGTCAAATGGCGCCGGCGCCCGTCATATGCTTGATTGAGTCACTATACGTCTGCTGTCGGGGTGCTATAGATCGCTGCCGAAGGGAAACAGAGATGTCAGACGAACAAAGTCGTATCACCGCACTCGAAGAATTGGTGGCCTATCAGGCAAAGACGATCGAGGAACTGTCCGATCAGGTGGCGGAGCAGTGGAAAGTGATCGAGCAGACGCGGCAGAAGCTCGACCGGCTGACCGAACGCTTCCTGACGCTGGAAGAACAGAGCCTGGACGCTCCGGCCATCACGAAGCCGCCGCATTACTGAGCGGCTTTGTCGGCGCAATCAGATCGACGGCCCGCGCTTCCGGCTGTGGCGTACCATCACGTTTCGGTGTTTCACGCGCCCGTGTGTAACAAAATGCCCGGTCCTCCCGTATCCCCTGGTGACGAGAGATTTTATAATCTCCGCTGAAAGGAGATCATCATGAACCGTGCATCGAAAGATACGATCCGCAAACGCCTGCCGCGTCTTGCCCGTCCAGCGGCTTTCGCAGCCGGTGCAATCTTGCTTGCCGGCGTGGCGTTCCAGTTCGTTACCAGCGCCTCGGCCGAAGACGCGCGTGTCATTCCGGCGCCGACGGTCGATGAAAAGCCGGGTTCCGGCGGTACGGAGACCACCGTGCTCGCTGGCGGTTGCTTCTGGGGCGTGCAGGGCGTGTTCCAGCATGTCAACGGCGTCATCAGTGCCACGTCGGGCTATACCGGCGGCAACAAGGATGCGGCGCATTATGAGATGGTGAGCACCGGCGATACCGGCCATGCCGAATCCGTGCGCATCGTTTTCGATCCGCACAAGATCAGCTACGGGCATCTGTTGCAAATCTACTTCTCGGTCGCCCATGATCCGACGGAGCTCAACTATCAGGGGCCGGACAGCGGCACGCAATATCGCTCGGCAATCTTCCCGACCAATGCCGAACAGGCCAATGTCGCCAAGGCCTATATCGACCAGCTCAATCACGCCAAGGTTTTCGACGCGGCTGTCGTCACCAAGATCGAGCCGGCACGGCAATTCTATGCTGCCGAGGACTATCATCAGGACTTCCTGACGACACATCCCAATTATCCCTACATCGTCATCAACGATCTGCCGAAGATCAAAAACCTGCAGCGCATTTTCCCGAAAGACTATCGCGCCGATCCAGTTTTGGTCGAAGCGAATGCCTCGGCGAATTGACTGAGTTCTATTTCACGCCGGCGGCGAGCTGCTGCCGGTGAGTGGGCAGGATCTGGTGTTCCGTCAGGGGTGCTAAAGGGATATCGCCGGGATTGGTCGGAGATATCCACCGTATTTCTTCGATCTCGGCGGCGGGCTGAATGACATCGTCGCCGATATCGAGGCGGAACACCTCGGCAATCACTTGATGATCCGGCTCGTTGGCGGCCTCGGCTTCGAAACGGCCGATAGGACTTAACTGTGTCTCGGCAAAGCGCAGGCCGATTTCCTCACTCAGTTCGCGGATCAGTGCGGCCGCGGCGGTTTCTCCGGCTTCGATCTTGCCGCCCGGCTGCATGAAGGCTGACGTTCCCCGCTTGCGGACCAGTAAGGTGTCGCCGTTGCCCCGCAGGATCAAGGCGGCTGCAATACGGATGCTCTTCATCAAGTCGTCCTCTGTCGTTTCCGTGCCCCCTCGTCGATATATCCAACTATGATGGCTGGTGACAGTCGCTACCAATTGCGGAAGAGTGGATTGTTTCCTGCTTGTCTGATGTATTGCTCGGCAAATCAAATCCTAGCCGAGAGTTCTTGCCACAATGATCGTCCGAGACAGGCCGAGTCTTTTTCAGCTTTTTTCATCGTCCGCGGTTCGGTCATTCGCCGGATACTGCCGCAGATCGTGGTGATTTTCCTGTTGTCGGCGTTGATCGTCTGGGGGCATGAAGAGCGTCCGAATGTAATCCTCTCGTTCAATGGATCGCCTTTTGCCCTGCTCGGCATCGCGCTTTCGATCTTCCTCGGCTTTCGCAACAATGCCTGCTACGACCGCTGGTGGGAGGGCCGGCGCGTTTGGGGTCAGCTCGTTTATGTTGCCCGCGGTTTTGCGCGGCAGACGCTCATTCTGGAATCGGCGGGAGAGAATGGTCGCCAGGCGCGCAGGAATTTGTTGCGGCTGACGATGGCTTTCACGCAGGCGCTGGTCTGCCATTTGCGGCCCGGCGGCAACGAGAACAAAGTGTTGAACCACCTGTCGCCCAGCGAAGCCGATTTCTATCATATGGCTCAAAATCGGCCCGATCTCTTGCTGCGCCTCATGTCGACGGACCTTGCACGACTCAAGGCTGCGGGTGACATTTCGGACATCCAATATCAGATGCTCGATGCCAGCGTCGGTCAGATGGGAGTGGTGCAGGCGGCTTGTGAGCGCATCCGCAACACGCCGCTTCCCTTCGGCTATACGCTGCTCTTGCACCGCACGGCCTATCTCTTTTGCTTCCTGCTGCCCTTCGGTTTCGTAGACACGCTCGGCTGGGGTTCACCCTTCGTGGCCGCTTTGGTGGCCTATACCTTCTTCGGTCTGGATGCCCTCGGTGATGAGCTTGAAGATCCTTTCAGCAATCGCCCGAATGCGCTGGCGATCGGCGCGCTGGCCGATACGGTCGAAATCAACCTTCGCGAAGCGCTCGGCGAAGCCGATCTTCCTCCAATGCCGCAGCCGAAGGATTTCGTGCTGATGTAGCGTTCAAAAAATATTTGCCGGGCGATGGAATAGGATCGGCTCGGCTTCCGTATATTGGGGTATGGAACGCAAAGGACGAACATTCGATGTTTTGGGGCAGCTCGGTTCGCTGAGACGCTATGCCCGTTCGCTCGTCCATAATGCGGATGAAGCGGAAGACCTGGTGCACGATGCGCTGGTCAAGGCCTATGAGCGAAAATCCTCTTTCCGGCGCGGCGCGAACCTGCGCACCTGGCTGCTTTCGATCCTGCACAATGCCCATATCGACCGGCTGCGCCAGACGCGTTCGCTCAATCGCCGCCATGAAGAGGCGGCTGCCGAATTCGACCAGGCCCTGCCGGCTTCGCAGGATCATGCCGTGCGCCTGAAGCAGGTGCGAGACGCTTTCTTCAACCTGCCGGAGGAGCAACGCGAAGCGCTGCATCTCGTGGCGATCGAAGACCTTTCCTATCAGGAAGCGGCATCTGCACTCGGTATTCCCGTCGGTACGTTGATGTCGCGCATCGCCCGCGCCCGCGCCAGCTTGAGAGATTTCGAGAACACATCACCCACGGTTTCGCATCTTCGACTGATCGGAGGCGGCAATGAAAACAATTGATCCCGTCATCGACGCCGATCTCGACGCCTATGTCGATGGTGAGCTGACCGTCGCGCGCCGCGTCGAGGTGGAATCCTACCTCTCGGAACATCCTGCGATCGCCGCCAAGGTGATGGCCGATATGAGTATCCGTGGCGAGCTGCGCATGGCACTGGCCGGCGGAGGACTGGCGGCGAAGGCGGAAACCCGCGAGGCCGCGCGGCGGCTGGAACGCGGGCTGGCTTATGGCCGGGTGCTGAGCTCGTTCCAGCGGGTTGCCGCCGTTGCCATGCTGATGGCCGCCGGCTGGGTCGCGCATACGTCCTTTGGCGCTTTCACCGCGAGCGAAGTCAACGCGTCCGTTCCGGTGCCGGCTTTCGTCGATGATGCGGTACAAGCTTACCGGGCGACAGCCTTGCGCGAAACGATGAAGTCGCAGCCGGCGCAGGCTGCCTTTAATCCGGATGAAATCCGCGCATCGACGGCGATCGTCCTGCCGGAACTGCCGCAGGGCTGGCGTGTCACCGATGCGCAGATCTATCCGTCCGGTTTCGGCCCGAGCGTTGAAATGACGATTGATGCCGGCAAAGGCGGTCAATTGTCGCTGTTTGCCGTCCGTCCGGGCAGTTTCGGTGTCCAGAAGGTCAGCCATGTCAAGCGTGACGATGTCCAGGCTGCCTATTGGCAGATCGGCGAGGTCGCTTACGCGCTGATCGGCGACGGCAAGGCGGCCGAACTCGATGGCGAGGCCGAAAAGCTCGCCCGCAGTCTGTACTAGTTTTGAATCAAAGGAGAACGACCATGAACCCGACCAATCCGCGATACGGCTATGGAGCCGCCGCTGGCTCGCAGGCGCTCTTCGACGAAGGTCTGCGCAAGCATATGCTGCGCGTCTACAATTACATGGGCATCGGCCTTGTGGTGACCGGTATCGTCGCGCTGATCGTCGGCACGACGCCGGCGCTCTATGTGCCGATCTTCCAGACGCCACTGAAGTGGGTCGTCATGCTGGCGCCGCTCGCCTTCGTGCTGTTCTTCTCGTTCCGCATCCAATCGATGTCGGCAAGCACGGCGCAGACAATGTTCTGGGCCTTCTGTGCGGTCATGGGCCTGTCGCTCGCTTCGATCTTCCTGGTATTCACCGGCACCAGCATCGCGCGAACCTTCTTCATTGCCGCAACGATGTTCGGCGCGACGAGCCTTTACGGCTACACGACCAAGCGTGATCTTTCCAACATCGGCTCGTTCCTGATGATGGGCCTGTTCGGCGTGGTCATCGCCAGCGTCGTCAATATCTTCCTGGGTTCGAGCGCGCTGCAGTTCGCGATCTCGGTCATCGGTATCGTCGTCTTCGTCGGCCTGACCGCCTGGGATACGCAGAACATCAAGGAACAGTATGCCGAAAACTACGATCAGGAGTCGTCGCAGAAGCTGGCCGTCTTCGGTGCGCTGTCGCTCTACCTGAACTTCGTCAACATCTTCCAGCTTCTCCTGAACTTCACGGGCGAGCGGGAGTAACACCGACAAAGATTGCGTCCTGGGGGTTCAAAGGGACGCATGACGCGCCTGCGGTATCTGCGCCGATACCGCAGGCGCAACTTTTTTGGGGGATCAGGAAACGGCGCGTTCGTCCATCCGGTCGCGCAGCATGCTCCAGGGGAGCAGCATATTCGGCGCGTTTCTATCGATGCGATCTGGCCGGAAAGCTTGGCGATTTAGATCGTTCCAAATTTTGATGCAATATTTCGAAAAATTGACTGCCGAGCAGATAATGCCTTTCGGGCATTGAAGGCAAATTAAATCCTATATTTTCCATGCGGTTCGCGAGCGCGCTCGTTCATCTTCGTATTTCTTCATTGACAAAATTTGGAACGTTCCAAATAATCACCGCAACAAAAGAATTTGAATCTCGCGGGGAGACGGATGAACAAGGGACGTGTCACGGTCATCGATATTGCGCATGCCGCCGGCGTGTCGAAATCGACCGTGTCGCTCGTTCTGCAGGGCAGCTCGCTCGTCAATGAGGCGACGCGAGCCAAGGTGAATGCGGTGATCCGCGAGCTTGGATACGTCTACAATCGCGGCGCCGCCAATCTGCGGCAGGCGAAGTCGAAGATCGTGGGTATCGTCGTCAACGATCTCACCAACAGCTTCTTTGCCGAGCTGGCCGTCGGCGTCGATATGGTTGTGCAGTCGGCAGGCTATGTGCAGTTCCTGTCCAATACCGGCGAGAGCATAGACCGGCAGCGCGAGGTCGTTGCCTCCATGCGCGAGCACGGTATTTCCGGCCTGATCGTCTCGCCGGCGCGCGGCACGGAAGCGGCGGACTTCAAGTCGCTGACCAATGCCGGCATTCCGGTGGTGATCGTCGTGCGCAATATTCCCGGGGCGAAGGTCTCGTCGCTGGTGTCGGACAATTTTGCCGGCGCATCGGCGGCGGTGGAGCATCTGGCCGGTCTCGGTCACCGCCGCATCGCCTTCATGGGCGGCTTTGCCAATACCGCCGTTTTTGCCGAACGGCTCGGCGGCTATCGCGATGCGCTGGCCAAGGCGGGAATAGCTTTCGACGATGATCTCGTCGTTGCCACCGCGCCGTCGCGTGCCGGCGGCGTGGAAGCGGTCGGCCGTGCCATGTTGCTCGCCAATAAGCCGACTGCGGCCGTGTGTTTCAACGATGCGGTCGCCTTCGGCGTCTGCGATGGACTGAGGGCGCGGCGGCTGGAGCCGGGCGTCGATTTTGCAGTGGTTGGTTTCGACGATGTGATCGAGGCCGAAAGTGCGGTGCCTGCACTGACGACGGTTTCCGTGGATCCGCAGGGCATGGGCCGGCGGGCAGCACAGTTGCTCCTGAAGCAGATCAATTCCGGCAAGGTGGAGGCAGAGGCGATCGTCAGCGCCGTGCGGCTGGTGGTGCGCCAGAGCTGCGGAGCCGGGCTGGATACAACGGCTAGGAGGGTCGTGTCATGAGCGGAGGTGTGAAATGGGGCTTGATCGGCGCAAGCACGATCGCCCGTGAATGGATGATCGGCGCAATTCGCGCGACCGGCGGCGACGTCGTCTCCGTGATGAGCACGGATGCGGAGCGCGGCCGTGCCTATGCGGCAGAGAATGGCATTGCCCAATCGGTGACGGATGTCGCCGACCTCGTGAGCGATCCCGATGTCGATGCCGTCTATATTTCGACGACCAACGAATTGCATCGAGACCAGACCTTGGCGGTGGTCAAGGCCGGCAAGCATGTGCTCTGCGAAAAGCCGCTGGCGCTGACGGTGGAAGATGCGCGGCTCATGGTGCAGGCTGCGAAGGGAGCCGGTGTGGTCATGGGCACCAACCATCATCTGCGCAACGCAGCCAGCCACCACGCGATGCGGGAGGCAATCGCCGCCGGCCGGATCGGCAAGCCGCTGAGCGCCCGCGTTTTCCACGCCGTCTATCTGCCGGCGCATTTGCAGGGTTGGCGGCTGGACAAGCCACAGGCGGGCGGCGGCGTCATTCTCGACATCACCGTTCATGACGCCGACACGCTGCGCTTCGTGCTGAACGATGATCCGGTGGAAGCGATCGCGCTCGGCCAGAGCGGCGGCATGAGCAAGGCCGGGCTTGAGGACGCCGTGATGGGCGCTTTGCGTTTCAAATCCGGCGTCATCGCCCAGTTCCACGACGGCTTTACCACGAAATATGCGGAGACCGGCTTCGAGGTGCACGGCACAGATGGATCGCTGATCGGCCGCAATGTCATGACGCAGCAGCCTATCGGTCATGTCTTCCTGCGCAACAGGGATGGTGAGACGGAGCTGCCGCTCCATCACCACAATCTCTACGAGACGGCGCTTGCCGCCTTTCATGCCGCGATCGAGGGCCGGGGAAAACCGTCGGCTACCGGCGAGGATGGCGTGTGGTCGCTGGCAACGGGGCTTGCCGTCGTCAAATCGGCTGCGACCGGCGAAGCCGCCAAGATCGTTCCAGGACTTTGAGCGTCACGATGAACAAGCACATCCCCCCCGCCGAGGCGGCTGCCCTGATCCCGGATGGCGCCATCGTTTCCGTCTCATCCTCCAGCGGTCTCGGCTGCCCGGACCTGATGCTGAAGGCGATCGGCGCGCGTTTCGACGCGACCGGCCATCCGCGTGACCTGACGACGCTGCATCCGATCGCCGCGGGCGATATGAGCGGCATCAAGGGCGTCGATCATATCGCCAAGAAAGGCCTGCTGAAGAAGATCATCGGGGGCTCCTATCCGTCCGGGCCGTCCAGTTCCGAGCCGCCGCTGATCTGGCAGATGATCGGCAGCAACGATGTGGCGGCCTATAATATTCCCTCCGGCATTCTCTTCGACATGCATCGCGAAGCAGCGGCCAAGCGTCCTGGCGTGTTGACCAAGGTCGGCCTCGATACATTCGTGGACCCGGAGCGCGAGGGCTGCGCCATGAATGCGGCAGCCGAGGCTGAGCCGGTGGTGAAGCGAACCCGTTTCGAGGGTGAAGACTGGCTCTACTTCAAGGCGATCGCGCCGCAGGTGGCGATCATCCGGGCCACGACCGCCGATGAGCGTGGCAATCTCACTTATGAACATGAAGGTGCCTATCTCGGCGGGCTCGATCAGGCACTCGCCGCCCGCAACAATGGTGGCATCGTGATCGCTCAGGTCAAGCGCCTTGCCAAGGAAGGCTCGCTGAAACCGCATGACGTGCGCGTTCCCGGTGTTCTCATCGACTATATCGTCGTCGATCAGGATCAGAAACAGACGACGCAGACGCTTTACGATCCGGCGATCTCGGGGGAAATCTTTCGGCCGCTCGACAGCTTCCGTGTGCCGGAATTCAATATTCAGAAGGTCATTGCCCGGCGGGTGGCGCAGGAGCTGCAATCCGGCAGCGCCGTCAATCTCGGCTTCGGCATTTCGGCCAATGTGCCGCGTATCCTGATGGAAGAGGGGTTGCATGGCGCGGTCACCTGGGTGATCGAGCAAGGAGCAGTCGGCGGCGTGCCGCTGCTTGATTTTGCCTTCGGCTGTGCCTCCAACGCAGATGCCTTCATGCCGTCGCCCTATCAGTTCACCTATTTCCAGGGTGGTGGCTTCGACGCCTCGCTTCTCTCTTTCCTGGAGATCGACCGCGACGGATCGGTCAATGTCTCCCGGCTTAGCTTCCGCCCGCATGTGACGGCGGGCGCCGGCGGCTTTGTCGATATCACGGCGCGGGCGAAGAAGATCGTCTTCTCCGGCATGTTCAATGCGGGTGCCAAGCTCGGTGTCGAGGATGGACGGCTCATCATCGAGAAGGAAGGCAAGCTCAAAAAGCTGGTGAACGCCGTCGAACACGTCACCTTCTCCGGCCCACGCGGCGTCGCGCAGGGGCAGGATATCACCTATGTCACCGAGCGCTGCGTGATGAAGCTGACGCCGGATGGTTTGTTGCTGACGGAGATTGCGCCCGGCGTCGATTTGGAGGCGCATATTCTCGATCAGTCGGAATTTCCGCTGCTCGTCTCCGACCGGCTGAAGGTGATGGATGCAGCTCTGTTCCATGAGACGCCGATCGGTCTGACGCTGCCTGCGAAGGCGAGCCGTGTTCTGGAAGGAGCACGCCATGGGTGAGATCAAGGTTTCCGTTGAGGGTTTCATCGCGACCATCATGGTCTCGCGGCCGGAGAAGCTTAACGCCTTCGATATCGACATGCTGAAGGCGCTGGCGGCTGCCTGTGACGACGTGGAGGCGAATGGTGCTGTGCGGGTCGCGATCCTCACAGGCGAAGGCAAGGCCTTTTCAGCCGGGGGTGATGTCAAGGCCTGGAGCGATATGGCGGCCAATGAGTTCGGTCATGCCTGGGTGCGCTTCGGCCATCGTGTCTTCGATCGGCTGGCGACGCTGCGCATGCCGGTGATCGCGGCATTGAACGGTCACGCGCTCGGCGGTGGGCTGGAGCTGGCGGCGGCGGCAGATATCCGCATTGCGGAAAGCCAGATCAGGATCGGCCTGCCGGAGACAAGCCTCGGCATGGTGCCCGGCTGGTCTGGTACGCAGCGGCTTACCAAGCGGTTTGGCGCCCAGATCGTGCGCCGCATGGTGTTGGGCGGGGAGATGTTTTCCGCCGAGGAGGCACGCGGCTACGGTCTCGTGGACGCCGTCGTCGAAACCGGAACGGTGCTTGCCGCGGCGAGGGAGTATGCAGCACGTATTGCTGCGCGCGGACCGGCGGCGTTGGAGATTGCGAAGCTGATGATCGCTTCGGCCAATGGCGAGGATAATGGCTCGGCTGTCGAGGCGTTGGGATCGATCTTGGTCGCCAAGACCGGCGACCTCAAGGAGGGCGTTGCGGCCTTTGCCGGCAAACGCACTGCCGAATTCAAGGGAGAATGGTGATGACGGTCCTTGTGAAGCCCCAAGCGCTTCCAGATGTCAAAGTGCGTGACTTCAAGATGCTGATCGACGGCAAATGGGTCGAAGGCGTCGAGACCGGTACGATCGAGCGTGTGGCGCCGAGCCATGGCGTCACCGTCAGTCGGTATAAATCCGCGACCAAGGACGATGTGCATAAGGCGATTGCCGCTGCGCGCAAGGCGTTCGACCACGGTCCCTGGCCGCGCATGACGGCGGCGGAACGCTCTAACATCCTATTGAAAGTCGCCGACATGATCTCGGCACGAGCCGAAGAGCTCGCCTACCTCGATGCGATCGAAGCGGGCAAGCCAATCACCCAGGTGCGCGCCGAGATCAGCGGTTCGGCCGATATCTGGCGCTATGCGGCCGCCCTTGCCCGAGACCTGCATGGCGAGAGCTACAATACGCTCGGCGACGGCACGATGGGCGTGGTGCTGCGCGAAGCGATCGGGGTCGTCTCGATCATCACACCCTGGAATTTCCCATTCTTGATCGTAAGCCAGAAATTACCATTCGCGCTTGCGGCGGGCTGCACGGCAGTGGTCAAGCCATCCGAGTTGACGTCAGGTTCGACACTGGTGCTCGGTGAGATCCTGATGGAGGCCGGCGTGCCGGCCGGCGTCGTCAATATCCTTGTCGGCACGGGTGCCGATGTCGGTGCGCCGATGACCAGCCATCCGGATGTCGATATGATCTCCTTCACCGGTTCGACCGGCGTTGGGCGACTGACCATGGCGAATGCGGCGCAGACGCTGAAGAAGGTCTCGCTCGAACTCGGCGGCAAGAACCCGCAGATCGTCTTTCCGGATGCCAATCTCGACGAGTTCGTCGATGCCGCGGTGTTCGGCGCTTATTTCAACGCCGGCGAGTGCTGCAATGCCGGTTCGCGGCTGATCGTCCATCGGGATATCGCTGAGGACGTTACGGCGCGTATCGCCAGCCTGTCGGAGAAAGTGAAGGTCGGCGACCCGCTCGACCCCTCAACGCAGGTCGGGGCAATCATCACGCCGCAGCATTTGCAGAAGATTCAAGGTTATATCTCCGGCGCGGCAAAGAGCGGCGCAACCGTGGCGCATGGCGGCAGCCAGATCGACTTCGGCTTCGGCCAATACATGGCGCCGACCATCCTTTCGGACGTCAAGCCAGAGATGGCGGTGGCGAAGGAGGAGGTGTTCGGGCCCGTCCTTTCCGTGCTGACGTTCGACACGACCGAAGATGCGATCCGCATCGCCAATTCTGTCGACTACGGCCTTTCCGCCGGCGTCTGGAGCCGCGATTTCGATACGTGCATGACGATCGGGCGGCGGGTGCGGGCCGGCACGATCTGGATGAATACCTTCATGGATGGCGCGGCGGAACTGCCCTTCGGCGGCTATCGCCAATCAGGGCTGGGGCGTGAGCTCGGCCGGCATGCGGTGGAGGACTATACCGAGACAAAAACGCTCAACATGCATATCGGCCGACGCACCGGCTGGTGGATGCCGAGGTAGGATCGGATCGATGGCGGTTTGGGCGCGAACAACCCGACAAAACAGCGACGCGATAGCGGCATCAGCCGGTCGTCGTCGTCGTGGGAAAGCCGATTTGCGGCGGCTGCAACAATTGCAGGTCGTCGGCTTCCGGGTTGGCGATGCGCTTCAGCAGGATACGGCCGAGCTGTTCGCCCGCCGCCGTCAGGTCTTCATAAATCGTATCGACCTTCGGCTGAATCTGGCTGAGCAGCCGCGAGGTCTGCTTGGCAACGATATCGTAATTCACGCTCAGGGTGTGCCCGAGATCGCTCAGGGCACTGATGGCGGCGAGTGCGGAAACTTCGCCGGGACAGATGAAACCATCCGGGGCATCCGATGCCTCGGCGCGACGACGGAAGTGATCGCGCACCATATCGGCCGGCGAATCGAGGTTGATATTCTCGGGGATCTCATAGGCGATGCCGGCCTGGCGGACGGCCGTCATGAAACCGTGCAGCATGTGCTGGTGGAAGGTGAGGCGCTTTGGCGGCAGCACGATCGTCACCTTGCGCCGACCCTTGGCGATCAGGCGGCGTGTGGCCTCGTAGGCAAAGGCGAAATTGTCGTAGTCGACGAAGGGATGCGGTGTCGAGAATTCCGTGCGTCCATGGCACACGAAGGGAAAGCCGTGTTCCAGCAGCCGGCGCACACGCGGGTCGAGCGGCTCGGTTCGCGAGAAGATCAGCCCGTCGGCGAGATTGTTGCGCAGGATATAGTCGACCGCATCGATGTTGCTGGTCGCCAGGGAGTTGGGCATGACGATCAGGTGGTAGGAGGTCTTCTGCAGGGCCTTAGTGATGCCGTACATGATCGAGGTGCCGAAGCCGACGACCTCCTCGTGGGGGTCGAGAAGGATGCTGATCACATTGGTGCGCCCCGTTTTCAAACGCTGGGCGGCGCGGTCAGGCATATAGCCGATGTCACGAGCGACTTGATGCACCCGCTGCCGCGTCTCCAGCGAGATCTGCGGCGCATCACTCAGCGCTCGCGATACCGTGGTCACAGCGAGACCGGTCAATTCCGCAATCGTCCGCAAAGTCGGTTTGGCACTTCCAGGCTTAGTTGGAGAGGAGGGTAGGTCGGTCAAACTCACGGTCCTGTCATGGCTCGGTCCTGGCAATCTACCGCGAGTATCGGCAGTACACAATCCAACGAATGAAAACGTTTTAAATTTACGCTTCGCCTCGAAGTTCCCAGGAGAAGTAGCGTAATACGCTAGTTTTAAAGCGATTTCTGCATAGATCGACAGTTGAATTGGATGCTTGACATAGCTCATTTATAACGTTTTAAATTGAGCGTCTGACCCTGAAAGGCCATGACGAGTTTTGTTCTTTACGGGGAGTGAAGGGCAGGGGCGGCGGGAGGAGGTCTTGCTGCTCATCTAACGAAAACCGGGAGGAAAATATGCGTAAATTGATGACATCAGTGGCTGCTGCTGCCCTTTTGATGACGGGCGCGGTGACCATGGCGCATGCTGGCGAAAGCGTCGAAGTCCTGCATTGGTGGACCTCGGGCGGCGAGGCGACGGCACTGGAAGTGCTGAAGAAGGACCTGGAATCGAAGGGCATAAGCTGGGTCGATATGCCGGTCGCAGGCGGTGGCGGTAGCGAGGCCATGACCGTGCTGCGCGCCCGCGTCACCGGCGGCAACCCGCCGACCGCCGTGCAGATGCTCGGCTTCGACATTCTCGACTGGGCCAAGGAAGGCTCGCTCGGCAATCTCGATGCAGTCGCCAACAAGGAAGGCTGGGACAAGGTCGTCCCGACCGCCCTGCAGAAGTTTTCCAAATATGACGGCCACTGGATCGCCGCGCCTGTGAACGTCCACTCCACCAACTGGGTGTGGATCAACAAGGAAGCGCTGGACAAGGCCGGCGGCAAGGTGCCTGCGAATTGGGACGAGCTGATCGCGCTGCTCGACAACTTTAAGAAACAGGGCATCACGCCGATCGCCCATGGTGGCCAGCCGTGGCAGGATGCGACGATCTTCGATGCCGTCGTGCTCTCGTTTGGCAACGACTTCTACAAGAAGGCCTTCATCGATCTCGATCCCGATACGCTCGGCAGCCCGAAGATGAAGGAAGCTTTCGACCGCATGACGAAGCTGCGCTCCTATGTCGACGACAACTTCTCCGGCCGCGACTGGAACCTTGCTTCCGGCATGGTCATCGAAGGCAAGGCCGGCCTGCAGTTCATGGGCGACTGGGCCAAGGGCGAGTTCCTGAAGGCAAAGAAGGTGCCGGGCAAGGATTTCGTTTGCATCCGCTTCCCGGGAACGCAGGGCTCGGTAACCTTCAACTCTGACCAGTTCGCGATGTTCAAGGTGTCCGCCGACAAGGTCCCGGCCCAGATGCAGATGGCGTCCTCGATCGAAAGCCCGACGTTCCAGTCGGCCTTCAACGTCGTCAAGGGCTCGGTCCCGGCCCGCACCGACGTGCCGGATACCGCCTTTGACGATTGCGGCAAGAAGGCGATCAAGGATCTGGCCGAAGCCAACAAGAACGGCACGCTGTTTGGTTCCATGGCCCATGGCCATGCCAATCCGGCCGCCGTCAAGAATGCGATCTACGACGTCGTAACCCGCGAATTCAACGGCGATCTGTCGTCTGACGATGCGGTCAAGGAACTCGTCTCGGCGGTTGCGGCTGCGAAGTAAGGTATTCGGAGCGAGCCCCCCCCCTCATCCGCCCTTCGGGCACCTTCTCCCCGAGGGGAGAAGGGAATAGGGCGCCCTCGACGGTCTCTCGGCTTCTTTGGAATCGAGAGGATGCGGCGATCGAGGTCGTCCCCTCTCCCCTCGGGGAGAGGGCTAGGGTGAGGGGGCGTTCCGTTCGCAGTTCGCATGTTTGGAACCCGCGTCCATTCGGGACGCGTTAAAACTGGTGTTCGACCCATGAACAGTCGCAGCCGAATGCAGGAGCTGTTGCCCAAGCTGGTGCTGGCCCCGAGCTTCGTTGTCATTCTAATCTTCGTATATGGCTTCATCGCCTATACCGGCTATCTGTCGCTAACCGACAGCAAGATGCTGCCGTCCTATAACCTCGTCGGCTTTGCCAACTACAGCAAGCTCTGGGCGCTGCCGCATTGGTGGCGGGCGATCACCAATCTCGGCATCTTCGCCTCGTTCTATATCATCATCTGCTCGGTCCTCGGCGTCGCTTTGGCGATCCTGCTCGATCAGAAAATCCGCGCCGAAGGGCTGTTGAGGCCGATCTATCTCTATCCGATGGCGCTGTCCTTCATCGTCACGGGGACGGCGTGGAAATGGTTCCTCGATCCCGGCATCGGGCTTGAGAACACCATGCATCTCTGGGGCTGGGAGAGTTTTTCCTTCACCTGGATCAAGGATTCGAAGATGGCGATCTATTGCGTCGTCATCGCCGCCGTCTGGCAGTCCTCGGGCTTTGTCATGGCGATGTTCCTCGCCGGACTTCGCGGCGTCGACAATGAGATCATCAAGGCGGCGCAGATCGACGGCGCGTCTGCCATTACCACCTACCGCCGTATCATCATTCCGCTGATGCGGCCGGTGTTCCTTTCGGCCTTCGTCGTGCTCGCCCATCTCGCCATCAAGGCCTACGACCTGATCGTGGCGCTGACCGGCGGCGGGCCGGGGCAGGCGACCGAACTGCCGGCCACCTTCATGTATTCCTACACCTTTACCCGCAACCTGATGGGCATCGGCGCCTCGTCGGCGATCATCATGCTGGCGATGATCTTTGCCATCATCATTCCCTATCTCTATTCGGAAATCGGCGGAGGGAAACGCACATGAGCAGCCCCAATCCGCAAAACGCCATCTCGCACGGCAAGCTGACCCGCGGGCTGATCTATGCGGCACTGATCCTTTTTGCCGTCTATTACCTGCTGCCGCTCTATGTGATGTTGGTCAATTCCTTCAAGCCGCTCGAAGAGATCCGCCAGGGCGGGATGCTGAACCTGCCGAAGACCTGGACGGTCGAGCCATGGATTTCGGCTTGGTCGACGGCACAGATCGGCGTGCAGCCGACGGGGCTCAGGCCCTTTTTCATCAACTCGATCCTGATGGTCGTGCCCGCCGTTGCGATCTCCACCATGGTCGGAGCGCTGAATGGCTATGTGCTGACGAAGTGGCGCTTCCGCGGCGCTGAAATCTTCTTCGGCATGCTGCTGCTTTCCTGCTTCATCCCGTTCCAGATCGTGCTGATCCCGATGGCGCGCATTCTCGGTTTCTTCGGCATCGCCGGAACCATCTGGGGACTGATCCTCGTCCATATCGTCTATGGCCTCGGCTTCACCACGCTTTATTTCCGCAATTATTACGAGGCGTTTCCCACCGAGCTGGTGCGCGCTGCGCAGATCGACGGGGCGAGCTTCTTCCAGATTTTCCGGCGTATCCTGCTGCCGTCCTCCGGGCCGATCATCGTCGTCTCCGTCATCTGGCAGTTCACCAATATCTGGAATGACTTCCTGTTTGGCGCTTCGTTCTCCGGACCCTATTCGACGCCTATGACGGTTGCGCTCAACAACCTCGTTTCGTCGTCGACAGGGGTCAAGGAATACAATGTCCACTTCGCCGGCGCGATCCTCGCCGCCCTGCCAACCCTCATCGTCTACATCGTCTCCGGCCGGTTTTTCGTCCGTGGACTGATGTCCGGCGCCGTCAAGGGATAAGACCATGTCCTTCCTGAAAATCACCAATCTGCGCAAGTCCTATGGATCGCTCGAAATCCTGAAGGACATCAATATCGAGATCGAAAAGGGCGGGTTTCTTGTGCTCGTCGGCCCATCCGGCTGCGGCAAGTCCACCCTGCTCAACACCATTGCCGGGCTGGAGCCGATCACCTCGGGCGACATCGCCATTGCCGGCCGTTCGGTCAACGGCCTGCCGCCGTCTCAGCGCGACATTGCCATGGTGTTCCAATCCTATGCGCTCTATCCGAACATGACGGTTGCCGGCAACATCGCCTTCGGCATGGAAATCCGCAAAGTTCCAAAGGAGGAGCGCGAGAAGGCGATCAAGCAAGTGGCCGACATGCTGCAGATCGGCCACCTGCTCGACCGCAAGCCGAGCCAGCTTTCCGGCGGCCAGCGCCAGCGTGTCGCCATGGGCCGGGCGCTGGTGCGCGATCCGCAGGTCTTTCTGTTCGACGAGCCGCTCTCCAACCTCGACGCCAAGCTGCGCGTCGACATGCGCACCGAGATCAAGCGCCTGCACCAGCGCATGAAGACGACGATCGTCTACGTTACGCATGACCAGATCGAGGCGATGACGCTAGCGACGAAAATCGCTGTGCTGAAGGATGGCGTCCTGCAGCAATTCGGCACGCCGGCGGAAATCTACAATCATCCTGCCAATATGTTCGTCGCGGACTTCATGGGCTCGCCCGCCATGAACCTGCTGACTGCGACGGTCGAGAGCGGGCCGACGGGATTGCAGGTGTCGCTAGATCGGCCGAACGGTGCCGCGCCCTTGAAGTTGCCCGTCAACGGGAGCGGCGCTGCTCTCGGCGCCCATGCCGGCAAGGATGTGATCTTCGGCATCCGGCCGGAGGCGCTGACCGACCTTGACGGTGCAGACCGCAATGCCCATTCGCTCGCCGAGGGTGATTGCCTGATCGAGGTGGTCGAGCCAGCGGGTTCGGATACTTTCGCGATCGTCCGCCTCGGCGGCAAATCCGTGGTGGCGCGGCTGCGCGCCGACGCCCGTATCGCTGCCGGCCAGACGACGCGGCTTGCCTTCAATCTCGACAAGGCGGTGTTCTTCGATCCGCAGAGCCAAATTCGGATTGGATGAGCGGCCGCATGGAAGAACCGGATATCGTCATCATCGGCTCGGGAATTGGCGGCTCGACCATTGCTTCCGGCCTTGGCGCCTCGGGCGCCAATATATTGATCCTCGAGGCCGGCGAGAGACTGGAGGATCGGCCGGAAAACCGCGACCAGCGGGCGATCTTTGTGCGCGGCCATTTCCGCCCGAAGGAGACGTGGTACGAGAAGGGCGGCAAGGGGTTCAATCCCGGCAACTACTACAATGTCGGCGGCAATTCGAAATTCTATGGCGCAGTGCTGATCCGTTACCGGCGCGAGGATTTCGAGGAGATGCGGCATCTGGATGGCGTATCACCGGCCTGGCCCTTTCCCTATGAGGAGCTGGAACCCTGGTATAGCGAGGCGGAACAGCTCTACCAGGTGCGCGGCAGCCTCGGCGACGACCCGTGGGAACCACCGCATTCGCGCCCCTATCCGTTTCCACCCGTTCCCGATGAGCCGGCGATCGCCAGTGTCCGCAAGCGGCTGAAGCAAAACGGCATGCATCCGCATCCGCTCCCGCTCGGCGTCGATATCGATAAATGGCTTGCCAAGGGCCGTACGCCCTGGGATGCGCATCCCCATAGCGCCGATGGCAAGATGGATGCCGAGACGGTGGCGCTTGCCAAGGCTCTGCAATATCCGAACGTCAAGCTGAAGACCGGCGCGCGCGTCACGCGGCTTCAGGCCGCCGCTGATGGCCGGATGATCGCCGCCGTGCATTATTCCGCCTATGGGGAGGCGCATGTCGTGCGGCCGAAGCTGGTGATCCTTGCGGCCGGGGCTGTGCAGTCGGCGGTGCTACTGCTGAGATCGGCTGATGATGCCAATCCGCGCGGGCTTGCCAATCGCTCGGATCAGGTCGGCCGCAACTTCATGAACCACAATTCCTCGGCCTTGCTGGCGATTTCGCCCTGGTATCGCAACGATTCCATCTATCAGAAGACCTTCGGCTTCAACGATTTCTATCTCTCGGATGGTGAAGGCGGGCCGCCGCTTGGCAATGTGCAGCTTTTGGGGCGTGTTTCCGGCACGATCCTCAAGGCTAATATGCCGACCGTGCCGGAATGGCTGCTGAACAGGCTTTCCGCGCATGCCATCGATTTCTACGCCATGAGCGAGGATCTGCCGTCGCCGGAAAGCCGGATCATGGTCGAAGGCGACCGTATCGTGCTGCAATGGGTGCGCACCAATTGGCAGGCGCATCTCGATCTGGTGAAGAAGCTGAAGGGTGTGCTGCGCAAGGCCGGTTTCCCGATCGTTCTATCCCGTCCGTTCGACAAGCGCACGCCGTCGCATCAATGCGGCACGGTCAAGATCGGCACTGACGGCTCAAGCGCGCCGCTCGATGTCTATTGCCGCGCCTTCGATCACCCCAATCTTTTCGTTGTCGACGCCAGCTTCCTGCCGACGTCTGCGGCGGTGAATCCGGCGTTGACGGTGGCTGCTCAAGCGCTGCGCGTCGCGGACCATATCGTGCGGGAGGAGCTTCGGTCATGAAGGCAAGGCGCCCGGTCGCCGTCGTTACCGGCGGCCGCAAGGGGATCGGTTTCGGTATCGCGCAGGCACTGGCCGGGTGTGGTTTCGATCTGGCGATCACCGGTATCGAGACCGAGCCGCCGCTGGCGGAGCTCGTGGAATTGAAGGCAAGCGGCGGGCGGGCGATCTATCTACGGTCCGATCTTGCCGAGCTCTCGGGACACGCAGCAACCGTCGAGGCGATCCGGGCGGCTTTGGGCGAGATCGATTGCCTGGTCAACAATGCCGGCATCGGCCCCGTCGTGCGCGGCGATTTCCTGGATTTGGCGCCGGAAAATTTCGACCGGATCATCGACGTCAATCTGCGCGGTACGGTGTTTTTCACCCAGGCCGTCGTTCGTTCGATGCTGGTGGCGAAGACATCGCCGACGCCGCGTTCGGTGATCAACATCACCTCGGTCTCGGCAGCGCTGAGCTCGCCGGAGCGGCTGGATTACTGCATCAGCAAGGCCGGCCTTTCGGCCTTTTCGCAGGGGTTGGCGCTGCGGCTGGCGAAGACCGGCATTGCCGTCTTCGAAGTTCGCCCCGGCATCATCCGCACCGACATGACGGCGCAGGTGTCGGAGAAATATGACGCATTGATCGACGGGGGTCTCGTGCCGATGAGACGCTGGGGCGAGACGGGCGATGTCGGCAGCATCGTCGCAGCGCTTGCCAAAGGCGGTTTTGGCTTTGCCACGGGGTCGGTAATCCCCGCGGATGGTGGGCTGGGGATCGGGCGGTTGTGAGCCGCGGTCCATCATAAATTTGAGGACTGGAAATGACCTACGACTACATCATCACCGGCGCCGGACCCGCGGGTTGCGTGCTCGCCAATCGCCTAAGCGAGGACCCTTCGGTGAAAGTCCTGTTGCTGGAAGCCGGCGGCGGTGACTGGAATCCCTTGTTCCATATGCCGGCCGGCTTTGCCAAGATGACCAAGGGCGTGGCGAGCTGGGGGTGGGAGACGGTTCCGCAAAAGCATATGAAAGGCCGCGTGCTGCGCTATACGCAGGCCAAGGTGATCGGTGGCGGTTCCTCGATCAATGCGCAGCTTTATACGCGCGGCAATGCCGCCGACTACGATCTCTGGGCACGCGAGGATGGCTGCGAGGGCTGGGACTATCGCAGCGTATTACCTTACTTCAAACGGGCCGAGGACAATCAGCGTTTTGCCGATGACTATCATTCCTATGGCGGGCCGCTTGGCGTTTCCATGCCGGTGTCGGCGCTGCCGATCTGCGACGCCTATATCCGCGCCGGCCAGGAACTCGGCATCCCCTATAACCACGATTTCAACGGCAGACAGCAGGCGGGCGTCGGCTTTTATCAGTTGACGCAGCGCAATCGTCGCCGCTCGTCGGCCTCGCTGGCCTATCTGTCACCGATCAAGGATCGGAAGAACCTGACGATCCGCACCGGTGCGCGGGTGACGCGGATCGTGCTCGAAGGCCGCCGGGCTGTCGGCGTCGAAGTGACGACGGATAAGGGCGTCGAGATTATCAGTGCCGAGCGGGAAGTGCTGGTTTCCTCCGGCGCCATCGGCTCGCCAAAACTGCTGCTGCAGTCAGGCATCGGCCCGGCTGATCATCTAACCTCGGTCGGTGTGCCAGTGGCGCATGATCTTCGCGGCGTCGGCGGCAATCTGCAGGACCACCTCGATCTTTTCGTCATTTCGGAATGCACCGGCGACCATACCTATGACAATGTCGCCAAGCTGCATCGTACGCTCTGGGCCGGTCTGCAATATCTGCTCTTCCGCTCCGGTCCCGTCGCCTCGTCACTCTTCGAGACCGGCGGCTTCTGGTATGCAGATCCCGATGCCCGTTCGCCGGATATCCAGTTCCATCTTGGCCTCGGCTCCGGCATCGAGGCCGGTGTCGCGCGGCTGAAGAATGCCGGGGTGACATTGAATTCCGCCTATTTGCACCCACGCTCGCGTGGCACGGTGCGGCTCTCCTCGTCCGATCCAGCGGCCGCGCCGCTGATTGATCCGAACTATTGGAGCGATCCGCATGACGTGAAGATGTCACTGGAAGGGTTGCGGATCGCTCGCGAAATCATGAGCCAGGATGCGCTGAAACCCTTCGTGCTGGCGGAGCGGCTGCCGGGCGGCAAACTGAAGACGGAAGAACAATTATTCGACTATGGCTGCGCCAACGCCAAGACCGACCATCATCCTGTCGGCACCTGCAAGATGGGCACGGACGCCATGGCGGTCGTCGATCTCGAGCTGAAGGTGCGGGGGTTGGAAGGTCTGCGGGTGTGCGACAGTTCCGTTATGCCGCGCGTGCCTTCCTGCAACACCAACGGCCCGACGATCATGGTTGGCGAGAAGGGCGCGGATATCATCCGCAACCGCGATCCGTTACCGCCGGCGATTTTCTCCTGGGAAAGGAATGATACGCGGCCGCGAGCGCGGGCGGATGTGCGCTGACAGAGCGCTACTGGCAGAGTTTAGAGTTTGCGCGGGAGTGCGGTACCCCCCTCTGTCCCTTTCGGGACATCTCCCCCACAAGGGGGGGGATCGTTGGGAGAATTTGGCTCTCCCTCGTTAAAACAACAAACCTCAGTTGCTGCAGGTTCTGTGTTCGTTTGAGGCGAAGAGATACTGCGAGTTACCAATCTCCCCCCCCTTGTGGGGGAGATGTCCCGAAAGGGACAAAGGGGGATATCAGAGGTGCGGCATATTCAAAATTCGCTTCCTCCGCCCCCCTTCTCTGGAAGGCTAGCAGTTGCTTACCACTCGGCTACGCTGCCATCTTCATGGCGCCAGACCGGGTTGCGCCAGCGATGGCCTTCCTTGGCGCGTTCGATGACGTAGGCTTCGTCCACTTCCACGCCGAGGCCGGGGCCTTGTGGGATGCTGACGAAACCGTCGGCATATTTGAAGACCTCCTTGTTGGAGATGTAGTCGAGGATATCGTTGCCCTTGTTGTAGTGGATGCCGAGGCTCTGTTCCTGGATGAAGGCGTTGTAGCTGACGGCGTCGACCTGTAGGCAGGCGGCAAGCGCGATGGGGCCGAGCGGGCAATGCGGTGCCAGTGCCACGTCATAGGCTTCCGCCATCGCCGCGATCTTGCGGCATTCGGTGATGCCGCCGGCATGGCTGAGGTCGGGCTGCAGGATGTCGACATAGCCGTCAGACAGAACCGACTTGAAGTCCCAGCGCGAATAGAGCCGCTCGCCGAGCGCGATCGGCGTCGAGCAATGATTGGCGATTTCCTTCAGCGCTTCGCGATTTTCGGAGAGCACCGGCTCTTCGATGAAGAGCAGCTTGTAGGGCTCGAGTTCCTTGGCAAGAACCTTGGCCATCGGACGATGGACGCGGCCGTGGAAATCGACGCCGATGCCGATATAGGGGCCGATCGCGTCGCGGATGGTGGCGATCGTTTCGACGGCCTTCTCCACCTTGTCATAGGTATCGACGATCTGCATTTCTTCGCAGCCGTTGAGCTTGATCGCCTTGAAGCCTCGGGCGACCACGTCCTTGGCGTTGTTGGCGACGTCGGAAGGGCGGTCGCCGCCGATCCAGGAATAGACCTTGATCTTGTCGCGGACCTGGCCGCCCAAGAGCGAATGGATCGGCTGACCCAGCGCCTTGCCCTTGATATCCCACAGTGCCTGGTCGATGCCGGCAAGGGCCGACATATGGACGGCGCCGCCGCGATAGAAGCCGGCGCGGTACATGACGTTCCAGTGATCCTCGATCAGGAATGGGTCCTTGCCGATCAGATAGTCTTCCAGCTCGTGCACAGCGGCCTGGACGGTCAGGGCCCGGCCTTCGACCACTGGTTCGCCCCAGCCCGTGATGCCCTCGTCGGTCTCGATCTTCAGGAACATCCAGCGCGGCGGCACGATATAGGTCGTCAATTTGGTGATTTTCATGGGAAGCTTCCGTTTCGGCTTTTGGATCATATCAGCGGCGCCAGGCCGCGGATTTCGGGGTTTCAGGTCTTGTTTTTCTCCGCTCGCCCGCTCGCCTTTTCGGCGGCGCCAAGGTCGCGGGCGGCAAGGTCGAGCATGCGATGGGCGCAGTCGCGCGCGGCAGTGCGGTTGCGCAGGCGCAGCGCTTCCACCAGGTCGCCATGGACAGCGATTGCCTCGTCGCGGCTGTCGACGGCGACATTCGAGGCGTGCAATGCGTATTTCAGGCCGGCATGAATGGCGCTCGACAGGCGGCGGAACACCTGGTTGTGGCTGGCGTTCAAGAGCACTGTATGGAACATGACGTCGGCTTCGGTGAAGCGTTCGGGATCGTCGCCTGAGTCGCGCATCTGCCGCCAGGCCTTTTCGAGATCGGCAATCTCCTGGGCGGTGGCGCGCTCGGCGGCATATTCGGCGGCGACCGGCTCAATGGTGCGCCGCGCCTCGAGGATGCAGCCGAGAATATCGAATTCGACGATATAGGGCCCCATCCATTCCAGCACGTCCTGATCGAGGATATTCCAGTCGTCCTTGTCGCAGACGGTGGTGCCGATGCGCGGCTTGCCACGCACGAGCCCCTTCGATTCCAGGATCTTCAGGGATTCGCGAATGACGGTGCGGCTGACGCCGTAAATGTCGCAGAGATCGTTTTCGCGCGGTAGAGGCGAGCCGGAAGGGTAGCGTTCAGAACAGATATCCTGGGCGATCGCGGCGGTAACGTTCTTGCGCACGCGCGGACGGCGTTCCGGTGCCTCGTTCAGCCTGTGCTCTTGCTGTTCAAACGAATCCAATTGCCTTCTCCGCCGTCGCTCTCCCCACGCGGCCTAGCCTCTGCTTAGCGGAATTTATTCCGCATGGCGATAAGCGACGGCGCGTTTGGCGAGTCATCCTTTCCAAAAGTCACACTATTATAATCATCATACATTGGCAATTGACTGGTATGATGATTTATCATAATTCAAGAGCACTGCCAGGGAGGGCAGTTTCTTCGTTTCGGATTTTTGGGAGAGAGACATGCGCTTTTTCAAAGCAGCCATTTTGGCTGGCACGGTTGCGGTCATCGCCGCCACCTCCGCCTTCGCCGCAGATGTGAAAATCGGTTTCGTGGTCAAGCAACCGGAAGAACCCTGGTTCCAGGACGAATGGAAGTTCGCCGACATCGCCGCCAAGGAGAAGGGCTTCACGCTCGTTAAGATCGGCGCGCAGGATGGCGAAAAGGTTCAGGCCGCGATCGACAATCTCGGCGCCCAGGGTGCGCAGGGCTTCATCATCTGCACGCCCGATGTCAAGCTCGGCCCCGGCATCGTTGCCAAGGCGGCTGCCAACCAGCTCAAGCTGATGACCGTCGACGACCGTCTGGTCAGCGCCGACGGCAAGCCGCTGGAAGATGTGCCGCATATGGGCATTTCCGCCACCAAGATCGGCGAGAGCGTCGGCCAGGCGATTGTCGATGAAATCAAGAAGCGCGGCTGGGACATGAAGAATGTCGGCGCCATCCGCGTTTCCTACGACCAGCTCCCGACCGCCGTCGATCGCGTCGAAGGCGCCATCTCGGTGCTGAAGGGCGCCGGTTTCCCAGCCGCGAACATCTATGACGCGCCGCAGGCCAAGACCGACACGGAAGCAGCGCTGAATGCTGCGACGACCGTGCTCAACAAGCATGCCGACGTGAAATATTGGATCGCCTTCGGCCTCAACGACGAAGCCGTGCTCGGCGCTGTCCGGGCAACGGAATCTGTTGGCATTCCCGCCGCCAACGTCATCGGTGTCGGCATCGGCGGCGCGGACTCGGCGATCAACGAGTTCAAGAAGCCGCAGCCGACGGGCTTCTTCGGCACGGTTATCATCTCGCCGAAGCGTCACGGCTACGAAACCGCGATCAACATGTACGACTGGATCGCCAACAGCAAGGAGCCGCCGAAGCTGACGCTGACCTCCGGTTCGCTGGCGCTGCGCGGCGATTATCAGAAGGTCCGCAAAGATCTCGGCATCGAATGATCATCCTCCCGGTATGATCACGGCCCGGTGGCAACCTTGCCGCCGGGTCCTTTTACCAGCGAGAGAAACATGGCCTTTCTCGAATTCAACGGTATTTCCAAGAGCTATCCCGGCGTTCAGGCGCTGTCGAACATCACTTTCCCGGTCGTCAAAGGCGCGGTGCATGGGCTGATGGGTGAAAACGGCGCCGGCAAGTCGACGCTGATCCGCATCCTTTCTGGCGATCAGGCGGCGGATGCGGGCACGATCACCATCGACGGTCAGGAACAGCATTATCATTCGGTGCGGGATGCCTTTCACGCCGGTGTCACCGTCATCCACCAGGAACTGCAATTGGTGCCGGAACTGACGGTCGCCGAAAACCTGTGGCTCGGCCGCTTTCCGGCCAAAGCCGGTATCATCAACGGCAAGACGCTCATCGACACCGTGCGCGCCAAGCTCAGGGAGATCGGCATCGATGTCGATCCTGCGGCCAAGGTGTCGTCGCTGTCGATCGGCGCGCGGCAGATGGTGGAAATCGCCAAGGCCGTCATGGTCGATGCCCGTGTGATTGCGCTCGACGAGCCGACGTCGTCGCTCTCTTCTCGAGAGAGCGAAATCCTATTTTCGCTGATCGAGCGGCTGAAATCGAACGGCACCGTCATTCTCTACGTCTCGCATCGGCTGGACGAGATTTTCCGGCTCTGCGACAGCCTGACGGTGCTGCGCGACGGCAAGCTCGCGGCACACCATCCCGACATCAAGCAAGTAACGCGCGAGCAGATCATTGCCGAAATGGTCGGCCGCGAGATCAGCAATATCTGGGGCTGGCGCGAGCGGCCGCTCGGACCTGTCCGGCTGGAGGTTAGGGGCCTTTCAGGATCGAGACTTCCGACGCCGATCAATTTCTCCGTCTGCAGGGGCGAAATCCTCGGCTTCTTCGGCCTGATCGGCGCCGGCCGCAGCGAGATGGCGCGGCTGTTGTTCGGCGCGGATCATCGCCATCAGGGTACGGTCGCCATCGATGGGGTCACGGTTGCTCCGAACAATCCCAAGGCGGCGATCCATGCCGGCATGGTGCTCTGCCCGGAAGACCGCAAGCTCGATGGGATCATCCAGGGGCGCTCGATCCAGGAGAATATCGCCATCTCCTCGCGGCGGCATTTCTCACCGTTCGGCATATTGAGCCCTCGCAAGGAGGCGGCCCTTGCCGATCAATTCATCGCCAGGCTGCGCGTGCGCACGCCATCGCGCAAGCAGGACATCATCAATCTTTCCGGCGGCAATCAGCAGAAGGTCATTCTCGGCCGCTGGCTGTCCGAACAGGGCGTCAAGGTGCTAGTCATCGACGAGCCGACGCGCGGTATCGATGTCGGAGCGAAATCGGAAATCTATGAAATCCTCTATGAGCTTGCGGCCGGCGGCATGGCGATTGTTGTCATCTCCAGCGAGTTGCCGGAGGTCATGGGCATTTCCGACCGCATCATGGTGATGTGTGGTGGCAAGGTCGCCGCCGATGTGGCGCGGGCGAATTTCAACGAACACCAGATTCTGACCGCCGCACTGCCGGACAAAAACGCCGCAAGCGCATTCTGACTAGGGAAATCGCGACGATGTCTTCCTTCAAGTCCTCCTTGAAAAAAATCCTCCTCGGCGAACAGGGCCTCGTCGTCATCTTCGCGGTGGCCTTCGTCATCGTGTCGTTGACGGTTCCGAATTTCCTGACCGAGCGCAATATGATCGGCCTGCTGCAATCCGTGGTCACGATCGGCATCGTCGCCTGCACTATGATGTTTTGCCTGGCCTCGCGCGATTTCGATCTTTCCGTCGGCTCGACCGTTGCCTTCTGCGGCATGATCGCGGTCATGGCCTCGAATGTTACCGGCTCCATCATTCTCGGGCTGCTGGCCGCACTCGTCTGCGGCGGAATCGTCGGCCTCGTCAACGGCGCGCTCATCGCCAAGCTGCGCATCAATGCGCTGATCGCGACGCTCGCCACCATGCAGATCGTCCGTGGCCTGGCGCTGATCGCCTCGGACGGCCGGGCGGTCGGCATTAACGACCCGAATTTCTATCAACTGGCGCTTTCGACTTTTCTCGGCATTCCGACACCGATCTGGATCATGGCGATCCTGTTCATCCTGTTCGGCTTCGTGCTGAACCGTACTACCTTCGGCAAGAACACACTGGCGATCGGCGGCAATCCCGAGGCTTCGCGGCTGGCGGGCGTCAACGTCGCCAGGATGCGGATCTGGATCTTCACGCTGCAGGGTTTCATCTGCGCCATCGCCGGCATCCTACTGTCGTCGCGCATCACCTCCGGGCAGCCGAACGCGGCGATCGGGCTGGAACTGCTGGTCATTTCCGCCTGCGTGCTCGGTGGCGTATCGCTTGCGGGTGGCCGGGCCTCGATGAGCGGCGTCATCGTCGGTGTGCTGATCATGGGCATTGCCCAGAACGTGATGAATCTCCTCAATATTCCAGCCTTTTATCAGTATCTCGTCCTCGGCTCGATCCTGCTGATCGCGGTGACGCTGGACAATATCCGCTCGGCTGCGGCTGGGCGCAGCAGGGGATAAGCAAAGGGATTGGTCAGGCCCGCACGTTAATTGTTACGGTGGTGTCGTCTTCCGGGGATAGAGCGTTATATTGCCGCTCGAGGCAGTTCTGGAGCATCCCGCTTTCAAGCGACGCTGTGTTCGGATGAACGCGAGACGCGCTCCGGCGCTGCTTCTTATCGGCCACTGCGGGAAGGGCAAGGGCTCTCTCCCGACGTTCAATCAACGACAAGGAGGACGGCATGCAGATCAATCGTACAGGTTCGGCCCAGTGGTCCGGCGGTTTGAAGGACGGCAAAGGTCAGATCTCGACCCAGAGCGGTGCGCTCAATCACTATCCCTACGGTTTCGCCAGCCGCTTCGAAGGCGTTCCCGGCACAAATCCGGAAGAGCTGATCGGTGCGGCCCATGCAGGCTGCTTCACCATGGCTCTGTCGCTGATCCTCAATGAGGCCGGTTTCACCGCCGAAAGCATGGAAACGACCGCCAAGGTCACACTCGAAAGCGTCGAAGGCGGTTTTGCCATCAGCGCTATCCATCTGACGCTGACCGGCAAGGTTCCCGGCGCCGACGAAGCCAAGTTTACCGAACTCGCCAACAAGGCCAAGGCTGGTTGCCCGGTCTCCAAGGCGCTTGCTTCCGTTCCGATCACTCTGGAAGTGCACGCCGCCTAAGCGGCCTTTTCGATAAGGGCGCCGTGCCCATGGTGCGGCGCTTTTCGTTTGCAGTTCTGCGCTTTGGCGCCGCCGCACAAGCCGGCCAATTCGCGCATATTCCGCCGTAAATGTACAATCCCCCATTGAGGCCTCCGGACTATCCTCTCGCGGAAAATAGATTGCGCAAAGGGGATTGCCGCATGTCCGGACTTATGTTGATCCACGTCATTATCAGCCTGATCGCCATCGTTGCCGGCGTCATCGTCGCGGAGGGTTTGATTTCGGTGAAGCGCCATGAGCGCTCGACGCTTGTCTATATGGTCACCATTCTGCTCACGAGCCTGACTGGCTTCCTCTTTCCCTTCAACGGCGTTACGCCCGGCATCCTATTCGGCATCATCACCGTCCTGCTTTTCATTCCGACGGCGATCGCGCGCTACAAGCAGCGGATGGCCGGCGTCTGGCGGCTCGTCTTCATCGTCGGCAGCCTGCTGATGCTTTATCTCAACTGTGTCGTGCTGATCGTTCAGTCCTTCCAGAAAATTCCATTCCTCAATGCATTGGCACCCACAGGGAACGAGCCGCCGATCTTGGCCGTCCAGACCGTGTTGCTGGTTGCCTTCCTGATTGTCGGCTTCCTCAGCGTCCGCCGCTTCCGGCCGTCGCTTCTGCGGATCTGATCATCGTATTCTGAATCCACGACAAGCTTTCAGCCGCCTTGCTTCGCGGGGCGGTTTCTTGACATTTGCGCCTTGATGATTTACGAGTGACGAAAATTGAAAATCGTCACTCGTAAATCGGAAGTACCCAATGTTCGATCTTTCTGCGGTCAACGCTGATCCTGCACGTCAGGAAAACGTAACGCGGATTCTCGATTCCGCCGAAAAGCTGTTCCGTCACTACGGCTACAGCAAGACGACGGTCGCCGACATCGCCCGCGATCTCGGCATGTCGACCGCGAACATTTACCGGTTCTTCGCGTCCAAGACGGAAATCCACCAGGCTATCTGCGGCCGCATGCTCGCGCAGAGCTACAAGATGGCCTACGACATCCGCCACCAGCCGATCAGCGCTTCCGAGCGGCTGCGCGCCTATACCCATGCCCAGCACAAGATGACGCTCGAGACGATGCTCGACGAACAGAAGGTGCATGAGATGGTGATCGTTGCCATCGAGCGCGATTGGCATGTCATCGAAAAACACCTCGATCGGATCCATGACCTCATGGCTGAAATCATCGCCGAAGGCATCGCCGCCGGCGAATTTGCCGAACAGGATCCGATCGCGGCCTCGAAATGCTTCGGCGCGGCGACGATCATTTTGTGCCACCCACAAATGGTCGCGCAATGTCTTGCCAAGACCAACCGGGCCGAGCCCGACGAACTCATAGAATTCGCTATCAGAGCGCTAAAGAAATAGTAGTTCGCGTGTAGGATGATCCACGCGCCTTTGCATTGCGTTTGACTAAAGCCGTTTCATCAAGGAGAGCGACATGGTTTCGCTGATGACCACCACCATACGATCCGTTGCCGGCGCTGCAGCTTTTGCCGCCATAGCGCTCACGCTTTCGGGCTGCAACGAGAAGAAAGAGGAAACGGCGGAGGTGATCCGGCCGGTGAAGGTGGTCGAGATCGCTCAGGCGGATACGACGCGCAAGCTCGATTATTCCGGCTCGGTCAGGGCGCGGACGGATATGAACCTCGGCTTCCGGGTCAACGGCAAGATCGTCGAACGCAAGGTGGATATCGGCGAGAAGGTCAAGCCTGGCGACGTGCTCGCCCGCATCGATTCCACCGATTACGTTTTGGCTGTGCGCCGCTCGCAGGCCGATCTCGATGCGGCCGAGAAGCAGGTGCAGACCACGGAGCTTGCCCGCAATCGCGCCCAGCAGCTCTTCGACAAGAACGTTGCGCCGAAATCGCAGCTCGAACAGGCCGAGCTTTCCTATGATCAGGCCGTATCGACGCGGGATTCCGCCGTGTCGGCGCTGGCGGAAGCGAAGAACCAGGTCGCCTATACCGATCTGACCTCGGACATGAACGGCATCGTCACGACCATCAATGCCGATGTCGGCCAGGTGGTCGGCTCCGGCACGTCTGTCATCACCGTTGCCGTCGATGGCGAAAAAGAAGTGCAGATCGCCGTTCCGGAAATGGACATTGCGCAATTCAAGGTCGGCAAGGACGTCAAGGCGCGCTTCTGGTCCGACGATGCGCTGGTGATGGACGGCAAGGTGCGTGAGGTGTCCGGAAGTGCCGACGCGCAGTCGCGCACCTTTGCGGTCCGCGTCAGCCTGCCGAACGATCAGCGCGTGCTGCTCGGCATGACAGCGACGATCGAGGCGCAGGCCGACAATACCCAGCCCTATGTCGCTATCCCGCTGAGCGCGCTTGCCCAGAAGGACGGTCAGCAGATCGTCTGGCTGGTCGATCGCAGTGCCGGCACCGTGCATGCCCATAGCGTCAAGGTTGCCGATTTTGCCGATGACGGCGTGCGCGTCGCCGATGGCCTCAAGGCCGGCGATGTCGTCGTTGCCGCCGGCACGCAATTCATGACCGAGAATATGAAGGTCAAGGTGCCGACTGCGCAGCAAGCATCGGCAGAGACCAGCGGCAGCGCCGCGGCGGCTGCCGAAGTCGTACGCTAAACCGATCGAGGGGCGGGACAATGACTATGAACAGCACCTCCGACGAGAAGAAGCGTTTCAATCTGTCGCGATGGGCGATCGCCCATCCGAGCATTGCGCGCTTCCTGTTTGCGCTGATCATCATCGCCGGCGCGCTTGGGCTCACACATATGGGCCAGAAGGAAGATCCGGATTTCACCTTCCGCGTCATGGTGGTGCAGACCATTTGGCCCGGCGCCTCGCTGCAGGACATGGAAGACCAGGTGGTCAACAAGATCGAGCGCAAGCTGCAGGAAACGCCGCATCTCGATTGGGTCAAATCCTACACCCGCGCCGGCTTTGCCATCACCACCGTTCAGATCAAGGGCGACACCAATACCGAACAGGTGAAGGACGCCTTCTATCAGGTGCGCAAGAAGGTCGGCGACATCGCCAATACGCTGCCGGACGGCCTGCAGGGACCCTATTTCAACGATGAATTCGGCGATACTTTCATCACCCTGCATTCGATCAGCGGCGACGGCTACAGCTATCCCGAGTTGAAGAAATTTGCGATCCAGGCCCGCGACATGCTGCTTTCGACGCCTGGCGTCGAAAAGGCTGTGATCATCGGCGACCAGCCCGAGCAGATCTATATCGATGTCTCCTCCAAGGTGCTGGCCGAGCGCGGCCTGACGCTGACGGCCCTGCAGAACGCGATCGTCGGCCAGAACAAGGTCGATCCGGCCGGCTCCGTCGACACCAGCACGCGCTCCGTGCGCATCTCGGTCGAGGGCGACGTCAACAAGATCGAGGATATCAAGAACCTCCGGCTGACGGCCGGCGGCCAGGTGACGCGTCTCGGCGACATCGCAACGGTGAGTGCCGGGCTGCAGGACCCTTACACGGCCAAGTTCCTCTATAACGGTCACGAGAGCGTCCAACTCGGCGTCGTCATGGCCAACGGCAACAAGGTGACCGACGTCGGCAAGGCTGTCGAAGAAACCTACAAGCGTTTCGAGGCTTCGCTGCCGGTCGGCGTGCAGGTCGATCAGATCTCCAACCAGCCGGAAGTGGTGACCGACGCGATCAGCGAGTTCATGCATGCGCTCGGCGAGGCACTGGTGATCGTGCTGATCGTTTCCTTCCTGTCGATCGGCTGGCGTTCCGGCCTGGTGATCGCCATCGCCATTCCGCTGGTGCTGGCGGCGACTTTCGCCATCATGTACGAGCTCGGCATCGACCTGCAGCGTATCTCGCTCGGCGCCCTCATCATTGCGCTCGGCCTCCTTGTCGACGATGCGATGATCGTGGTCGAGTTGATGGAGCGCAAGCTGGAGGAGGGGCTGGTCAAGCTTGATGCGGCGAGCTTCGCCTATTCCTCGACCGCCTTTCCGATGTTGACCGGTACGTTGATCACGACGGCGGGCTTCATCCCGGTCGGCTTCGCGGCATCGACAGCCGGTGAATATGTCCGCACGCTCTTCTATGTCGTCGGTATCGCTCTAGTGATTTCCTGGTTCGTGGCGGTCTACTTCACGCCCTGGCTCGGCTATATGATCCTGAGGCAGCGCCATCATGCCGGTGAGCACCACGACGTCTTCGACACGCGTTTCTACCGTCGCCTGCGCTCGTCGGTGAGCTGGGCCGTTCGCCATCGTGTCATCGTGCTGCTTCTGACGCTCGCCGCCTTCGTCGGCAGCTTGTGGTCCTTCCAGTTCATTCCGCAGAATTTCTTCCCGCAGTCTTCGCGTCCGGAAATTCTGGTCGATCTCTGGCTGCCGGAAGGCACCAGCATCAAGGAAGTCGAACGCCAGGCGCAGACTTTGCAGGCCCGTATGGCCGATGATCCCGATAAGCGGTTCATCGCGACCTATGTGGGCGAGGGCGCTCCGCGCTTCTTCCTGCCGCTCGATCAGCAGCTCACCAACCCGAACTATGCCCAGTTGCTGATCATGGCCAAGGACGAGCCGGCGCGCGAGCGGCTGATCGTCAAGCTGCGCAGCATGCTTGCCACCGACTTCCCCTCGGTCCGCGCCAAGGTCGACCGCCTGTTCCTGGGCCCGCCGACCGGCTGGCCGGTGCAGTTGCGCGTCATGGGTCCGGACCGGCAGGAGGTTCGCCATATCGCCGATCAGGTAAAACAACGCTTTGCGCAGAACCCGCTGCTCGGCGCCATCCATGACGACTGGCTGGAGCCGGTGCCGGCCATGAAGCTGGTGATCGATCAGGACCGCGCCCGCGCACTCGGCGTCACCTCGCAGCGTATCCGCCAGATGCTGCAGGCCTCGATGTCCGGCGCTACCCTCGACAACTATCGTGAGGGCGAGGAGACCGTGGGCATCGTCGCACGGGAGCCGGAGGCGAGCCGCCACCTGCTGACCTCGGTCAACTCCATCTATATTCCGACCGACACCGGTGGTTTCGTGCCGCTGTCGCAGGTGGCGAAGGTCGAGCCAGTCATGGAGCAGAGCATCGAGTGGCGCCGCGACCGCCTGCCGACGATCACGGTCAGGGCGACGCTTCCCGACAATGTGCAGTCGAACGACGTGACGGCCAAGCTCTACAACGACATGGCCGATCTTAGGAACAGCCTGCCGGCAGGCTATAAGATCGAGATCCAGGGCGGTGCCGAAGACAGCGCTGAAAGCCAGGCCTCGATCGCCGCCAAGGCACCGATCATGCTGGTCATCATCGTCGTGCTCTTGATGGCGCAGCTCCAGCACTTCGGCAAGGCGATGCTGGTGCTCGCCACCGGTCCGCTCGGCATCATCGGTGCGGCCGGTGCCCTCTTGATCAGCGGCGCGCCCTTCGGCTTCGTGGCGATCCTCGGCGTCATCGCGCTGCTCGGCATCATCATCCGCAATTCGATCATCCTCGTCGACCAGATCGACCAGGATATCGCGGCGGGCATGGACCGGAAGGAGGCGATCATCGGCTCGGCCGTCCGCCGTTTCCGGCCGATCATGCTGACGGCGTTGACGGCGGTGCTGGCGCTGATCCCGATCTCGCGCGGCGTCTTCTGGGGTCCGCTCGCCTACGCCATGATGGGCGGCATCCTGGTTGCCACAGTGCTGACCATCTTCGTGCTGCCGGCAGGCTACGCGCTCTTCTTCGGCCGCGAGCCGAAAAAGAAAGGAGAGCCGCCGGTCGAGGAACAGCAGAACAACGACGTCGTGCATCACCTGCCACCGGCTATGGCAGCGGAATAAAGCGGAATAAAAAGCGCGGGCAAAGCGTGAAAGGGGTCCCGGCCTGTGCCGGGGCCCTTTTTATTTTCAGCGGGGTCGCTCGAAGGCCTGCGTCAGGATCGTGTACTCGCCGCCTGCGATCTTGAGGACCGTCAGGCTCCCACCCATGGCGGCGGCGGTGTCGATGCCGATGCGCTGATTACCAAAGACGGGCCGCGAGACCGGCGTATGGCCATGGACCACCAGCATCGGCAATTGCGGGCCTTCGGAGAGGAAGGGGTCGCGGATCCAGATCAGGTCTTCGTCGGTCTGCTCTGCGAGCGGTATGGCAGGCCGGATGCCGGCATGGACGAAGAGCAGCGGCCCGAAGGTGATGGCGATCGGCAGGGAGCGCAGCAATTCGACATGTGCCGGCGGGATGGCCTGGAGAACGGCTTCGCCGAGTTCTTCGATGCTCCGGCCTTCCTGGAACAGCAGATATTCCGCGTCGACGCCATAGGAGGCGAGTGTCTGGAAGGCGCCGAACTCCAGCCAATGGCTGTTGGCGCGCGGATCCTTCAGGAATTTCAGGAAGACATCGTCGTGATTGCCGCAAAGGATGTAGCGGTCGAAACCCGCGGGCGGCGGCTCGCACAGATGCTGCAGCACCTCGTTCGATCGCGGACCGCGATCGACATAGTCGCCGAGAAACAGCAGGAGCTTGCGGCCGGGAATCGTGCGGGCATCTGCAATGACGCACCTTTCCGCTTCGATCAGAGCGTCGTAGCAGCCATGGATGTCGCTCAGCGCATAGATGGCTGTATAGCCTTCCGCTGTCAGATCGATACGGGGTCGCGGCTCCATTGGCTTCGCCGCTCTCCTGCCGAAAAGTTGATCAATGAGTCCGTTCATGGACATCCGCATACCGCCTGTACAACGGCATAATCTTTTGAAAATATTCTAAGAATCCCGCCTTTTTAGGGCAGTGACGAAACGGTAGTTCAGTAGCGGGCCGGGCGCAAGGTACGCTGGAAGTGGCGACTTGCGTTAGGTTAATGAAAACAAGGAGTCAGGCATATCTGCCATCGCCGCAACTTTGTGCCTGGCCCCTCACCCCAACCCTCTCCCCGCTCATGCGGGGAGAGGGAGCTGATCGCGCTATATGCGGCTTCAATCTCAAGCAAGAGGCAAGTTGGTTGTCGTCCCCTCTCCCCGCTTGCGGGGAGAGGGCTAGGGTGAGGGGCCAGGCACGAAGTTACGGCATCGACATGCGTGCCTGACAATCTCATCGATCGGCTGCCAACCGCTCCGCAAACTCGATCGCCTCGATCAGGCTCCGCTCATTGGCAATGCCCTTGCCAGCGATGTCGAAGGCGGTGCCGTGGTCGACGGAGGTGCGGACGATTGGCAGGCCGAGGGTGATGTTGACGCCGGAGAGGTCCATCCATTTTCCCGTCGCCGGGTCAATTTCGAAACCAAGCAGCTTGACGGGGATATGCCCCTGATCGTGATACATGGCGACGACGGCGTCATATTGGCCGGCGCGCAGCTTGACGAAGACGGTGTCGCCGGAGACAGGGCCGATGATATCGAGACCGTCTTCGACCGCCTTGGCGATGGTCGGCGCGGAAATGTCGATATCCTGCCGGCCGAAGAGGCCGCCTTCGCCGGCATGCGGATTGAGCGCTGCGACCGCAATCTTCGGTCTGGCGATGCCGAGGCTGCGGAGTGCCTTGTCGGTCAAGTCGATGACGAGGCGTAGCCGCTCAGGCGTCAGGCGCTTCGGCACATCTTCCAGTGCGACATGGGTGGTGACGTGGCTGACGCGCATGTTGCCATGGGCGAGCATCATCACCGAGCCGCGGGCGCCGGTGAGTTCCGCAAGCAATTCGGTATGGCCGGCATAGTGGAAGCCGGCCTTGTTCAGCGCTTCCTTGTTGAGCGGTGCAGTGACGATGCCGCCGACCTTTCCGGCCATGGCGAGCTGAACGCCCTTCTCGATTGCCTTGAAAGCCATGCGGCCGCCATCGGCGGAAAGCCGGCCCGGCTGGATCGGCTCACCCTCCGCATCGGCCTGAATGAAGCAGAGGTTCGGCCAGTCGCCGTCTATCTGCGCTTCGGGAATTTCGATATCGAGGCCGAGTTGCTGTTCCGCGAGCCGCAGGGCCGGGCCGCTGCCAATTATTGTAAGTTTTAGCTTACCTTCATCAAACTTGTTCTTCAACCGGGCGGCGGCCTTGACGATGATTTCCGGGCCGATGCCGGCGGGATCGCCCATGGTGATCGCCAGGTGCCGTGTCATGGTTCTTCTCCTCCGGCGATGAGCGCGTTTTCACTCAAGAGATCGCGCCACAGGGTAGGGCCGCCGAATGCGCCTGATTTGGAGATCACCGTGGTGCCTTGCCACGGGCCGCCGACGATGGTGGAGCGGGGCAAGCCCGGTGCGGCCTGGCCGGTGAGGCTGAGGGCTGCAACATCGAGCGCCGCGCAAAGATTTCGCAAGGTTTCGCCGCCGGCGACAATCAATGTGCCCGGCGCCGGCAGAGCTTTGGCGATACGGCCGAAGGTCGCCGCGATCCGCTTTGCCGCATCGTCGCGTTCGAGCCCTGTCGGCAGATCGAGGCTCACCATGGCGACGCCGCTTTGCTGGATTTGTCTGTCGACGGCATCGGCATCCGCGCCTTCCGAAAGCTTCAGCCAATTGGGGCCACAGGCCTGGAGCTGCGCCAGCGTGATCGGCTGATCCGAGCCGAACAGGCCAAGCACCGGTCTTTGCAGCCTGCGCGAGACGGGAACAGCGGGCGCGGGGCGAGAAGACCGCCCTTCGCCCGCGTCTTTTCCGGAGTGAGGGCGATGATGCGTCGCCAAATCGATATTGCGCGCCAGGGCTCGCGCCAGCCCGCCGGTGCCGCTCCAAAGGACAGGTCCCTGTAGCGCAGATGAGACCCATGCGATGACGGCGTCCAAATCCTCATCCGAATGGGCGTCGAAAACATGGATGCCGTCCGCAATGGGTGTTCCGGCATCGACATGGTGGTGACTGAGCGCTGTGTTGAAGGCCGGCAGGCCCTCCGCTCTCAGTTGAGTGACGAGATCGCCGCTGATATCGCGCCAGGCATCCTTCCCGGCAAACAGCACCTGCCGGCCGCCCCGCGTGTGCCGGCCGTGATGCGGAAAGGCCGGCGCCAGAATGCAATGCCGCCAGTGGCCGAGCCGAAAGCAGGCCGCAAGTTCCGCCGCCCAAGGCCCGCGAAACAGGCTATCCACCTTCTTGAAGGCAAGATCGGCCCCCTCCAACACCGGCGCGACACTGCCGACGATGTCAGCCGCTTCGGTCGCCGATTTTTCGCGGGTGCCGCTATCGATCGCAAGGCAATCCGGCAGGCTTGCCGGAAGCGCATCTTCCCGCTGCACCTCGATCGGCCCATAGACGCCGACGAATTCAACCGCCGTGTCGAGCGCGCCGGTCAGATCATCAGCGATGAGGCGGAGGGTGGGCATGAACTTAAGATGCCTTCAGAGGGCCTTGCGGGTATCGGATATGGACATGGAAGCCAGGCCTTGCGGCTGCTCGGACGGCTTGCAGTCTTCAGCCTTCCACCAGGGCTTGTCAACGGGTTGCTTTGTCACCGTATCATTGATCCGGGCCGCGACATCAGCCGCGTTTACTTGGCTGCGCATGTGCGGCTATGCTTGCGCTCAACGACCGGGCAGGGTCGTTCCCATCGCCTCAAGGAGAACAGAGTGAGCTACGATTTCCATGTGGGCCAGAAGGTCGTTTGCATCAATGACACGTTCAAGCATGTCAGCATCGACCAATTGATCCGCAAGGGAACGATCTACACGATCCGCTGGGTCGGCGAATACACGCATTATGTCGACGGCACCTTCATCGGCGTGAAGCTCGAAGAAATCCACCGCGGCAACGACGACGGCCCCGAAGGCTACGGCGCCGCCGACATGCCCTACCGCGCCACCCGCTTCCGCCCGCTGGTGGAGGACAAGATAGCCTCGCTCAGAAAGCTGCTGGCGCCGACACCGGATGCGCCGGTGGAGAAGGGGAAGAAGGTTAGGAAGACGGAGAAGGTTTGATTGGGGATGGAACGGCCGGCGCCCGTACCTATGCCTTTATCGTTTAGGCTCGCCGCACCCCGTCGCAAGTCCATGCTCGATCAGTTTGTCACGAGTGCCGGATAGGAAATGCTGAGATATGAAAGCGCCATTCGCTTTCAGGTGGAAGTCTCACTGCAAGCTCAGAGCCCTAGCGTAAAAGCAAATCCGAGCAGCCGTTGAATAGAATTGCCGAACCGATTACTCTTCTTCCGGTTGCCAAGGGGAGAGTGCCGCGTGTTGATTCGAAAGCTCATCATTGAGAATGTCAGAAGCTTTTTGGATAGGCGCGAAATCCTTTTCGATGGACCCATTTCGATTTTTATCGGCCCCAACGGTGGCGGTAAGACAAATTTGCTTGATACGCTTGTGATCATGCTGCGCCGCTATGTTCTCAATACTCCATATTATCGTCACTCACCCACCGCTGACGAACCAAATCTTTGGGAGGAAACTTACAACGATCATCTCAACGGTCTGGTTTTTGACAAGAACAGCCAAGGCCGCAATAGGGATCAAACTGTCGAGCTTGAACTGGAAATAACGCCTGACGACATCGACAATATGCGCGCTATAAAAGCTCAATGGCCCGACGTGCACGCCACTTCCAAACGCAAATTCAGAATAAATCCTTGGAGTGGTGTGGAGAAGTGGAATGTTGATGAGGTTGTAGCGGGCACGAGGGTCGTTGTTTCGTGTATAAATGGTAATGTGCTTCCGCAGCACGATGCATCTTCAAGCGATTATCTCCACTACCTCCACTTATTTGAGACGGATAATTATTTTCGTTCTGAATTAAAGAAGGAGAGACTCAAGCTACCAATGGTGTATCTTCCAGTAAACCGCGCTGCGGGCGGCTTCAATTCATCGGTAGGTTTAGCTGGTTACAATGACTTTGATCAGAAACGTGCTACAGATGCGTCGTCTTCGAGAACGGGGTCGAATCTAATTCCACTGGCAATCTCGCGCATTGCAAGTAAATATCGTTTACTGCAGGAAGAATCCAATATTGATGCTAAGGATATTTTCTACAAAGATCAAAATTTGATCGACTTAACTAATGATCTTCGAGATTTGAACTACAGTTGGGATCTTGTTACAATAGATCCTTTAAGTAACATATATGATATCCGGCTGACGAAGCAGGGATCGTCGTTCTTAGTTAGTGCGGCTTCGTCAGGTGAGCGAGAGCTTCTTACATATCTCTTTGCGATTCATGCTCTGAACGTTCGAAACGCTCTAATCGTTGTTGACGAGCCGGAGCTGCATTTACATCCTCGTTGGCAGACGGCATTGCTCGGCCTTTTCGAAAAACTTGCTAAAACCACGGGTAACCAATTCGTTCTAGCGACCCACTCCCCAACATTTATATCCCCTGCCTCCATCCAATACGTTTCGCGCGTTTTCTCCGACAATCAGAGGAGCGACATCGTCCGGCTAAATTCAACTGCCCTGCCGAATTCGAAACACCTTTTTAATGTGGTCAATAGCCAAAATAACGAGCGAGTATTTTTTACGGAAAAAGTGTTGCTAGTCGAAGGCGTGTCTGACCGCATTGTTTTTGAGAGAGTGTTGGAGATCGTTGCCAGAGAAAATGGGGTAAATGGAATTCCGTCGCTTGAAGTCGTGAGCGTCGGAGGTAAAGGCCTCTTTTCAGCCTATCGGAAGCTTCTGGATGCGTGTCGGGTCTCTTGGGCTGTGATTGCCGATCGTGACTATATTGAGCAGGTTGGTAACGAAGTGGTAAAGAAATTATTTGTTCTAAATGCCGACGAAATTAAAAAGGATGTAGTAGATAATGTGAAAAGCTGTGACGGAGCGAGCATCGTTAAGAGTATTGAGGAAGCTTTGGTATCAGGAAACTGGAATCATGCTCAGGAAATATGGGATTACATTAAGTCACGGCGGGTACGTCTTCCCCCCGATCTTTCCGAAACTGATCGGCATACACTGGAGAAGTTTGTTGCGGAAAAGGAAACAGAGAATGTCTTCATTCTCAAGTTTGGCGCACTGGAGGACTATTTGCCCGATGGTTACAGAGCAAAAGATTTGGAAGCGTTGATCGCTTTGGTTGCGGCTGACGATTTCTGGGAGCGGCTTCCATCTAAGTCCAGAGCGGAACTCGATAGGCTTGCCAAGGCCATTCTAGGCATCGAAAACAAAGCAGGAGTGGCAATCGTTGAGCTTGAGAGCATTAACGGTTCAAACGGTGTCTGAGTGAAACCTCATATTGGTTTGCGGCTTACTTTCCGGCTCAATCGACGGCTAACATCGGGCGAAAACTCATCAGCTATTGTGGAACAAGTTGATGTGCGCGCCATAGCTTGTTGTAAGCATGCATCGACGTAAAGAGAACATAACCCGTAAATTCGAGATAAGGAAAACTGGTGCTGCTAGAGAGATTTGAACTCTCGGCCTCTCCCTTACCAAGGGAGTGCTCTACCCCTGAGCTATAGCAGCAAACCGTGGCGCGTTGGGTGCGCCGTATTGGGCGAGGCGGCTATTGCCATAGCTGAGAGGTAAGTGCAAGCCGCAAATTTCAAGTTCGGTGAAAGATCGATGGAAAAATTATGTCGGTCTTTTGAAGGCTGGGGATTTCAGCTATGGGAAGGGGATGTGTGCGGATAAGACGAAAAGTGGTGATGAACAGCGCTTGCAGGGCGGTTTGACGGTCGGCGAGGCGGGCGAAGGCGCGGGCGCGAAGCTGAATATCGAGGCGGAGCGCCGTCGCGAGCGGGCGGCTCAGAAGCTGCGGGAAAATCTTGCCCGCCGCAAACAGCAGGTTCGGGCGCGCCGCGCGGGCCAGGCGGACGAGACGGATGGGCTTCCCGCTGCAAATTCGTCCGATGCGAAGGATGCCGCCGCAAAAATGGACGAATCGTAATGATTCATGTCGGCCATCATCAAACAGCCATCAAACGAATTGAAGCCTTAAACTATTTCGTCTAAACAGCGCTTTTTCCCCATATGCGTGGAATTTGGCGCACGGAACTTCAGGAAAGGCGGGCCTCGCCCGTAGTCATATATGGATCGTATCAGGATTGTCGGCGGCAACGAGCTCAACGGTATCATTCCGATCTCCGGCGCCAAGAATGCAGCTCTGCCTCTGATGATCGCCTCGCTGCTCACCAGCGATACGCTGACGCTCGAAAACGTGCCGCATCTCGCCGATGTGGAGCTTCTGATGCGCATTCTCGGCAATCACGGCGTCGATGTCGCCGTCAACGGCCGGCGCGAACGCCAGGAAGACGGCTATTCCCGCACCATCCATTTCACCTGCCGCACCATCGCCGACACCACCGCGCCTTATGAGCTGGTCGCCAAGATGCGCGCCAGCTTCTGGGTCATCGGGCCGCTGCTTGCCCGCGAAGGCCAGGCGCGCGTTTCGCTGCCGGGCGGTTGCGCCATCGGCACGCGCCCGGTCGATCTCTTCATCGATGGCCTGACGGCGCTTGGCGCCACCATGGAAATCGACGGTGGCTATATCAATGCCACCGCGCCGAAGGGCGGCTTGATCGGCGCGCGTTATGTCTTCCCGAAGGTTTCGGTCGGCGCGACGCATGTGATGATGATGGCGGCAACGCTCGCCCGCGGCACGACGGTCATCGGCAATGCGGCCCGCGAGCCGGAAGTCGTCGATCTTGCCAATTGCCTCATCGCCATGGGCGCCAAGATTTCCGGCGCCGGCACCAGCACGATCACCATCGAAGGCGTCACCTCGCTCTCCGGCGCGCGCCACCGCGTCTTGCCGGATCGTATCGAGACCGGCACCTATGCCATGGCCGTCGCCATGGCTGGCGGCGACGTCACGCTCGAAAATACAGACATGGCGCTGCTCGACACGGCGCTGGAAAGCCTGCGCCGCGCCGGCGCCGACATTTCGGCGACCAACAACGGCATCCGCGTCCGGCGCAACGGCGGCGGCATCAAGCCGGTCGATATCGTCACCGATCCCTTCCCGGGCTTCCCGACCGACCTACAGGCGCAGTTCATGGCGCTGATGACCCGCTCGACGGGCACGTCGCATATCACCGAGACGATCTTCGAAAATCGCTTCATGCATGTGCAGGAGCTCGCGCGCCTCGGCGCGAAGATCTCGCTCTCCGGCCAGACCGCCAAGATCGAAGGCGTCGAGCGACTGAAGGGTGCGCCGGTCATGGCGACGGACCTGCGCGCATCCGTCTCCCTGGTCATCGCCGGCCTTGCCGCCGAGGGTGAAACGCTGGTCTCGCGCATCTATCATCTCGATCGCGGCTTCGAGCGGCTGGAAGACAAGCTGACGCGCTGCGGCGCTGTCGTCGAGCGCATCAGCGACTAATTCCGGTCGTTCATGAGAAGAGACGGGAGAAGCCCGCTTTCTCCGGTTGCGTCTTCAGCGCCCGCATCCTATTTCCATCACGGGGGAATGCCGGTATCGGCATTTCCGTGGCGATCGGGGATATCAGGCGAATGACCAATCTCAAGCTTATGGCACTTGATAACGAAGACCTGGGCGTGATCTCCGCGCATATGCAGGACAGCGTCTTCAAGGTTTCCGACATGTCCTATGCGCCGCGGCTCGGGCAGTTTTCCGTTGCCGCCAACCGTTTCGTCTGGGAACTGTCGGATCAGAAGGACAAGGCGTTCGAGCGCCATCGCTCGGCGCTGGTGTTCAAGCGGGTGCTGGCGGTGCGCTCCAGCGGCGTCGATCGGCGCCAGCGCGACGAGGTGCTGTCGCTGCTCGTCATCCGCTTCGATCCGAAGGGCGAGGGGCCGGATGGCACGATCGAGCTGACGCTCGCCGGCAACGCGACGATTGCGCTCGATGTCGAATGTATCGAAGTTCAGCTTGCAGATATTGGCGGCGCATGGGAAACGGCTAACAAGCCCAGTCATCCGGACGAAGCCTAGTAGCCGGACGAGAAACGAGTTTCGGTCGCTCATGGCGGCCTCGATGTAAGAGGATTATCAGCGTTGGCTATCTGGCTGGATCAGGCATCGGAAGGTTTCGAGCAGCAGTTTGCCGCTTTTCTGACGACCAAGCGGGAAGTGTCCGAGGACGTGAACGCCGTCGTACGCGCCATCATTGATGATGTGCGGGCGCGGGGCGACGCGGCTCTCGCCGATTATTCCAAGAAATTCGAAGGCATCGATTTCGCGACGACCCCGATGCGCGTCAGCGAAGCGGAGATCGATGCGGCGATCGCCGCCGTCCCCGCCGAAGTGCTGGGCGCGCTCAAAGTCGCCGCCACCCGCATCGAATCGCATCATCGCCGGCAATTGCCGAAGGACGATATCTATGAGGACGATCTCGGCGTCGGCCTCGGCTCGCGCTGGACGGCGATCGAAGCCGTCGGCCTTTATGTGCCCGGCGGCACGGCGAGCTATCCGAGCTCGGTGCTGATGAATGCCGTGCCGGCCAAGGTCGCCGGCGTCGATCGCATTGTCATTGCCGTGCCGACCATGAAGGGTGCGGTCAACCCGGCTGTGCTGGCCGCGGCCCGCATGGCTGGCGTGGAAGAGATTTACCGCGTCGGCGGGGCGCAGGCGATTGCAGCGCTTGCCTACGGCACCGAGACGATTGCCCCGGTCGCCAAGATCACCGGCCCCGGCAATGCTTACGTCGCCGCCGCCAAGCGGCAGGTTTTCGGCACCGTCGGCATCGACATGATCGCCGGCCCCTCGGAAGTGCTCGTCATTGCCGACAAGCACAATGATCCGGATTGGCTGGCCGCCGATCTCCTGGCGCAGGCGGAGCATGACGAGGGCGCGCAGTCGATCCTGATTACGGACGATGCGGCATTTGGCAAGGCCGTGGAAGGCGCCGTCGAGCGCCAGCTCAAGCAACTCAGCCGATCGCAGACGGCGGCCGCAAGCTGGCGGGATTTCGGCGCAATCATCTTGGTTTCGGACCTGAAGCAGGCCATCCCGCTCGCCAACCGCATCGCGGCCGAGCATGTCGAGCTTGCCATCGACGATCCGGATGCGCTGCTTGCCGGCATTCGCAATGCCGGTGCGATCTTCGTCGGCCGTCATACGCCGGAAGTGATCGGCGATTATGTCGGCGGCTCCAATCACGTTCTGCCGACCGCCCGTTCCGCGCGCTTCTCGTCCGGGCTCTCGGTGCTTGATTTCGTCAAGCGCACCTCGATCCTGAGGCTCGGTCCCGAGCAGTTGCGCACGCTTGGACCGGCGGCCATCGCGCTCGCCAATTCCGAAGGGCTCGATGCCCATGCGCGATCCGTTGCGATCCGCCTCAATCTCGAAGGGTAGGGCATGACTGACAGCGTCTTCCGGCTGAGCGATGTGGTCCTGGACGACACGATCGGCCGTTCGACGCCCGATGTCGAGCATGAGCGTGCCGTCGCGATTTTCGACCTGATCGAGGAAAACAGTTTCGAACCCGTCGGCCATGGCGGCGGGCCTTACCGGCTCAACCTGTCCCTGGTCGATCAGAAGCTGGTCTTCGATATCCGCACGGAAGCGGGGGGCGTCGTTGCCACCCATATCCTGTCGCTGACGCCGTTCCGCCGGATCGTGAAGGACTACTTCATGATCTGCGAAAGCTATTACGAGGCTATTCGCTCGGCCACCCCCAGCCGCATCGAGGCGATCGACATGGGCCGCCGCGGCATTCACAATGAGGGCTCGAGGACGCTGATGGAGCGGCTGAAGGGCAAGATCATCGTGGATTTCGATACGGCCCGCCGGCTCTTCACACTCGTCTGCGTGCTCTACTGGCGCGGGTGACGGCGATGGAACAGCCGAAAGCCATCGAACACCATGGAAAGCCGCCGGGCGCCATTCTCTTCATGTGCGGGCTCAACACCATCCGCTCGCCGATGGCCGAGGCGATCGCGCGCGGAATGCTGCCGCAGGGCACCTATGTTGCCTCGGCGGGCGTTCGCGCCGGTGAGCGCAATCCCTTCGTCGATGTCGTCCTCGGCGAAATCGGTCTGTCGCTCGGGCGGCGGCAGCCGCAGACGCTGGAGGAGCTGGAGGATGATTTCTTCGATGTCATCATCACGCTTTCTCCCGAAGCGCATCATGCCGCCCTGGAACTGACGCGCGCGAATGCCATCGACGTCATCTATTGGCCGACCATCGATCCCTCGGTCGCCGGCGGCACGCGCGAGCAGATCCTCAATGCCTATCGGGAGGTGAGAGACCATCTTCTCGGCCTGATCGAAAGCCGATTGGTCGAGCGTCGCGGCTCTCTTTAGAGTATCGCGTTAAACAAATGCAGAAAGCCTTATCAACGAGGTTCACAAAACCGTGGCGATTGTGTAGTTTCCGCGCAAATTTCCGGCGGCCTTACTTTTTGTCATGGACGCCGGCATCAACCCCACAGGAAAAGAAGCTTTAATGCCGAAAGAAGAAGTCCTTGAATTTCCCGGTGTCGTCACCGAATTGCTGCCGAATGCAACCTTCCGCGTGAAGCTGGAAAATGAGCATGAGATCATCGCTCACACCGCCGGCCGCATGCGCAAGAACCGTATCCGCGTTCTCGCCGGCGACAAGGTGCTCGTGGAAATGACCCCTTACGACCTGACCAAGGGCCGCATCACCTATCGTTTCAAGTAGTCCGCAGCTCGCATCCGAGCCTGCCCTCCGTTTGCCGCCTGTCACGGTCGAGGTTTTATGGCGCTGAAACACAAGCTGATACTGGCCTCCGGATCGCCGCGCCGCGTCGACCTCCTGCATCAGGCGGGGATCGAACCGGTGCGCCTGATGCCCATGGATATCGACGAGGCTCCGAAGAAGTCGGAACACCCGCGCTCGCTGGCGCGCCGGCTTTCGGCGGAAAAAAGCGAGGCGGCGTTCGCGGCGGTGAAGGGCGATGTCGCCTGGCAGGGAAGCTATATCCTTGCCGCCGATACGGTCGTCGCCGTCGGCCGGCGGATTCTGCCGAAAGCGGAATTCGTCGACGAGGCGTCTTCGGCGCTGCATCTGCTCTCCGGCCGCAGCCATGTCGTCTATACCGGCATCTGCCTTATCACGCCGGACCGCAAGCTGCGCCAGAAGGTGGTCGAGACCAAGGTCCGCTTCAAGCGGCTGTCCGGCAAGGATATCGACATGTACCTCGCCTCTGGCCAGTGGCGAGGCAAGGCCGGCGCTTACGGCATACAGGGGCTTGCGGGCTCCTTCGTGCAGAAGCTGATCGGCTCCTATACGAATGTCGTTGGATTGCCACTTTATGAAACCATGCTGCTTCTCGCGGGCGAAGGATTCGACGTCTACGCGGAATGGCAGGAAGGATAATCGTCATGGCGGACGATGACAGGATCAAGGTAGGGGCAAAGATCGAGCCGCTGCGCAAGACGCGGGCCTGCGCCGAATGCGGGCGACCCTCGGTGCGCGAGCATTATCCCTTCTGTTCGGATCGTTGCCGCTCGCTCGATCTGTCGCGGTGGCTGAACGGCGCCTATGCCATTCCCGTTGCCGAAGACGAGACCAAGGCCTCCGACGAGGAATAGGCGCTTCGCCATTTCGTCGAAGCCATTCATTTCATTTGCGAATTGTCAAAAATCCATTTCCTGTCAAAAAAGAGTCATTTGCGGCTGGACATGGGCGAACAAGATGCTATAACCCCGCTCGCTTCCGGGGCGAACCAACCGCCCAGGGTCTTCCAAGACCTTTCGATCAGCGTGAAGCAAGGATGCCCAGGTAGCTCAGTTGGTAGAGCAGCGGATTGAAAATCCGCGTGTCACTGGTTCGATTCCGGTCCTGGGCACCATTCTTACTTCCTCTTGAGATCATCGTAGTTTGCGGATGCCCTAGCGGCTATAACGCGCGCCGCTCATGGGCAGCGGCAATCCCTGACGCATTTCCGTCTGGCAAGTGGCCGGCGACGCGGCCGAGCTTGTACTTCAGTTTCCCATTCTGAATTTTCATTCCGTTTCAAGCGGAATATCGCGGCTTCGGGCCATCAGAAAGGGCGAGCCTGGCTCGCGCTTTTGCGGGGGCTGTCAATCGCGTCTAATGGTGGAGATTTCGGAAAACGCCGCAACTTTAGAGGTATTCATTATTAATTCCGGTGAAAGAACCTTTCAAGATATTGATGGCCAATGCAATGAAGCGTACGAATTATTGAAGGGTCACCTATTGATTCGAAGCGAGTATTACCGCACCTTAGATACTAGCGGGAAGTGATCCCGTTAAGTCCGGCGTTTATTGCAATAGCAAGCTATCGAGGCGCCATGTTAAACAACGATGTGCTATTCAACACGTTCGCCCGTTCTTTCGAAGCACGGCGCGAAGTCGAGATGTCATTCTCTGAATACCTGGATGCGTGCCGGGACGATCCGCTCATGTACGCCAATGCGTCTGAGCGCCTGCTGGCCGCAATGGGTGAACCACTGCTGATCGATACGGCCAAGGATACCCGCCTCGGGCGTATCTTTATGAACCGAACCATCCGGACCTATCCGGCTTTTTCGGGCTTCTTCGGTATGGAAGAGACAATCGAACGCATCGTCGCCTTCTTCCGCCATGCAGCGCAAGGGCTGGAAGAGCGCAAGCAGATCCTCTATCTGCTCGGCCCTGTCGGCGGAGGTAAATCCTCGCTTGCCGAGCGGCTGAAGTCGCTGATGGAAGTCCACCCCATCTATGTGCTGAAGGCCGGCAACGAGCTCAGTCCGGTGTTCGAAAGCCCGCTCAGCGTTTTTGATCCCGTGTCCATGGGACCGATGGTCGAAGAGCGCTACGGCATTCCGCGCCGGCGTCTGACCGGGCTGATGAGCCCGTGGTGTCTGAAGCGGCTGGAAGAGTTCGAGGGCGACATTTCCCGTTTCCGAGTGGTCAGGATACAGCCGTCCAGGCTGCGACAAATCGCCGTCGCCAAGACCGAGCCGGGTGATGAAAACAACCAGGATATTTCCTCGCTGGTCGGCAAGGTCGATATCCGCAAGCTCGAAAGTCTCGCGCAGAACGATCCCGACGCCTACAGCTATTCCGGTGCACTCAATCGTGCCAACCAGGGTATTCTCGAATTCGTCGAGATGTTCAAGGCGCCGATCAAGATGCTGCATCCGCTGCTGACGGCGACGCAGGAGAGCAATTATATCGGCACTGAGAATATCGGCGCCATTCCCTTCTCGGGCATCATTCTGGCCCACTCGAACGAGTCGGAATGGCAGACCTTCAAGGCTAACAAAAACAATGAGGCCTTCATCGACCGCATCTGCGTCGTGAAGGTGCCTTATTGCCTGCGGGTCACCGAAGAGCAGAAGATCTACGACAAGCTGATCGAGGAATCCGAGCTCAGCGACGCACCCTGCGCGCCGTCGACGCTGGAGACGCTTGCCCGCTTCACGGTTCTCACAAGGCTTGCCAAGCACGAGAACTCGACGGCCTTCTCCAAGCTTCGGGTCTATGACGGCGAGAGCCTGAAGGAGACCGATCCGAGGGCGCGCAGCGTGCAGGAGTATCGCGATGCGGCCGGTGTCGACGAAGGCATGGATGGGGCTTCGACCCGCTTCGCCTTCAAGGTGCTGGCGGCAACCTTCAACTACGATACGACTGAGATCGGCGCCGATCCGGTGCATCTGATGTATATGCTGGAGCAGGCGATCCGCCGCGAGCAACTGCCGCTCGAAACCGAGAAGCTCTACATCGAGTTCATCAAGAGCGAGCTTGGACCGCGCTACGCGGAATTTATTGGACATGAGATTCAAAAGGCCTATCTGGAATCCTATGCGGATTACGGCCAGAATCTCTTTGACCGTTATGTCGATTACGCCGATGCCTGGATCGAGGATGTCGATTTCAAGGACCCGGATACCGGCCAGCTTCTGGACCGAGAGCTTCTCAACCAGGAACTGACCAAGATCGAAAAGCCGGCGGGTATCGCCAATCCCAAGGACTTCCGCAACGAGATTGTGAAATTCTGCCTGCGGGCGCGGGCAAGCCACGGCGGTAAGAATCCGTCCTGGACCAGTTACGAGAAGATTCGCGAAGTCATCGAAAAGCGAATGTTCTCCCAGGTCGAGGACCTCCTGCCGGTGATCTCGTTCGGATCCAAGAAGGATGGCGAGACGGAAAAGAAACATGGCGAATTCGTCGAACGCATGATGGCGCGCGGCTATACCGAGCGTCAGGTTCGGCGGCTTGTGGAATGGTACATGCGTGTGAAACAGGCAGGATGAGCCACCAAGGAAGAAGGAATGCACATTGTTGACCGGCGCCTGAATCCAGGCGGCAAAAGTCTAGAAAATCGTCAACGGTTTTTGCGAAGAGCAAAAGCGCTGGTGCAGAGAGCGGTCTATGAATCCTCTCAAAATCGCGACATTCAGGACATTCTGAAGGGCGGCGAGATCAGCATTCCCCTCGATGGAACCGAGGAACCCCGGTTCCATCGCGGCCCAGAGGGCCTGCATGAGCACATACTTCCCGGCAATAAGGACTTCCTAGAAGGCGATATTCTGCCGCGGCCGGAGAGCGGCGGCGGCAGAGGGCGGGCCGGCGGCGAGGGCAGCGGCGAAGACGCCTTCCGCTTCATCCTGACCCGCGAAGAATTCCTCGATCTTTTCCTCGACGACCTTGAACTTCCCGATCTTGCCAAGAGGCGGCTGACGACGACCGATCAGCCCAATCCGGTACGGTCAGGCTATTCGGTGACGGGATCGCCGGCCAATCTTGCTATCAACCGTACCATGCGGCTCGCGATGATGCGGCGCGTGGCGCTGCACCGTCCGAAGCCCGAGACGGTCGCCGAGCTTATTGCGGAGGCGGCCGAATGCACGGATGAAGAACGCCGCGCCGCGCTCGAGGCCGAGATCAAGGTGCTGGAATCGAAGGTCCGGCGCATTCCCTATATCGATCCGATCGACATCCGCTACCGCCGCTTCGAGAATGAGCCAAAGCCGGTGGCGCAGGCCGTCATGTTCTGCCTGATGGATGTGTCCGGTTCGATGTCGGAGCATATGAAGGATCTCGCCAAGCGCTTCTACATGCTGCTCTACATCTTCCTGACGCGGCAGTATCGCCGTGTGGAGATCGTCTTCATCCGTCATACGGACGTGGCCGAAGAGGTGGATGAGGAAACGTTCTTCCGCAGCCCGGCGACCGGCGGCACGCAGGTGTCGAGCGCTCTCGAAGCCATGCGGCGGATCGTTCACGATCGTTTCCCGCCGTCGGACTGGAACATCTATGCGGCGCAGGCTTCTGATGGCGACAATGCCTATTCGGACAATGCGACGGCGGCGGCGCTGCTCACCAACGCCATCCTGCCGGTCAGCCAATATTTCGCCTATCTGGAGGTGGGGGAGGCGCGCAGCGTCGCGATCTCTTCCGGTTCGGCGCTCTGGTCGCTCTATGAGCGCATTCAAGTGGGGTGGCCCATGCTGTCGATGCGCCGCGTCAGCGATCGCAGCCAGATCTACCCCGTCTTCCATGATCTCTTTCAGCGCCGGGCGGCGGAAACCAGGAGCGGATAATGGCAAAGGCATCGATGGAGCGGCTTTTTGAGGGTGCGGACTGGGATTTCGCCACCATTCAGCGGATCCACAATGCCTGCGAGCGGATCGCCATCGACGAGCTCGGCCTCAATGTCTATCCCAACCAGATCGAGATCATCACCGCCGAACAGATGCTCGACGTCTATTCCTCAATCGGCATGCCGCTGTTCTACAAGCATTGGTCCTTCGGCAAGCATTTCGCTCATCACGAGGCTTTTTATCGCAAAGGTCTGCGCGGGCTTGCCTATGAGATCGTCATCAACAGTTCGCCCTGTATTTCCTATCTGATGGAGGAGAATACGGCGACGATGCAGGCGCTGGTCGTTGCCCACGCTGCCTTTGGGCACAATCATTTTTTCAAGAACAACTACCTGTTCAAGCTCTGGACGGACGCCGAGGGTATTCTCGATTACCTCAACTTCGCCAAGGGCTATATCGCCCGTTGCGAGGAGCGCTATGGCCATTCCGCGGTGGAGCGGACGCTGGATGCGGCGCATGCGCTGATGTCGCACGGCGTCCATCGCTATGCGGGCAAGAAGACGCTCGATCTGCGCGACGAGGAAAGGCGCGAGCGCGAGCGGCGCGAATATGATGAGCGGATTTTCAACGATCTCTGGCGGACGGTTCCTGTCGTAAAGGGCAAGAAGGCGCCCGATCTCGATTTGGAACACCGGCGCTCGCTCACCGGCCTGCCGCAGGAAAATATCCTCTATTTCCTGGAGAAGATGGCGCCGCGGATGAAGCCTTGGCAGCGGGAGATCCTGCGCATCGTCCGGCATGTGGCGCAATATTTTTACCCGCAAAGCCAGACCAAGGTCATGAACGAAGGCACCGCGACCTATGTGCATTACCGCATCATGACGCGGCTGCACGAGCTTGGCGGCATTGGCGACGGCGATTTCCTCGAATTCCTGAAGTCGCACACCAATGTCGTCTTCCAGCCTTCCTTCAACGATCCGCGCTTTTCCGGCTTCAACCCTTACGCGCTCGGTTTCGCCATGATGCAGGATATCGAGCGGATCGTCACGAAGCCGAAGGAAGAGGACCGGCAATGGTTTCCGGATATCGCCGGGACTGGCGATGCCATGGCGGTGCTGCGCGACCTCTGGGCTAATTACCGTGACGAGAGCTTCGTGTCGCAATTCCTCAGCCCGCATCTGATGCGCAAGATGCGCATGTTCCACCTCACGGACGATCCGGAAGAGGAGGAGGGATTGCTGGTGGCCGCAATCCACGACGAGCGCGGCTACAAACGCATACGACGCGAGCTGGCACGGCAATATGATGTCGGCTGGATCGATCCGCATATCGAGATCGTCGATGTCGATCTTGCCGGCGACCGGCGGCTTATGCTGAAGCATACGGTGCTGAATGGCGGCCTGCTGGAGGATATGGATGCCAAACGCGTGCTGCAGCACCTTGCCGACCTCTGGAGCTACGACGTGCTGCTGCAGGAGGTCGACCGCTCCGGCGCCGTACTTCGCGACCACCTCGTCCATCCGCGCCCATCGGCCATTGCCGCCTGACGGCGCGAGATTTCAGGCTGCTTCCTTCGGCTGGCGATAATGGCCGCTGACCTGTCGGCCGTCTTCCGGCCGCAGCATGAGGAAGCCGGGCAGGCCCAGGAGCGGGATCACGGCCATTAGCAGGAATGCCAGGTGGAATTTTTCCGGGGTCAGCGCCGATCCATCCAATGTGACCAGGCCGAGCAGCATGGCGGCGATGGAGACGCCGAAGCTGACGCTCAACTGTTGCAGCACGCCGCCGAGGCTGGTGGCGCGGCTGAGCTGGGCGGCGGGCGTTTCGGAATAGGAGAGAGTGTTCGACGTCATGAATTGCGCCGCGCGCGCAAGGCCGAAGACGAAGACATAGGTGATGATGAACCAATGCGGCGTCTCCGGTCCGATCAGGGCGAAGCCGGCAACGATGGCGGCGCCGAAGATGGCGCTCCAGATCAGCACGCGGTCGAAGCCGTAACGACGTAGCAGCACCGATGACACCGGGCGGACGGCGAGAGCGCTTAATGCGCTGACGAAGGTCAGCGTGCCCGAGACGATTGGGCTCAAGCCGAAGCCGACCTGCAGCATCAGCGGCAACAGGAAGGGCGTGCCGTTGAGGCCGACGCGACAGATGCCGCCGGCCAATGTGCCGACGCGGAACGTGCGCAGTTTGAACAGCGTCAAGTCGACGGCCGGCGATTCCGCCGTCTTCGCATAGCGGATGAAGCCGAAGAGAAGCAGGCCGGCAGCGGCAAGAACGACGACGATGGCCCAGACGGGAATGGTCGGCCGACCGACATTCTCGATGCCATATTGCAGCAACACGCAGCCGACGCCGACCATGATGAAGCCCGGTAAATCGAATTTGATCGTGGTGTCGCGCGCCGTGTCCTGGACATAGCGCAGCGCCATCACCATGCCGATGATGCCGAAAGGCAGGTTGACCCAGAAGATCCATCGCCAGGAGAGATAGGTCGTGAGGAAGCCGCCGAGCACGGGGCCGATCACCGGGCCGATGACGGCGGGTAACGTCATGTAGGTCATCGCCGTGACCAACTGACTGCGGGGAAAGCTGCGGATGAGGATGAGGCGGCCGACCGGCGTCATCATCGCGCCGCCGAAGCCCTGCAGGGCACGGGTCGCGATCAGCATCGGCAGGCTCGTCGTCAGGCCGCACAGGATGGAGCCAAGGGTGAAGATGAAGAGCGACAGCGCAAAGATGCGTCGAGCGCCAAAGCGGTCGGCGAACCAGCCGCTGACCGGGATGAACATGGCGAGCGTCAGAATATAGGTCGTGACCGCGAGGTTCATCCGCACCGGTGTGGTGATGAGGCTTCTGGCGATATCGGGAACGGCGGTGACGAGGATGGTCGCATCAAGCTGTTCCATCAGGAATGCGACGGCGACCACGGCGGGAATGATGTAGCGCAGGCGAGGGTCACGGTCGATCGCGAAGGTCTGGCCTTCCAGGGCGGTATCTGTCGAATCCATCGGAATGCAATTGCTTTCCACGGCCGGATGGGAGGACCGGCGCGTCAATGCTGGCGCATGATCTTATCCAAGAACCGCTTCGCACTTTGGGGATCATGCAGTTTGGGAGCGGCCAGCGATTCACCGGCCATCGAGATCGGCTTTATTTCACCACTATCGATAGCGCGGTGCAACAAAAAGCAAATGAATCAGGTCCCTTCGCCGCAAAGGCGACGTAAAATTTTCGCGAGCGGTTTGCTATTTGGCAAGTGGCGGCGAGGGGAGCGTCCATCGTGCCTTGTCGAAGACGATGGCGGTGCGGATCTGTTCCGGCGATTTTCTTTCCAGCCCGAGCTGAAGATTGAAGCTTCGGTCGTTGCGGAATTCCCGGAAGAAGCTGAGCTTTGCGCCGAAAGCTTGCAGCGTCACGTCCTGCAGTTTCCCGATCGCATCGAGCGCCGCCTGAAAGTCGAGCCAGCGGGTTTCGGTCAGCAGCAGGACGACGGCGTCGACGAATGTCTCGCCAATGGCGCGGCCGTCGGCATTGTCGGGCATGATCACCTTGATGCGGATATTATCGAGCTCCCCGGTTGGCGTACCGCGAACGATGATGAAGAAGGAGGCGGCACTGGGATCACCGTTGCCGCCTTTCTGGATCTCGTAGCTGCATTCGAAGGTGCCGGCGCCAAGCGCGCTCTGGCTCCATTGGCCAACGGCCAAGCCCGATTTCGAAAGATCGTCACAGAGCGCCTGACCCGTTATCCGCCAGCTTCGCACGAATGCGCCGCGCAGGGGATCGACGGGCAGATCGAATATGTGGGAGCGCCGGGTCGACTGCGGTTTCGCCGCTGCCGGACTTTTGGCAGGTGTTGCCTGCTTTCGCGGTGGTGCGGCTGCTGTCATTCCCGGATTGGCCGGTGCACTCTTCGCGCCGGCGATTTCGGCTGGCTTCGAATTGGCAGTTTGGCTGAGGGCGGCTTTTGTCACTGCGGGGGGCGAGGGCTGCCGCGCCGATCCGCTGAGCAGACCGAGATGATAGCGAGCATCGAGCGCTCTGAGATTGCGCATATCGTTGGCAAGCAATGCCGTGGCCAAAATGATCGAGCCGATGATGATCGTCGCAATCCAGAAGACAGCCCTGCTTTTCTTGCGAGGTGGCGCGACCGACATGGTTCAGATCTACAGCTACTCCAGAGGAAACCTGCTTAACTGCAATGGGTTGGCATTCCGCAGCCGATCCATAGCTACAGAATATGCGTTTATGAACGATTGATCACTCTACCAATTCTTGTCAAATCGCTGTGCTTTGTCAGGCGAAATGCGCCTTGAGCGTCCTGATGGTCGCAGCATCGGTGCGGCGCACCGTCGGTGTCGAAAATCCGAAGGCGAGCAGGCGTTCATCCATCTCTCGGTCGGCGACGGAGCAGGACGCATGAATTTCGTTGATCGCCAGTCGCGGCCAGAGCTTGCCGACCGTCCCGATGTTGACGCCAGAGCCCGGCATAATGGCGATGCGGCCGGCGGCAACGGCGATCGCCTGTTCCAATGCGGCGACGCCTTCCGCGGCCGTCTTCTCGCGGCCCGAGGTCAGGATGCGCTCGAAGCCGAGCGAGATGGCGAGTTCCACTGCCTCCTCGATATCGGAAACGAGATCGAAGGCGCGATGCAATGTCTTGCCGAGGCTTCCCGCATGGGCGACGAGCGCGCGGAGCGTATCGCTGTCCAGACGGCCGTCCGGCAGGGAAGCGCCGAGCACGACGCCCGGCAGGCCGGCGTGGTGGGCAGCATCGATGTCGTTCTTCATGACGTCCAGTTCATCGGCTGAGTAGACGAAGCTGCCGGCGCGGGGGCGGATCATGGCATAGGCAGGGATGGGGGCGCGCGCCGCTGCCTGCATCAGGCCGGCGCTCGGCGTCAGGCCGCCAACGGCAAGGGCGCTGCAAAGCTCGATGCGATCTGCGCCGCCCGCGATGGCGGCATTGAGGCCCGCAATATCCTCGACGCAGACCTCAAGCAGCATGGATTCGCTCTTCGACAAATTTCAGTCCCAGCAAGGCCGCACCGATCAAGCCGGGCTCAACCTTGCATTCGCTCGGCACGACGAGCGGGCGGTCGAACTTGCGCAGGATGCGGGAGCGCACTGCAGCATCCAGCCGCGCCAGCAGAGGCTCGACATTGGAAAGGCCGCCACCGACCGGGACGATGGTCGCGCCGGTGATGTTGATGGTCAGCGCCAGAGGCGAGGCGACGAGATCGACCAGGACATCGATCGTACGCTCCGCCTTCGCGTCGCCTTCAAGCCATTGCCCGATGATCTCCTCGCTGGAAAATTCCAACCCATGCAGCGTCTTGTGCAGGCGCTCGACGCCGCGGGCACCGCCGACTGTATCGACGCAACCCTTCTGGCCGCAGCCGCAGGGATAGGCGGGGACGACAGCCGGCGGATGGCCGGCGAAGGAGGCGATGATCGGGCCGTGGCCCCACTCGCCGGCAAAGCCGCCGGCGGCGTTGACCAAGCGGCCATCCGCCACCAGGCCGCCGCCGACGCCGGTGCCGAGAATTGCGCCGAAGACAATGCGGTGGCCGCGGCCCGCGCCGGACATGGCCTCCGCCATGGCGAAGCAATCGGCATCATTGGCGATCAGGACGGGAAAGCCGAGTTCCGCTTCCAGTTCGGCGGCAAGGCGTCGGCCGTGGATGCAAGGAATGTTGGCGCAGATGAGCGCTTGCGTATCGGGGTCCACGACGCCGGCAATGGAAAAGGAAATGCAATCCGGCTTCTCGCCGGTCTCGGCGATGACAGCGCGCAAGGCCGCGACAAATGCGCCGAAATCATGTTTCGGCGTCGGGCGGCGGGCGAGCGGCGTGATATCCGTCATGGAATGGGCGATGCCACCCTTGATGGCGGAGCCCCCGATGTCGAAAGAAACGATCATGAATATTAGCCTGCAGGAAACGTCTCGCGTTGCTCGCACCCTTTGCCGGTCTTTGCAAGGTCAATCCGCGTTGCTTCCGGTCGCCTTGCTCAAGCTTCGGGCGGGGTGATCCTGGCCTCAAATCCGTCCACCTGACCGGTTGCGGGGGACAGGAGATCGAGGCGGCCGCCGATCTGCGCGACGATGCGTTCGGCGATCGCAAGGCCGAGGCCCGAGCCGGAGGCTTTCGTGTTGCCGCGCCAGAAGCGCTTTTTCAAATCGGCCAGTTCCTCCTGCGACAGCACATGGCCGCCATTCAGGATATGGATCGTTCCTGTTCGGTCGATCCTGACGGTCACTTCGTCATCGGTCGGACCGTGAATCAAGGCGTTCTCGAGCAGGTTGCGCATAACGATGGCGAAGGCGTCGATATCGACGTTGCGGATCAGCTTTCCGTCTGCCTCGTTCTCCAGGAGAATGCGGCCCGCCGTACCCGTATCCCGGTCGTAATCGCCGATGACGGTTTCGATGACGGTGATCAGATCGGCGGGCTTGTCGCCGGCGCCGATGCCTGCCTGGGCGCGGGAGAGCTGCAGCAGCTTTTCCGCGAGACGGCCGAGATTGGACAGTGAAGTCTCGATCCGTCCGGCGCGTTCGGTGAGCGGCCCTTTCGGCAGTTCGGCGATCAGGCGCTGCGTCTGCGCGAGCGCTCCGGCGATCGGCGTGCGCAGTTCATGGGCGCTGTTGGCGGTGAATTCGCGCTCGGCCTCGAGAGCGGAGCGCAGGCGACCGAGCAGCAGATTGACGGAACGGCCTATCGGCTGGAGTTCGCGCGGCAGCGTGTCGCTGTCCAACGGGGCCATATTGCCGCCGTCCTTGGTGGCGATTTCCGATCGCAGCCGGTCGATCGGCCGAAGAGAGCGGCCGACGATGAACCAGATGGCGACGATACTGCCCGGGATGAGGGCAAGCAGCGGCCAGAGCAGGGCGACGCCGCTCTCGCGCGACGCTTCCCGGCGGTTCTTGAAGGCGTCGGCGACATGCAGGAAGAGCGAGCCGTTAGAAGAGGATTCGGTGTAGATTCGGTATTTCGGCGTGTTGTGAAAACCGATCTTCAGAGGCACGTCGTAGGGCGTCTTCGGGGCATCATGGGAGTGCAGGATGAGCTTGCCTGTCGCGTCGAGCACCTGGTAGGTCAGGTATTCCTTGTTCAGTCCCCTTTCCATGTTCTCGAGGGTCTGTGGATCGGCAGAGGGATCGCGATCGGCAAGATCGTCGACCACCAGCGGCATCAGCCGCTGGGCGGTTTCCTGCAATGCGCCATCGAAGGTCTCGGAGAGCTCCTTGTTGACCACATAGACGCCGATGCCGACAGCGATCAGCCAGAACAGGACGACCGTTCCGGTCAGCGCCGCGATCAGTCGGCGGGTGATGCTGGTGCGATTGAGGCCTTTGCGCGTCATCGTTCACCCAGGCAATAGCCGACCCCGCGGGCCGTGCGGATGCGCTCCTTGCCGATTTTCTTGCGCAGGCGACTGACATAGACCTCCACGGTGTTGCTTTCGATTTCCGAACCGAAAGCATAAAGCGCTTCTTCGATCTGGTCCTTCGAGACGATGGCGCCCGGCCGTGCGACGAGCAAATCGAGGACGGCCCATTCCCGCCCGGTCAACACGATATCCTTGCCGGAAAGCGTAATGCGCCGTTGCGGCAGGTCGATTTCGAGATCGGCAAAACGAACTGTTGGCTGCGGGCTGCCGCTGTAACGGCGGGCCACCGCCATGATGCGGGCCGTAAGCTCGCCGAGATTGAAAGGCTTGACCAGATAATCGTCGGCGCCGCTGTTCAGGCCCTCGATACGGTCGGAGATCTGGTCGCGGGCGGTCAGAATGATGACGGGCGTCTCGTCCGGCTTGCGGCGCAACTTCTTGAGGAAATCGATGCCGATGCCGTCGGGAAGCTGAAGGTCAAGCAGGATGAGGCCGTAGTGCACGGCACTGGTCACCTCTGCGGCATCGGCGAGGTTTTTCACCCAGTCGATGGCATGCGGAGTCGCAGCGATATGGTCGCGAACCGCGCCGCCGATCATATCGTCGTCCTCGACCAGAAGAATCCTCACCTGTCCCTCGCAACATCGCCGGTGCATCAGTTAATGCCGACGAACCTATCTGGTCAATAAAGGCCGAAATAAGCCACAAAGAGAAGCACAGTTCTTATCCTTGGGTTCTCCGGCTGACAACGTTCACAACGGCTATGGACAGAGATCGGAGCCGCGATTACTTCTTTGCTCCCAATAAGGAGCGCGGCTGTCGGAATCGCCGCTGATGGAAGAGCTGGAGGAGAGTCGTTTATGCTGAAGGGAATTTCGCCGCTATTGAATGCGGACGTGCTGCATGCGTTGAAATCGATGGGGCATGGCGACATGCTGGCGATCGTCGACACGAATTTTCCGGCCGATGCGATTGCACGCCAAACTAGGTTGGGCCACCTCCTGCGGATCGACAATGTATCGGCGGCCGAGGCTGTCGCGGCGGTGCTGTCGCTGATGCCGCTCGATACGTTCATCACCGATGCGGCGGGGCGGATGGAAGTGGTCGGCGCGGCCGATGAGGTGCCGCAGGTTCAGAAGGAAGTGCAGGCGGCGATCGATCGCGCCGAAGGCAAGCACTGGCCTCTGACGCCGGTCGAGCGTTTCGCTTTCTATGAACGGGCAAAAGCCGCCTATTGCGTGATCCAGACCGGCGAGCGCCGCTTCTACGGTTGTTTCACCTTGACCAAAGGCGTCATCCCGCCGGAAACTGAGTAGCGAGCCACGCTGGTGCCGCATCCGGTTAGAGGGTGTTGCTTTCGCAGAGGAATGTGATGGTCAGGAAGTTGGATTCCCAGGGGCGGCTTGACGATGCGGCGCGAGCCGGCTGGCTGTATTACGTTGCAGGGCGGACGCAGGACGAAATCGCCGCAGCTATGGGAATCTCCCGGCAATCGGCACAGCGGCTGGTATCGCTCGCGGTTGCCGAGAGGCTGATCAAGGTGCGGCTGGACCATCCGATCGCCGCCTGCCTCGAATATGCGGCGGCGCTGCGGGAAAAATTCAAGCTGAGGCATGTGGAAGTGGTGCCGAGCGATCCGGACGGGACATCGTCCACGGTCGGTATCGCCGAAGCGGGAGCCGCCGAGATCGAGCGCTGGCTGAAGCGCAGCGATCCGATCGTGCTGGCGATCGGCACGGGCCGCACGCTGAAGGCGGCGGTCGATCAACTGCCGGTCATCGAATGTCCGCAGCACCGGGTCGTGTCGCTGACCGGCAATATTGGGCCGGACGGCTCTGCCGCCTATTACAACGTCATCTTCAGCATGGCCGACGCGATCAAGGCGCGGCACTATCCCATGCCGCTGCCGGTGCTCGTCTCCTCGGCCGAGGAGCGGGAACTTCTGCATGCGCAGGCACTGGTACGCTCGACGCTCGATATCAGCGCGCAGGCCAACGTGACGTTCGTCGGCGTCGGCGAGATGGGCATCGAGGCGCCGCTCTGTCTCGATGGCTTTCTCGAGAAGGACGAGATGCTGGCGCTGATGAAGCGGGGAGCGGCCGGCGAAATCTGCGGCTGGGTTTTCGACGGCGACGGCAAGCTGATGTCGGACGCTATCAACGACCGAGTCGCGAGCGCGCCGCTGCCGCCACGCGAAGCCTCTTCCGTCATCGGAATAGCCAAGGGCAAACGCAAATTCGAGGCGATCAAAGCGGCCGTTACCGGCCATCAAATCAATGGTTTGATCACCGACGAAGCGGCTGCTGAATTTCTGCTCAAAGACTGAGCAAAAAATAACTTCATAAAAACAAAGAGATGAGCTGCGTGTTCGGCGCTGCAGCAATGAATTCGCATTGACATTTTGTCGCAAGAGGTGAGTAATTGCTCACGAGCAAAGCGAATGCTCATAGCTAGCTGATCTTCTGGGAGGAAGATATGAAATTGAAAACTTTCCTGCTGGGCGCGTGCTCCGCACTGATGTTTGCTGGAATGGCGTCCGCCGAAACCCTCACGATTGCCACCGTGAACAACGGCGACATGGTTCGTATGCAGAAGCTTACGGACGATTTCAAAGCCAAAAACCCCGACATTGACCTTCAGTGGGTCACGCTCGAGGAAAACGTATTGCGCCAGAAGGTTACGACAGACATCGCTACCAAGGGCGGCCAATACGACGTGCTGACGATCGGCACCTACGAAGTGCCGATCTGGAGTAAGCTCGGCTGGCTCGCGCCGCTCGACAAGCTTGCTGCCGACAAGAGCTACGATGTGGATGACCTTCTCCCGGCTATCCGCAGCGGTCTGACGGTGGACGGCAAGCTCTATGCCGCTCCGTTCTACGGCGAAAGCTCGATGGTGATGTACCGCAAGGACCTGTTCGAGAAGGCCGGCTTGAAGATGCCGGATGCGCCGACCTGGGACTTCATCGCCGATGCTGCCCGCAAGATCACCGACAAGGACCATGAGATCTACGGCATCTGCCTTCGCGGCAAGGCCGGCTGGGGCGAAAACATGGCATTCCTGACGGCGATGTCGAACTCGTTCGGCGCGCGCTGGTTCGACGAAAAGTGGAAGGCACAGTTCGATCAGCCGGAATGGAAGGACACGCTCGACTTCTACGTCAAGCTGATGAAGGACGCCGGCCCTCCGGGCGCTTCGTCCAACGGCTTCAACGAAAACCTGGCTCTGTTCCAGTCCGGCAAGTGCGGGATGTGGATCGATGCAACGGTCGCAGCCTCCTTCGTTTCCAACCCGAAGGAATCGAAGGTTGCCGATAAGGTTGGCTTCGCTTTGGCGCCGGACAAGGGCCTCGGCAAGCGCGGCAACTGGCTCTGGGCTTGGAGCCTGGCGATCCCGGCATCTTCGAAGAAGACCGAAGCTGCTGAGAAGTTCATCTCCTGGGCAACCGGAAAGGACTACATCAACCTTGTTGCTCAGAAGGAGGGCTGGCTGAATGCACCTCCCGGCACCCGCGCTTCGCTCTATGCGAATGCGGACTACCAGAAGGCAGCACCTTTCGCGAAGATGACGCTCGACTCGATCAACTCGGCCGATCCGACCCACCCGACCGTCAAGCCGGTCCCGTATGTCGGCGTGCAGTTTGTCGCTATCCCTGAGTTCCAGGGTATCGGCACCGCTGTCGGCCAGCAGTTCTCTGCTGCCCTTGCCGGCCAGGTCCCCGTCGATACCGCCCTCAAGTCGGCACAGCAACTGACCAGCCGTGAAATGACCAAGGCTGGCTATCCGAAATAAGAAACCTCCCAAGGTATGAAGGGGCGCGTCTCGCAGCGCTCCCCTTCCTTAAGGTCGCCGAGTGTCCGAACTCTCTTCGGCGGCCTCTTTTATTTCAGCCGGTCCGCGGCCACTCTCCCTGCTAAAAGATAGGTCGGTACTTGCCATGGCAACGCTACACACCCGTTCTACCGCACGCGTCATGATGGCGCCCTCGGTTTTGCTTCTGTTCGCGTGGATGATCGTCCCGCTGGTCATGACGATCTATTTTTCGACGCTGAACTACAATCTCATGTCCCCCGGTGCGCATGACTTCATCGGGTTCTTGAACTACGAATATTTCGTCACCGACCCGGCCTTCTGGAATTCGCTCGTCGTCACTATTCTGCTCGTGGTCGGCGCGCTCATCATCACGGTGGTTGGCGGTATTGCTCTCGCGCTCCTTCTCGATCAGCCGATCTTCGGCCAAGGCATCGTGCGCATGCTGGTGCTTGCGCCCTTCTTCGTCATGCCGACGGTCGCCGCCCTCATTTGGAAACACATGTTCATGAACCCGGTGAACGGGCTTCTGGCATATCTTTTCAAGCTTTTCGGGCTCGATCCGCTGACCTGGCTGGAGACGATTCCGCTATTTTCGATCATCATCATCGTCGCCTGGCAGTGGCTGCCCTTCGCAACGCTCATCCTGCTGACCGCTTTGCAGTCGCTCGACGAAGAGCAGAAGGAAGCCGCCGAAATGGACGGCGCCGGCGCGGTATCGAAGTTCATTTATATCATCCTGCCGCATCTGGCGCGCGCGATCACGGTCGTCATTCTCATCGAGACGATCTTCCTGCTCTCGGCGTTCGCCGAAATCCTGGTCACCACCAATGGCGGTCCGGGCACGGCAACGACCAACCTCACTTACCTGGTCTATTCGCAGCTCGTTCTGCAGCAGGACGTCGGCGGCGCATCGGCGGGCGGCATCATCGCCGTCATCCTCGCCAATATCGTCGCGATCTTCCTGATGCGTGCAGTCGGCAAGAATCTGGAGGCTTAAGATGGCTCGTACTGTCTCAACCAAACACAAGGTGGTCGTATCCGTCGCTGCCTGGGTGGTCGCGATCCTGATCTTCTTCCCGATCCTCTGGACGTTCCTGACGAGCTTCAAGACGGAAGGCGACGCCATCGCCTCGCCTCCGCAATTCCTCTTCTTCCATTGGACGCTGGAGAATTATTTCGAGGTGCAATCGCGCTCGAACTATTTCCTCCACTTCGGCAACTCGGTGCTCATCGCCTTCGGCTCGACGATCCTCGGTTTGATCGTCGCCGTTCCGGCCGCCTGGGCCATGGCCTTTTCGCCGACAAAGCGCACCAAGGACGTGCTGATGTGGATGCTGTCCACCAAGATGATGCCGCCGGTCGGCGCCTTCATCCCGATCTACCTGCTGTTCCAGGCTTTCGGCCTGCTCAACAATCAGTTTGCCAGCCGCCTTGGCATGGTCGTCGTGCTGATGCTGATCAACCTGCCGATCATCGTGTGGATGCTTTATACCTACTTCAAGGAAATCCCCGGCGAGATCCTCGAAGCGGCCCGCATGGACGGTGCGTCGCTGGCCAAGGAGATCATCTATGTGCTGACGCCGATGGCGATCCCGGGCCTAGCCTCTACGATGCTTCTCAACATCATCCTCGCATGGAACGAGGCCTTCTGGACGCTGAACCTCTCCGCCGTCGACGCGGCGCCGCTCAGCACCTTCATCGCCTCCTATTCCAGCCCGGAAGGCTTGTTCTACGCCAAGCTTTCGGCGGCATCGACCATGGCGATCGCCCCGATCTTGATCCTCGGCTGGTTTTCGCAAAAACAACTCGTTCGCGGCCTCACCTTCGGCGCGGTTAAGTAAGGAAGAGAAACATGGGTAGCATTGTCCTTAAGAAGGTTTCTAAGGTCTTCGGCGAAGCCAAGGTCATCCCTTCCATCGACCTCGAAATCAATAACGGTGAGTTCGTCGTGTTCGTCGGCCCTTCCGGTTGCGGCAAGTCCACGCTGCTGCGCCTGATCGCCGGCCTTGAAGATGTCTCCAGCGGCCAGATCATGATCGACGGCAAGGACGGCACCAATCTGGCGCCGGCACAGCGCGGCCTCGCCATGGTGTTCCAGTCCTACGCGCTCTATCCACATATGAGTGTTCGCAAGAACATCGCCTTCCCGCTCAAGATGGCGAACATGCCGCAGGCGGAGATCGACAAGAAGGTGGCGGATGCGGCCCGTGTTCTGAACCTGACGGATTACCTGGAACGCAAACCGCGCCAGCTTTCCGGCGGGCAGCGCCAGCGCGTCGCCATCGGCCGGGCCATCGTGCGCCAGCCCGCGGCCTTCCTGTTCGACGAGCCCTTGTCGAACCTCGATGCCGCGCTGCGTGTCAACATGCGTCTCGAAATCAGCGAACTGCACCAGCAGCTCAAGACGACGATGATCTACGTGACGCACGATCAGGTCGAAGCCATGACCATGGCGGATAAGATCGTGGTCCTGAACCGCGGCAATATCGAGCAGGTCGGTTCGCCGCTTGAGCTTTATCGCAGCCCGCAGAACCTCTTCGTTGCCGGCTTCATCGGCTCGCCGAAGATGAACTTCGTTACGGGCGCCTATGCTCAGAACCTCGGCGCCCACACGATCGGCGTCCGTCCGGAACATGTGCTGCTGTCGACCACCGAGGGTGACTGGCAGGGTAGGGTGAATGTTGCCGAACATCTCGGCTCCGACACGTTCCTGCATATCGATGCCGATGGTATCGGCACGATCACCGCCCGCGGAACCGGCGACTTCCCGGCGCGCGCCGGCGATACCGTCTATCTGACACCCGACAAATCCCGCATCCACCGGTTCAACGACAGGGGGCTGTCGATCTAAATCGAACGCCCTCACCATGCCCGGCCTCACGCGGCATGGCGGATACCATTTAGACCTGGGCCACATCAGGTAGGCCCAGGCCATCCTAACCGGATAAGACATTCCCAATCCATCCGGAGCAGAAGACCTTTCAGAAGGACTTGAGACATGACGTGCAAATTATCGCTCGCAACCCTTCAGGAGGCGGCTGCAACGGCTGCCATCCCGACCTATGATCCAAAGTCGCTGTCGGCGGGCATCGTTCATTTCGGCGTCGGCAATTTCCATCGCGCTCACCAGGCAATCTATCTCGATGACCTCTTCAATGCCGGCGAGGATCATAATTGGGCGATCATCGGCGCGGGCGTGCTCCCTTCGGACGCTGCCATGCGGGAGAAACTCGCGGCTCAGAATTTCCTGACGACGGTGGTCGAGCAGGATAACAACCGCACCGCCGCTCGCGTCACGGCGCCGATGATCGATATTCTGCCGGTCGGTGACGCCAAAGCCATCATCGCCAAGCTTGCCGACCCTTCGATCCGCATCGTTTCGATGACGATCACTGAAGGCGGTTATTTCATTGATGCCTCCGGCAAGTTCAATCCCAACCATCCGGCCATCGTTGCCGACGGTCAGAACGCGGATACGCCGAAGACGGTGTTCGGCCTGATCGTCGCTGGCCTCAAGGCCCGAAGCGCCGCCGGCCTTCAGCCCTTCACCGTCATGTCCTGCGATAACATTCCCCATAATGGCGGCGTCACCAAAGCTGCCGTCGTCGGCACAGCGAAGCTTTCGGATCCGGCCTTTGCCGACTGGATAGCCGCCAACGTCGCCTTCCCGAACGGCATGGTCGACCGCATTACGCCGGCGACGGGCGCACGCGAGATCGATCTGCTGAAGGAAGCCTTCGACATCGAGGATAACTGGCCGGTCTATTGCGAAGAGTTCAAGCAGTGGGTGCTGGAGGACAATTTCCCGGCCGGCCGTCCGGCGCTGGAAAAGGTCGGCGTCACCTTTGTTCCCGATGTTACGCCTTACGAGCACATGAAGATCCGCATCCTCAATGGCGGCCATGCGGCAATCGCCTATCCGGCGGCGTTGATGGACGTGCATTTCGTGCACGAGGCCATGGAAGAGCCTTTGATCCGCGCCTATCTCGCCAAGCTTGAGAACGAAGAGATCATCCCCGTGATCCCGCCGGTGCCGAACACGGTGCTTGCCGACTATTTCAAGCTGATCGAGCGCCGCTTTTCCAATCCGAAGATTGCCGACACCATTCCGCGCCTGGCGCAGGACGGCTCGAATCGGCAGCCGAAGTTCATTCTGCCGTCGACGGCCGACCGGCTCCGCCGCAAGGAGGATGTCGTGGGCCTGGCGCTGGTGTCGGCGCTGTGGTGCCGCTACTTCGCCGGCACCACCGACAGCGGCAAGGATATCGTCTTCAACGATGCCAGTGCCGACCGGCTGCACGCCGCGGCGCTGAAGGCCAAGGACGATCCGAATGCCTTTCTCGTCTTCGACGACATCTTCGGCGACGTCGCCAAATCGGATCTTTTCCGCAAGCGCTTTGCCCATGCATTAAAAACGCTGTGGGAAAAGGGCACTCGCGTCACCCTGCAGCTATACCTCGATAATAAACTTACGGAATAACTGTCCATCGGCCGGGTGCCCAAGTCCCGGCCGAATTTTTATGGCCATGCCTGCGTTGCAAGAGACGCGGCTCAAAACAGGGTTCGGGTTGGATCTGCGATGAGTGATGCGGAGAAGGGACTCGTAATCTTCGACTGCGACGGCGTGCTCGTCGACAGCGAACCGCTGTCCGTCAGCGTGCTCATCCAGGCCATGCACGACGTCGGCGTGGATATGAGCGAGGAGGACATCTACAGTCGCTTCCTGGGCAAAAGCCTTGCGACGCTTGTCGATACGCTGGAGACGGAGTTCGACGTCTTCATCGATCAGGATTTTCTCGATCGCATCCGCAATGACCTTTATGACCGCTTCCGGCATGAATTGAAGCCGATCGATGGTGTTGCCGAAACGCTGGACGCGCTGACCATTCGGCGTTGCGTCGCTTCCTCCAGCCAGATGGAGCGCATCCGTTTGTCGTTGGGCGTTACCGGCCTCTTGCCGCGGCTGGAGCCGAATATTTTCAGCGCCAGTATGGTCAAGCGCGGCAAACCGGCACCCGATCTTTTCCTTTATGCCGCCAAGCAGATGCAGGTCGCTCCAGAGGACTGTATCGTCGTCGAAGACAGCCCGGCCGGGATCACGGCGGCGAGGGCGGCCGGCATGACGGTTTTCGCTTTCACTGGTGGATCGCATGCCCATTCGCCGAGTTATCGGGCGGAATTGGAGCGGCTTTGCCCCGAAGTCGTGTTTGACGCAATGTCGGATTTGATACACCTTGTCCGCAACAAGACGTAAGTGGATGGGGCCTCTGCTGTATGCGTGATCATGTGGTTGCGGTCGATATCGGCACTGGCAGCGCGCGGGCTGGCGTGTTCACATCACGCGGCGCCCTGCTGGGCAAGGGCGAACACCCGATCATCATGAACCGCCCGCGTGAGAACCACGCCGAGCACGATTCCGAAAACATCTGGGCCGCGGTCTGTACGGCCGTGCGCGCCGCCGTCACCGCCTCCAGCGTCGACGTATCCGTCATAGGCGCCATCGGCTTCGACGCCACCTGTTCACTGGTGGTACGCGACACGGAGGGCAAGCCGCTCACGGTTTCGACCGGTGGCGAAGACCGGTTCGACACCATCGTCTGGCTCGATCACCGGGCACTTGCCGAAGCGGATTTCTGCACGGCGACCAAGCATCAGGTCCTCGAACACTCCGGTCACTTCATGTCGCCGGAAATGGAGATGCCGAAGCTGATGTGGCTGAAGAAAAATCTGCCGCAGAGCTGGGCAAAGGCCGGTTATTTCTTCGATCTTGCCGATTTCATGACCTGGAAGGCCACGGGTTCGCTTGCACGCTCGCGCTGCACGCTGACGGCGAAATGGAATTATCTTGCCCATCGCCAGCCCGGCTGGCAGACGGATTTCCTCAATGTGATCGGTCTTGGCGATCTGCGCGAGCGCGGTAACCTGCCGGAAGAGACGACGCCGGTCGGGGAAAGCGTCGGCACGCTGACGGCGCAGGCAGCGGAAGCCTTGGGGCTCGACCGCGAGTGCCATGTTGGCGCCGGTATGATCGACGCCTATGCGGGCGCGCTCGGCACGCTCGGCGGACATGCCGGTGATCTCAACGCGCTGGAGCATCAATTGGCGCTGATTGCCGGAACGTCGAGCTGCATCGTCTCCTTCTCGCGCGAACGCAAGCGCAGCACCGGCATGTGGGGACCCTATTATGAAGCCGTATTTCCGGACACCTGGCTGGTCGAAGCCGGGCAATCGGCGACGGGTGCGCTGCTCGACTATATGGTGGGCATGCATGCGGCCGGCGGTGAGCCGACGGCGGCATTGCACGACCGCATCGTAAAGCGCATCGCCGAACTTCGCGCCGTCGAAGGCGATGCCTTTGCCGAGCGCATCCATGTTCTTCCGGATTTTCATGGCAACCGATCGCCGCTTGCCGATCCCCATGCGGTCGGCGTCGTCAGCGGCCTGACGCTGGATGCATCCTTCGACGGTCTCTGCCGTCTTTATTGGCGCACCAGCGTCGGCGTCGCGCTCGGTATCCGCCATATTCTCGAGAGGATGCATGACTACGGCTACGTGCCGGATACGCTGCATGTCGCCGGCGGTCATGTGAAGAATGCCGTGCTGATGGAGCTCTATTCCGACATTACCGGCTGCAAGGTGGTCGTGCCGAAGATGAACGAGGCGGTGCTCTTGGGAACGGCGATTGCGGCTTCCGTCTCCTGCGGCCTTTACGACAGTCTCGCTGCGGCAGGCTCCGCCATGTATCCCGGGGGGCATGAGCGCCTGCCGGATATAAGCAAGAAGACGCTTTATGACCGCGATTACCGGCGTTTTCTCGCGATGTACCGCCATCGCGCCGAGCTGGAATCCATGGAATAAAAAACGCCGGAAGGGCTTTCCGGCGTCCAAACCATCATTTGTTGAGCACTATCGAAGCGGCATGTGGGCGAACATGCCTTCCAGTTCTTCGATCCTGTGGATGCGGCTTTCCGCCTCCTCGCCGGCCGTGTGAATGACAGCAACGGCCAGGAATTCCAGCAGCGCCATCATTGCAGACAGGTTTTCCTGGTTGCCGGCGCGAAGCGGCGGCAGCGACAGCGTCATATTGGCGAATTCATGCGCCCATTCCGTATATTGGCTGGTGATCAGCAGCACCTTGTAGCCGGAGCGGCGGGCGGAACGCGCCAGCAGCCGCGAGGCGACGAAGCGAGGCGAATCAACGATCACCACCAATGCATCGTTCGACTGATGGCCGAGGAGCTCAATATAGCTGCCATTGGCGCCGTCGAGGAATTGCACGTGGTCGCGGGCGAATGCGAGGCGGTTGCAGAGATGGCGCCCGAGGCTCGCGAGACTGAGATGTGACGTGACGAAAACTTCGCTGGACGACAGTATCGCCGCGACCGCATCCAACCATTGCGGCTGGCTGGTGAGATTGTAGATATGCTGCAGCATCTCGACCTGCTCGGCGATCTGGCCGGCAATCGGACGTCCCTCGTTGGCATCCTTCTGCAACTGCTCCAGAACGTTCGGCAGTTGCAGCGTCACCGGCGTCACATTTTCCCGCAGGTGCACTTTGATGCCGTCCAAGCCCTGATAGCCGAGCGATCGCAGAAAACGCCCGACGGTCATCGGGCTCAATTCCAGCCTGTCGGCGACGGAAGAGGCAGTTTCAAAGGGCAGCTCGTTCAAGTGTTCGGAGAAATACTTGGCGATTCGACGCTCGGCGGGAGTGCCTGTTTTGATATATTGTCTAAGTTTCTGGCCCAGGTCTTCCAAATGTATCGCCTCGCTGACGGTCTATCCGAAGTGTGATCGCGCCGAATGCCGAAACAATCGGAGTGCTTGCAGATTTTTGATGACCGTTGATCATGTTTAGGTTGTTGTTTTTCATATGTAACACACCATATATTAGTGTGGACTTGATTACAACAATTCAAATGGGTGAGGGTTATTACGCGGCCGGCGCGAATATATTGATATATCTGCAATTGTTACTTACATATCCAGCCACGATTAACGGGATATCGGACGAATGATCACCCATGCCGCGCGTCTTTCCATCGCCAACCTCTTTGCAGCCGAGACGCGTAAGGTTTTTTGGAAAGTCCTCGGGCTGACATTGCTGGCGCTTGTCGCCCTCTGGTTTGTGTTACGCGGCACCTTCATCGCTTTCGTATTGCCGTGGTTACAAAGCTTCATGCCGCCCGCACCGGATTGGACGAGCTGGCTTACCTTTCTTCTCGCGGTTCTGGCAGGCCTCGGCTTGGCGCTGGCCCTGGCGCTGCTGATCTCACCGGTAACGGCGTTGATCGCAGGGCTCTTTCTCGATGATGTCGCTGATGTCGTGGAGAAGAGGGACTATCCGGCCGATGCGCCGGGAAAAGCCATGCCGTTCGTGCCGGCTATGAAAAGTTCGCTGAAATTCCTCGGCGTTGTCCTCGCAGGCAACATCATCGCCCTGCTTCTGCTTTTCATTCCGGGGGTCAATCTCGTCGCCTTCTTCCTGGTCAACGGCTACCTGCTCGGCCGGGAATTCTTCGAATTCGCCGCCATGCGTTTTCGTCCGCCGGAAGAAGCACGGCGGTTTCGCAGCAAACATGCCTTCACCGTCTTCCTTGCCGGCCTGGTGATCGCCGCCTTCCTCGCCATTCCCTTGGTCAACCTTTTGACGCCGCTGTTTGCGGCGGGGATGATGGTCCACCTGCACAAGCTGATTTCCCAGAAGGAAGCAGCACGTCGCGGCTGAGGGTTGCCGGTGGGCAGCTCTATCCCGTTGTTTTTACGCATTCCGGACGGAAAACCGCTTCGCACTTTTCCTGGAAGTGCTTCAATCGGCGGCGCCGATCGGTTGAGGCGGCAGCTCGACCAATGGGGATGGGATATCCCAGGTCTTTTCCGGCGAGCGACAGAGGTCGGCGATGACACAGCGCTCGCATTCCGGCTTGCGCGCCTTGCAGACATAACGTCCGTGCAGGATGAACCAGTGATGCGCGTGGTAGAGATATTGGTCCGGGATCACCTTCATCAGCCGCTGTTCGACTTCGTCCGGTGTCTTGCCAGGGGCGAGCAGCAGGCGATTGGCGATGCGGAAAATATGGGTGTCGACGGCGAGCGTTGCCTGGCCGAAGGCCATGGAGAGCACGACATTGGCGGTCTTGCGGCCAACGCCCGGCAGCGTCATCAGCTCCTCGCGCGTCTGCGGCACCTCGCCGTCGAAATCCCGGATCAATTTCTCAGAGAGTGCGACGACGTTCTTCGCCTTGTTGCGGTAAAGGCCGATCGTCTTGATGTAGTCGCGGATACGCTCTTCGCCGAGATCGAGCATCTTCTGCGGCGTATCGGCAACGGCAAAGAGAGCGCGGGTCGCCTTGTTGACGCCGACGTCGGTTGCCTGCGCCGATAGGGCCACGGCGACGACAAGCGTGAAGGGATTGACATGCTCCAGCTCTCCCTTCGGCTCAGGCCGCTGAATGGAGAAACGGCGAAAGATCTCTTCCAGATCCGCCTTGGAATAGGGGCTCTTGAAAGCCGGTTTGCGGCCTGCCGTCGCATTTGACTTTTTCGCGTTTTGCGCGCTGGATTTGATCTTGGGGTTTGCCATGAACGACCTATACTCAAGTCCTATGACCGAACGCAACGCCGATACTGACATCGATGGCAACAGGCCGGTCTTTGCCGCCGAATTGTTCCCTCATCGCTCATTGGGGCGAAGGGGATTCAAGGTGATGCTGATGCTGACCGGGGCGTTCTGCCTGATCTACGGCATCGTATTCGTCATTCGCGGCGCATGGCCGATCGGTGTCTTCTTCGGCGCGGATTTCACGCTGCTCTACGGCGCCTTCTGGATGAATTATCGCTCGGGCCGGGTGCGCGAGGAGGTGACGGTCACGCGCACCAATGTCTCGATCCGCAAATTCTCGCCCTCGGGCCGCATGATCGAGCATCGTTTCAACCCTTTCTGGACGCGATTTCTCGTCCGCCGGCACAGTGAAATCGGGGTCGTTTCGATGCATGTCCGCGACAGGAGCCATGACACGGATGTCGGTTCCTTTCTCAATCCGGAGGATCGGGAGAGCTTTGCCAAAGCCTTCAAGCGGGCTTTGGCAACGGTGACGCAACGGATATAGATCGCTTGATGGGCGTGATCTTGTCCCAAACCGCTTCACACTTTTCACTGACGCGGTCCTTCGGTTCGGGATCACGCCATTATGCAAGAAACGGGTGGTTTTACCCGTCCCTTCGTGGTGTTCTCCTTTCTAAGGAGAAAGATTATGAATGCTATCGCACAGTTGAAGACAGACATCACACCGGAAGGACCGGACTACGATACCGTCCGCCGGGTGATCGAACTCATCACCGAGGACTATCGCGATCAGCCGTCATTGGAGACGATCGCCGAGCGGCTCGGACAATCGCCGACTCAATTGCAGAAGACCTTTACCCGTTGGGCGGGATTGTCGCCCAAGGGTTTCCTGCAAGCCGTAACGCTCGACCATGCGAAGCGGCTGCTGCGCGAGGAAGATCTGCCCTTGCTGGAAACCTCGTTCGAAGTGGGCCTTTCCGGTCCAAGCCGGCTGCACGATCTTTTCGTGACGCATGAGGCGATGTCGCCCGGCGAATGGAAGGCGAAGGGCGGCGGGCTGGTCATCCGCTACGGGTTCCACATCTCGCCTTTCGGACTGGCGCTGATCATGGTCACCGATCGTGGCCTTGCTGGTCTTGCCTTCAGCGATTCCGGCGACGAGAAGGCCTGCCTCGAAGACATGACCTGCCGTTGGCCGAATGCGCAATATGTCGAGGATCTGCAGGCGACCATGCCTTATGCGGCGCGGATTTTCGAGCCGTCGAAATGGTCGAGCGATCAGCCGCTGCGCGTGGTGCTGATCGGCACGGATTTCCAGGTGCGGGTCTGGGAAAGCCTGTTGAAGATCCCGATGGGCCGGGCCGTGACCTATTCCGATATTGCCAAAGACATCGGCCAGCCGACGGCGATGCGCGCGGTTGGTGCCGCGGTCGGCCGCAACCCCATCTCCTTCGTCGTCCCCTGTCACCGCGCGCTCGGCAAGAATGGCGACCTCACCGGCTATCACTGGGGCCTGACGCGCAAGCGGGCGATGCTGGGCTGGGAAGCGGGGAAAGCTTGAGGGGTTCTACCTTCTCCCCGCGGGGGGGGAAGGTAAATATTCTCAAGCCGCCTTCGCCATAGCCATCTGCAGCAGCGCCTTTGCCGCGCTTTCGTCTGTTATCAGCGTATTGCAGCCGATGCGCTTGATGGTGGCGCGGATTGCAAGGGCGCGGTGGGCGCCGCCGGAAGACAGCACGATGTGCTTGGCCTTCTTCAACGTGTCGAGATCGACCGACATGACGCGCTTGTTGATCGGATGATCGACGGAATTGCCCTCGGCGTCGAGGAAATTGAACATGGTGTCACAGACGCAGCCCGCCTCGATCAACTGATCCAGCTCCTGCTTCGATATAAAGCCTTCCGACAGCGAGGTGGAGCGGGGTCCGATATCGCCACAGCTCACAATGGCGAGATCGAGGCTTTCGGCCAGGCGATAGATCGCCTCCAGACCGCATTTTTCGATCAGATTGCGCTTGGTCTCGATGGAATCGACCAGGAGCGGCGCCAGGAACATGTAGCATTCCGCGCCGAGTTGGCTCGCCAGACGCCACGTATAGTCGATGGGGTTGGTCTGCTGGACGGCGACGATGCCACCAAGCAGCGAGACGACTTTGCAATTGTCGCGGCGTGGCGGGCGGAAGCTTCCGAGCGAGGCCGTCATCGTCCGGCCCCAGCCGACGCCGATCGTATAATTGTCGGGAATCGCTTCGGTCAGGAATTGGCCGAGCGCCAGGCCGACGCTTTTCGCCTGAGCGTCGACGTCTCCGCCTGCGGGCGACGGAACGACGATCGCCTCGTCCAGCCCATAGGCGCGCTCCAGCTTGATCGCCAGTTCGACGCAATCGTCGATGCCTTCATTGATCCAGATCTGCACTTCGCTGCGACGCATCGCCTCGTCCAGCAGGCGGATGACCGTGGTCCGGCTGATGCCGAGCTGTTCGGCGACATCCTTCTGCGTCAGGCCCTGATTGTAATAGAGCCACGCAGCGCGCAGCCTCAGAGACGCCGTCTCCGAATAGGCGGTGTGTGTCCCACGTCTGAGTTTGGCCACAGGTCCTCCGGCAAGATTTTTGCACGCCCTTTTGTTTTAATGATCGCAAACGACAAAGGTTGCGGCGATCGCACAGGACAGGGGCGGCAAGATCAGCTCTTCTATCCACCGATATTCTATGGCCTGAAACTTATGTCAATTGAAATGCACAAATGTCCTTGACTTTTCGCTGCGAGATTGATGATAGTCGCCGTGAGGAAGTCGGTCTTTGTCCAGTCGAGGAGGACAATGTGCGGGTGCGCAGCCGTGGACGTATTTCACCGGACAGGGAGCGATATAGTGCGCTCGCTTTCGGTGAAAAGCCTTGTCCGGTAAGGTTGTTTCTTCGCAGCTTTGACCACTCGCCGGAAATGGAACTTTCGCGCTTTTTCTCCCGTTACATAGGGAAGGGAGAAAAGGTGCAATCCGCCTGCAGTTTCGTGTCGTCTATCGAACCGGACGGGATTTCGCGCCGGTCCATCATCCCCACAATGGGCCAATTCAACAAGGATACGTATCATGACATCCAAGCTTGACCAACTTCGCGCTATGACGACGGTCGTGGCCGACACCGGCGATATCGAGGCGGTTGCTCGCCTGAAGCCGGTCGATTGCACGACCAATCCGACCATCGTCCTGAAGGCGCTCGGCACCCCGATGTTCGCCGATGCGATCAAGGAAGCCGTCGCTTGGGGCAAGAAGCAGGGTGGTACGCCGGATGCTGTTGCCGCTGCTGTCGCCGATCGTCTGGCAATCTCCGTCGGCGCCGCTCTCTCCGGCCTCGTTCCCGGTCGTGTTTCGACCGAAGTCGATGCCGATCTGTCCTTCAACACCGAAGGTTCGATCGCCAAGGCCCGCTCCATTATTGCCGCCTACAAGGAACGCGGCATCGGTCATGACCGCATCCTGATCAAGCTCGCTTCCACCTGGGAAGGCATCCGCGCCGCCGAAGTGCTGCAAAAGGAAGGCATCGACTGCAACCTGACGCTGCTCTTCAGCAAGGCCCAGGCCGTTGCCTGCGCCGACGCCAAGGTTTTCCTGATCTCGCCCTTCGTCGGCCGCATTCTCGACTGGTACAAGAAGTCGACCGGCAAGGAGTACACTCCGGAAGAAGATCCGGGCGTTATTTCCGTTCGCGAAATCTACAACTACTACAAGGCCAATGACATCAAGACGATCGTCATGGGCGCTTCCTTCCGCAGCGCCGGCGAAATCGAAGCGCTGGCCGGCTGCGATCGCCTGACGATCAGCCCGAACCTGCTTGACGAACTTGCCAAGGATGAAGGCAAGCTGGAGCGCAAGCTCTCGCCGGAAAGCAAGACTTCCGTCGCCAAGATCGCCGTCGACGAAAAGACCTTCCGCTGGATGATGAACGAAGATGCGATGGCGACCGAAAAGCTCGCCGAAGGCATTCGCGCATTCGCCAAGGACCTGATCGCCCTGCGCACCATGGTCGGCAAGGAACTGCAGCTCGCTGCCGCCTAAGCTGATGGTGAGAGCCTTCTGTCCAACGGGGTGAAGGCCGCGCACAAACTAGATCGAAGGGCGTCACATCGCGAGTGGCGCCCTTTTTTGTTGAGGCCCATCCACGCCCGACATCCACGTCCCGTCGCCGGCTGGTTGCGCGTACCAGTGGCGTAAATTTCGATCATGTTACTGTAACGTACTTACCTGCGGATACTTCCCTTCGCTATCTGGTTCGGGTTCGCCACAGCCGCGACCGGATAGTAGTTGTTGCCGAAAGCTGGAGGGGGCATGAAGAACAGTCTTATTTCCGCGTCAGTGGCCTTTGCCGCTGCCCTTGCGTCTGTCGGAACCGTCAGTGCCGATGCGGCCGATCTGGTCATCGCGATGCCGAATTGGCCTTCCGGCCAGGCGGCGGCGAATATTCTGAAGGTCGCGATTGCTAAGGAGTATCGGCTCGATGCAGAGGTCCGGGAGCTTGGAACTCTTACCGCCTTCAACGGTCTCGAAAGCGGCGAGGTCGATATCAATCCCGAAGTCTGGCGGCCGAACCTCGACAGTCTGATCGAGAAATACGTCAACGAAAAGCACGTCGTCGAGGTGGCGGCGCGCGGTGTCGATGCCTGGGAAGGCCTTTGCGCCACGCCAGATGCGGTCGCTGCCGGTATAAAGGACATCGCGGATTTGAGCGATCCCGCCAAGACGGCACTTCTGGATACTGACGGCGACGGACGCGGAGAACTGTGGATCGGGGCGGCCACATGGTTGTCGACGGGCATCGAGAGAGTACGCGCCAACAGCTATGGCTATGCGAAAAATCTGACCCTGGTCGAAGCGGAGGAAGAGGTCGGTATGGCTGCGGTCGATGCCGCCGTCGCGACCGGACGGCCGATGGTGTTTGCCTGCTACGCGCCACATCACGTCTTCGAGTTGCACAAGATCGTGCGGCTGACAGAGCCACCCTATGATGTCTCCAAATGGAAGATCATGCCCGCGAGCGATCCGACCTGGATCAGCGATTCGAGCGCACCGGTCGCCTGGCCGGCCACGAGTTTTCACATTGCCTATGCCGCCGCCTTCGCAAAGAAGCACACCGATGTTGCGAGCTTTCTCGAGAAGGTCGATTTCACCCCAGAGGAAATTACGCATATGACCTACGCCTTGCAGGTGGAGCGTCAGCTGCCTCTGGAATTTGCGAAGCAGTGGGTAGACAGCCATGCCTCTCGCGTCGACGGATGGGCAAAGCCATGAGAACCGACCCGACAAAGAACGCCGAGACCATGACAAAGGTGGAGGCAAGATCGGAGCGAGGCTGGAGGCGCACGACAGCCGTCATACTCCTGGCAGCAGTCACAGGTCTTGGCCCCCTCGTTGCGCTTGCGGCGCAGACGCAGATCTTCGATCCGCGGACCCGAACCTGGGTCGACTACGACGCGAAGAAGGCGCGTCAATATTACGCCCGCAACAAACAGGTGCCGGATGCTTTTCGCAGGCAGGTCGTTCCCTTCCGCACGGCAGAAGAGCCGGGAACGATCATCATCGACGGCAACCAGCATTTTCTCTATCTGGTTCAGCCCGGCGGCCAGGCGATCCGCTATGGCATAGGCGTTGGGCGGGAAGGTTTCGGCTGGGCCGGCATCGTGCGCGTCGGGTGCACGGCGGAGTGGCCGACCTGGACACCGCCCGCCGAAATGGTCGCCCGTGATCCGAATGCGGTGAAATGGGCGAACGGCATGCCGGGCGGACCCGACAACCCACTCGGGGCGAGAGCGCTCTACCTGTATGAAGGCAACAATGACACTATCTACCGCATTCACGGCACGCCGGAGTCATGGAGTATCGGCCTCGATGTCTCCTCCGGATGCATACGCATGAACAATGACGATATCATCGACCTGCACTCTCGCGTGAAGATCGGTGCAAAGGTGATCGTGCTCATGCAGGGCGCAGCCCTTTACAAGGGCGTATGACCGCAAAATAGGGGATGGAACATGACGAAATGGAATGGCTGGTCCGCGGCACGATTGCTTTTCCCGCTTGTGCTCCTTGCGCCAGTGACGGCATGCGTATCCTCGCCGCCGCCCGACCAGATGGCTCGAACGAAACTACAGACGGCACCCGCCGATCTACAACTCCTATGCGCTGACGCCGCAGCAAAATCCGCCGGCCTTACGCAGAACAAGGTGCTTCCGACGAATTCGCAGCAATTGGATGCGACCACCTACCGAGTCGAGTTGAATGCGACGGGTCGCAGATTCAATTGCATCATCGACAACACCGGCAAGGTCGCTTCGGTGCAACCGGTGGCGTGACGCTTCTTCAGCCCAGCGTGCGGGGGTGTCAGGCGAAGAATTCCGCCCTGAGCTTCTCGGAATCGCTGCCGATCGTCGGGGCGGCGAGGTCGTTCTTGTGTCTGACACCGTCGACACGGATTGGGCTTGCCGTCGTGTGAACGGAAACGCCGTCGCCGCGGGTTACCGTCTGCAGCATATCGAGCTGGCGGAAGGCGGCGGTTTTCAGCAGCTTCGGCCAGTCCAGCACTTCGGCGGCCCAAATATCGGCGGGCTCCAAAATGGCCAGCCATTCCTTCACCGTCTTCTGATGCAGGCGGCTGGCGATCAGGCTCTTGATCTGGTCGCGGCGGGTGAAGGCCTCGTCCGGTGTAAACTCGGCAAGCGCCGGAAGCTCGAAGAGAGGCGCCAGCTTTGGCAGCGGCATCATGGCAAGCGCCAGCCAGCCATCGGCGCAATGATAGACGCCGTAGGGAGCCGAAAGATAGGCGTGGGCATTGCGCACGGAGGATTTCTTCGGCAGGCGGCCGCCATCGTTCAGATGGGTCGTCAGTACCTCGAATTGGAAATCAATCATCGCTTCCAGCAGGCTGGTTTCCACATGGACGCCCTGGCCGGTAACGCCGCGCCGCACGAGGCCGGCGAGGATGCCCTGGACGATGAGGTTGCCGGCGAGCATGTCGGCAACCGCAAGGCCGAAGGGCACGGGGCCATCATCGGCTTCGCCGTTCAGCCACATGGCGCCGGAGCGGGCCTGGGCGAGCAGGTCCTGACCAGGAAAATGCCGCCACTCGTTATCCGGCCCGTAGCCGGTGATGCTGCCATAGACGATGCGGGGATTGATCTTGGCGACCGAGGCGTAGTCGAGACCCAGGCGATCGATGACCCCAGGACGGAAATTCTGGATGATGACGTCAGCCTTTGCGATCAGGACGCGAAGGTCCCGCAGGTCGCCTTCGTCCTTCATGTTGATGGCGAAGCTTTCCTTGCCGCGGTTGATTGCATGGAACAGCGTCGAGTCGCTGCCGATTTCGGTGTCGCTGAGATAGAGCCGGCGGCAGAGATCGCCGCCATCGGGACGCTCGACCTTGATCACCCGCGCGCCGAGATCGCCAAGCCGGAGGGCGGCCATCGGTCCGGCGAGGAACTGGCTCATATCGAGCACCGTGATGCCGGCGAGCAGGCCGTCATTGCTTCCTTTGGTCATTTCAGCTCTTCAATTCCGGAGCGTCTGCTGGCCGGCCGTTCTTGTAGCGTACCGTCTGGATATGCTCGCAATAGAGTACCAGCTCGCCTTCGCCCTTGAAGACCTCGTAGGAAGAGCGGATCAGGCCGAGATCCTTGTATTTCGGCTGTTTATCGAGGTTGGTGCGGATGGTGTAGATCGTATCGCCAATGAATGTGGGCTTGATGAAGCGCAGCTTGTCGTAGCCATACGAGAACGCATTGATGCAGTTGGTGGCGACGAGGCCGAGGCCCGCGGAAAAGACGAAGGCGCCGGCGACGAGGCGCTTGCCGAACAGACCCTCCGTCTCCGCAAAGATCTGGTCGCTGACATAGGGATGCATATCGAGCACGAGGGCGTTGAACTGCTGGGATTCACCTTCGGAGATCGTCCGCCGCAGCGAGCGGATCTTGTGGCCGATTTCGAAATCTTCGTAGAACCAGTTTTCCGAGTTCCAGACGGGAATATCGGCATGATCCGCCGGCATGGTCTTGGGATGAGTGCTGGAAATGCCGACGGTGGCGGTCATTGTATTGGCTTTCGAGAAAATCGTGGAGCGCTCAAAGTGACCAGAGGCGCTTGGCGTTGAGCCGATAGAGGCTGTTGCGTTCGTCGGCGCTTGCTCCTTTGGTCAGTGCATGCGTGGCGCCGACCCAAGTGGAGAGACCGCCGCCCAGCGTGCAGACCGGCCAATCGCTGCCCCAGATGACGCGATCCCAGCCGAAGCTTGCTATCGAATGCTCGACGAAAGGGCGCAGCGTATCGACGGTCCAGCTATCGGGGTCGGCATAGGCGACGACGCCGGAAATCTTGACGACGACGTTCGGCCGCCTGGCCATCTCGGTGATTCCGGCGGTCCAGACCGCGCTGAAACTATCCTTGACCGCGGGCACGCCGCAATGATCGAGAATGAACTGAACATTGGGGTTGAGGTCGACCAGCGCGATCGCCTTGACGATCTGATGCGGCAGCACGCAGAAATCGAAGGTGAGGCGGGTGCCGCCGAGCCGCTTCAGATTTTCGCGGAAAAGTGCGCCCTCGGAAACATCGTCCGGTACGACATGCAGCACACGACGGAAACCCTTGACGAAGGGATCGGCGAGCACGCGTTCGAGATAGGCGGGGAAGCCGGCATCTTCCGGACGGCAGGCAGCGATGGCACCGCGGATCAGGTTGCCGGGCTGCCGGCTCAAATCCTTGACGTATTCCGTTTCCCGCTCGATATCGCTCTCGGCGACATCCACCTCCATATGCAGTGTGTCGGTAATCCCCAGGCGATGGGCTTCGCGTGCATAGTCCGCATAGAGGCTGTCGCGGTTCAGCGCGCCGGCCCCTTCCAGCCAGGGATATCCAAGTTTCGCGCGATCGACGATGTGCAGGTGGCTGTCGAAAAGCATGGCGATCCTCCCATCATGCTGATCAATATATACTCACAGAAGAATAGTTTATTCAAATAAAAATTATATCTCGGCGTTGTCCAATGTCCCGGCGACGGTCTCCGATACGTCCTTGGCTGCTTCGCGGACATATTGGATGACCTGCTCATAGCTCGGCGCATTCGGGTTGACCGGCTGGATATAGGGGCAGGTGAGCGCGGCCAGCGCATAACCATCCAGTGCCAGCACAGGTGCCGAGATGTTGCGCACCCCATTGGTCTGCAGACTGTCCATCGTCTCGAAACCCTGCTCCTTGATCACCTGGAGGCGTTTATCGAGATCTGATGGCATCGGCACATCATCGTCTTGTTGCCGCTGCTGCTCGTTGATCATCATCTTGCGATGTTTCTCGTCGCGGAAGGCCAGCAGGACGTGGCCAGAGCCGGTGTTGAACAGGTTGATCTGGGCGCCGACGCGGATCGAGATGCCCCAATAGGTCGGCGAATCCTGCTGAGCAATGACGATGACCGAGCCGCGGTCGAAAATCGCCAGATGGCAGGCTTGCTCGGCGCGATTGGAGAATTCGCGCATCAGCGGCGTGGCGAAGGAAACGAGGCGGCGCACCGGTGCGTGGTAATGCGCCAGGCCGAAAAGCTTCAGGGTCAGATAGAAGCGGTCGCCATCCTGCCGCTGCACATAACCACGCCGGACCAGGCGATCGAGCATGCGGTAGAACTCGTTGGGGCTCTTGCCGAGCGCCTTGGCGATTTCCGCCTGGGTCAGCCCTCCGTCGATGCGCGCCAGCAGTTCGAGGATATCGAGGCCTTTGTCCAGCGCCGGTGCGCGGTATCGATCGCTGTCGTCTTCTACACTCATAGAGGCCTCACTAGGGAAATATGATTCATCATTCATATATGAATGAAAGCGATTTGCAAGCGCCCGCGATGCCGGCTTGACGGTCAGTGAATAAGGTGTTTACATATAAATCATTGATCCATATTTGGATCGTGAGGGCGATCGGGCGGAGTGTTCGGTCCTTTAGGGAGGAAATTCAATGAGGAATTTGAAGGCCGGTCTCGCCGCCGGCGTATTGGCATTGTTCGCGAGCTCCGCGATCTCTGCTGCCGACCTGCCCGGCAAGTTCCCGGGCGTGACGATCGACGCCAAGCTGATCGGCGGCCAGCAATACGAGCCGCTTTATGCGCGCATTTCCGAGTGGGAGAAGGAGACTGGCGCTAAGGTCAACATCCTCTCCAAGAAGAACCACTTCGAGCTCGACAAGGAAATCAAGTCGGACATGGCGTCGGGCGATATTTCCTGGTGCGTCGGCTCGAACCACTCGTCCTTCGCCCCCCAGTATCCCGACCTCTACACCGATCTTGGCAAGCTGCTGCCGAAGGAAGAAATCGCCAAGTTCGTCGATTCGACGATCGAGGCATCGACCATCGACGGCCGGCTGATCATGCTGCCGCGTGCCCAGTTCGACGTTTCGGCTCTCTACTACCAGAAGAGCCTCTACAATGATGAGGCCAAGAAGACGGCATTCAAGACCAAGTACGGCTACGATCTGGCACCGCCGAAGACCTGGAAGGAAGTGTCCGATCAGGCGACGTTCTTCGCCAATCCGCCGAACTTCTTCGGCACGCAGTTCCCCGGCAAGGAAGAGGCGATCAACGGCCGCTTCTATGAAATGCTGGTCGCCGAGGGCGGCGAATATCTCGGCAAGGACGGCAAGCCGGCCTTCAATTCCGAAGCCGGCGTGCGCGCGCTCGACTGGTTCGTGAACATGTACAAGGCAAAGGCCGTTCCGGCTGGCACGACCAACTATCTCTGGGACGATCTCGGCGCTGGCTTCGCATCGGGCACCGTCGCGCTCGATCTCGATTGGCCGGGCTGGGCGACCTATTTCAACGATCCGAAGTCTTCGAAGATTGCCGGCAATGTCGGCGTCGTCGTGCAGCCCGTCGGTTCGGCCGGCAAGCACACCGGCTGGTCCGGCCATCATGGCTTCTCGGTGACGGAAGCGTGCAAGAACAAGGATGCTGCTGCCTCGCTCGTCTGGTTCCTGACCAACGACGATTCGCAGAAGCTTGAAGCTGCCAACGGCACGCTACCGACCCGCAAGGCCGTCTGGGACTGGGACATCCAGCAGGCTGCATCCGATCCCTATAAGAAGGAAGTGCTGAGCACTTTCCAGGAATCGATGAAGTACGCCTTCCCGGTTCCGCGCACGCCGCAATGGATCGAGATTTCCAACGTGGTCTATCCGGAACTTCAGGCTGCCATCCTCGGCGACAAGACGTCCAAGGAAGCGCTCGACACGGCTGCACAGAAGGCAACCGACGTTCTGAAGGACGCCGGCGCTCTCTGATCGCTGCAATAAAAGTCCCGCACCCTCTGCCGGATGCGGGACTTCTTTGAATAATACTTATGACCTGCGCCTTTAGGGGCCGGTCTGTCCGGCCGGTGTGATGCCGGCCCCTCGGCCCCATGCAATCGTATTCCGCGCAGTCCGAGCCACGCTGCTGAGGAATGCCGACAGGTGCAAACCATGTATAAGAAAATATCTCCACCGGTCCTGCTGCTTCTTCCGGCAATCATCGTGCTTGCGGCGGTGGTGCTGTTTCCGTTGCTTCTGTCTTTCTATTCCAGCTTCACGCCGTTCCGCCTGACGCGGCCGGCGACGCTCTTCACCTTTATCGGCCTTCGGAACTACACCCGCATTCTCACCGATCCGGTCTTCCTGGCGGCCTTCGTGCGCACCGTCGTGCTGCTGACCATCGCGCTCAATCTGGAAATGCTGCTCGGTCTCGGCCTGGCGTTGCTGGTCAACAAGGCGACTTACGGCAAACGCATCCTGCGCACGCTGATGATGTTCCCAATGATGTTTTCGCCGGTGCTCGTCGGCTTCCAGTTCAAATTCATGTTCAACGACAATGTCGGCATCATCAACAATGCCCTGCAATCCCTGGGCATCACCAACAATGCCATCCCGTGGCTGATCGACGGCAATCTGGCGCTGCTGTCCATCGTCATCGCCGAAGTCTGGTCGTCGACATCGGTCTTCGCCATTCTCATCCTCGCCGGCCTGCTTGCCATGCCGCAGGAGCCGGTGGAGGCCGCGAAAGTGGATGGCTGCACGAGCTGGCAGACCTTTCGTTATGTCACCTGGCCATTCCTGATGCCGTTCGCCTTCATCGCCATGACCATCCGTTCGCTCGACGTTGCCCGCGCCTATGACATCGTCAAGATCATGACGGATGGCGGCCCAGCGCGGCGCACGGAGCTGATTTGGACGCTCGTCGGGCGAACCGCCTATGCCGATGCGCAGATGGGGCTCGCCAACGCCATGGCCTATGTCTCGATCATCCTGTCGATCGCCTTCACAGTCTATTTCTTCCGTAAGCTGGCGCTTGCCCGCACCCAGATCGGAGCGGAGTGGTAATCATGGATCGCAACGCCAAACAACACATGCGTCGGCGCATCGGAAAAGTCGCCTATCTCATCGGCCTTTTCATTGCGATGCTCATCATCTGCCTACCGGGCTTCTGGATCATCCTTAGCTCGCTGCGCCCGACGGTCGAGATCATGGCGAAGCCGCCGGTCTGGATCCCGCAGGAGCTTTCGCTCGAAGCCTATCGCGCCATGTTCGGTGGCGCGGGGCAGGGCGGCATTCCCGTCTGGGATTATTTCCGCAATTCCCTCATCATCTCCGTCACCTCTACCGTCATTGCGCTCGTCATCGGCATGTCCGGCGGCTATGCCTTCGCCCGCTTTCGCTTCGCCGGCAAATCGGCGGTGTTCCTCGGCCTAATGCTGACGCGATCCGTGCCGGGCGTGGCGCTGTCGCTGCCGCTGTTCATGGTCTATGCCCGGCTCGGCATCATCGACACGCATTTCGGCCTGATCATCACCTATGTCGCGCTGAACGTGCCCTTCACCATCTGGCTGATCGACGGCTTCTTCCGGCAGGTGCCGAAGGATCTCGCCGAGGCGGCGCAGATCGACGGCTGCACGCGCTGGCAGGCCTTTTGGCAGGTGGAATTTCCGCTCGCCGGTCCCGGCATCGCCTCTGCCGGCATCTTCGCCTTCCTCACCTGCTGGAACGAATATGCATTGGCCTCGCAGCTCACGCGCTCGGTCGATTCCAAGACGCTGCCGGTCGGCCTTCTCGACTATACGGCCGAATTCACCATCGATTGGCGCGGCATGTGCGCTCTCGCGGTGGTGATGATCGTTCCGGCGCTCGCTCTCACCTTCATCATTCAGAAGCACCTGGTGTCCGGTTTGACATTCGGTGCGGTCAAAGGTTGAACCCCATGGCTCAGGTTTCTCTCAAAAAACTCGTCAAGCGCTACGGCGCCCTGGAAATCGTCCACGGGATCGATCTCGATATCAGGGACAAGGAATTCATCGCCTTGGTCGGGCCTTCCGGCTGCGGTAAGTCGACGACGCTGCGCATGATCGCCGGCCTCGAGGACATCTCCGACGGCGCCATCATGATCGGCGATATCATCGTCAACAACCTGCCGCCGCGCGATCGCAACATCTCCATGGTGTTCCAGTCCTATGCGCTCTATCCGCATATGACCGTGCGCGAAAACATGGGCTTCTCGCTGAAGATCGCCAAGCAGCCGCCAGCGGAAATCGACCAGCGTGTCAACGAAGCCGCCGCGATCCTCAGCCTGGAAGCGCTGATGGATCGCCGACCGGCGCAGCTTTCCGGCGGCCAGCGCCAGCGCGTCGCCATGGGGCGTGCCATCGTTCGCCAGCCGGAAGTCTTCCTCTTCGACGAGCCATTATCGAACCTTGACGCGAAACTCCGCACGCAGATGCGCACCGAGATCAAGAAGCTGCATGCCAAGGTGCAGTCGACGGTGATCTACGTCACCCACGACCAGGTGGAAGCGATGACGCTTGCCGACCGCATCGTCATCATGCGCGACGGCTATATCGAGCAGGTCGGCACGCCGGATGAAGTGTTCAAGCGGCCTGCCACACGCTTCGTCGCCGGCTTCATCGGCTCGCCGCCGATGAATATCGAGGAAGCGACGGTTTCGGCCGGTGCGCTGGTGTTCAGGAACGGCGACAAGCTGCCGTTGCCGGGGCAATTTGCAGACCGGGTCCAGGAGGGCGAAAAGGTTGCCTTCGGCCTGCGCCCGGACGATATTTTCCCGAGCGGGCACGGCTTGCATTCGGGCGCCGAAGCAGCGGTGCATGAGGTGACGTTGCCCGTTGCCATTACCGAGCCTCTTGGCAACGAAACTCTGGTCTTCGTCGAATTTGCCGGCCGCGAATGGGTGTCGCGCATGCTCAATCCGCGCGGATTGAAGAGCGGCGAACAACTGAAAATGAGCTTCGATCTCAGTCAGGCACATCTCTTTTCGGCCGAGACGGGCAAGAGCCTGGCGGTCTGAGCGAGGGAGACGGCACATGGCCCGCATCGAGAAAATTGAACTGCGCATGGTCGACCTGCCGCCGAAGGTGAAGCGGACGGATGCGATCCAGAGCTTCGTCAGCCAGGAGACGCCGATCGTTACCATCACCGATTCTGACGGTGCCGTCGGTACCGGCTACAGCTATACGATCGGCACCGGCGGTTCCTCGGTCATGCGGCTGCTATCGGACCATCTCGTGCCGCTGCTGATCGGCGAGGATGCCGATTGCATCGAGGCGATCTGGCACAGACTAGAATTCGCGACGCACGCGACGACCATCGGCGCCATCACCGCCCTGGCGCTTGCCGCCGTCGATACGGCGCTCTGGGATCTGCGCGCCAAGAAACAGAAGCTGCCGCTCTGGAAGCTCGCCGGCGGCGCCAAGGATCGCTGCCCGCTCTACACGACCGAAGGCGGCTGGCTGCACATCGAGAAGGAAGCGCTGGTCGAGGATGCCTTGCAGGCAAAGGCCAAGGGCTTCTCCGGCTCGAAAGTGAAGATCGGCAAGCCGCACGGATCGGAGGATTACGATCGGCTTTCGGCGATGCGCCTGGCGCTTGGCTCCGGCTTCGAGATCATGACGGACTGCAATCAGGGCTTCACGGTCGATGAGGTCATCCGTCGTGCTGCAAGGTTGAAGGAGCTGGATCTCGCCTGGATCGAGGAGCCGTTGCCGGCGGACGATCTTGACGGCCATATCCGCCTGACGCGCTCGACGCCGACGCCGATCGCGGTCGGCGAATCCATCTATTCCATCCGGCATTTCCGCGAATATATGCAGAAGGGTGCCTGCTCAATCGTCCAGGTCGATGTCGCCCGCATTGGCGGCATCACGCCCTGGCTGAAGGTGGCGCATGCGGCTGAGGCCTTCGATATTCCGGTCTGCCCGCACTTCCTGATGGAGCTGCATGTCAGCCTGGTCTGCGCCGTGCCGAATGGCAGGTATGTCGAATATATCCCGCAGCTCGACGATCTCACCACCAAGGGCATGGAGATCGTTGACGGCAAGGCTATCGCGCCCTCCGAACCCGGCATCGGCATCGCCTGGGATTGGGAAGCGGTGAAGGCGCGCTCGATCGGTGAATTCACGAAAGAGATTCACGGCTGAAGGAGGATAGGGCCATGCAGCGGATGGGGATGGTGATCGGTCTGGAGCCGTCGAAGATCGAGGAATACAAGCGCCTGCATGCGGCCGTTTGGCCCGAGATCCTGGCACTGATTTCCGAGTGCAACATCACCAATTATTCCATCTTCCTGAAGGAGCCGGAAAATCTGCTCTTCGGCTATTGGGAATATGTCGGCACCGATTTCGAGGCTGATATGGCCAAGATGGCCGCAAGCCCGAAAAACCAGGAATGGTGGTCCGTCTGCATACCCTGCCAGAAGCCGCTCGATACCCGTAGGGAAGGCGAGTGGTGGGCTATGATGGAAGAGGTGTTTCATCATGGCTAGGGATTCGAATGGAAAGCGCCGCGAAGCGGCCACCTCCCCCTTGAGGGGGGAGGTCGCGCGGAACGCGCGGGCGGGGGTGACGCTCGAGATGCGCATGTCCATCTTGCTTGCACGAGGAGGGATCACCCCACCCCGGACCTTCGGTCCGACCCTCCCCCTCAAGGGGAGGGTATAATGACCTTCGATCCCAAATCCCTCCGCCAATGGTGGCCTAAACCCACCAAGCCGCGCCCGATCGTCATCTTCGGCGCCGGCAGTATCGTCGGTGACGCGCACCTGCCGGCCTACAACAAGGCAGGTTTCCCGGTTGCCGGCCTCTATGATCCGAACGGCGAAAAGGCAAAGGCTTTGGCGGACCAATGGGGCATTCGCGCCTTCGCGTCTGAGGCGGAGGCGTTTGCCGTCGAAGGTGCGATCTTCGATCTGGCGACCCCGCCCGCTGCGCATGCCTCTATTCTTTCAAAGCTGCCACGCGGCTCTTTCGCGCTGATTCAGAAGCCTATGGGCGGTGATCTGGCCGCGGCGACGGAAATTCTCCGGGTGTGCCGCGAGCGCGACATCAAGGCGGCGGTCAATTTCCAGCTTCGGTTCGCGCCGATGATGCTGGCGCTCTATGATGCAGTGGACAAAGGCTACCTTGGCGAGGTCGTCGATTTCGATGCTTGGCTGGCGCTCTCGACGCCCTGGGGCCTCTGGCCGTTTCTCAAGGGCCTGCCGCGCATCGAGATTGCCATGCACTCGATCCACTATCTCGACTTCATTCGCGGGCTGCTCGGCAATCCCCAGGGCGTGCATGCCAAGACCATCGGCCATCCAAGCCATCAGGTGGCGCAGACGCGTACGGCCGCGATCCTCGACTATGGCGACAAGGTGCGCTGTGTGCTCTCCGTCAACCACGACCATGATTTCGGTCGCAAATTCCAGGCTTGCGAATTCCGCATCTCCGGGACGAAGGGTGCGGCCTATATCAAGCTCGGCGTCAATCTCGACTATCCGCACGGCGAGCCGGACGACCTGTGGATTCGCCCCGCTGGCGGCAGCGATTGGGTCGAGGTGAAGCTCGAAGGCGCCTGGTTCCCGGATGCCTTCGTCAACCGCATGGCCAATCTGCAGCGTTTTGCCTCGGGTGAAGATCAGGAGCTGATCGGTTCGGTTGAGGATGCCTGGCAGACCATGGCGCTGGTCGAGGCCGCCTATCAATCGAGCGCTGCGCCGGCAACGCCGATTGCCGCACTTCCAAAGGTGTAAGCGATGGCTGAACAGATGATCTACTTCGAAGACTATGAGCTTGGCCACGTTCGCACGACGACAGGACGGACGATCACCGAGACCGATTTCGTCGTCCATGCCGGGCACACCGGCGATTTCTTTCCGCATCATATGGATGCGGAATTCGCCAAGACCTTGCCGGGCGGTCAGCGCATTGCCCATGGCACGATGATCTTTTCGATCGGCGTCGGGCTGACGGCATCACTCATCAATCCCGTCGCCTTTTCCTATGGCTACGACCGGCTGCGGTTCATCCGCCCAGTCCATATCGGCGATACGATCCGCACGCGGGTGACGATATCGGCGAAAGAGGACGATCCGAAACGTCCGGCGTCCGGCCGGGTCGTCGAACGCTGCGAAGTGCTGAACCAGCGCGGCGAGGTGGTGCTTGCCGCAGACCATATCCTGATCGTCGAGCGCAAAGCGGCAAACTGAGAGAGAATGATGGCGCAACTCAAGGGAATGACCTGGTCGCATCCGCGCGGCTACGATCCGATGGTGGCTTGCTCGGCCATCTGGAAGGAAAAGACCGGCGTCGAGGTCGTCTGGGAGAAGCGCTCGCTGCAGGATTTCGAAACTTTTCCGGTCGAAGAGCTGGCTGCTGCCTACGACCTCATCGTCATCGATCATCCGCATGTCGGCCAGATCACCCGCGAGGACTGCCTGCTGCCGCTTGAAGATGCTGCGCATGCCGAAGAGCTTGCTGCAATCGCCGCAGGCACGGTCGGGCGCTCCTATCCGAGCTACAACTGGCAGGGCCGGCAGTGGGCATTCCCGCTCGATGCGGCAACGCAGGTTCAGGCTTACCGGCCTGATCGGTTGAGCGGCCCGGTCACCGATCTTGCCGAAATCGTCTCGCTGGCGGCCAAGGCCAAGGCGATCCTGCCGATGCGGTCGCCGCATGTGCTGATGACCTTCTTCACGCTTGCGGCGCATCTCGGCACGCCGTGCAGCGTCGAAGGGCCGGAGTGCATCGCCAAGGCGGATGGGGAAGCCGTGCTCGATTGGATGGCACGGATCGTCGGCGGCATGGATGCGAAATGTTACGATATGGACCCGATCGCTGTCTTCGATCTCATGAGCCAGCCGGATTGCCCCTATGACGTCGTTCCCTTCGTCTACGGCTACGTCAGCTATTCCTTCGCCGGATTCCGACCGGCGCGCTTGGCCTTTGCCGACATGCCGGTGATCGACGGTCGTGCGCCCAACGGCTCGGCGCTCGGCGGCACCGGTATTGCCGTTTCGGCCCGGACGCAGATGCCGGAGGAAGCCAAGGCCTTTGCACGTTGGATCGCCAGCGGGCCGGTGCAGGCAGGCGCCTATGCCAGCGGCAATGGCCAACCGGGCCACGCCGATGCCTGGGTGAGCGATGCCGTCAACGCGCCGACGCTCGATTTCTACCGCAATACGCGCGCTACGCTGGAGGGCGCCTATGTCCGGCCACGTCATGACGGCTACATGGCTTTCCAGAGCGAAGCTTCTGATATTATTAACAATGGACTGCGTACCGCCGCGCGGCATACAGTCCTCATCGACAAGCTCAACCAGCTCTTCGCGCAATCGTTCGAAAGCTAGGGCAAGGCGGCTTTAGCTGTTTGTTTTCGCATGATCTTATCCGCAAGCAACCACGCGTTTTCGTTTCGTGGCCTTTCGGTCCCGGGATCATGCCCTGGAGGAAAGGATTAGGATTATGAGTCACGGATTGGAAGGCAAGAAGGTCGTCATCACGGCGGCGGGACAGGGCATTGGCCGCGCCACGGCGGAGCGCTTCATTTCGCTCGGTGCGCATGTCTACGCCACCGACATCAACGAGCAGACGCTTTCGACGCTGGAAGGCGCCAGCAAGCATGTGCTGAACGTCCTCGACAGTGCTGCGGTCAAGGCTTACGCCGACGAACTCGGCCCGATCGACGTGCTCTTCAATTGCGCCGGCTTCGTGCATGCCGGCACCATTCTCGACTGCGAAGAGAAGGATTGGGATTTCTCCTTCAATCTCAATGCCAAGGCGATGTACACGACCTGCCGCACCTTCCTGTCGGGTATGCTCGAGAAGGGCAAAGGCTCGATCGTCAACATGTCCTCGGTCGCCTCCAGCGTGAAGGGCGTGCCGAATCGCTTCGCCTATTGCGCCTCCAAGGCAGCCGTGATCGGTCTCACCAAGTCGATCGCCGCCGATTTCGTCGCCAAGGGTATCCGCGCCAATGCCATTTGCCCCGGCACGGTCGATAGCCCGTCGCTGCATGAGCGCCTGCGCGCCACCGGCGATTATGAGAAGGCCATGACCGACTTCATCGCCCGCCAGCCGATGGGCCGCATCGCCGACGCCAACGAGATCGCAGCGCTGGTGACCTATCTGGCCGGCGACGAAGCGGGCTTCACCACCGGTCAGATCCATGTCATCGACGGTGGCTGGACAGCTTGAATCAGCATCTTTTCCGGAAGCGGAGGCCTCGCATTGCGGGGCCTCTTTTTGTTTGCCACCTTCGTCAGTGAATCTATATCTGATACATATTCAGCGAATGGGAGATCGGCATGCGCATGGACGAACCGCACCATCGTTTCGGGGCCGCCATGCTGTTGCACAAGCATCAGGTAATTCTGGTCAGCGTCGCAGCCGGCATCGTGTTCTTCCTGCTTCTGACCTCGCGTGCATTCAATGCGGGCAACATTCTCATCGGCTGGAATGCCACCGCCATCGTCTACATCGCGTACAGCCTGTACCGGATGCTGACATCCGATGTGCATCGCATTCGCAAGCGTTCGGCCGATCTCGATTTTTCGGACGCAGTTCTGCTGTTCCTATCGATCGCTGCCGCAATTGCCAGTATCGGCGGCATCGCTCTGGAACTCCTCGGCGTCAAGGAAGCGCCGCCGGAGGTGGCGTTTTTCCGCGCGGCAATGGCGATCGTGACGATCCTGATTTCCTGGGTGTTCCTGCACATGCTGTTCACTGTCCACTATGCGCACCGATTCTATCGCGGTCCGGGCAAGGGGCAGGGGTTGAAATTCGCCGAGCCGGTGGAGGAGCCCATCTATTGGGATTTCCTCTATTTCTCCTTCACCATCGGCGTTGCCGCCCAAACCGCCGATATCGGCGTATCCACCGTCAGCATGCGCAAGCTGGTGCTGCTGCATGCCATTCTGTCGTTCCTGTTCAACACGACGATCCTGGCCCTTGCTATCAATGTCGGGGCGAGCCTGGTGTAGCTCGCCGCCCTCCAAAGCATAGGTGAGTCATCGTCTGTTTAGAGCACGGCGTTGCCGGCCATCACCGCCATGATCAGGAAGACCAGGAAGACGATCAGGAAGAGCGCGAAAAGCACGCGGGCGATCGTCGCCGTTGCGGCCGAGACACCGGAAAAGCCGAAAAAGCCGGCGATCAGGGAAATCACGAAGAATATGAGGGCCCATTTCAGCATTAGGAAATCTCCTCTGCGTTGCGCCTAATGAAGACGCAGAAAAGGGGAAATTGTTCCGATGCCGTTTCGATCGTCGGGGGTTGGAATGACCCTTGGCCCTGCCGCATGCTCTGGGCGTTCGGCGCAGCAATCGACCCATTGGGCCGATTGCTTCGGTTACACCGAACCGCGCCTCACCCTCATCCGTGATTGATCATGACGTGGCGGACGGCGGTGTAGTCTTCGATCGCGTAGACCGACATGTCCTTGCCATAGCCGGATTGCTTCAGGCCACCATGCGGCATTTCGTTGACCAGCATGAAGTGGGTGTTGATCCAAGTGCAGCCGTATTGCAGGCGGGCGGCGGTTTGCATGCCGCGGCTGACGTCCTTGGTCCAGACGGAGGAGGCAAGGCCGTAGTCGCTGTCGTTGGCCCAGGCAACGGCATCGTCGGCGCTGGTGAAGCGGGTGACCGAGACGACGGGACCAAAGACTTCGCGGCGGACGATCTCGTCATCCTGCGTAGCGCCGGCAACCACGGTCGGGGCATAGAAGAAGCCACGATCACCAGAGGTCTTGCCGCCGGTGGTGATTTCCATGTGCTTGTGTTCGGCGGCGCGGGTGACGAAGCTTTCGACGCGGTCGCGCTGGCGCTTGGAGATCAGTGGACCGATTTCGTTTTCCGTGTCGTCGCCCAGATTGAACTTGATGCTGGAGACAGCGGAAGTGAGGTCGGCGACGAAATTGTCATAGACTTTGGCATCGGCATAGATGCGGCAGGCGGCGGTGCAGTCCTGGCCGGCATTGTAATAGCCGAAGGTTCTGATACCAGCGACGACGGCATCGATATCGGCATCGTCGAAGACGATGACCGGAGCCTTGCCGCCGAGTTCGAGATGCGTGCGCTTCACCGTTTTGGCCGCGGCCTGCAACACTTTCTTGCCGGTGGCGACATCGCCGGTGATGGAGACCATGCTGATCTTGGGGTGGTTGATCAACGCATTGCCGACGCTTTCGCCGCGACCGAGAATGACGTTGACGACACCTTCCGGCAGGATATCCGCCAAGAGTTTCGCCATCTTCAGTGCCGTCAGTGGCGTTTGTTCGGAGGGCTTGAAGACGACGGTGTTGCCGCCGGCAATGGCCGGTGCCAGTTTCCATGCCATCATCATCAACGGGTAGTTCCACGGCGCGATCGAGCCGACGATGCCGATCGGATCGCGGCGGATCATCGAGGTGTGGCCGGGCAGATATTCGCCGGCAACGGGGCCATGCAGGTTGCGCACCGCCCCGGCGAAGAAGCGGTAGCAATCGACGATGGCGGGGATTTCGTCATTCAGGACGGCATTGATCGGCTTGCCGCAGTTCAGCGCTTCCAGCGTTGCAAAGCCCTCGGCATCTTTCTCGATGGCATCGGCAATCTTCAGGAGATAGGTGGAGCGCTGCGCGGGTGTCGTCTGCGACCAGCTCGTGAAGGCCTTTTCGGCGGCGTCGACGGCAATGTCGATCTGGCTGAGCGAGGCCTCCGGCAGGTTGAGCACCGTCTCCCCGGTCTTCGGGTTGAGGATATGCTCTTCCGTTTCCGTGCCGGCCTCAAAGCGGGAGCCGATCAGCATTTGGGTATCCATTATTATCTCCCTTTCATTTGCCGCCGCCGGCGATCTGGTCGCCGTCGCGGGTAAGATAGTAGGCTGCCAGGATCGGCAGGAAGGTGACGAGCACCACGACCATGGCGACGACATTGGTGACGGGGCGCTGGCGTGGACGGATCAACTCTTCCAGCATCCAGATCGGCAAGGTCATCTGCTGGCCACCGGTGAAGGTGGTGACGATGACTTCGTCGAAGGACAGCGCGAAGGCGAGCATGCCGCCGGCGAGTAGCGCCGTGCCTATATTCGGCAGGATGATATGGCGGAAGGTCTGGAAACCGTCGGCGCCGAGGTCCATCGAGGCTTCGATCAGCGAGCCGGAGGTGCGGCGGAAACGGGCGACGGCGTTGTTATAGACCACGACGACGCAGAAGGTGGCGTGGCCGAGAACGATCGTCCAGACGGAGAAGGGAATATCGAACAGGCTGAAGGCCGAGCGCAGCGCTATGCCGGTGATGATGCCGGGAAGCGCGATCGGCAGGATCACCAGCAGCGAGATTGCCTCGCGGCCGAAGAATTTTGTCTGGCTGACGGCGGCAGCACAGAGCGTCCCGAGCACCAGAGCGATCGCGGTTGCGACGGTCGCTACCTGCACCGACAGCGCCAAGGACGACCAGACATCCGGCCGGTTCCAGGCAATGCCGAACCATTGCAGGGTGAGGCCCGGCGGCGGCCATTGGTAGCTCTTTTCCTCGGTCGTGAAGGCATAGACGAAGATCAGCAGGATCGGCAGATGCAGGAAGAGCAGCCCGCAGGTGGCGCCGATCTTCAAGGGCAGGGAAGCCTGTTGGCCGCGATCAGAGCGCATCGAAAGCCCCCTGTTTCTTGGCGATCCAGAGATAGATGGCCATGATGACGATCGGCACGACCGAAAAGGCGGCGGCGAGCGGCACGTTGCCGGCCGTGCCCTGCTGCGCATAGACGGCCTGGCCGATGAAGAGGCGCGAAGAGCCGATGATCTGCGGGATGATATAATCGCCAAGCGTCAGCGAGAAGGTGAAGATCGAGCCGGCGACGACGCCGGGCAGCGCCAGTGGCAGCAGCACCGTGCGGAAGGTCTGGTTCGGCGTGGCGCCGAGATCGGCCGAGGCTTCGAGGAGATTGGTGGGCACGCGCTCAAGGGCTGCCTGCGTCGGCAGGATCATATAGGGCAGCCAGATATAGACGAAGACGAGGAAGGTACCGATATAACTCACCGACAGCGAATTGCCGCCGACGATGGGCAGGTTGAGCACGCCGTCGAGCAGCCAGCCGAGACAGAGCTTGTCGAAAAGCCAGGTCAAAATGCCTTCCTTGGCGAGGATCAGCTTCCAGGCATAGACCTTGACCAGATAGCTCGACCAGAGCGGCAGCATGACACCGAGATAGAACAGCGCCTTCCATTTTCCCTTGGCGTACCGCGCCGCATAATAGGCGATGGGGAAGGCGACGAAGGAGGAGGCGATAGTTACCAGCGCCGCCATGATGACCGTGCGGATGATGATGTCGAAATTGGCGGAATTCAAAAGCTGCGCATAGGTCGCCAGCGTGAATTCGTAGTTCACCATCCCGGAGAAGTCGTCGATCGAGAAGAAGCTCTGCAGCAGCAGCGCGATCAGAGAGCCGATATAGATGATGCCGAGCCAGAGCAGCGGCGGCGTCAACATCAGGAAGAGCAGCAGCTTCGGGTGGCGCCAGAAGAGATCGGAGAGGCGGCCGAAGAAACCGCCCCGGCGTGGCAGGATCGAGGTGGCCGCGGGTGCGGCGATGGCGGCGGCTGTCATGCGGCGTCGTCCATGTAATGAATATCGGCAGGCAGCCAGGCGATGCGCACCGAGGCGCCGGTGTCGGGAATGGGTTGGCCGGCGGGCAGGGTGACATGCATGCGCGTGCCCTGCGCTTCCACCGAAAGCCGGGTGGCGGCGCCGAGGAAGCTCGTCGCCTGCACCGTCGCCGGAACGCCGGCATCCTGCGTCAGTCGTATCGCTTCCGGCCGCAGGCTTGCCCAGCGTCGTTCGCCGCCGAGCGATGACATCGTCTCAGGGGCGATTACATTGGAAGAACCGACGAAATCGGCGACGAACCGGGTCTTCGGCCGCTGATAGATATCGTGCGGCGTGCCCTCCTGCACGATCCTGCCATTGTTGAAGACGGCGACGCGGTCGGCCATGGAGAGAGCTTCGCCCTGATCGTGGGTGACGAAGACGAAGGTGATGCCGAGCGCCCGCTGAAGGCTCTTCAGCTCCTCCTGCATCTGCTCGCGCAGTTTCAGGTCCAGTGCGCCGAGCGGTTCGTCGAGCAGCAGCACCTTCGGCTTGTTGACGAGTGCGCGGGCGAGCGCCACGCGTTGGCGCTGGCCGCCGGAGAGCTGGCCGGGGCGGCGGTTGCCATAACCCGGCAGCTTCACCAATTCGAGCGCCTGTTCGGCGGCTCTCAGCCTTTCGGTCTTGCCGATGCCCTTGACCATCAGCCCATAGGCGACGTTGTCGAGGATATTGAGATGCGGAAAGAGGGCGTAGTCCTGAAAGACGGTGTTGACGTTGCGACGATAGGGCGGCACGCCCTCGGCGGTTTCGCCGAAGATCTCGATATGGCCGCCGGTCGGTTGCTCGAAACCGGCAATCAGCCTGAGGCAAGTGGTTTTGCCGGAGCCCGAGGGACCGAGCATGGCAAAGAATTCGCCGGACGCGATCTCCAGATCGACGCGGTCAACGGCGCGGACCTGGCCGAAATGGCGCGATACCTGCTGGAAACGAACGGCGGTCATGGGATGCTCCCGGGTATGCGGAGGTGAAGGGCATATTGTTCCGTCGCGCCTCTCCGTTTGGAAGAGGCTCGACGAGGCGATGAGGGGCGTCAGATTCGGGCCCCTCATCGTCCCGATGCGATCGCGCTCTTAGGCTGGAGAGGCGGTCGCCATTATCGGCGTGAACTATCTGCCCCCAATCACGCCGATATAGTCTGAAACCCAGCGATGGTAGGGTACGCATTCGCTCTCCGTCGTGCACTTGGCAACCGGGGTTTTCCAGAACTTGATCTTGTCGAAATGGTCGTAGCCGTTGGTGGCGCAGCCGCTGTCGGTCAGGAGCTCGTCGCCCTTGCAGGCGGCGGGAACCGAGGGCACCGCACCGAACCAGGCGGCTGCATCGCCCTGTACCTTGGCCTGCAGCGAATGTTCCATCCACATATAGGCGCAGTTCGGATGCTCGCTGTCGGCATGCAGCATGGTGGTATCGGCCCATCCGGTCGTGCCTTCATCCGGGAAGGTCGAGCCGATCTTCTGCTTGTCCGCCTGCAGCAGGTTCACCTGGAAGGGCCAGGAGCCGGAAGCGACGACGCCTTCGTTCTTGAAGTCGTCCGTCTGGATCATCGCATCGTGCCAATAACGGCTGACGAGCTTGCGCTGGCCGCGCAGAAGGTCGAGGGCGGCCTTGTACTGGTCTTCGTTGAGTTCGTAGGGGTCCTTGATGCCGAGTTCCGGCTTGTGGGCCATCAGATAAAGCGCAGCATCGGCGATATAGATCGGGCCGTCATAGGCCTGAACGCGGCCCTTGTTGGACTTGCCGTCCGGCAGGGTCATTTCCTCGAAGACGACTTTCCAGCTCTTGGGTGCTTGATCCTTGAAGGTGTCGGTATTGTACATCAGCACGTTCGGCCCCCAGAGATAGGGCACGCCGTAGTGCACACCGTTGACGGTATGCCATGGCGCATTTTTCAAACGTTCATCCAGATTTTTCCAGCTCGGAATCAGATCGGTGTTGATCGGCTGGACACGCTTGCCGGCAACGAGGCGCAGCGACGCGTCGCCTGAGGCGGTCACAAGATCGAAGCCGCCTTCGTTCATCAGCGCGACCATTTCATCGGAGGTGGCGGCGGTCTTAACGCTCACCTTGCAGCCCGTGTCCTTTTCGAATTGGGTGACCCAATCGTAATTCTTGTCGCTCTCGCCGCGCTCGATATAGCCGGACCAAGCAACGATGCTGACGGCACCTTCGCCTTTGCCGAGCGTCTTCAGCGGCTCAGCGGCGATGACCTGCGTGGCGAAACTTAAACATGCGAGCGCAGCCGTGCATGGTTTCAGCAGATGCTTCATCAAACTCTCCCGGTTCTTGAGCCAGTTGGTATCGGAGCCAGTTTCTGGCGTTTTGTTCCCGGAGAAAAAGGTGACGCTATTTTGCCGTATTCGCAAATTCATTTATCAGAAAGTCGATATCGGAATTTCCGATAGCTGCTATCTTTGGCGGCCCGAACGCATGGCCTCGGCAATGCCGACGAAATCGCGGGCGGCCTGCGGCAGGCTGGAACCCTTGCGCCAGACCATGCCGACTTGCACGACCGGCAGCGCGCCGGAGACATCGCGGCTTTCGATCCGATCTCCTTCCAGCGACCAGGGGCGGTAGACGAGGTCCGGTAGCAGCGCTACGCCGGCGCCCGTGGCCACCAGGCTACGGACCGCCTCGACGGAGCGGGTACGGAAGGCGACATGCGGGCGGGCGCCGAGCGCCGTCAGCAGCTTGCCGGTATTCTCCTCGATCTCGTCGATGGTCAGCATGATCAGCGGTTCGCGGGTGATGTCGGCGACGCTGATGATATCGGCGGAAACCAGGGGGTGGCCTATGGGCAGCCAGAGGCGATAGGGGGATGTCTCAAGGATTTCCGCCTGCAGCGCCATGCGGTCGCGCAGGTTGGAAATGACCATGACGGCGACATCGAGTTCGCCGCCGACCAGCAGGTGTTCGAGATAACCGCCATTGTCTTCGATGGCGCTGACTTCGACGCCGGGGCAGGCACGACGGTAACGCGCCAGGAGATCGGACAGCACATAACCGGCAACGAGCGAGGTGACCCCGATGTTCAACGTGCCGCCGGCCTCATTCTGCTGGCTGGAAAAACTGGTGCGCGCATCGGAAACGGTCGCGAGGATTTTTGTGGCGTGGCGCAGGAACTGGTGGCCGTTGTGGGTGATAGAGAGACCACGCGGATGGCGGTCGAAAAGCTCGACGCCAAGATCGCTTTCCAGCTCTTTCAGGGCTTCGGTGACCGAGGATTGCGAGATCGACAGGTTCTGTGCCGCACGGGTAATGGAGCCCTGTTCCGCCACGGCGACGAAATACTGAAGCTGTCTCAAAGTGAAGGCCATATATAGGTTAGAGCATGGGTTTAACGTGTATGGCAAGAACCGGCATCGGTCTGAAAGGCTTGGACCTTTTTTGGTAACGGAAATGCGAGCGGCGCAAGATTCACCTCTTCTTTAAGTATTCCGAAACGCGATATCCCTAACGTGAGAGTTGATCATCTTGTCGCGTTGGAGTGCTCTATGGTGGAGCAGTTGGCGTGAGCGCCTTACTGCACATTTTCCGGCCATCCCGGAAGCTTGTTTTCATCATCGGCGGAGTGGCCTTGCTGATAGGCTGCTCCGGCGTCTTCGCGCTTTATATCGGCAAGGACAAGCTTCTGGGTCTTGCCTCGGCCTCCCCGAATGGCTTGAAATGCAGCGACGTCAACCTCGTTACCATCCGCAAGGAAAACCGGGTCTGGGTGCGCAAATATATCCGCACTGATCCGACCGATGGTCTGACGCGCGTCAAAACGGCGCTTCGCGTTGCCAAAGCAGTCTATGACGAGCAAAAACCGGATCTTGTTCAGGTCGTCGTTCTCGATCAGAACGGCCCGACATTACGGTCCGATATTCGCGGTCGGGCGCTGGGGGCTGACGTCGTCTATGTGCCGCATCCCGACAAGATCGCCGATGGCGCCGCCGAAGAGCCGGTGACGGCGCGCTACTATAATGGCGGTGCGAGCGCCCAAGGTCTGTTCTATGGCGAACAGATCAACATGCTGCCCAAGGATATCGATGAGGCGCTGGCGGCGCTGCAGGATCACAGCGACTGCGACAATCCGCTGGCGGCCGAGAACGAGGGCGGCGGCAGCGCCAAGAAGGACAAACAGAAAGCCGCCGAGGCCGCCGAACAGAAAGCCGTCGCCCGCGAGGAAAAAGAGGATACGCCGGCGACGCCTCCTGAACAGAATCCTCCCGCGTCAAAAAGCAGTCTTCCGCCCGAGGGCAACAATACCGGCAGCTTCATTGGCGCCGACGCGACCCAACCGGATGCGGCGCCATCGCCAGGTCTGGATCCGACCATGACAGGCGCCAGCAGCCGGCGGTCACCGGTCACGAATTGAAGGTAGGCATTCTTGGCCTTACGGGGACCAAGGTATTCCCTCAATCCGCCAGATGTTTCTCGCCGATCGCCTGATAAAGCGCGAACAGTGCTTCGTGGACGTCACCGGCGAGACGGTAGAATTCCGGAATGGCGAGGATGGCGGGGTGTTGCAAGAGATGGTCGTCGGTCATGTCGAGCATGAGCGAGGTCGTATGCATCGCCTCATGGCAACCGAACGTGCCCGGCGCGAATTGCGCCAGATCGACATCGCCGATTTCGGCGAGATCGGCGAGGCGCTGCCGTTCATGATCGGCGTCCGCGGTCTGGTTTTCGTTCTCAGTCATGTTTCGTGCCTCTTGTTTCCGGATGGCGAGGATTCGCCGCGCGTTGGGGGACTTATACGCAATCCGCAAGCAATGGCCCAACGAAAAAAGGCCGCCATGGCTTAGCCGGGCGGCCTGTCGTCTGTACGAAATCGTCTTAATCGGCTTTGCTGCGCCGCGCCGGGAAGAGGATGATGTCGCGGATCGACGGCGAATTGGTCAGCAGCATGATGAGGCGGTCGACGCCGATGCCGAGGCCGCCGGCAGGGGGCATGCCCTGGTCGATGGCGTCGAGGAATTCCTCGTCCAGTGCCTTCTGCTTCTCGCCGCGTGCATGGGCCTGTTCGAGCTGCTCGACCATGCGGGCGCGCTGCTCTTCCGGATCATTGAGTTCCGAGAAGGCGTTGCCGAGTTCCCAGGTGTTGCAATAGGTCTCGAAGCGTTCGACGAGGCGCGGTTCGCCCGGCACTTCCTTGGCGAAGGGCGAGATGTCCTTCGGGAAATGCGTGACGTGTGCCGGCTGGATCAGCGTACCCTCGACCTTCTCTTCGAAGATGAAGGCAAGGCATTCGCCCCAGGTCGCGTCCTTCTCGACGGCGAAGCCGGCAGCCTTGGAAGCGGCGCGGGCTTCTTCGTCGGTCTTGATCGCCAGGAAGTCGATCCCGGTGGCTTCCTTGACGGCATCGGGCATCGGTACGCGGCGGAACGGACCCTTGAAGGAGATCTGCTTGTCGCCGAAGGCGAATTCGGTGCTGCCATGGATCGCCATGGCGAGCGTCGAAAACAGCCGCTCGACGAGGTCCATGATGTCCTCGTAGTCGGCATAGGCCCAGTAGCACTCCATCATCGTGAATTCGGGATTGTGCCGGGTGGAGACGCCTTCGTTGCGGAAGTTGCGGTTGATTTCGAAGACCTTGTCGGTGAGGCCGGAAACCAGCGTGCGCTTCAGGAACAGTTCCGGCGCGATGCGCAGGTACATGTCGAGCTTCAGCGTGTTGTGATGCGTCTTGAAGGGCTCGGCGGTGGCGCCGCCATAGACCGAATGCAGCATCGGCGTCTCGACTTCCATGAAGCCGTCATTCTCCATGAAGCGGCGGATGCCGGAGACGATGCGGCTGCGCTGCTGGAAGCGGAGCTTCGATTCTTCATTGGTCATGATGTCGAGATGGCGCTTGCGATAGCGCAGCTCGATGTCGGACAGGCCGTGCCACTTTTCCGGCATCGGCAATAGCGACTTCGTCAGCATGGTGATTTGCTGGGCATTGATCGTCAGCTCGCCGCGCTTCGTGCGGCGCACGACGCCTGTCACGCCGATGATGTCGCCAATATCGATCATCGGCAGCAGGGCACGGGCCTCTTCGCCGGTTACGTCCTTGTGGCTGAAGATCTGGATCTTGCCCGACGCATCGTGGATATCCATGAACATGCCGGAATTGCGCGAGGAATAGACGCGGCCGGCGACGGTGACGACATCCGTGGTCTCGGTGTCCGGCTCCAGGCCCTCGTATTTCTCCGCCAGTTCAGCGTTGGTCAGTGTCCGGTGAAAGTGGGCCGGATAGACGTCGCCGATCTGCTCGCGCAGCAGCTTCAGCTTCTGCGCGCGGACTTCCGTAGCATCGGACGAGAGGGAGGCGGTTTCGGTCTTGTCGTTCATGGTTCTAAGTCCGGTTCAGTTCTTCGGGCCGACGAGGGTCGCAACGGTCTGGGCGGCAAGTTTCAGCCGCTGGCGCACGACGGCGCGGCCGAGGATCGCCATGCTGTCGAACAGCGGCAGCGAGCGCGATGAGCCCGAGACGGCCACGAAGAGGGGAGCAACCACCACCTTCAGCTTCTTGCCCATGCGGTCGGCAATGGCGCGCAGCTCGGCTTCGATCGTCTCGACATTCCATTCGAGGATCTTTTCGAGGTCCGGCTGCACTGTGTTCAGGATTTCCAACAGCTCTTCCGGCGTCGACTTGATCTTGGCAAAAGCCGAGGGATCGAGATTGAGGTCGGACTTGAACAGGAAACCGGTCAGGTCGGGCAGTTCGCCGAGCTTGGAGATGCGCGACTGCGACAGCTTCAGGCCTTCCCGCAGCCGGCTGTTTTCCATCGCCCAGGTGAGCACACGATGCTGGAACTCTTCTTCCGAGAGCTTTTCGCGGATCCAGCGGCCGTTCAGCCAGTCGAGCTTCTGGATATCGAAGATCGCGCCGGCCTTGGAGAGGTTTTCCGGATCGAACTTTTCGGCAAGCTCGTCCATGGTCAAAAGTTCTTCACCTTCGGCGATCTGGATGAAGAACAGGCCGAGGAAGTTCATCAGCGCCTCGGGAATATAGCCGAGCGCGGTGTAATAGGAGATCGACGTCGGGTTCTTGCGCTTCGACAGCTTCGACTTGTCGGCATTGCGCATCAGCGACAGGTGCATGAACTGCGGCGGTTCGAGGCCGAGATACTGATAGATCAGAATGTGCTTCGGCACCGAAGCGAGCCATTCCTCGCCGCGCGCGACATGGGTGATCTTCATCAGATGGTCGTCGACGACGTTGGCCATGTGATAGGTCGGCATGCCGTCGGCCTTGAGCAGGACCTGCATGTCGACTGCATCCCACGGAATTTCGACATCGCCATAGACGCCGTCATGGAATTTGCAGGAGCCTTCGGTCGGGATCTTCATGCGCACGACATGCGGCTCGCCGGCGGCAACGCGCGTCGAGACTTCCTCGGCCGTCAGGTTCAAACAGTGTCCGTCATACTTCGGCGGCAGGCCGGCGGCGCGCTGGGCTTCGCGCATCTTTTCCAGGCGCTCGGGCGTGCAGAAGCAGCGGAAGCCATGGCCGGCGTCGACGATCTTCTCGACGAAGGGCTTGTAGATGTCCTTGCGGTCGCTCTGGCGATAGGGACCGTAGGGACCGCCGATATCGGGGCCTTCGGACCATTTCAGGCCGCACCATTTCAGCGCGTCGAGCACCTTGGTTTCGAATTCCGGCGTCGAGCGTGTCGCGTCCGTGTCTTCTATACGCAGGATGAACTCGCCGCCATGCTTCTTGGCGAAGAGATAATTGAACAGCGCGATGTAAGCGGTGCCGACATGCGGCTCGCCGGTGGGGGAGGGTGCGATGCGGACGCGAACGCCTGATGTTGTCATCTTGTTTGCCCGTCAGAAAAAGCCAGGCCGCTGCTTGGGATAAGCGCTGCCCGGCTGGAGATGTTTATCTGGATCAGGAAACCGGCCGGAAAAGGGCGTCTTGCCGCTTCAATCCCGCGTTTTCCGTTTGGCAGGCCTTAGGCCATATTCAACGGGTAACGTCAAGGGAAACTGCGCCGCCGGATTGCCCGGGCAGAGGTGCCGACCTTGCGTCGCATCGATTCGAGCCGATCTCTCAATTTCGCCAGGCATTTTTACCCTTCATAAAACCAGGGGGATAAAAGCGGCTCGCTTGTCGAATTTTATTTGCAATTTTCGCGGCAGTGACGACATAGGTCTTCAATCGTTCACCGCGAGGAAAACAATGAAGAAACTAGTTTTAAGCTTCATATTGGCGACCGCCATGTTCGACGCAGCAGCGGCCCAATCGACCATTACGCGTGACAGCTCGACACATCTGATCGAGTCCTATCGTGCCTATATAGGCAACGACGATCTTTATAATTCCAAGGGAGAGCGTCTGACGTTGCCTTGGCAGATTATCCGGCAGGATCGCGCCAACTATTATGCCTATCGCCGTCGTGATCGCGGCGACGAGGGCGACAGCTTCTTTTCGGAGGCATCCAATCGCCAGAAGCTGGAAGCCATGCTGGCAAGCGGCAATATCGCCGGTGATGCCGCCAACCTGATCGCTCGCGGCAATGTCTGGATCAAGGTCGATATTTACGGACGCGGTAATATCGGCGAGTCGGTCGACGTCCACGTCCAGGATTGATGGCCGCACCCGTTTTGGGTGCGGATATTTCCCGTCAATGGCCGCCGGATAGCTTTTTCCGCCGGTTTCGTGCCAGCATATTCAGCGCCTCGACCACGGCGGAGAAGGCCATTGCGGCGTAGACATAGCCCTTGGGAACATGGAAGCCCATGCCTTCGGCGATTAGTGTCGTGCCGATCATCAGCAGGAAGGCGAGCGCCAGCATGACGATGGTCGGGTTCTTCTCGATGAAGTTGGCGAGCGGCGTGGCGGCTACCAGCATGACGGTGACAGCGGCGATGACGGCGATGAACATGATCGGCAGATGCGGCGTCATGCCGACGGCCGTGATGATGCTGTCGATTGAAAAGACGAGATCGAGCAGCAAGATCTGGCCAATAGCCGAGGCAAAGCCGGTCGTGGTCGATTTGGCGATGAAATCCTCGCCCTGTTCGGCGGGGTCGACATTGTGATGGATTTCCTTGGTTGCCTTCCAGACCAGGAACAGGCCACCGCTGATCAGGATCATGTCCTTCCAGGAGAAGCCCTGGCCGAAGATTTCGAAGACCGGTTCGGTGAGCTGCACGATCCAGGCGACAGTGCCGAGCAGGGCAAGGCGCATGACCAAGGCGAGACCGATGCCGATCCGGCGGGCTTTTTCCCGGTGTTCGGGCGGCAGCTTGTTGGTCAGGATCGAGATGAAGATGAGGTTGTCGATACCGAGAACCACCTCCATGACGACGAGGGTGACAAGCGCAACCCATGCGCTCGGGTCCTGCACCAAACCAACAATATCCATCGATGAATTTTTCCTCTGGTCAGCGTCTGCCGACGCTGACCCCCAGCTCCGGCTCCTTGATAGCGATCGTTTATGTAAGGAGCGAAATCGCAGGTGCAAGCGCCGCCATTATTTTCGCGGACGGCGCGCATATTTCTATGCCTTCAGAGGAATCCAGATCTCCGTTACGCCCATGCCGGTGCGCGGGTCGAAACGGTCGTCGTAACGCTCCATCATGTCTGGCACGCCGCCGTGCTGGTGACCGGATTGCGGCAGCCAATCACCGAAGATCTGCTGCACGGTGGCGGAGATGCCGGAAATATGGCCGCGATGGGTAAAGACGGCATAGCGCTGCTGTGGCAGTTTCAGGGTCGTAAAGCCTTCCGGCAGATCGTCGTCCGAAGTGACCTCGGCGGCAGACATATAGCGGAAGCTTTCGCTGTCGCCTTCATTCTGGGTGCAGACGCCATAGGCGACATTGCCCACTTGGCCGGAAATATGGCCGAAATGCTGATTGAATTTCTGCCATAGCGAGGGAATCCCCTGTGTGGCTTCACAGGCATAGGTTTCCGCAAGGCCGGCAAGCAGCATTGCGGGGCGGGTCTCGAAACGTGGCGCATCGAGTTTGGGGAGGCGGGTGTCGTCCATTCTGATCGGCTCCAGCAAAACAAGGTTTCGGGCGTGCCCCTGCTTGCGCAAACTGTCCGGCGTCATGCCGAATTGCTCGCGGAAGGCACGGGTGAAAGCCTCATGCGAGCCATAGCCCGCATCGAGGGCAACCTCGAGAATGGTCGATGAGCTGTTGATCAGCGCAAGAGCTGCCCCGCTAAGGCGCCGGCCCCTGACGTAGCCGCTGATCGAATGGCCGGTGGTGAGCCCGAAGACGCGCGACAGATGATAGCGCGACAGGCCAGCCGTATCGGCAATCTCGTCCAGCGAGATATCAGACGAGAAGTGGCTTTCGATAAACCATATTGCTCTTCCGATCGCGCTCATGTTCGATTCCCTGGTTGCGCGCCCATTGTTAGGCGCCGACCGGCTACCGGGTTTGATCGCGATTGCGGGATTGCGGTGGCTATCCGCTGGCTATCGGAAGGCGGTCAGGCCTGATCTTTCCGATTGTTACCATAAGCCGCCATGAAGACGCGAACGGCGCCGCGCACGACATAGTCGATCTCATCTTTCGAGGGAGGGAAATCCATGTCGCCGAACAGTCTCAGCTTGAAATAGCTGCCGCTGGCCATGTCGAGGAAATGGCGGGCGGCCATATCGAAGTCCTCGATGCGGAGGCGATCGACCGCAACCTGGCGTTCGAGAAAGCCGCGCAAAACGGTGCGCAGATTTTCCGGGCCGGTGAAGAAGCGTTGACAGAGGGTTGGCATGCGTTCGCGAACACCAATGACGGTGCGCATGGCGCTGATGGTCTTGTCCGATGTGACATGGGTCACGAACACCATGCCGAATTCATAAAGACTGGTTGCCACATCGATGTCATCGGCAAGTGCGGTGCGTACGGTCTCGACGAAACGCGCCCGCTCACTGTCGATCATGGCGGAGAACAAGTCTTCCTTATTGGCGAAATAGACGTAGAGCGTGCCCTTGGAGACGCCTGCTTCGCGCGTGACGTCGTTCATGCTCGCGGCATCGAACCCCATTTTCATGAAGACACGCGTAGCACCATCCAGAATCTGCTGGCGTTTGACGGGGTCTTCTCCGGCGGCCCAACGCCCCCCTGAAGCAGGTGCGTTCAAGACGGCGACATTTTGCGGTTCGTGCTTCATCGTCTCCTTCGCTCGATCACTTTTCCTGAATCTTAATCAGATTCGTTAATTAAATCGAACCGGGTGGTTCGATAAGACTTGATATGGAATGAAAAACGATCTATGTCAACTGAACTGAACTGAACTGAACCGTTCGGTTCGATTATTTTACCCAGATGTCCGGTGGTAGAGCAATGTCATCAAGTCATAGTAACAATATAGCGCGCATCGTTGATGATGTCGAAGTGGAGGCTCCGGATACCGGCGCATCCGCCGAGGCTCCTGCCGCGGAAAAGCCCAACAGCCCACCCCCCGCCCAGGCTGCGCCTGCTGCTCCGGTTCAGGCGGCCCCACCGCCGGCCGAGAAGAAGCGGCGCAGCCTGGTGCTTCCGATCGTTGCCGTTGTGGCGCTCGTCGCCGGCGGCTGGTACGGCTATGACTGGTGGACGAACGGCCGTTTCCTGGTATCGACCGACGACGCCTATATCGAAGGTGACATCGCGACCATCCAGCCGAAGGTGACGGGCTATGTCGCCAAGGTGAACGTCGTTGCCAACCAGTTGGTCAAGGCGGGCGATGTGCTCGCCACGCTCGACGACGGCGACTATAAGCTCGCGCTCGAGCAGGCCCAGGCTTCGCTCGACACCGAGCAATTGTCGCTGCACACCATCGACGCGCAGATTGCCGCCGGCCAGGCTGCGCTTGCCCAGTCGCAGGCCCAGAAGGTCGCGTTGGAAGCGACGGTACGCGGTGCGCAGATCACCCAGACCCGCGCCGCCGAACTTCAGTCGAAGTCCGTCGGCACCACCGCGTCGCTGGACAGCGCCAATATCGCCCTCGATCAGGCCAAGGCCAATCTCGTCGGCGGCGATGCCGCCATTGCGTCGGCTCAGGCCAATATCAATCTGCTGCAGGCGCAGCGCCGTCAGGCCGAAAGCACGATCAAGGGCCTGGAGGCCGCTCGCGACAAGGCTGCTCGCGATCTCTCCTTCACCGTGCTGAAGGCTCCTTATGACGGCGTTGTCGGCAACCGTTCGGTTCAGGAAGGCGATCTCGTTTCGCCCGGCCAGAAGCTGATGGCGATCGTTCCGACCCGCCAGCTCTATATCGACGCCAATTTCAAGGAAACGCAGATCCAGCATCTGGTTGCCGGTTCCAAGGTCAACGTGCATGTCGATGCCTACAGCGATCATCCGATCGTCGGCACGGTAGAGTCGATTTCGCCGGCTTCCGGTTCGGTCTTCTCGCTGCTGCCGCCTGAAAATGCGACCGGCAACTTCACCAAGGTGGTCCAGCGCGTGCCGGTTCGTATCGCGTTGCCGCAGGATGCACTCGACAGCGGTCGTCTGCGTGCCGGTCTGAGTGTCGTCGTCGATGTCGATACCCGCACTGCGCCCGATCGAGTCGGGTTGGCGAGTAACTAAATTCGGAGAGCGCCGATGGCCTCGACAGCAGCGACCGTAGGTTCGACAGCCGGTCCCGTCGCGCCAGCGGCGGATCACATGGACCCCCGTAAGCTCATCGCTTTCTTTGCGATGGTGCTCGGCATGTTCATGTCGATCCTGGACATCCAGGTGGTTTCCGCCTCTCTCAGTGAAATCCAAGCTGGCCTCAGCGCCGGCTCGGATGAAATTCCTTGGGTGCAAACGGCCTATCTGATCGCTGAAGTCATCATGATCCCGCTTTCGGGAACATTGGCTCGCATCATCTCGACACGATATCTTTTCGCGATCTCCGCTGCCGGCTTCACCATCGCCAGCGGCCTTTGCGCCACGGCGACCAACATCGATCAGATGATCGTCTATCGTGCGCTGCAGGGCTTTATCGGCGGCGGCATGATTCCATCGGTTTTCGCGGCTGCCTTCACCATTTTTCCGCCATCGAAGCGCAACGTCGTGTCGCCGATCATCGGTTTGATCGCAACGCTTGCCCCGACCATCGGCCCGACGGTCGGCGGCTATCTCAGCCACGCATTTTCCTGGCACTGGCTGTTCCTCGTCAATATCGGCCCTGGCATCGTCGTCACCCTCGTCACCTGGAATTTCATCGACTTCGACAAGCCGGAGCTGTCGTTGATGAAGAAGTTCGACTGGTGGGGATTGTTTTCCATGGCGCTGTTTCTCGGCGCGCTGGAATATGTGCTTGAAGAGGGCAACACCAACGACTGGTTCAACGACAACTATATCGTGATTGCAGCGATCGCCTCCGCGATTGCCGCGCTCGTCTTCTTCTACCGGGCCTTTACCGTCGAGTTTCCCGTCGTCGATTTGAGGGCCTTCGGCAACAAGAACTTCGCGTTCGGTTCAATGTTCTCTTTCGTCATGGGCATCGGGCTTTATGGTCTGACCTATATTTATCCCGTCTATCTCGGCCGGATTCGCGGATATGATTCGCTGATGATCGGCGAGACGATGTTCGTCTCGGGCCTCGCAATGTTCTTCACCGCGCCTCTCGCCGGTATTCTTGCCGGCAAGATGGATCTGCGGATCATGATGATCATCGGCTTCTGCAGTTTCGCGGCCGGAACGTGGATCATGACCGGCCTGACGACGGACTGGGATTTCTGGGAGCTCTTCATTCCGCAGATTCTTCGTGGCTTCGGGCTGATGTTGTGCATGGTGCCGATCAACAACATTGCGCTCGGAACCACGCCTCCCGCCCGCATGCGCGGGGCTTCCGGCCTGTTCAACCTGACCCGCAACCTCGGCGGTGCCGTCGGGCTCGCCATCATCAATACCGTGCTTAGTACCCGCCAGGACACCCACTACATGCATCTGCGCGATCATGTGCATTGGGGGAGCCCCGCCGCCATCGACAAGATCCACAATATGACGGCCAATTTTGATGCCAACGGCCTGGACGGTGCGCAGGCGGCATTAAAGCAGTTGGTCAACATGGCGGAGCAACAGGCGGTCATCATGGCTTTCGGCGACGTCTTCCTGATGCTGACGGTATTGTTCCTGGCGATGATCGTTGGCGTGTTGATGCTCAGCAAACCGAATGCGCCCCCGAAAGGCGCGGGCGGCGGTGGCCACTAGGCTTAACCATTTTTCTACTATCCATCTGTAATTAAAAGGCTTCTCGGATCGAGAAGCCTTTTTCCTTTCGTGCTGATCGACAGGAAACTTCAGGCTTCGAAAATTTTTGATTTACGTACATCAGAATTCGCAGTAAGGATTTCATCAGGAGGAGCTGATGAGACCCACCGTTTACGATATCGCCGCTGCCGCGGGCGTTAGCCTTGCGACTGTGGATCGTGTACTGAACCGGCGCCCGGGCGTGCGTCTCGTGACGCGCGAGAAGGTGGAAGCTGCGATCCGTGACATCGGCTATGTCCGTGACGTGGCAGCTGCCAATCTTGCCAAGGGCCGTGTCTATCCGCTCGTCTTCATCCTGCCGACCGGCGACAATTCCTTTATGCACGGCCTCTATGGCGAAGTGCGCCAGGCGATGACGCGTTCGACCTTCGATCGCACTGAAATTCGCATCGTGGAAGTGCCGGCCTTCGACCCGCCGGCGCTGGTAGCCGAGCTTGACGCGCTGCAGGGGCAGGAGCTCGCCGGCGTGGCCCTGGTAGCAACCGACGCGCCGGAGGTGCGCGCCGCCGTCGATCGGCTGGTAGCGTCAGGCATCCCCGTCGTCACGCTCGTTTCCGATCTCACCGGTTCCACCCGGCACCACTATGCCGGCGTCGACAATATTGCCGCAGGCCGGACGGCTGCCCGGCTGCTCGGCCGTTTTCTCGGCGGGCGCAAGGGCGACATCACCGTTCTCGCCGGGTCCATGCTGGTGCGCGACCATCGTGAGCGCCTGGAAGGATTTTCCTCCGTCATGGCAGCGGAATTTCCGCAATTGCGCCTGCTGCCGGTGCTCGAAGGCCGTGACGATCCGGAAATCGCCAACACGCTCGTCTCCGAGGCGCTGTCCGGCAGCAACAGTATCATCGGCATCTATAGCCTCGGCGCCGGTAATCGCGGTCTGCTTAGGGCACTGAAGGAGACCGGGCAGGGGCGCGAGCTGACGGTCGTCGTGCACGAGCTGACCGAACACACCCGCATCGCGTTGCTGGACGGCACCATCGATGCCGTTCTCAACCAGGACGCCGGCCATGAGGTGCGCAGTGCCATACGCGTCATGAAGGCGACGGCGGACGGCCAGGATGTGATTGCCGGCCAGGAGCGCATCCGCCTCGACATTTTCTTGAAGGACAATCTGCCCTGACCATCGAAATCTGCGGCAGAGCATAGGGAGTTACATCTGATGTATTTGGGTCTTGATCTCGGAACGTCCGGCGTCAAAGCGATGCTGATCGACGGCAACCAGAAGATCATCGGATCGGCCAATGGCGGGCTCGACGTGTCGCGTCCGCATCCGGGCTGGTCGGAACAGGAGCCGGCGCACTGGATTCGCGCCACCGAGGAAGCGGTCGCCGGCCTGAAGGCGGCGCATCCGAAGGAATTGGCTGCGGTGCGGGGTATTGGCCTATCCGGCCAGATGCACGGCGCGACGCTGCTCGATGCCGACGACAAGGTGCTGCGTCCCTGCATTCTCTGGAACGACACGCGCAGCTATCAGGAAGCTGCCGCTCTCGACGCCGATCCGCGCTTCCGCGCCTTGACCGGCAACATCGTGTTCCCCGGCTTCACCGCACCGAAGCTTGCCTGGGTCGCCAAGCATGAGCCGGAGATTTTTTCCAAGGTGCGTTGGGTGCTGCTGCCGAAGGACTATCTGCGTCTTTGGCTGACGGGCGAACATATGTCGGAAATGTCCGATTCCGCCGGTACCTCCTGGCTGGATACGGGCAAGCGCAAATGGTCTTCCGAGCTGCTCGCCGCGACCAATCTCGATGAAAAGCAGATGCCGACGCTGGTGGAAGGCACGGAAGCCGCCGGCAAGCTGCGCGGCGAACTGGCCTCGAGCTGGGGTATTTCCGGCGACGTCGTCTTGGCCGGCGGGGCAGGGGATAACGCGGCTTCGGCCTGCGGCATGGGTACAGTCAGCCATGGCGCCGCCTTTGTGTCGCTCGGTACATCCGGCGTGCTCTTTGCCGCCAACGGCTCTTACCTGCCGAAGCCGGAAAGCGCCGTTCATGCCTTCTGCCACGCGCTGCCGAACACCTGGCACCAGATGGGCGTCATCCTGTCGGCGACGGATGCGTTGAACTGGCATTCGAGTGTCACCGGCAAATCGGCCGCCGAACTCACCGGTGAAGTCGGGGATACGCTGAAGGCACCGTCTGGCGTCACCTTCCTTCCCTACCTTTCCGGCGAACGCACTCCGCATAATGATGCGACCATCCGTGGCGCTTTCATCGGTCTCGGCCATGAGAGCAGCCGCGCCGTGCTCACGCAGGCGGTGCTCGAAGGCGTCAGCTTCGCCATTCGTGACAATCTGGAAGCGCTGCGCTCGGCAGGGACCGATATCGCCCGCGTCACCGCCATTGGCGGCGGCTCGCGCTCACGCTACTGGCTGGCCTCGATCGCGACCGCGCTCGGCGTTCCCGTCGATTTGCCGGCCGACGGCGATTTCGGGGCCGCTTTCGGTGCCGCCCGTCTCGGCCTGATCGCGGCAACCGGCGCCGACCCGGTCGAGGTCTGCACACCGCCGAAAACCGCCGGCACGATCGATCCGGTCGCTTCGCTGACGGATGCCTATGCCGACGCCTACAAGCGCTACCGGGCGCTTTATCCGGCGATCAAGGCGCTGAGCATAGTTTGAGGTGAGACCCCCTCACCCTAGCCCTCTCCCCGGAGGGAGAGGGAACGACGGAGCTTGCGGTAGCCGCCCATACCTTCTCCCCACGAGGGAGAAGGTGGCCCGAAGGGTCGGATGAGGGGGCGTTACCGACAAATGAAGAACACTAGCAAATATCCCAAACCCAAGGAGACAGGACATGAGCACCGGATTTTTTGGTGACATCAAGAAAGTGAAATACGAAGGCCCCGAGAGCACCAATCCGCTGGCCTTCCGTCACTACAACAAGGAAGAAGTGGTTCTCGGCAAGCGCATGGAAGACCACCTGCGTTTTGCCGTTGCTTATTGGCACACCTTCACCTGGCCGGGCGGCGACCCCTTCGGTGGCCAGACTTTCCTCCGCCCATGGTTCCAGGACACGATGGAAGCGGCCAAGCTGAAGGCCGATGTTGCCTTCGAATTCTTCAACCTGCTGGGTGCGCCTTACTACTGCTTCCACGACGCCGACGTGCGCCCGGAAGGCAAGAATTTCGCCGAGAATACTAAGAACCTCAACGAGATCGTTGACTACTTCGCACAGAAGCAGGCCGAAACGGGCGTCAAGCTGCTTTGGGGTACGGCGAACCTCTTCTCCAACCGCCGCTTCATGTCGGGTGCTGCGACCAATCCGGATCCGGATGTCTTCGCTTTCTCGGCCGCGACCGTGAAGACCTGCATGGACGCAACGCACAAGCTCGGTGGTGAAAACTACGTTCTATGGGGCGGCCGCGAAGGCTACGAAACCCTGCTCAACACAGACCTGAAGCGTGAGCTGGACCAGTTGGGCCGCTTCCTCAACCTCGTGGTCGAGTACAAGCACAAGATCGGTTTCAAGGGCACGATCCTGATCGAGCCGAAGCCGCAGGAACCGACCAAGCATCAGTATGATTACGACGTCGCGACCGTCTACGGCTTCTTGAAGAAGAACGGCCTGGAAAACGAAGTGAAGGTCAACATCGAGCAGGGTCACGCGATCCTTGCCGGCCATTCCTTCGAGCATGAACTGGCGCTTGCCAATGCCCTTGGCATCTTCGGCTCCATCGACATGAACCGCAACGACTATCAGTCCGGCTGGGATACCGACCAGTTCCCGAACAATGTTCCGGAAATGTCGCTCGCTTACTACCACGTTCTGGCAGGCGGTGGCTTCAAGACCGGCGGCACCAACTTCGACGCCAAGCTGCGCCGTCAGTCGCTCGATCCGGAAGACCTGTTGATCGGCCATATCGGCGGCATGGATTGCTGTGCTCGCGGCCTCAAGGCTGCTGCCAAGATGATCGAGGACAAGGCCCTGTCGCAGCCGCTTGCCGACCGCTATGCCGGCTGGGATTCCGCTGAAGGACAGAAGCTGCTCCGCGGCGAATACTCCCTCGACCAGATCGCACAGTGGGTCGAGAGCAAGGACATCAACCCGCAGCCGAAATCCGGCAAGCAGGAACTCCTGGAAAACATCGTCAATCGTTACGTTTGATCGTCAAAATGTGGGAGGCGGTGATCCACCGCCTCCCACACTACCGCCTGAATGCGCGGCTCGAAATGGATATGGAATTCCCGCAGGGGTCCTTGGCATTGGCGAACACGTAGCCGTCAGCCTGATGCACAGGCCCGAATTCGAGCCCATCGCTGGCGCATTTGGTGCGGAAAGCTTCGACATGCTCGACGTCGAAGACCAGTTTCACCAATGATTGACCCATCTTCTGCGTCTTTGCCGCGGGATGGATCATCAGATTGGCGCCGCCGTCCGGTGCCAGCAACTCGACAATTCGATCGCCGTCCTGTCGAAGCGGCCTGAACCCGAAGTGTTTTTCGTAAAAGCCGATCGTCGCTTCCATATCGCGGGCGTAGAGGACGAGTCTGCCGATCGGCATGGCGACGTGTCCCTATCGCCGGGCGCGCGATGGTGTCGAGACCGAGTTGCGCACCACCAGATCGGGCCGTAGCAGGATCTCCGTCTCGGCCGGCTGGCCGTCCGACAGGAGTTCGAGCAGGAGCGCCATCGCATGCTTGCCGATGGCTGTGCGCGGCTGCCGGATCGTCGTCAGCGAGGGCGACATGAAAACGGCTTGCGGCACATCGTCGAAGCCGGTCACCGAGAAATCCCCCGGAATGTCGTAGCCGCGCGCCTTCAGTCCGATCATCACGCCGATGGCCGTCTGATCGTTGACGCACATGAAGGCTGTCGGCAGCGTGTCACGCATGAAAAGCTGCTCGACGGCCAGCCTTCCGCTCTCGATAGTGCCGTCGCCCTCGAACACAATGCGGAGGTCGGTACCGATACCGGCGGCATCGAGCCCAGCGTCATAGCCCATCCGCCGCCGGCTATAGGCGAGGCGGGTGCGCGAATCGCCGATGAATGCAATTTTCCGATGACCCTCGGCAATCAGGAGGTCGATCGCCTTGCGCGCCCCGGCGATATCGTCCACGCCGACATAGGGGATGCCCCCATTGAAGACCGGCTCGAAGACGCCGACGCTCGGCGGAAGCCGGGCCGTCATCGTCTGATGTCCGAAGGGCAGGATACCGGTGAACAGGATCAAACCAGCGGCCTGGTTGGAGTTCAGGAATTTCAGATATTCCAGCCCGCGTTGAGCATCGTTCTGCGTGTGGCCGATCAGGATGCCATAGCCGTGCGAGCGTGCCTCATTTTCCAAACCGATGAGAATATTGGAGAAATTGGGGTCACCGATATCGGGTGCGACCACGAGGATCATGTTCGACCGACCAAGCCGCAGGCTGCGCGCCATGGCATTGGTGGTGTAACCCGTGACCGCGATTGCCTGGTTGACCTTCAGGCGCGTCGAGTTCGCGACCTTCTCAGGCATATGGATTGCCCGCGAGACCGTTGCGATCGAAACATTGGCAATGCGGGCGACGTCTTCGATAGTTGCGGGCGTGGAATTAGACACTGCGCTCTGCCTTGGGTCTCGTCTCGGACCGGACACTACACAGACTTCCGCGGAGATCAAAGGCGACCGCGTAAAATTGTGCAACATGCAATGATGTAAACCTTTACACAAACTATGTAAAGGTTTACACAACATGGAAGTGGTGTGGGGCCACAGGGAGGAAATAATGAGTTCGGAGACCGTCGACGGCGCGGTAGTGCTGTCCGCGAGGCGAATTTCCAAGTCCTTCAGCGGCGTGCAGGTGCTGTTCAGCGTCAATTTCGATCTTCGGGCCGGCGAGATCCACGCGCTCATGGGCGAGAATGGCGCCGGCAAGTCGACGCTCGTCAAAATTCTCTCCGGTTTCGAGCAGCCAAGCTCAGGCGAGATCCTGCTCGACGGCCAGGTGGTGAAGCTGCCGCCCAACGGCGGCGCGGAAGTGCTCGGCATTGTCATCATCCACCAGGAATTCAATCTCGCCGAACATCTGACCGTTACCGAGAGCCTGTTTCTCGGCCGTGAAGTCACGCGTTTCGGCGTGCTCGACCGCAAATATATGCGCGCCGAAACGCGGCGTGTCCTCGATCTCCTGGGATCGCATGTCGACGTGAACGCCCTGATCGGCACGCTTTCCATCGCCGACAAGCAGATGGTGGAGATCGCCAAGGCGATCAGCCGGGACGCCAGGATCGTCTTCATGGACGAGCCAACCGCCGTTCTGTCGCGGGAGGAAACCAACTTCCTGTTCAAACAGGTGCGCAAGCTGCGCGACCAGGGAACAAGCTTCGTGTTCGTGTCCCACAAGCTCGACGAGGTCATGGAGCTGACGGACCGGGTCACGGTGCTGCGCGACGGTCAATGGGTGAAGACATCGCAAACCTCGCTGCTCGACGGCGAATCGATTGCCCAGTTGATGGTTGGGCGGGAGCTCTCCAGCCTCTATCCCGCCAAGAACGAGCCCGATGTCGACGAAAAGGTCGTGCTCAGCGTCAGTTCTCTTTCGACGGGCTATGTCCGTGATGCGAGCTTCGAGCTGCGCAAGGGCGAAATATTGGGCTTTTCCGGCATGATCGGATCGGGCCGCACCGAACTGATGGAGGCGATCGTCGGCCTGCGCTCGCGTGCTGGCGGTGAGGTCGTCGCCAACGGCCACTCCGTGCCGCCGCATGATGTGCATGCCGCCATCGATGCCGGCCTTGCCTATATGACCAAGGACCGCAAGTCCAAGGGGCTGCTTCTGAGTTCGGGCATGGCTGTCAACCTGACCCTCCAGTCCCTGGATCGGCACGGCAAGTTCGGCTATCTCAGCGCCTCGAGCGAAGCGAGCGCATTGGCGCGGGCACGCCGCCGTTTCGACATCCGCGTTCGTGACGGCAATATCATCGCTGGCCGCATGTCCGGCGGCAATCAGCAGAAATTGCTTCTCGCGAAGGTCATGGAGACCGAACCGCAAATCATCATCATCGACGAGCCGACCCGCGGCATCGATGTCGGCACGAAACAGCAGATCTACCATTTCATTTCGGCGCTGGCCCGAGACGGCCATTCGATCATCGTGGTCTCGTCGGAGATGCCCGAGGTCATCGGACTGTGCACGCGGATCGCCGTGATGCGCGAAGGCCGGATCGTCGGCGTGCTTGAAGGGGATGAGATCTCCGAGCAGGAAATCATGCGTTATGCGGCGGGCCTGAAGAAAAAGACGGCGGCCTGAACCCGGCTGCAAGAGAGCAAGGCGAATTCCCAGCCATGATGGGAACGGGAGGTTGGTTTTGGATATGAGCGTGGGCGAAGACAGCAGCGGGAAGACAGGCCGGCGAGGCCGGTCCTGGCGGGATGTCGATCTCAGGGCCGTTGCGCCGTTTGCGGCCTTGGTTCTGCTTCTCATCGTGGGCGCATTGGTCAACCCCAACTTCATCGGCATGACCAATCTCACCAATGTCGCGACGAGATGCGCCTATATTGCGATCATCGCGGTTGGAGCCACCTTCGTTATCTCGGCGGGCGATCTCGATTTGTCGGTTGGCGCCATGGTCGCCTTCGTCGCAAGCCTGATGATCCTCCTGCTGAATTCAGGCGTCATAGCCGATCCGGCCCTGATGCTGGCTGCAGCCGTGTTGTTCTCGATCGTCGCCGGTCTCCTCTGCGGCCTCGCCAATGGCCTGATCACGACCATGGGCAAGATCGAGCCGTTCATCGCCACTTTGGGCACGATGGGCGTCTATCGCGGCTTGACGACCTGGCTATCGCAGGGCGGCGCGATCACCTTGCGCCCGGCGGATCTGCAGGCGCTTTACAAGCCTGCCTATTATGGCTCCGTGCTCGGCGTGCCGGTGCCGATCGCGGTCATCCTCGTGGTCACTGCAGTTGCGGCCTTCATCCTTTATCGCACCCGCTATGGCCGGCATGTCATCGCCGTCGGCTCCAATCGCGACGTTGCGCGTTATTCCGGCGTTGCGGTCAATCGCGTGCGTACCATCGCCTTCGTCATCCAGGGCCTGTGTGTGTCGATCGCCGTGCTTCTCTACGTGCCGCGGCTTGGTTCGACATCGGCAACGACGGGTAGCTTGTGGGAGTTGCAGGCGATCACGGCCGTCGTCGTTGGCGGTACGGCGCTGAAGGGCGGAGCGGGCAGGGTATGGGGGACCATTTGCGGCGCCTTCATCCTCGAGCTGGTCGGCAACATCATGCTGCTTTCCAATTTCATCAGCGAATATCTGCTCAGTGCCATCCAGGGCGCGATCATCATCGTCGCCATGCTGGTTCAGCGCTCGCTTGCTCGCAAATAGCGAATAACCGGGTCTAAGGGGCGCCCGGTCTTTATGACAATGCCCTGTTTCTATCTGGGAGGATGAAATATGCGTAAAAGACTCATTGGTCTGGCTGTCGTGCTGGCGGCTCTGGCCGGCACGGTCCATGCGGAGGACAAGAAGGTCACCATCGGTGTTTCCATTCCGGCGGCGGACCATGGCTGGACCTCCGGCGTCGTCTTCCACGCCGAACGCGTCGCCAAACTCTTGATGGCGGAACATCCCGGGCTGAATGTCATCGTCAAGACCTCGCCCGATGCCGCAAGTCAGGCAAATGCGGTGCAGGACCTTGAGACCCAGGGCATCGACGCTCTCGTGATCCTGCCGTCGGATCCTGATCCGCTGGTCAATGCGATCAAGGAAGTCAAGGACAAGGGCAAGTTCGTCGCTCTCGTCGACCGCGCGCCGAGCAACAACGACAATTCCGTCCGCGACCTCTATGTTGCCGGCAACAATCCTGCTCTCGGCCAGACGGCAGGCGAATATATCAAGGCTCATACCCCGAATGCTCAGGTCGTCGTTATCCGCGGTCTGCCGATCCCGATCGACCAGCAGCGTCAGGATGGTTTCGACAAGGGTATCGCCGGCTCCAACGTCAAGGTTCTCGACCGGCAATACGGCAACTGGAACCGCGACGATGCTTTCAAGGTCATGCAAGACTATCTGACGAAGTTCCCGAAGATCGACGTCGTATGGTGCCAGGATGACGATATGGCCGTTGGCGTGCTGCAGGCGATTGACCAGGCCAAGCGCACCGACATCCAATATGTCATCGCCGGCGCGGGCTCGAAGGACATGGTCAAAAAGGTCATGGACGGCGATAAGCTGATCCCGGTCGATGTGCTCTATCCGCCGGCGATGGTCGGCACGGCCATGGAGCTGACGGCTGCCAACTTCTACGACCAGGTTCCGGTTCGCGGCAATTATATCCTGGATGCGACCTTGGTCACCAAGGACAATGCCAAGGACTTCTACTTCGCCGATTCTCCGTTCTGATCTGTTGATCCAGACGGATGCGCCCGCCGGTTCCGGTGGGCGTTTTTCATGCGGCTGACGTTTCGTTTCGCGCTCCCGGGCAATTTTTGCGGCACGTACCTCTTGCCGTCGGCGGCGGGCCGTGATTAGGTCATGAGGCATTCGACTTTCAGCCCGACGACCCTATAATTTTTTGAGGTTACGGCATCCCGGCCGCCTTAGATATGGGTTGGAAGGGCATCGGAAACGTTTACAGAACGCGATTAGGGAGGAATTACTGATGAAGACGATCAAGGGTCCAGGCCTGTTTCTTGGCCAGTTCGCCGGTGACGCGGCACCATTCAACTCGTGGGATTCGATCACGAAATGGGCTGCCGATGCCGGCTATGTCGGTGTGCAGGTTCCGACCTGGGCAAGCCAGCTCATCGACCTGAAGAAGGCTGCCTCCTCCAAGGATTATTGCGACGAATTCGCCGGGGTTGCCCGTGCCAACGGCGTCGAAGTCACGGAGCTTTCCACCCACCTTCAGGGGCAGCTCGTCGCCGTGCATCCTGCCTATGACGAAGCCTTTGACGGCTTTGCGGCGCCGGAAGTGCGCGGCAATCCGAAGGCGCGTCAGGAATGGGCCGTCGAGCAGGTGAAGATGGCCCTGACAGCTTCGAAGCATCTGGGCATCAAGGCGCATGCGACTTTCTCGGGCGCGCTTGCCTGGCCCTTCATCTATCCCTGGCCGCAGCGCCCGGCCGGTCTCGTCGAAACCGCCTTCGAGGAACTGGCTCGCCGCTGGACGCCGATCCTCAATCATGCCGACGAAAACGGCGTCGACGTCTGCTACGAAATCCATCCGGGCGAAGACCTGCATGACGGCATCACCTTCGAGATGTTCCTGGAGCGCGTGAAGAACCATCCGCGCGCCAACATGCTCTACGATCCCTCGCACTATGTCCTGCAGTGCCTCGACTATCTCGAGAACATCGACATCTACAAGGACCGCATCAAGATGTTCCACGTCAAGGATGCGGAGTTCAATCCGACCGGGCGTCAGGGCGTCTATGGCGGCTATCAGGGCTGGGTCGAACGCGCCGGCCGCTTCCGCTCGCTCGGCGATGGCCAGGTCGATTTCGGTGCCGTCTTCTCGAAGATGACCGCCAATAATTTCGACGGCTGGGCCGTGGTCGAATGGGAGTGCGCGCTGAAGCATCCCGAAGACGGTGCGCGCGAAGGCTCTGAATTCGTCAAGGCGCACATCATCCGCGTGACGGAAAAGGCCTTCGACGACTTCGCCGGCAGCGGCACGGACCAGGCGGCCAACCGGCGCATGCTGGGGCTTTGATCAAGCCCCTTCGCCCGGCAAGTGCGGGGAGAAGGTGGGCTGGAGCGATTGAGCGTAGCGAAATTGCGACAGGTCGGATGAGGGGCCTTCTCGATATTTTCCGCTAATTCAGAACTTGCTGAGGGTTCGGCCCCTCACCCTAGCCCTCTCCCCGCAAGCGGGGAGAGGGAACGATCGCGCCAAGCGGTCGCATCCACACAATTCAATTTTCAGGAGGACCATATGGCAATCGAAGGATCATCGGAACAGACGCGGGAGCCGCGCATTCGGCTTGGCATGGTGGGCGGCGGCGCTGGCGCCTTTATCGGTGCGGTGCACCGTATCGCCGCGCGTATTGACGACCAGTTCGATCTCGTCGCCGGCGCGCTGTCGGCCTCGCCGGACAAGGCGATGGCTTCGGGGCGCGATCTTGGCCTCGATCCCTCGCGCACCTACTCCAGCTATCGCGACATGGCGATCCGGGAAGCCAAGCTGAAAAACGGCATCGAAGCCGTCGCGATCGTGACGCCGAACCATGTTCACTATGATGCCGCCAAGGAATTCCTGAAGCGCGGCATCCACGTCATCTGCGACAAGCCGCTGACCTCCAATCTTGCCGACGCCAAGAAGCTGAAGAAGGTGGCTGACGAAAGCGGCGCGCTGTTTATCCTGACGCACAACTATACCGGCTATCCGATGGTCCGCCAGGCGCGCGAGATGATCGCCAACGGCGAGCTCGGCGATATCCGCATCGTGCAGGCGGAATATCCGCAGGATTGGCTGACGGAAAATATCGAGCAGTCGGGTCAGAAGCAGGCCGCATGGCGCACCGATCCGTCGCAGTCCGGCGCCGGTGGTTCCACCGGCGATATCGGCACTCATGCCTATAACCTCGCCTCCTTCGTCTCTGGCCTGGAACTCGACAGCCTTGCCGCCGATCTCGACAGCTTCGTTGAAGGCCGCCGTCTTGACGACAATGGTCATCTGCTGCTGCGCTTCAAGGCAAAGGGCAAGGAAAAGCCGGCTAAGGGCATGCTGTGGTGCAGCCAGGTGGCGCCGGGTCATGAGAACGGTCTCAAGGTCCGCGTCTACGGCACCAAGGGCGGCATCGAGTGGACGCAGGCCGATCCGAACTATCTCTGGTACACGCCGTTCGGCGAACCGAAGCGCCTGCTCACTCGCAACGGTGCAGGCACTGGTGCTGCTGCCGCCCGCGTCTCGCGCATCCCGTCGGGTCATCCGGAAGGCTATCTTGAAGCCTTCGCCACGATCTACACCGAGGCTGCGCGGGCCATCAATGCCCGCAAGAAGGGCGTGGCAGTCGATCCGGCCGTGGTCTATCCGACCGTCGATGACGGCGTGAAGGGTGTTGCTTTCGTCGAGGCCTGCGTTGCCTCCTCGAAGCGCAATGGTGCCTGGATCAAGCTTTGATTTCTGCGCATGGGGCGGCGGGTTGTCTGTCGCTCCATGCTTTTCGACTTCTGACTGCAACGTTGCAGTTTTGTCATTTCAGGGCTGTACAAGGACGTTTTCGCTGGTTTAAACCGCGCGCGGGCCCAATATCGTGAGCGCGGTCGATCGCATCTTGCCGTCCCGCCGTTTGAAAGAAACGAGATTAGTCATGATTGATCCAAAGAAGTTCGCCGCCCGTTTCCCGGGCGATTTCACGTTTGGCGTCGCCACTGCCGCTTTTCAGATCGAAGGCGCCACCAAGGCGGATGGCCGCAAGCCGTCGATCTGGGATGCCTTCGCCAACATGCCGGGCCGCGTTTATCAACGCCACAACGGCGATGTCGCCTGCGATCACTATAACCGGCTGGAGCAGGATCTCGATCTGATCAAGGAGATGGGCGTTGAGGCCTATCGCTTCTCGATCGCCTGGCCGCGCATCATTCCCGATGGCACCGGTCCAGTGAACGAGGCCGGCCTCGATTTCTACGATCGTCTGGTCGATGGCTGCAAGGCGCGCGGCATCAAGACCTTCGCAACGCTCTATCACTGGGATCTGCCGCTGACGCTTGCGGGCGACGGCGGCTGGACGGCGCGTTCGACGGCCTATGCCTATCAGCGTTATGCGAAGACGGTGATGGCGCGCCTCGGCGATCGGCTGGATTCGGTCGCAACCTTCAACGAGCCCTGGTGCATTGTCTGGCTTAGCCACCTCTATGGCGTCCATGCGCCCGGCGAACGCAACATGCAGGCCGCGCTTTATGCCATGCACACCATGAATCTCGCGCATGGCCTCGGCGTCGAGGCAATACGGTCGGTGGCGCCGAAGGTGCCGGTGGGTATCGTGCTCAACGCTGCATCGATCCTTCCCGGTTCCGATAGCGCCGAAGATCAGGCCGCTGTCGAGCGCGCGCATCAGTTCCACAACGGCGCCTTCTTCGATCCGATCTTCAAGGGTGAGTACCCGAAGGAATTTGTCGACGCGCTCGGCGACCGCATGCCTGTTGTCGAGGATGGCGATCAAAAGATCATCAATCAGAAGCTCGACTGGTGGGGGCTGAACTACTATATGCCGATGCGCGTCTTCGACGATGCGTCCAAGAGTGGCGATTTCCCCTGGACGAAGGAAGCGCCTCCGGTCAGCACCGCCAAGACCGATATCGGCTGGGAAATCTATGCGCCGGGCCTGAAGCACGTCGTGCAAGACCTCTACAAGCGCTACGAACTGCCGGAATGCTACATCACCGAAAACGGCGCCTGCTACAACATGGGTGTCGTCAAGGGTGAAGTCGACGACCAGCCGCGCCTCGATTACTACATCGATCATCTCGGCGTCGTCGCCGACCTGATCAAGGACGGCTATCCGATGCGCGGCTATTTCGCCTGGAGCCTGATGGACAATTTCGAATGGGCGGAAGGCTACCGCATGCGCTTCGGGCTCGTGCATGTCGATTACGAGACGCAGGTGCGCACGGTGAAGAAGAGCGGCAAATGGTACCGCGAACTCGCCGGGCAGTTCCCGAAGGGGAATCACAAGACGGCTTGATTTGTGCCGTCTTTCCGATCTTTCCAAAAGGAGAGGGTGAAGGTCGCTCGAATCGGCGGCACCTGATAAGTCTTGCGCATGACCCAGCGCCCGCTCTCCCTCTACGCGCTCTGCGGCAGCCAAAGGCAGGCTTCGACCAGTCTTCGGCTGCTGGAAGCCCTGCGGCTGGTATCGCCCGAGGGAATCTCCATCGAAATCTGCGATTTGATCGGCAATCTGCCGATCTTCAATCCGGATCATGAAGGTGACAGGACGCCGCCTACCGTCAAAACCTTGGCGGCGAAGATCCGCGATGCGGACGGACTGATCGTCTCCTGCCCGGAATATGCCCACGGCATTCCCGGCGGGTTCAAGAACGCATTGGATTGGCTGGTGTCGCGCGACGAAGTGCCGTTCAAGCCGCTGATGTTTGCGCATGCCTCCCATCGCGGCGATCTTGTTCTGGAACAACTGACCGAAGTATTGAGGACAATGTCACTCCGCATCGTGCCGGAAGCTTTTCTGCGCGTGCCGCTTGCCGGCAAGAGCGATGAAGCGCAGGCGATGGTCCTGGCGGAAGCGCAACGGACCGGCGCGTTGCAAGCCGGCCTCGATCGTTTTGTGCAGGCGATCCGCGCATCCGTATGAATGCTTGCCGCCTCCACAAATATACAACCCTCTACTGCAATAATCATAGGTTCGCTTTAACCGTTTTTTGAAGACCTGACGGCAGACTTCCCAAGCCAAGGAGAAGCGCGTTGGGAGCAGTTTTCGGGTCATTCCGGCGGAATACGCAATTCGGTCGTCATTCTATCGTGACGGCCGTTTTGTTTTCGTTCGCTTTGGTGGTCACCGTGGTTACCCTGATGGTGCTGACGGCGATTGGTCGGGTCGCAGACTATTCCAACAAATTGGACGACGAGCGCTCCTGGGAAACTACTGCCGGTGCGCTGAAGACCTTCGAAGGCCTGCTCGATGCCACGCTGCATGACTATGCCGCGCGCAATACCGCCGTCAAAAATGTCTATGATGAAAACGACCAGGACTGGATCGCCGGCAACTACGGCGAGATGTCCTCCGATGGCGCCCTGTTCGACATGGCGCTGGTGGTCGACGATGACAACAAGCCGATCATTGCCTATCAGGACGGCAAACCGATGGCCGATAGGATCGAGGATGTTTTCGGTCCCTCGCTCTGGGCCTTGGTGGATCAGGTGCGCAAGACGCGCGTGACCAGCGTGCCGGAGGCGAGCGGCTATGTGATGACCAATAAGGGCATCGCCGCTGTCGGCGTGGGGACAATCCGCGAAAAATCCGGCCGTATCCCGGTGCCGGAAGGCAAGCGCCGCTATCTGATCTTCGTTCGGCATCTCGATGCGGCCAAGATCAAGATGCTTTCCAATACCTACGTCATCAGCGGCCTCAGGCTGGTGCCGCCAGACACGGTCGCGCGCTATGCCGTTTCGATCGTCGATCCGCTCGGCAAGCCGCTCGGGCGGCTGGTCTGGACGTCGCGCGGTCCTGGTGACGTCAGCTATCAGCAGGCCCGTCCGCTGGTGGTCGGCGCTCTCGGCCTAGTCGGCATGTTCTTTCTGGTGCTGCTGATGCTGGGGTCGCTGGCAGGACGGCGGCTCAGGGCGGAAGAGGTGCTGGCGCGGCAGGGCTCGCTCAGGGACCGGCTCAGCGGCCTTCTCAATCGCGAGGGCCTTCGTCTCGATGTAGACCGGCTGGTCGAGAGCGCCCGCGCCGATGGCAGCAATGTCCTCTTGCTCTATCTCGATCTCGACGGCTTCAAGGAAATCAATGATTCCTATGGCCACGGCACCGGCGACCAGTTGATCCGCGCCGTCGCAGCCGGGCTGAATGTGCTTATTCCGCCGAAGGCAATCCTTGCGCGGCTGGGCGGCGATGAATTCGCTGTCGCCTTTCCGACCAAGGAACTGAACGATGCACCGGCGCTCAGACTTGCCGAACAGGTGCTGGATTTCTTTACCGAGCCGCTGGAGATCGGTCGCCGCGTGGTGGTCGTCGGTGCCAGTATCGGCATTGCTAGCTCGCCGGAGGGCCGCATCGGTCGCGAAGAGTTGGTGCGCCGCGCCGATCTCGCCATGTATAAGGCCAAGGAAGCCGGGCGCGCTCGTATGGCCTGCTACGAGACGGCGATGGATGCCGATCGCGAGGAGCGCAACGCTCTGGAACTTGATCTGCGCAATGCCATCGAAAAGGAAGAGCTGACACTCGCCTATCAGCCGCTGGTCGATGCCAGGAGCCATGAGATCACCGGCGTCGAGGCGTTGGTGCGCTGGAACAGGCCCGGTCACGGGCCGATTTCGCCTGAAGCCTTCATTCCCGTTGCCGAAACCAGTGGTTTGATCGAGGCGCTCGGTCTGTTCGTCTTGCGCAAGGCCTGCGAGACGGCGCGGCAATGGCCGGACCTGCGGATTGCCGTCAACGTCTCGCCGGGGCAATTCCGCAACCCCGCCTTTGCCGACTATGTCCGGCATGTCCTGAAACATACCGAGATCGAAGCCGAACGCGTCACGCTGGAAATCACCGAAGGCTACATTATCCAGAATCCCGAGCGCACCCGCCAGTCGATCGAGCGGCTGAAACAACTCGGCGTCAAGGTGGCGCTGGACGACTTCGGCTCGGGCTTCTCCTCGATCGGCTATCTCCGCCAATTCGGCTTCGATCGCATCAAGATCGACCGGTCGCTGACCATGGATGTTCTGGAGGATAGCCGCGCCCGCGAGATGCTGCAGGCGACGGTGGCTTTGGCGCGTTCACTCGACATTCCGGTGACGGCGGAAGGCATCGAGACGGAAGAGCAGGGCAACGCCCTGGAGCGCTTCGGTTGCGACGTGCTGCAGGGCTATTTCTTCGGTAAACCGCTGCCGGAGGCCGAGATCAGCAAACGGCTAAAGGCGCAGATGGCCCGCGTACTCGACGTTGAGCGGGAAGCTGCCGCCTAAATTCAGCCGCCAATATGCTCCTGGCCACGCTTGCGGGCGAGCATCACCTGGCGCTGGCGCTCGCGGAAGCGCTTGCGGTCTTCTTCAGTGCGGTCGTGATAGCAATGGCTACAGGAGACGCCGGCTTCATAGAAGGGCGAGGTGACCTCTTCCGCGGTGATCGGGTTGCGGCATGCATGGCAGAGCTTGTGATTGCCTTCCTTCAGGCCATGCTCGACGGAGACGCGTTCGTCGAAGACGAAGCAGGCGCCTTCCCACAGGCTTTCCTCGGCGGGCACTTCCTCAAGATATTTCAGGATGCCGCCCTTGAGGTGGTAAACCTCGTCGAAACCCTGCTCTTTCATGAAGGCGGTCGCCTTCTCGCAGCGGATGCCACCGGTGCAATACATGGCAATCTTCGGCTTGTTGTGCAGGCCCTCGTTCTGGCGCACCCATTCCGGAAATTCACGAAACGTCTTGGTCTTCGGATCGACCGCGCCCTGAAAGATACCGATCGCCGTCTCGTAATCGTTGCGCGTGTCGATGACGATGGTGTCGGGGTCGGAGATCAGCGCATTCCAGTCCTTCGGCGCAACATAGGTGCCGACGATCCTGTTGGGGTCGATATTCTCGACGCCCATGGTGACGATCTCTTTCTTCAGTTTCACCTTCATGCGGACGAAGGGCATTTTCGACGCGCGGCTTTCCTTGTGTTCCAGCCCCGAAAATTCCGGCTGGGCGCGCAGGAAGGAGAGGACCACGCCGATGCCTGCATCCGTGCCGGCGATGGTGCCGTTGATGCCCTCATGGGCGAGGAGCAGCGTGCCCTTGATCCCGTTTGCCTCACAGAGCGCAAGCAGCGGCTCCCGCAGGGCTTCGAAGCGCGGGACTGAAACGAAATGATAGAGGGCGGCAACGAGGAATGCGCCGCCTACCTCATGGCGTGGAGTGGCAAGAATGTCGGTCATGCCGCGGAAATACAATTTTGCGCGCCGGCAAGCAATCGGGATTCGTATTTTGAGGCTGCGCCATCGGGTCACTCCCGCGAGCCGGGAGTTCCCTATTCTGCGCTACCCTATAAGAATACGCGCAAAAGCGATCGGTACGCGGCGATGAGGTTGAGGTGTCTGACAACATGCTGACGGTAAGACCATATCTCCCGGCGGACGCCGATTTGACCATCGACATATTCCTGAGAGCAATCCGGGAGGTGGCGTCGAAGGACTACACTCAAGCTCAAGTCGATGCCTGGGCCAAGGTGGAAGACAGGGAAGCCTGGGCGAAACGACGGTCAAGCAGGCCGGCCTGGATCGCTCAGTATGGGAATGTGTCAATCGGGTTCGCGGATCTCGTGCCCGACGGGCTCCTGGATATGATGTTTGTCCATCCCGATTATCAGGGTATGGGCGCAGCCAGTTTGCTCCTCGCGACGGTCGAGATGGAGGCAAAAAGGCAAGGGCTCGGGCGTATTTTCACAGAGGCAAGCCTTACCGCCAGACCTTTCTTCGAAAGACGAGGCTTTAGCATTTTGAGATCGCAGACGGTGGAAAAGCGCGGGCAGACGCTCGAAAATTTCCGGATGGAGAAATTTCTTCGATAGAGGGGACATCGATATCAATGTCCCCTCTATCCCGCATCGTCTACGGCTGCAGCGCCACCTCCAGCTTTCCGATACTTCCGTTAAAGGGGAACGGCACCTGATAGTCGTTGTCCTCTACGCCTGTCCGCGTATCGACGCCGACATCGAAGGTTTCATCCCACGGCATTAGCGCCGGAATTGTGTGCGGAATTTTCTCGTTGGCGACCTCGTTACCATCCACTTTGAGGATGCCGGTTCCGCCCTTGCCGAAACCGGGGCCATCAGATTTGAAATCGAACACGAGGGTGTGCTTGCCGGCCGGCAAGGCATCGTGACCCTCCCAGCGAAAACGCTCCATATCGACAAAATTGTAGAGAAACACCGGCTTGCCTTTGAGCAGATAGAAACCGTATCCGCCGAAGCGTCCACCTGTGGTGACCAGCATACCCTCGCCGCCATCCTGCGGTATCTCCACCTCCGCGGTGATCGTGTAGGATCTGTTCACGATGTTCGGAGCGTTGCTGGGCGGAATACCGGATATCACACCTGAATAGGTGAAGTCATTTCGCCCTGCCGTGGCACTCGGCCGCGGGGTGAGGAGGCGCTCCAGGATAGAGTTATCAAGCGGAAAGACATTGTATTTCGCCGCTTCCATGAGAAACAATTCCTGCATTTGGTGCAGCTTGTCCGGCATCTTGGCGGCGAGATCGTTATTCTCCGAAAAATCCTCCGTGAGATTGTACAATTCCCATTTATAGCCGTCGATGACGTCGGGCATTTTGGTCGTGCCCATCAGCCAAGGCGCTGCGGGCGGCGTTGTGGCGGCGATCCAGCCATCATTATAGATCGCGCGGTTGCCGAACATTTCGAAATACTGTGTTGTGCGTGCCGACGGAGCTTGGGCATTGTCCCAGCTATAGGCCATGCTGACGCCTTCAATCGGTTTTTGCGCCACGCCGTTGACCATGACAGGAGCGCTAATTCCGGTCGCCTCGAGAATGGTGGGAACGATATCGATCATATGATGGAACTGAGTGCGGATACCGCCGGCGTCCTTGATCCGTGCCGGCCAGGCCATTGCCATGCCCTGCCGCGTGCCGCCGAAATGCGAGGCGACCTGCTTCGTCCATTTGAATGGTGTGTCAAAAGCCCATGACCACGCCACGGACATATGCGGGTATGTTTTGTCGGAGCCCCAGACGTCATAGAACTTCATCTGATCCGCGACCGGGATCTGCATGCCCTCGATGGTGATCAATTCGTTGGGCGTGCCACGAGTGCTGCCTTCGGCACTCGTGCCGTTGTCGCCCTCGATATAAATGACGAGCGTGTTGTCGAGCTTGCCCAGGTCGTCGACTGCCTGGATCACTCTTCCGATCTCGTGATCGGTATAGGCGACATAGGCGGCGAACACCTCTGCCTGGCGCGCGAACAGCTTCTTGCTGTCGGCATCCAAGCTATCCCACGTCGGCAGGTCATCCGGCCAGGGTGTCAATTGCGTGTTTGCCGGAATGACCCCGATTCGCTTCTGATTGGCGAAAATCTGTTCGCGCAGCTCGTTCCAACCCATGTCGAACTTGCCCTTGAACTTATCGATCCATTCCTGGGTCGGATGGTGAGGAGCGTGGGTCCCGCCCGGCACGTAGTAAACGAAAAACGGCTTTTGCGGTGCTGCCGCATTCAATTGCCTGATGTGGTCGATAGCATTGTCGGCCATATCCGTGGTGAGGTTATAGGCAGGCTTGCCGATCCAGGGGAAAACCTGCGTTGTGTTCTGGAATAGATAAGGAGTCCATTGGTTGGTGTCTCCGCCCATAAAACCGTAGAAATACTCGAAGCCCATTCCGACAGGCCATTGGTCGAACGGCCCGGCGCTGCTGTATTGGAACGCGGGCGTGTTGTGGTCCTTGCCGAACCAAGACGTTGCGAAGCCGTTCTGCTTCAGAATCTCGCCGATCGTGGCATTGTTTACGCCAATGATGGAATCGTAGCCGGGGTAACCGGTTGCCTGTTCGGAAATGACTCCGAAGCCCGACGAATGATGGTTTCGCCCGGTGATCAGTGCCGCCCTCGTCGGAGAACAGAGCGCTGTCGAATGAAACTGCGTGTAGCGCAGGCCGGCTTTCGCAACGCGATCCAGCGCAGGCGTCGGGATGACGCCACCGAATGTGCCGGCAACACCGTAGCCGGCGTCATCTGTCATGATGAGCAGGATATTCGGTGCGCCCTTGGGAGGCACGATCTGCGGTGGCCAATAAGGCTTGGAGCTTTTGGCGTCGAGGCCAATTTGTCCGCGGAATGCTTCGGGCGGATTTGGAAGATATCTTCCGTCGATCGTCGTCGTTGCGCTGGGCGAGCCGGGTTCGCCCGTGATCTGCTGGGCGCCTGCTCGGTCGAAAGAAATGGCGGTTAAACTCAATGTGGCGAGAAATAGTGTTCCAATTCTCAACATCGTCGTGCCCTCCCAACCCGATGAGGTCAAAAGCTTGGCACGATGCTGAAAAGGAACAAGTACGTTACTGTTAACGGGACGTTATCGCTGTTGCGTCGGACGGCTTTCGACTGGGAGCTACCAGCGATAATCGCTATCGAGCGCGAGACATTGCTTGTCTGTTCTTGGCGCACGGGGTTGGTTTCCTCAATCCCCTGCTTCCAGCCAAAGCCGTTTGATCGTGCGGGCTTCCTGCTTCGGCTCGTCCACAAAAACCCAGCGGGCCTTGGTCAGCGCATCCTGGCGGGCCGCCTGTTGGCGAGAGATGATTGCTTCCAGCAGGCGGGCGCGGTCGTCGCTGCCGTTGAAGAGATGCGGCTCGCGATCGGTCACCTCGGATAGCATCGATAGGTCGAGATAGCGGCCGAGTATGTCGACCAGCTCCTTGGCTTCGAGCTGTTTTGCGTGCATGGCGGCCGGCCAGATGTCGCGCAGCAGCGCATGATGCATCCAGCAATCCTGGCTGCGTTTGCGCAGCTCGTGAAAGTGATCGCTATGGCCCTCGGCATGGCATTCGCAGAGTGCCACCGTCGCCTTGCGCCCTGTTTTGCGCCAGCTCTTTTGAAAGATGCGTGCGGTCGCGCGCCGGCCGCTGCCGAAGGAGGTGGCTTTCAGCGCGTCCAGTGCTTCGCGGCAGGTGGCGATTGCCTTTTCCGCCTTCTCTTCGAGATCGGTTTCTTCCGCCGATAGCCGGTCGCGCCGGGTCGTGAGCACGTCGATGACCCGGGCAAGCGCCTGGGCCTCGTCCTCGGATGTCGCCGTTTCGTGCAGATAGCGGGCGGCCTCGACTAGGGCGGTGGCGTCGCGAACGCCGGAGAGGGTTTGCGCCATCTCCCGCAGCCTGTCGTTTTGCTGTTGCTGGAATTCCGGCGCCCGCCGGGCGATCAGCCGATAAAGTGCGCGTATGCGCTTGATATGCTTGCGTGCCGTATGCACTGCCTCGTGCAATCCCTCCGGCCGATCGGTCAGTGCCGCAACCACTTTGCCGAGCTGTTGTGCGGCGGCGGCCTGCACCTCGTCATCAAAGGCCCTGTCAGGCCGAATGCGATAACTCATCGTATTCCTGTTCGAATTGCGTCGCGAGCGCCTGGTTGGAGTAGCGGTATTCGCCAGTCACCTCGCGGCCGACCCAGTCCGGCAATTCCGGATCGTCGCTTTCGTCCTCCATCTCGACCTCGGCGATCACCAGGCCGCGATGCGCGCCGCGAAAAACGTCGACTTCCCAGACGAAGCCCTTGAACGGGACCTTGTAGCGAATCTTTTCTATAACCAGGCCGATGGCGTTGCCGAGCAACTCTTCGGCATCTGCGACGGGGATTTCATATTCGAATTCATCCCGCGTCATCGCCCTGCCGATCTTCATCGTCAGGGTCGCGACCGTGTCGTTCGTCAAGCGAACGCGAACGGAACGATCGTCCATGGAGGCGACATAGGCCTGCCGTAAGGTGAGTTTCTCGGAAACGAGGTCGCGCCAATGATCCCCCCGGACCAGAAACTTGCGCTCGATCTCTTTTGCCATATGCTCGACATGCTCCGCCAGCATCATATGTAGATAGACTAACGGAAGTTTTTTGCATTTCCTACCCGTCATGTTCAAACTCAGCTTTTGTCTCGACAACGGCTCTCGGGAAGGCTATTCGGAAACCGGATTTCAATCGTTTTAAGGGAGCACGCCGACCATGGGCGAGAAAACCGAAAAGCTTCTTTCCATCCTGAAATTGCAACCCGTCGTCCCCGTCCTCATCGTCGAAGACGCGAAGTCGGCCGTGCCGCTCGCCCGTGCGCTTGTCGCCGGTGGCTTGAAGGCCATCGAGATCACGCTGCGGACCGCCGGCGCGCTCGATGCGGTCCGGGCTGTGGCCGAGGAAGTCGAAGGCGCTGAAGTCGGCGCCGGCACGATCCTGAATGTTGCGCAATGGGAAGCGGCCGTCGAAGCCGGCTCCAAGTTCATCGTCAGCCCTGGCACGACGCAGGAGCTGCTGGATGTCGCCCGCACCTCCGACGTGCCGCTGCTGCCAGGTGCGGCTACGGCGAGCGAAGTCATGGCGCTGCGCGAGGAAGGCTACAAGGTGCTGAAGTTCTTCCCGGCCGAACAGGCTGGCGGCGCTGCCTATCTGAAGGCACTGTCCTCGCCGCTGGCAGGCACGCTGTTCTGCCCGACCGGCGGCATTTCGCTGAAGAATGCCCATGATTACCTGTCGCTGCCGAACGTCATCTGCGTCGGCGGCTCCTGGGTTGCACCGAAGGAACTGGTCGCGGCTGGCGATTGGGCTGGCATCACCAAGCTTGCCGCCGAAGCCGCCGCGCTGAAGGGCTGAGCCTTCCGAAAACTCGATCAAAGGGCGCGCATGGCCTCATGCGCGCCCTTTTGCGTTTCAGCGGATTTGTATTTGCGGTCCCACCTTCCTATCTCCCTCTCGCATTTTGTTTGCGCATGAGTTCGTCCAAAAACCGCTGCGTAGTTTTTGGGATCATGCTTTCACCAAGGAGGGAGGACCATCCACATGATCGACGCCCGCAAGCTTCTGGACCAATTCCTCGGATCGCAAGTTCCGGGAATGCAGGGAAGCGTGAGAGACAAGGCGAGCGAGGCCATCAATCTCGCCAGGGACAATCCGTTGGCGACCAGCGCCATTGCCGGCGTTCTGCTGGGCACGAAGACAGGCCGCGAGATTACCGGCAATGTCCTGACGCTCGGTGGTCTCGCCGCCATCGCCGGGCTCGGCTATCAGGCCTACAAGAACTATCAGGCTGGCAATGCACCGCAGCCGGCGCAGCAACCCGCTCAGCAGGCGGAGCCGCAATTTCTGCCGCCGCCTTCCAATTCCGGCTTCAGCACGGCACCGGCGATTACCAGCAATGATTTTGCACTTTCGCTCGTGCGCGCCATGATCGCCGCGGCCCGCGCCGATGGGCATATCGATGATGCGGAGCGGCAGCATATTCTCGGCAAGGTGCAGGAAGCGGGTGTCGGCGCGGAAGCGGAAAGCTTTTTCGAGCGCGAGCTTGCCAATCCCGTCGATCTCGACGCCATCGTCGCATCGGCGAAAACGGAAGAACAACGCGTGCAGGTCTACACCGCCTCGCGCCTGGCGATCGAACCGGACTCACGCGCAGAACGCGGCTATCTCGATCTTCTTGCCGGCCGGCTCGGTCTCGCCGATGCGCTGGTCGACCACATCGAGGCAACGGTCGCGAGCGCCAAGGTCTGATCATCGTCGAGGAAAGGGCCGGTTGCCTTTCGCGGGCGGCTGGCCTAAGCCTTCGCCGGACAAAGAGTAGCGGTGCGCGAAGGATTGGCAATTTTGACGGATAAAAACAGCGAAACCCGCTCCTCGGCGATCGCCGCCGCCATCATCCTGCTGGCCGCCATGGTGCTATTGTACTTGATGCCTGATGTGATCGTCCGGCTCGGCGATGTTTCGCCGTGGCTCGGCACCGGCTTCGGCGTGCTCGTGATCCTGGCCTTTTTCCTGGTCTTCTGGCTGAGAGCCCGCTACCAGAGGCGCAAGAGCCGATAATCCACCGGTCAGGTCTGCAGCGACGCGCCGAGCAGCACGATGCCAGTGCAGATGACCAACAGCGCGCCCAGAATTTCTATGCCATTGCCGACCCACATCGAGAGCCGCGATCCGCGGCCGGTGAAATGCACGGCGGTGCCCTTGGCGAAAACGGCGATGATGGCGAGCAGCGACACGGTCAGCGCCGTCCCGACCGACATGGCGATGACGGACAATAAGCCGCCGAGATAGAGCCCGTTCAGCATCGAGAACGTCATGACCAGCAGTGCGCCGGAGCAGGGGCGCAGGCCGACGGTAATGATCGCCGACCAGGCTTCGCGGACGCTGAACTTCTCGTTCGACAGCATTTTGGGGTCGGGCAGGTGGGAATGGCCGCAGGTCTCGCAGACCATGCCATTGGCCGCATCATGGGTCGGATCGTCGCAATTATATCGGTTGCCCGCCTGCGGCGTGGCGCGAAAGTGCGAGAGTCTTTGTGCGGGAGCCGTGCCGTTCGAGGCGTCTTCGAGCAGCGACATGCTGATCGGACCGGCCGATGTCGCGAGCTGCACTTCCTGGCGTTGTGGCCGGCTCTGGATCATCGAGCGCAATTTTCGAAACAGTAGCCAGCTTCCGAAGATGATCACCATGACGAAGCTGGTGATCTCCATCGCGTTGGTGGCCATCGTCATGGTGATGCCCGAGCCGCGCAGGACGAAATAAGCGGCACCGACGACGAGGACGGCAACGAGGCCCTGGATGAAGGCCGAGATGAACGAAATCACAATGCCGCGCTTCAGCTCAATCTCGTTGGCCACCATGTAGGACGAGATGACGGCCTTGCCGTGGCCCGGGCCGGCGGCATGGAAGATGCCGTAAGCGAAGGAGAGGCCGATCAGCGTCCAGAGCTGCCAGGGGTCCTGGCGCATGGCCTCGATCGATTTGGTAAGCGCCCGATAGAAGGCCTGCTGTTCGTAATTCACATAGAGGAAGATCGGCGCCAGAGGCCCGCCCGTGGGCTGGAAGCTCGGTTCCGCAGTGCCGATGCCGAGGGGCGATCCGGTGGCGTGTGCAAGGCTTGCCACTGCCAGAAAGGCGAGAGCCACTGTTGGAAGCAGCTGCGCTATCCGGCGCGTCAGCATTGGACGTCCATCCGCGTTGCGAAGAGCTTCGACATCGTCGTTCCCGTTAGATCGTTGAAGAAGGCATCCGTCAATGTTGACTTGTTTTCGGCGATGACCTCGTCAGGATTGGGGCGCACGACCTTCTGCGTGCAGCTTTTGAAGGCATCGCCTTCCGTCACCAGCTCATTGTCGCTGGGGAAATCGATCGAGGTGTAAAGTGTTGGATCGTAGATGCCGAAGCTGAGCTTGTTGCCCTTCAGCGGCATCGGCTCGGACGGCTTGACGGCGAAGAACATCAGGAGCTGGCCGTCCTTGTAGTCGACATTGATGACGTCGGGCTTGTTCACCTTGATGGCTTTGCCGTTGAACGTCAGATTTGTGTAGTAGTCGTAGTCGGCCAGCGAATCGCGCACTGTTTTGCCGACTTCCTTGAGCTCGTCCGGATCGAGCTTCAGATTGGTGTTCTTGTCGAAATCCATCAGCACCGAGGAAGAGAAGACCTCGTCGAAGCGCCAGACATTGCGCAGCTCCTGCACGGCCCCATCGGAGCCGGCAAGCACCTCCAGGCGTGCTTCGACGAAGATGTGCGGATGCGCCGATGCTGCGACCGGCAAAAGCAGCAGGCCGCCGGTCAGGGCAAGAGCATAGGCGGTCGTGGATTTTCTCATGCGTCCGATATGTTTCGTGAGCACTGATTCACTTCGTTTACTGGTCAGGAAATGAGACGGAATTGGGACCGGTCGGCCAGGCTGAGGCGCTTCAGCCGTGCTTGCGGAACCAGTTATGCAGATAGTCGACAAAGATGCGCACCTTGGCCGGCAGGTAGCGGCGGTGCGGATAGACAGCGTAGATGCCGCGGTCGGTCGGAAGATAATCGTTGAACAGCGTCAGCAGTTGCCCGCTTTCGATCGCCTTGCGGCCGATGAAATCCGGAACGACGGCGATGCCGAGGCCGGCAAGCGCTGCTCGCAGCGTCGCATGCGGGCTATTAACTTCGAGCGTGCCGTTGATGGCGACGTTGAAGGCGGTGCTGTCGGCATCGACGAAACGAATATTGCCTTGCGAGCGAGTATTGGTGTCGATGATGAAAGGCACGCGGCTGAGATCGGCTGGACGTTCCAAGGCGGGGTGGCGGTCGAGGAAATCCTGCGTTGCGCAAAGATGGACGCGGAAGTCCGAGATCTTGCGGGCGATCATGCCGGAATCTTCGAGCTTGGTGATGCGCACGGCAACGTCAAAGCCTTCCTCGATCAGGTCGACGAAACGATCGTCGGCGGCGATTTCCAGCGCGAGCTCGGGGTTTTCCTTGGCGAAGTCGATTAGCGATTGTCCGACATCTGCATCGACGAAGGTGCGCGGCACGGAGACTCGCAGGCGGCCTTTGAGCTGCTGATTGCTCTCCCGCACGAGATCGGCGAGATTGTCAATCTCCTTAAGGATGTCGGAAGCGGTGCGATAATAGGTATGGCCGGCTTCCGTCATGGAGAATTGGCGCGTCGTGCGATTAAGCAGGAGAGCGCCAAGCTCGTCCTCGAGCTCTCGGACATATTTGGAAAGCAGTGCCTTGGAGCGTCCGGTTTTCCTGGCGGCCGCGGAAAAACCTTCGGCTTCGACCACGTCGATGAAGGCGCGAATCCGGGTCAAAGTGTCCATGGCGAAGCCCTCGTTAACTGTCGCAAGTTATTGAACAAAATGCGCCGATTTGTTCAATTATTTTTTTCGGGCATAGGCGAAAAAAATTCTTGATTATGTCGGCGAATATTCCTATTTCGGTTTCAGCCCAAAGTCGCACGTGCCCGTGGGTGTCCGCCGATCCTCGATGTGGTGAGAAAATCGGTAAGGTACCTGGAATTAACCCCTCCAGTCGCTATTCCGGCCAACCGGAAAATGCGAGGACATCTGAAGCAACGACGGTGCGGGCCTTTTTGTTCTCTCCCGGCTTTCCATCAGCCGGGGTTACTGAAGAGGCACACCTTCATTGCCGGAAGTGCGGTTGGGATTATCCCTCCAATCCATGGCAGACAAAGCGAATTAGCGCCGCTTGCGGCACTGGTTCATTATCCGCGCTTCGCGCATTTGCATGGTTCCGGGGTCTCCACCGGCTGGTACCTGAGCGAATGAGCGTCGCCCTTTGTCCTCTGGGTCTTTCTCCCGGAGCTTTTGGAATTGAAAGGGATTTGACATGACCACGCAACGTATTCGCGACTTTCTCGCTACCCGACGTCCGGACGGTCCCTGCCTAATCGTCGATCTCGATGTCGTTCGCGACAATTTTCACGCTTTCCGTCATGCCATGCCCGACAGCGCCATCTACTATGCTGTCAAGGCCAACCCGGCTCCGGAAGTGCTGCGCCTGCTCGCAAGCCTTGGCTCCAACTTCGATTGCGCGTCCGTCGCTGAAATCGAAATGGCGCTCGACGCTGGTGCGACGGCTGCCCGCATCTCCTTCGGCAACACGATCAAGAAGGAGCGCGATATCGCCCGTGCGCATGCACTCGGTATCAACCTCTTCGCCGTCGACAGCCATGAGGAAGTCGAGAAGATTTCCCGTGCCGCTCCCGGCGCCCGTGTGTTCTGCCGCGTCCTGACCGACGGTGAAGGCGCCGAATGGCCGCTTTCCCGCAAGTTCGGCTGCGTCCCGCAGATGGCTGTCGACGTTCTCGTCTACGCCCATCAGCTCGGTCTGCAATCCTACGGCGTGTCGTTCCATGTCGGCTCGCAGATGACCAAGGTCGATGCCTGGGATGCGGCTCTTGCCGATGCCAAGCGCGTCTTCGTCTCGCTCGCCAAGCAGGGTATCCACCTGCAGATGGTCAACATGGGCGGCGGTTTCCCGACCAAGTATCTGCGCGACGTTCCGTCGGCTGAAGCCTATGGCAAGGCGATCTTTGCTTCTCTGCGCGCTCATTTCGGCAACCAGATCCCGCACACGATCATCGAGCCGGGCCGCGGCATGATCGGCAATGCCGGCGTGATCAAGGCTGAAGTCGTCCTGATTTCGAAGAAGTCGGACAACGATGCCGCTCGCTGGGTCTTTCTCGACATCGGCAAGTTCGGCGGCCTCGCCGAAACCATGGACGAGGCGATCCGCTACCCGATCCGCACGGAGCGCGACGCCGACGAAATGGAAGCCTGCGTCATTGCCGGCCCGACCTGTGATTCGGCCGACGTGCTCTATGAAAAGAACCTCTATCCGCTGCCGGTGACGCTCACCATTGGCGACGAGGTCCTGATCGAAGGCACCGGTGCCTACACCACGACCTACTCGGCTGTGGCGTTCAACGGCTTCGATCCGCTGAAGGCCTATATCATCTAAGGCATGCATCCCGAAAAGTGCGAAGCGGTTTTCGGATAAGATCATGCCAAAGAGAAACCTCAGCTTAGCTGAGGTCTGATATCGCCGGCCCCGTAATCAGCCGGGGCGGCAAACTCACAATTCCCTTTAGCACCGCTGATAACGGTATTGGGCACGGGAGGCCGAGATGGCCGCTGTTCTTGATTCTGTACGCGCATTCTTTGCGCCTTCCACTTTCACCCTCGACCTGGAAAACGCAGGCGATGTCGTTGCGCGCGAAAATCTGCTGGATCGCGCCATGGGCGCGGAGCGCCGCAAGAAGTCGTCCGAAAAGTTGCGCCAGGGCCGCGTTCCGGCCGAAGGCCTGGCACTGGTCGCCCGCGATCGCGCCGGTCATGTCGTCGGCACGGTTCGCCTGTGGAACGTCGAGGCCGGTGTCGATCGCGAGACCCGTCCGGTCGATGCGCTGCTGCTCGGGCCGCTAGCGGTCGATCCCGCCTATGAAGGCAAGGGTATGGGTTCGGCGCTGATGCGCGCAGCCATCCTGGAAGCCAAGAAGCGCGGCCATGGTGCGATCCTGCTCGTCGGCGATGCGCCCTACTATGAGCGCTTCGGCTTCTTTGCCGCAAAGACCCGCCATCTTATCATGCCCGGCCCGTTCCAGCGCGAGCGTTTCCTTGCTCTTGAGCTCAAGGAAGGCTGGCTCGACAGCGCTGCCGGCATAATCGTCGCCAGCGGCCGCAAGCTTGCTCAGCCGCCGATCGCCAAGGCTGCGTAAGACAAACAAATAAAGCGGTTTGGCGATCCCGTGAGACGCTGAACTGCTCAAAAATCTCGATTCGCCTTCGCCCATCCTGAGCGGAGGCGTTTTTATTTGGCCGCCTTCACGCCGTCCTTCGCCGGATCGTAGCCGTCCGTCAGCGTTTTCAGAAATGCGACGACATCGGCGATTTCCGTATCGTTCAGAGCCGGGGCATTGCCGAGTTTGCGGTTCATGGGCGCGTCGATGACGTCGATATTGGCCTGATATTGTGCCGGCAGGTCGTTGTATTGCAGGATCTTGCCACTCGCATCCTTTGGATAGATCTCGGCCGGATTGGTATCGCGCTTGACGTAGAAGCGGGTGACATCCTCCAACGAGTGGTAGACGCCATTGTGGAAGAAGACGTGGCGGGCGGCGACATTGCGCAGCGTCGGGGTCTTGAAGAGCCCGCAATTCTGCGGCTGGGCCGAGTAGGTGTCGTTGCGCAGCGGGCCGCAGATGCCGGTATCGTAATAATGCGCGTCGGCATTGGCCGGAATGTCTGGATTGCGCGGTGTGCCAAGCGCCTCGAATTCGAAATCGGTGAAGTTCGGCATCTGGCCGTCGCCCGTCATCTTGTCGAGATGGCAGGAGGCGCAATTGCCCTTCTTGGGATCGTCGAACAGCTTCAGTCCGCGCATTTCAGCGTCCGAGAGCACCGCCTTGCCGCGCAGATAATAGTCGTATTTGCTCGAAAACGGATGGAAGGAGGGCTCTTCGATCTGATAGCGCGCCAGCGCAAAACCGACTTCGGCGATCGTCATATCCTGGTCGTTGAGGATATTGTTGCCGAAGAGGGCGCCAATGTCCTTGCCGTAGCTCTGTTTCAGCTTGGCATAGACGGTGGCAGCATCGGCATTGGCCATCTCGAAGGGCGAGATCATCGGCTGCAGCGCTTGTTCTTGCAGCGAATCGACCCGGCCGTCCCAGAACATGCCGCCCTGCGGCACCATATCCGGCGCATTCGAATCGGCCTTGACGACGGCCTGCGCAGTCAGCGGCCCCGCGACGGTGGCGGGGGTATTGGCGAGCGCCACGCCGGAGGCCTCAGTCATTGGTGCTGCTTCGGCTGCTTCGTCGGCAGCACTTTCCGCGCCGACGGAGAAGGAAGGCGTCAACATTTTGTAGGCGAGGCTCGGTACGGTGCGGATGCCCGGCTGGTCGAGATGCGGGCCGCCGAGCTGCACGGCGTGGTCATTAGCCGGCGCATAGTGGTTGTTGGGATCGTGGCAGGTCGCGCACGACATCTGGCCGCTCCTCGAGAGCGATGGATCGAAGAACAGCTTCTTGCCGAGCTGAGCAACGGCGCTCAGCGAAGCCGGATCGTCATAGGTATTTGCGGCGACGGCATTGGCGGCGGGTTCGCTCGCCAAGCCGATGGTCGCCCCCGCGAGCGAGACGCTCGCGAGTGCGATCAGGGGAAGGAAATGGTGCTTCTTCAAGGACATCGTCCATCCCCTCGTTCTTGGCTTAGGAAGCGCTGTTGCCGGTCTTCGTGTCGAGGATCAACTTCTGCGCATCGCCCTTCGACCAATCGAACATGTTGTTCAGCGAGCCGGAAATCGCATCGAACGAGCCGCCACCGAGGCGTTCGCCGGCCATCCAGTTGTCTTCAATGAAGCGCATGACGGAGGTCTGGTCGGTCAAGGTGTGGTCGACGAAGTTGACCTTGGAGTAGGGCGAGATCACCAGCAGCGGCTGGCGCGTGCCGTAGCCGCAGCGGCCCTGGGCCGGCTGTCCGTTGACGCCCGGCAGCGGCGTACCGGTGGAGCAACCGTCGCCGTTCAGCACGTCATAACCCTTGACGCCAATCTTCGACGGATTGACGACAGCGTGGGCGTGGTCATACCAGCCGTCGGAATCGTCGTAGAGCACGATGATGGCAGTGTCCTTCCAATCCGGCGAATTCTGAACGGTATTGACCACCTGGGTCACGAATTCCTGCTCGTCGAGCGGATCGGAATAGCCGGCATGACCGTCCTGATAGGCAGGTGCCTTCAGGAAGCTGACGGTCGGCATGTTGCCGTTCTTCAGCGCCGCATAGAAGTCCGTCATGTCGTACTGGTGGTTGGCCGCATCAGTGCTGCCGATCGCAGCAACCGAGGACGGACGCGCATGCGTCGGGTTTGCGGTCGAGGCGTAGTACTGGAACGGCTGGTGATGCGGGATATAGTCAACGCTGTTGACCTGGGTGACTGTCGAGGTCGTTGCGCGTTTGCAGCCCGTCGTGCCGTCGGCATTGGTCACCGTCAGATCGAAGCCGCCTTCGAAGAAGCCCCAGGTGATGTTGTGTTCGTTCAGCATGTCGCCGATGTTCTTGCCGTACATCAGCCCCGTCTGGCCGACCGAGCAGACGTCGCCAGTCGGATCGAAGTCGCTGATGACAGTCCAGCCGCCATTGCCGTCAGGCACGATACGGCCCTTGGAATAGGTGCCGTCCTTCTCCAGCGTATAGCCGGGCGGCAGGATGGCGCCGTTGGTCTGGCCGGAGATGAGGTTCAGCGCGCCGGGGGTCGACGGGCCGAAATTGGTGGAGAAGGAATTGTCGTTCAGGGCATAGTGCTGAGCGTAGTTCCAGAGCGCCGTGACGGTGTTGCCGTCATAATAGCCCATGACCTGGCCCTTGGTGCCGAAAGCGCCGGCAGCACCCTTGGTGCCCCTGCCGGTATTGGCCGGGAACAGGTCCATCGCGAAGTTGTTGTAAGCGGCTTGCTCGGCGGTATAGCCGTGGTTCTGCGACTGGGTTGCTGCCTGCGTGCGATCGAGGCGGAAAGGAGCGGCAGCATCGGCGCCGTTCGCCGCATTCGTCTTGTTTGGATTGTTGTCGAGAAGACCGGCATTGGCGAGCGTGTTGATATCGGTCGGCGTGTTATCCGCGGCCTTGAATGCCGGCTCACCATCGACGTTTGCGGCCTTGGGGTAGGTCGCGAAATAATGGTCGAAGGAAACGTTTTCCTGGAAGACGACGACCAGATGCTTGATCGGCATCGCGGTATTGGTTGGCGGGGCCTTATCGGCAGCGCCGGCGGTGGAACAGAGCGAAATCAGGGTAAGCGCGCTGCCGGCGGCAAGGGCGGCGCGACGCGAAAGACGGATCATTGTCATATCCTCTCGAGTGGGGGTCCGTGCCTCGACGCTTAAAATGCGCCGCGCCGAGGCGGAAAGAACCATTTCGAGCTATCAACGGAGCATGACAGTTCCATGAAGGATAGGGCGAGGGGATTCCGCTTTTGTCGAACATGGCGGCGGGCGACAAAAGGCTGATTCTGCAGCGAGGGCCAATGACCAACGGAGAGCGCCCGTCGGGAAACGCGGCGATGCTACCTTATGTCACGGGCTAAAGGTGAGCTCCTTCATCCGCCCTCGTGGTTCGAGACGGCCCTATGGGCCTCCTCACCATGAGGGCTCCTCCTCCCGCTCCGCCGCTCAAGCAGCTCAGTGCTTGAGACAGAGAAAGCCATTTGATTTTCAAATACTGGCGCTCATTCCGTCCTCATGGTGAGGTGCACTGACGCCGGAGCGTAGCGATGGCGGCAGGGCCTCGAACCACGAGGGTCGGCCACGAGGCCGCGGCGCGTTCAACTAGATGTTCTGATCCATCGTCTCGGCCGGAATTTCGTCGGCGCGGTGGATGCGGACGACCGTGGCTGGTACGCCGGCGACGGTGCAATGGGCCGGAACCGGCTTCACCACGACGCTACCAGCCGCAACCTTGCTGAAGGCGCCGACTTCAATGTTGCCGAGGATTTTTGCGCCGGCGCCGATCATGACGCCGTGGCGGATCTTCGGATGCCGGTCGCCGGTTTCCTTGCCGGTGCCTCCGAGCGTGACATTCTGCAGAATGGAGACTTCATCTTCGATGACGGCAGTCTCGCCGATGACGATGCCGGAACCGTGATCGAGCATGATGGACGAGCCGATCCTTGCCGCCGGATGAATATCCGGGCCGAAGACCAGCGAGGCCAGGTTGGAAAGCCAACTGGCGATTTCCGGCCGGCCTTCCGTCCAGAGCGCATGGGCGATGCGATGGGTCTGCAGGGCGTGGAACCCCTTGAGGTTCAACAGCGCATGCAAATAGGTCGTGCAGGCGGGATCGCGGGTACGGACGGCGACGAGGTCGGCCTCCGTTGCCTGCAGGATCGCGATATGCCGCGTCAGCACCTCATGAAACAAGGCGAAGAGATCGTCGGTTTCGATCTTGGCGACGGAAAGCCGGGCGACCAACACATTGGCGAGGCTTTCGGCATCCGACTGCGTTGCGATGATCTGCGCCGCGAGCAGCGGGCGCAGGGTCGGTTCGCGGCCGGCGAGATCGGCGGCCTCGTGGCGGATCACGTCCCATACGCTGCCGGCTAGGGCAGCGGGATGTTCGGCGATTGCCGTTCCTGTCTGGGACATGGCCATGTCTTTCTCGTCAAGCGGAAACGTCAACCACGCCGCAATCGCCGGCCTCGGAGGCAAAGGCGAGCAGCTTGCCGGATTTGCTCCAGCTCATGGAGGTGATCGCACCTTTGCCTGGGCGGCGCAAGAGCGCTTCCTTGGAGTCGCCGATGCGCACCGCAAGGATCATGCCGTCAATGAAGCCGATCGCCAGGATGTCTTCCACCGGATGAAACTTGACCGACGTCGCCATGATGTTGCCACGGGTGCCGAGTTCCAGCGGTGCCTTGCCCATCGGGCCATCTTTGCCCTGAAACGGCCAGACGATTGCCGCCGGTGCGCCGGAGGAGGCGAGCCACTTGCCCTTGTTGGACCAGGAGAGCGATTTCACCTTGGCGGGATAGCCGGTCATGCGCATGTGCCGGGCTTCGGCGCCGGGCTTCGCGTCCATCTTCCAGCCGTGAAGGGCGTTTTCCTGCATGCTGGTGACGACGAATTGACCGTCGGGAGAGAAGGTGACGCCGGTATGGGCGCCCTTCCACTCCAGATTGACCGGCTGCGCGGCCATGCCGACCCAATGCAGCGACACGCCGTTATAGCGCGCGACAGCGATACGCAGGCCCTTCGGCGCGAAGGCGATGCCTTCGACGGTGCGCTCCTCGGTAAATTCCTTGATGGAGCCATCTGCCAGCCGCACGAAGCTGCTTTTCCCGTAGGCGTAGGCAACAGCGCCCTGCGGACCGGCGGCGACCTGGGTGATCCATTTGCGCGGAGCTTCGGCAAGCACGGTAACGCCACCATCCGCGGCAATCCGGAGAACCTTGCCGTCCTCACCGCCGGAAATCAGGCTGTCGCTGTGGGGATCGCGAATGCAGGTGAGCATGCCCTGATGGGCTTCGGTCACCTTCTCGCCGCCTTCCAGGCGATGAATCGCGCCGGCGGCGCTGGCGAAGAAGGGGGTATCACCTAAAAATTCGACGGCCAGAACGTGGCCGTCGATATCAAGCGGAGCAACAGTCGGCATCAGGCGGCCGCCTCGCAGGCCTTGAAGCTGTTTTCCAGCTTTTCCCGGTCGAGTTCGCGGCCGATGAAGACCAGGCGGCTCTCATGCTTTTCGCCATCCTTCCAAGGGCGCTGGTGATCACCTTCGATGATCATGTGCACGCCCTGGACAACATAGCGCTCCGCATCTCCCTTGAAGGCGATAATGCCCTTGAGGCGCAGAATGTTCGGGCCGTCCGTTTGCGTGACCTTCTGGATCCAGGGGAAGAAGCGCTCCGGGTTCATCTCACCGCCGCGCAACGAGACCGACTGTACGGTCACGTCGTGTATTGGCGACGGGGCGTGGTGATGGTGGTCGTGATCATGATCATGGTGGTGATGATCGTGATCGTGATCGTGGTCATGATGATGGTGATCATGGTCGTGATGATCGCAATCCGGGCCGCAGACATGATCGTCATGGCCGTGCTCGAGGAAATGTGGATCGTTTTCCAGTGCGCGCTCGAGGTTGAAGGCGCCCTGGTTCAGAACGCGGGCGAGATCGACGCCGGAGCGAGTGGTCTTGTAGACGCGGGCGGCCGGGTTGATGGCGCGGACGATGTCTTCGATCTGAGCCAGCTCTTCCGCAGAGACGAGATCGGACTTGTTGATGACGACCACATCGGCAAAGGCGATCTGGTCTTCCGCCTCGCGGCTGTCCTTCAGGCGCAACGGCAGATGCTTGGCATCGACAAGGGCAACGACGGCATCGAGTTCGGTCTTGGCGCGCACATCGTCATCCATGAAGAAGGTCTGAGCGACGGGAACCGGATCAGCAAGGCCGGTGGTTTCAACGATGATGCCGTCGAAACGGCCGGGACGGCGCATCAAGCCCTCAACGACGCGGATCAGGTCTCCACGCACCGTGCAACAGACGCAGCCATTGTTCATCTCGTAGATTTCTTCGTCGGATTCCACGATCAGATCATTGTCGATGCCGATCTCGCCGAACTCATTGACGATGACGGCATATTTCTTGCCGTGGTTTTCGGAGAGGATACGGTTCAGCAGCGTCGTCTTGCCGGCGCCGAGATAGCCGGTCAGGACGGTGACAGGAATGGGCTTCTGCGTGGCTGTTTCGGTCATGGGAGCCTCGAAATACGGGAATTTGCCCCGGAGAGCGGAAAGTGATCGGGTTCCATATAAGGAGTTGGCGGCGCCAGTTCAAAGGCTTTTGTATGTTATAAGATCACATTAGGTTTGGGGCGGCTGGTTCGATGTCGGTCTGAGAGAAATCATTTCCGACGAAGAGAAGAGGGCAGTCATATTCCTTGGCGGTGGCGTAGGCGAAGCAATCGCCGTAGTTAAGGCCAGCGGGATGGATGCCTTTGCCCCAACGTGAATATGCATCTGCGGCCCGCTCCGCACGTTCCGACGTAACCTCGATGATCTCTAAGGCGGGAGATGTCAAAAGCTCCCGCATTTGCTTCTCGAAGCCGCGCCGCGTCGCTACAATGAGCGCTTCGAGCATTGTTCCAGCGGAGATGAGAATACGATTCTCATTTTGAAATACCACCTCGCAAGCGGCGGCATGCAATTCATTTGCAAGCATTGCGACAAGGGCTGACGTGTCAACAACGATCACTTGGGCAAGCCGTATTCATCGTAGAGGAAATCTTGGCTTCTGGCGGCATCGGGGCCTGGAGGGAGGTCTTTTTTCCTGACTTCCTCTTGTAATCTCTTGATAAGATTTTCTTTTTCTTCAGAAGTCATGGGCTTTTTCATCGGCTGTATGCGCGCAGCCGGCAGGCCGTCCTGCGTCAGCACGATTTCTTCGCCTTGCTTGGCAAGGCGGACCAATTCTTTGAGTTGGCCCTCAGCATCATCGAGGGAAATACGCATGTCCGCCTCCCGGTGGAGAAAGGGAATTCATCAATAAGATGATGGATTGTACCACTTGATACAAGTGATCGGCTATCTCCACGGCTCCACATCGAACCGATCGACATCCCTCAACAACTCCACTAGGCCCTTCACGGCATGGGCGATCAGCCGTTCGCCTTTCTCGGCCGTCGCAACACTCGCATTGCCGGCCACGCCTTGCACATTCAGATCCGACATCCTCCAGCCGAAGGCATGGGGGCCATAGGCGCGCAGATGTTTGAAGCGCTTGATGAAATCGGATTGCCGGGAAGGAAAATCCGCAGCTTTGGTCACGTCGACTTTCTCCGGGTGGAGCGCGAGCATGACCGAGGTCTCGATATCGCCGCCGTGGATATCGATGGCCTTGTCCTCTGGCGCAATCAACCCTTCCGGCACGCCGAAGCGCGTCCAACTGGTCGCGACGGCCAGCATTCCGAAGCGCAGGCGCGCTTCCGTCGCCACGATGGTCATCAGGGGTGAGTTGCCGCCATGGGCGTTCAACATGACGAATTTGCGGATGCCGAGGTGGTGCATGTTTTCGGCAATACCAAGCCATCGGTTGACAGCTTCGTCGAAGGCGAGTGTCTTGGTGCCGGTAATATCCATGTGCTCGATGGAGTAACCGATTGGCTCCACGGGCAAAAAAGTGACGGGCAAATCGGCTGGCAGCGCCGTCTTCAGGCGGGCGACGATGCCTGCCGCAATCAAGGTGTCGGTCTCGAAAGGCAGGTGGGGGCCGTGTTGTTCATGGGCGCCAAGCGGCAGGACGGCGATCCAGTTTGCCCGGTCCACTGGCGTCAGCGTCCTATCATTGTCATCGAAACGCGCCATAGGCTGTGCCATCTGCAGATGTGCCTCTTGTTTATGTCAATAAGCTGCGCAATGTCATATCGTGATGCTGCAGCGGCGGAAAGATCAACGGAATCACGATGGGTAAGAAGAACAAAGACGGGAAAAAAAGTAAGTCGGGTAAGAAGAAGGACCACGGCGACTACACGCTTGCCGATTTGTCGCCCGCGTTGACGCAGGCGGCACGGTCCATGCGCACGGTTCTGACGCGCAACCTGACGGCAAGCGGCCTTTACGCGGGCCAGGATGGCGTCATCCTCGCGCTGGCGGAGAGCGATGGCCTGCCGGCAGGGACGCTCGCGCAGAAGCTCGGCGTCAAGGCGCCGACCATGACCCGCACGATCGGGCGCATGGAAGCGCAGGGCTTCGTCGAGCGGCGGCCCGATGCCGCGGACGCCCGGTTGACAAAGGTCTATCTCACAGAGGCCGGGCGCAACAGCGTGACAGAGATCACCAGTTCGGCGGCGGTTTGCGATGAACTCGCCACACGCGGTTTTTCGGAGAAGGATGTCCGTTCGCTCGTGCGCCTGTTGAAGGCGATCGATGGCAATCTTCAGGCCGGCGACCATGAGGAAGATGATGGGGAATTCTAAGAATCCTAAAGGATTCGAGTTGCGCGGCGCGATTTAAGCTTTTAATTAAAGTTTTTAAATTCCGGAATCGTGAGACGCCGGGATCATATATTTGGCTGCGTTTCACGGGGAGGGGAGCGCATGGCGCAAAAGATAAAGCTTTCGACCATTGCAGAAACGCTGGGTATTTCAACGGCGACGGTATCTCTTGCCTTACGCGACAGCCCGCTGGTGGCGGTGAATACGCGTGAGAAGATCAAGGATCAGGCGCGCACGCTCGGCTATATCTATAACCGCCGCGCGGCGAGCCTCAGGACATCGCGATCCGGGATCATCGGCGTCGTCGTCCACGACATCATGAACCCGTTCTACGGGGAGATTCTGAAGGCGATCGAGAGCGAACTCGACCGCAGCCGCCATACGTTCATTCTCTCCAATCACTATGATTCGGTCGAGAAGCAGCGGACCTTCGTCGAAACCCTGCTGCAGCTCGGAGGCGATGGCATCATCATGTCGCCGGCAATCGGCACGCCGCCGGAAGATTTCGATCTGGCGGAGGAAAACGGCATGCCGGCCATCCTTGTCGCCCGTTCGATGGAGGGGCTGGATCTGCCGACCTTTCGCGGGGACGACAGCTACGGCATTTCGCTCGCAACGAATCACCTGATCAGCCTCGGTCACCGCACCATCGCGATGATCGGCGGCACGGACCAGACCTCCACCGGCCGTGATCGCTATCAGGGCTATGTGAACGCTCTGCGCAAGGCAGGCATCGAGGTCGATCCCAATCTGCGTATTCCCGGCGCTCGCTCCAAGCAGGGCGGTTTCGAGGCGGCGGTCCATCTCCTGTCATTGCCGCAGAAGCCGACGGCAGCCGTCTGCTGGAACGATCTCGTGGCCATTGGTTTGATGAACGGCATCTCCCGCGCTGGCCTCGTGCCGGGCAAGGATATTTCGGTTACCGGCTATGACGATCTGGAAGAGGCGGCGATCGCGACGCCGGCGCTGACGACGGTGTGGAACGGCCAGGCGGAGGTCGGAAGGCTTGCGGCGCGCGCGCTTTTGGATAGGTTGGCGGGCAGCCATGAGCCGGATGGTATTCATCTCATCAAGCCCGAAATGCGCATCCGTCAATCGACATCTCCCTACCAGGCGCGCCAATAGCGCCGAACCGCATCTTCAAGAGGAAAGATCATGTCCGATAATCGCGTCGCCGTCCTCGTTCCGGGGAAGATACACCCGCGTGTTCTCGAAACGCTCAACGGCCGCTTCGATATCGTCGCGCTCGATCGCAGCGAGAGCCCGAGGGTCGATGCGGAAACGGCGGCGCGTGTGCGTGGCGTAGCGGTGTCGGGTGGCTTCGATGCCGTCTGGATGGATGCCTTCCCCAATATCGAAGTCATCGCCAATTTCGGCGTCGGCTATGACGGCATCGATGTCCGCCATGCGGCTTCGAAGGGCATCGTGGTTACCAACACGCCCGATGTGCTCAACGATGAGGTGGCCGATACGGCGATTGCCTTGCTGCTGAACACGCTGCGGCAGTTTCCGCAAGCGGAAACCTGGCTGCGTGAGGGTCGCTGGGTGAAGGAAGGGCCTTTTCCGCTCTCGCCTTTCTCCCTGAAGGGGCGTCGCGTCGGCATCTACGGTCTCGGCCGGATCGGCCTGGAGATCGCCAGACGGCTGGAGCCGTTCAAGGTGAAGATCGGCTATCACACGCGCTCGCCGCGCGACTCCTTGCCTTACGACTACTATCCGACCCTGAAGGAGATGGCACAATCGGTGGATACGCTGATCTCCATCGTGCCGAAGACGCCGGAAACGCACAAGGTCATCAATGCCGAGATCCTGTCGGCGCTCGGACCGCAGGGCGTGTTCATCAATGTCGGGCGCGGCTGGTCGGTGGATGACGATGCGCTGATCGCAGCCCTGCGGAACGGCACGCTTGGCGCTGCCGGCCTTGATGTTTTCTACGATGAGCCATACGTCCCTGCTGCCTATCTCTCGCTGCCGAATATCTCGCTGCTACCGCATGTGGCATCCGCCTCGGTGCCGACGCGCAACGCGATGGCAGATCTCGTGGCGGACAATATCATCGCATGGTTCGGCAAGGGCGCCGCGCTGACCCCGGTACCGGAGACCCCGGTGAAATCGAAGGCTTGATCAAATGGCTTGCTGGTGGCGAGGGGCGGCCAAAGGCTGCTCCTTGCTCGCCGCATAATCGCGCACGGCATCGCCGAAGGCGACAAACAGCTTGCGTGAAGGCGAATCGGTTTCCGCCCAATATTCCGGATGCCACTGCACGCCGACGGCGAAGGCCTTGGCGTCGATGACCGAGACGGCTTCGATCGTGCCGTCTTCGGCGACGGCTTCCACCTGCAGCCGCGGCGCCGTTTCGGCGATCGCCTGACGGTGCAGCGAGTTTACGCGCACTTCGCCGGGGCCGACGACGCGGGCGATGCAGGAACCTTCCTTGACGAACACGCTTTGGCGGATCGAATACATCGTGTCGCGATCGACATTCGGCGGTTTGCGGTGATCCCAGATGCCCGGCTGCTCCTGGATTTCGCTGGCGAGCGTGCCGCCCAGCGCGACGTTCAGCTCCTGGATGCCGCGGCAGATGGCGAGCATCGGGATGGCACGATCGATGGCACGGCGAATGAGTGGCAGCGACGTGGCGTCGCGGGCCGGATCAAAAGGACCGTCGCTCTCGCGCGCTTCCATGCTGTAGAGCGAGGGGTGCACGTTGCTGGCGGAGCCGGAGACGAGCAGGCCGTCGACTCGGTCGAGAATGGCGTCGATATCGTTGCCGTCTTCCATCGCCGGGACGATCAGTGCCATCAGGCCCGCAGCTTTGACGGCTGCCCGGATGTATTGCTGCTGCACCGCATGCCAAGTCACGCCATCGAATTCGCGGATATCGGCAGGAATGGCGACGATCGGTCTGGGCATGCAAGGCTCCGGAGAAGTGCAAAACTATCGGGGTTAGTTGAGACCCCGGCATGAATATGGTGTCAATGCCGGGGCGGGTCAAATCTAAGCGAAGAGCGACGCTTCAGCAACGCGGACTGGTTGCGAAGAGGCTTTGTTTCCGTTCGTCATGACGATGTACAGGAATCGCCATAATGCAGTGCAAAAGCAACCTTGAAAGACAAACCACGGCGTGATTAGCTCCATCACTTGCGCCATATCGGGAGAGCATGTTTCCCGCAATGCCATCTGTACGGGAGGTTTCGATGGATCGCCGTTCGTTCATCAGGCGGGCCGGAGCGGTTGGCGCGGGCGCGGCCGCCTCGGCGCTCGCCAGTCCCGCTGTGGCTCAGGAATATCCGAAGATCACCTGGAAGATGACCTCTTCCTTTCCGAAGAGCCTGGATACGATCTATGGCGGCGCGGAGGACATCGCCACGCATGTTTCGGAAGCGACGGGCGGCAATTTCGTCATCCAGACCTATGAAGCGGGCGAGATCGTGCCCGGCGCGCAGGCGGCCGACGCGGTGAGCGCCGGGACGGTCGATGCCGCCCACACCTGTTCCTATTATTTCTGGACCAAGGACCCGACCTATGCCATCGGCACGGCTCTGCCGTTCGGCCTTAATGCCCGGCTCTCCAATGCTTGGTTCTACCAGGGCAACGGCAACAAGCTGATGAACGAGTTTTACGCCACGCAGGGCATTTTCGGCCTGCCGGCCGGCAATACCGGCGTGCAGATGGGCGGTTGGTTCCGCAAGGAAATCAATACGCTGGACGATCTCAAGGGCCAGAAGATGCGCATTGCTGGCCTGGCCGGAAAGGTCATCGAAAAGATCGGCGTCGTGCCGCAACAGGATATCCCGATCAATGACGTATTTGCCGCGCTCGACAAAGGTACGATCGATGCGGTGGAGTGGGTCGGCCCTTATGACGATCTGAAACTCGGTTTCCAGAAGATCGCCAAATATTATTACTATCCCGGATGGTGGGAAGGGGGTGCCGTCGTGCACGCCTTCTTCAATCTGGAAAAATGGAACGCGCTGCCGAAGAATTATCAGGCGATCCTCGCGGATGCTTGCTCCTTTGCCAACACCAACATGCTGGCGAAATACGATGTGAAAAATCCGCAGGCGTTGAAGGAGATCGTCAAGCAGGGCGTGACGTTGCGCCCGTTCAGCCAGGAAATTCTCGAGGCGTGTTTCCAGGCGGCTATGGGAATCTATGCTGATCTCTCGAAATCGAACAATTATTTCAAGCGGATCTATGATGATCAGGTTGCTTACAAGAAGGATGCCTATCTCTGGATGCAACTTTCCGAATACACTTTCGATACCTTCATGATGATCCAGCAGAGGGCGGGCAAACTTTGACCGGTCGCGCCCCTATTTTCAGTGATTTGTGTTTTAGCAATTGATGATTGAAGAAATATAGTCTGAGTAGAATCAGTTTTAACCGATTGCACGAATACGATGCAAAATATCACTCAAAATTAGTGTAAGTAACCGAGATGATTAGAAAATCCGTCCAGATACCCACTATTTGGGCAATCAAATTTTAAAAAGTTTCAACTAGAGTGCCTGCCGCATCAGGGGAACTCTGAATGAAGCCTCAAAGCCCGGACACGGTACCGACAGATGTTTATCTGTCGTTCGTAAGTTCGCTTTTCGGAAACCGTAAAACGTTGTTTACGGGTGTGTTCGTTCACGTCCTCACGTATGTCATCGTGTTCTTGAGCACGGATGCGAGCATCTATCTCGGTCTCTGTCTCGCCTTTATCGCCGTTTTCGCTTTCCGCATGTATTCCTTCTGGCAGTTTGACGCCGCCAATAAGCATGCCTTTTCGCGCGCCGATATCGCGCGTTGGGAAACGCGCTATGTGCTCGGCGCCGCAGGGACGGCAGGTATTCTCGGCATCGGTAGCGGCTACGCGATCCTGATCGTCCAGGATCCGTTGGCGGAGTTCATCTGTATCGCTGTGACCATGGCATCGATGGTGTCGATCGTCGGCCGCAATTATGGTTCGCAGAAGGCGATCGACCTGCAGACCATGGCCTGCTGCCTGCCGATCATCATCGCTTGCCTGATGTCGGAGCAGCTTTACAAGTCCATCGTCTCCATCATGCTCGTGCCCTTCGGGTTGACGACGCGTTCGATGGCCAATGGCGTGCGCGAATTTCTCTATAAGAATGTCATCGCTTCGCGTGAGATATCGTTGATTGCCGACCGGTTCGACACGGCGCTCAACAATATGACGCACGGCTTGTTCATGCTGGATGCCGACAATCGCATCCTGGTGGTGAACCGCAAAGCCTGCGAGCTTTTGAATCTGGCGCATCAGGAGCAGCTCCGGGACTGCGAATTCGACGTCGTGCTGCGCTATGGCGCCCGCCATGCCTTCATCGACGGCTCGCTGCCCGGCCTGATCCAGCGGCAGATGGCGCAGCTCGTCAGCGGCTCGATATCGCGCACCCTCATTCAGTTCAATGAGGATCTGTTTCTGGAGTTTTCGGCAAGCCGCCGCGCCGACGGCATTGTCATTCTGATTTTCGAGGACGTGACGCCGCGCATTCGCGCCGAGCGCAAGATCCTGCATATGGTGCGCTTCGACCCACTGACCGGCCTGCCGAACCGCGAATATTTCGTTGACCTCGTAAAGGAAAAGCTGGCCGCTCGCACCCGCGAGAGCCAGATTGGTCTTCTGGTTCTCGATGTGGACGACTTTAAGCACGTCAATGATACCAAGGGGCATTTTATCGGTGATCGGCTGCTGGTCGCCATAGCCGCGCGGCTGAAGGAAAGGGCGGGAGATATGGCGCTTTCCGCTCGCCTCGTCGGGGATCAATTTGTCTTGTTTTTCCCGAATGAGGATGGCGAGCCGGATCTGGATAGCCGCATTCGTGCGCTGCACGCCGCCATGGCCGGTCTCTACGATGTCGACCGCAATAGTTTCCGCGTTTCCTTCAGCGGTGGCTATGTGACCATGTCGAGCCGCGATTTCCGTCCGGAGGAGTGGCGGATCAAGGCCGATCTGGCGCTGTTCGAAACCAAGTCGCGAATGAAGGGTGGATGCTCTGCCTTCGAGGAGGAAATGGATGCGCGCTACGTTGAGCGGCAGAAGCTGAAAGAGGATCTGCGCGAGGCCATCGAGGGCGGCAAGCTGCATGCCGTCTATCAGCCGATGTTCGCGCCGGATGGCAGCCGCATCGATTGCTGCGAAGCTCTGTCGCGGTGGGTACATCCGGAAAAAGGCTCGATTCCACCGAACGTCTTCGTGCAGATCGCCGAGGAAATGGGCATCGTGACTGGCATCACCCGCTTCATGCTCAATCAGGCCTGCCGAGACTGCGCCACCTGGCCGGAGTCGATCTCGGTCTCGGTCAATCTCTCGGCACAGGACCTACGCAGCAACGACATCGTCACCATGGTCATGGAAGCGCTCGATGCATCGGGGCTGGACCCGTCGCGGCTGCATCTGGAAGTCACCGAAAGCTGCTTGATGGATGAAATTGCGATCGTGCGGTCCATTCTCGTCGACCTGCGTACCAGGGGCATCACCATCGCCATCGATGATTTCGGCACCGGCTTCTCCAGTCTCAGCTATCTCGATACGTTGCCGGTGGATATCGTCAAGATCGACCGCTCTTTCGTCCGCGACATCACCACGGACAGCCGCCGTTTCAAGCTCCTGTGCGGCATCGCCGATCTTTCACGGGCTCTCAGCCTGGAAATCGTTATCGAGGGCGTGGAGACGCCGGAGCAGCTATCGCTCATTGAACAGTATGATCTGGCCGACATCGTCCAGGGCTACGTGTTTTCAGTTCCTGTGCCGCGGGATAGCATCGTCGAAATGGTGGACAATATCGGCCGCCACCAGCCGGCCATCCGGCAGGATAATGTGGCTTAGGCCTCGCCAAGCCGGCCAATCGCGAACGTTCTTCGTATTTGCCGCGGCCGTCGCGCCGAACTCATTCTTTCCAGCATAACCCCACCCGCCTCAGTGGTACGCAGGCATTTCCGCGACCGATACTTCCTTGCCTACCGTAACGATAGGCTCTTCCCAGCAAAATGGGAGGAGTGGCCAGCGAATCTACAATAATTAATAAATAAGAATTTGTGAATATTCGAATCTATACCGGTATCTGTAGTCAAAAAATTAACCTTAACGAACAAATAATTAATAAAAATTGAATCTAATATTGATCAATTTTTTGATTAATACCAATAATGGTCCGTTAAAATTACGGATAGCGAACATGTCTTATATGAGTACTTTGCAAAATAGCTTCGCCGGCAAGCTAATGGAGGTGCTTGATCACGTTGAATACCGCCGGATAGAGAGCAGCGAGGACATGGAGGATGTCGCCCGCCTGCGTTACAAGGCCTACAAAGCGCGTGAGGTTTTGCCGGTTGCGGCCAAGACCATGATCGACGAGATCGATTTCGACGAGCAGGCCTACGTTTTCGGCGTTTACTACTACGAAGAGCTGGTGAGCACGGTGCGAATACACCATGTCACGCCGGATCATCGCGTTTGCCAGTCGACCGGCATTTTTCCCGATGAAATTCATGCCTTTCTCGATGCCGGCATGACGCTGATCGATCCGGCGCGTTTCGCCATCGATCCCGAGTTCGAGCTTGAAATGCCGGCTCTGCCTTATCTGACGCTCAGACCGGCAATCGTCGGCGCCATCTATTTTGACACCGACCGCGTCATGCAGCATATCCGCCCAGCGCATGCCGCCTTCTACAAACGTGTCTTCTATGCCGATACTATCGTGCCGCCACGCATGACGGAGACCTATGGTTTCGAACTGACGCTGCTTGCTTCGCGGTCGAAGGAGATTCGCGGCAAGTTGATGGAACGATACCCATTCTTCGATTCGGAACCTTATGAGCGGCGGATGATGTTCTCCCGCGATGCTGAAGGTGGCACGCATCCCCTCACTGTTCTGCCGACGGCGCGAATGGCTGCAGGCGGCCGTGCCGCCGCTCGGCAGCAATTCGGCTAAGCCTTCTTGAGCCTCTGCGGCGTTCTCGTGCATTGCATTTTTCGCCGCTTTGTGTAACGCCTCGATTGAGGAAATTTGGCTGCGGTGTTTCGTAGAGATTCACCGCAGCTTTCGAGGCTGAACTCCAGTCGACCGGCGATTGCAAAAGCAGGTCGGGGGAGCGGATTGAGGGGAGATTTTTGAATGGCCGAACATCATACCGGACCGGTCGAGACGGGTGCTCCGATGGATTACAGGGAGCACGACAAGACCTACCATGGGTTTCTTTTCGTCGCCAGGGTCGGATCGGCGATCATCGCCGCGCTTTTGATAGCGATGGCGGCCGGTTTCTTCGGTCATGCCGGCTTCCTCGGCGGTCTGCTTATTTTCGGCGTTCTATCATTCATTGGCTCCATACTCGTGCGCTGATATTCCAGCGCGCTGATCGATGCAGGGCCGTCCGGCCCGCGCCTTCCCCGGAATGCTAGCCTGGTTCTGCAGGCTATTGCGCTGCTGTATTCAGCGGCGCTGTCGTTTGACGCGAGGTGGTATCGTTGGGCAATCTGGTTTTTGTCGCCAAAGAGACCGTGGCGGATGAGACGCGTGTTGCCGCGTCCATCGAAACGGTGAAGAAAATGAGAGGCCTTGGCTTTGACATTGTGGTCGAAGCGGGTGCCGGCGCTTTGTCGCGCATTCCGGACGGTGAATACGAAGCCATCGGCGCGCGGATCGGCTCCGTTCACGATGCAGCCCAGGCTGATGTCATTCTCAAGGTGCGCCGGCCGACCGGCGGGGAGATTGCCGGTTACAAGAGCGGCGCGATCGTTATCGCCATCATGGATCCCTATGGCAACGAAGCGGCGCTCGCCGACATGGCGCGAGCCGGGCTGACGAGCTTCGCCATGGAGTTGATGCCGCGCATCACCCGTGCGCAGTCGATGGACGTGCTGTCATCGCAGGCCAATCTTGCCGGTTATCAGGCCGTGATCGAGGCCGCCGCGGTTTATGATCGGGCTTTGCCGATGATGATGACGGCGGCCGGAACAGTGCCGGCGGCGAAGGTCTTCGTCATGGGTGCGGGCGTCGCCGGCCTGCAGGCGATCGCCACCGCGAGGCGATTGGGTGCACAGGTATCGGCCACCGACGTCCGTCCTGCGGCCAAGGAGCAGGTCGCCTCGCTCGGCGCGAAATTCGTTGCCGTCGAGGATGAAGAGTTCAAGGCGGCGGAAACGGCCGGCGGCTATGCCAAGGAGATGTCGAAAGACTATCAGGCCAAGCAGGCGGCCCTCGTTGCCGAACATATCTCCAAGCAGGATATCGTCATCACTACGGCCTTGATTCCCGGCCGCCCGGCGCCACGGCTCGTCAGCCGCGAGATGCTGAAGGCGATGCGCCCCGGCGCAGTCGCCGTCGATCTCGCCGTCGAACGTGGCGGCAATATCGAGGGTGTCGGATTCGGAACCGTGTCCGATGTCGAGGGCGTCAAGGTGATCGGATATCCCAATCTGGCGGGCCGCATTCCGGCGAGCGCGTCTGCACTCTATGCCAAGAACCTCGTCACCTTCCTGGAAACGATGGTCGACAAGAATAGCAAGAGCCTCGGGCTTAACCGGGCCGACGAGCTGATCAAGGCGACGATGCTGACGGATGCGGGCGAAGTTGTGCATCCGAACTTCGTCGACCCGGATCAGCCGACGGTCAACAAGGGAGATCTCTAGATGGCCAGCCAAGCAATGGATCAGGCGCTCCAGCAATTGAATGACGCCATCAGCGCCGTGAGGACCGCGGCTGCGCAGGCGCCGGAATCCGTCAGCGCCATCTCCGGCGGCGCGATCGATCCCTTCGTATTCGAATTGGCGATCTTCGCATTGGCGATCTTCGTCGGCTATTACGTGGTGTGGTCGGTCACTCCCGCCCTGCATACGCCGCTGATGGCTGTGACGAATGCCATTTCTTCGGTCATCGTCGTCGGTGCGCTTCTGGCGGTCGGCATTTCCGCCAGTGGGCTTGCCACCGGTTTCGGCTTCGTGGCGCTGGTGCTCGTCTCGGTCAATATTGTCGGCGGCTTCCTTGTTACCCAGCGCATGCTGGCGATGTACAAGAAGAAAGACAAGTGAGGACGGCATGCTGAGCAATATCGCTGCCTTCCTCTATCTCGTTTCCGGCGTGCTCTTCATCCTGGCGCTGCGCGGCCTGTCGCATCCGGCCACAAGCCGCCGCGGCAATCTCTACGGCATGGCCGGCATGGGTATCGCCATTGCCACGACGCTGGTTCTCGCCACACCCTCCTTCGGCGGCTTCGTGCTCATCATCCTCGGCCTCGCCATTGGTGGTGGGGCAGGGGCCTATATCGCCCGCGTCATTCCGATGACTTCGATGCCGCAGCTCGTCGCCGGTTTCCATTCGCTGGTCGGTCTGGCCGCCGTTCTGGTCGCCGCTGCGGCACTCTATACGCCGTCATCCTTCGGCATAGGCGCGATCGGCTCGATCCATCACGAGGCTCGCGTCGAAATGGCGATTGGCGTCGCGATCGGCGCGCTAACCTTCACCGGCTCTATCATCGCCTTCCTGAAGCTCGACGGCCGCATGTCCGGCAAGCCGATCCTGTTGCCCAACCGGCATATCATCAACGCCGTGTTGCTGGCGCTAATTGTGTTCTTCATCGTCGGCCTTGGTGTCAGCGAAAGCCACTTCGATTTCTGGGCGATCGTCGCCCTGGCTCTCGCGCTCGGCGTATTGCTGATCGTGCCGATCGGCGGCGCCGATATGCCCGTCGTCGTATCGATGCTGAATTCCTATTCCGGCTGGGCGGCGGCCGGGATCGGCTTCACACTCGGCAATCTGGCACTGATCATCACCGGTGCTTTGGTTGGCTCGTCGGGCGCGATCCTCAGCTATATCATGTGCAAGGGCATGAACCGCTCCTTCGTCTCCGTCATTCTCGGCGGCTTTGGCGGGGAGACGGCTTCCAGTGGCGCCGATAACAGCGACAAGACGGTGAAGCTCGGCTCGGCTGAGGACGCTGCTTACTTGATGGCCAATGCATCGAAAGTCATCATCGTGCCAGGGTATGGCATGGCGGTGGCGCAGGCCCAACATGCGCTGCGCGAAATGGCCGACAAGCTGAAGGCGAACGGCGTCGACGTGAAATACGCCATTCATCCCGTCGCCGGCCGTATGCCGGGCCATATGAATGTGCTGCTGGCCGAGGCCAATGTTCCTTATGACGAAGTCTTCGAGCTGGAAGATATCAATTCGGAATTTGCCCAGGCCGATGTCGCCTATGTCATCGGTGCCAACGACGTCACCAATCCGGCCGCACGCGACGACAAGACGTCACCGATCTACGGCATGCCGATCCTTGATGTCGACAAAGCCAAGACCTGCCTCTTCGTCAAACGTTCTCTCGGCTCCGGTTATGCCGGCATCGACAACACGCTGTTCTATAAGGACGGCACGATGATGCTGCTCGGTGACGCCAAAAAGGTCACCGAGGAGATCGTCAAGGCGATGAATGGGTGACTCCCGTCTCCCTAACAAGGGAGATGCAGGGCACGGGAGGCTACGAAGGCGCTGCATGTGGGCGATCTGCAAGAATCGCCCTTACTTTACCTTCTCAAATCGACGCAGGTGCCAGGGTCATCTTCTCAACGCCAACGGCGACGTTGACGCCTTCCTGGGCCTGGACGTTGAGGGGCTGCAGCATGAAGGCTCTGTTGGTGCCGCCGGCGATAACCTTGGCGCCGCCACCGGCGGCAAAGCTGGCATCGGCGCCAACGCCGTAATATTCGCCGGCCAGCGCGATATCGGTGAATGGTGTGCCGGTCTTGGCGAGCACAGCCCATATCATGACGCTGCGGCCGGTAACGCCGAGATCGACACCGTATTTCTGGATCATGCCGGCATAACGCGCATTCGGTCCGCCGCCGCTCGGTTCAAACGTACACATCAGGTTTTTCTGGGACATGATGATCATGCCCGTCGATCCCTTCGACGTGCAGGTGAGCGTGCCGAGAGTGGAATAGTCTGCGGAGGCCGCAGGCGCAGCCCATACGGCAGCGGACAGCGCTGCGGACGCTAGAATAATGTGTTTCAGCATGGTCGTTCTCCTTTGGATTGACCAATGATGAAACTGGAACGGCTCCTGTGGTTGAAATGTTCCGGAAGGGGCTGTGGGCTATGCCCGCTCTCGTTCGCGCTCCATGGTGCTGCGCAGTGCGTTCAGCACCCAGATGAGGCCTGTCGAACGGAAGTCGATCTCGACGCTGCCGCTGAAGGCAGCGGCCGCATGCGCCTTGGTGACGGTCGTGCCGAAGCCCGTAATTGACGGCGTCTTGACGATCGGGCCGCCGCTTTCCGTCCAGGTGAGCCGGATCATTTGTCCGATCTCGCCGTCTGCGGTCGTCCATTCGATGGTGATTTTTCCTTCGGGAGCGGAGAGCGCGCCGTATTTCACCGAATTCGTCGCCAGCTCGTGCAGGATCAGGCCGAGATTCTGCACGGCTTCCGGCTTGAGCAGGAAATCCCTGCCCTTGATATCGAGTTGTTGCGGCCCCTGGAGGAAGGTGGCCAGATGAATGTCGATCACCCGCCGTAGCGACACGCCGGACCATTGTTCGCTGGTCAGGACTTCGATCGAGCGCGCCAGCCCTTCCAGCCGGTCGGCGACCGCGCGTTGAAAGGTGTCGACGCTGTCGGTTTGCCGGGCGAGCTGACGGGTCATCGCCTGGGCGAGTGCCAGCAGGTTCTTGGTGCGATGAACAAGTTCATGCATGACGAAATGCAGCCGGTCCTCGGTTTCGCTGCGATCGAAGGATGCGTTGGAAAGCGCGATGGCCATCTGATTGGCCTCGATGACACTGGTTTCGATCGGCGAAACGATCTCGCCCCGGCCCATGCGGTCTGCCATATCGGCGATATCCTGGATGGTGGTGCGCACTTGACGGGCCAGTGCATAGACCGCAATCAGCGCGATCAACAGAAGCGTGACGCCACCATAGATCAGGAAGCGCCAGGTGCTCATCAGCGAAGCCTGCGCCGGGGCAATCGGCCCCCAGACAACGGCCTTCCACGACCAGCCGGGAATTTGTGCATAGCCGAGCAGCGAGTGCGGCAGGACTTTCTCATCCTGATAGACGCCGCTTGAGGCAATTAGTTTCGCCAGGATATCCTTGTTGAATGGATCGCCAGGGGAATGATTGGCGGGGCCGCTGGCGGCAACGATATGGCCGGAACTGTCGATGACCGCAGCCGACCAGCCCGGCGCGAGGGCATCGGTCGTCACGAGTTTGGCGAGTTCATCGGCATCCTGTGTCATGGCCAGGGCCGCACCGGCCGGAGAATGATAGAGCGGCAGGGTGACGTTGTAGACCCAGCGATGGATGACCGATCCGATAAAGACGTCCGAAGCCTCGATGCGGCCTGAATCGAGGGCCGATTGCAAGGCGGCCATATTGCCAGTCTTGCCGAGCGGCTTGCTGAGCGGCCAGCGCGTGTTCAGCCGCATCTGACCGTCCTTGTCCAGAAGCAGGACGAAAAGCGAATCGGTGCGCAGCACCGTCTCTGTCCGGTCGAAGAAGGTGGCGATATCGTTGCGTTCCAGCTCCGGCGAGGAGGAGAGCAGTCGCAGGGTCGTCGCCATGTCCTGCAATTGCCGGTCGATGGTACGCGCCAGTGCCTGGGCGTCCTGAACCGTATCGCGCTTCAGCACATCGCGCTCGTTGCTTTCGAGCTGGACCAGCAGCAATGCCACGAAAGCCAGAATCGGCAAAGCAATCGCCAGTGCTATGGCGATCAGGTAAGCCCCAATCGAAGCCTTCGGGAAACGCGGCTTATTCATAGTGCGATCAACCGATCGGATCACCATAGGAATAAAAAGCGTCCACCCACGCGGGAATATTGGTCTTGATCACCATGTCGAGCGCCCCCATGCTTTTACCCGAGCAGCATGCTCTCGAAAGGGCCATGTTAGGGCTCGGTAAATTGCGTTGCAACATATGAAAAGTCACCGTCGTTAAATCGTAAATGATACCAGACACTTTGGAGGTGAGCGGCATCGGTTTGAGGTTAGGATGTACGAGTCATTAGCCTGTCGCCGCAAATCGGGACAGGCGGAATGGCGCAAGCTCAGGGTTGAGATTCCCGTCGACAATCTCCGCCGCCGCAAGCGAGCCGACAAGCGGCGCCAGCGTCACGCCGGAATGCAGGACGGCGAGATAAAGGCCCGGCGCGGCATCGACTCCGCCGATGATCGGGAAACCGTCTTTCGGGGTCGGCCGATAGCCGACCGTATAAAAATCGAGTTCGAGCTTGTCGCCGCCGCGCAGCATGGCTTTGACCTTGGCAAAAAGTTCGTCGGCGGCCTTTTGCGGTTCGTCGCCTGGATCGGTACCGCCGAAATCGCTGCCGGCAATGATCCGGCCTTCCATCGTCTGGCGCATATGCAACTCTGACGCTAGGACGAGGCCATTCAGCAATCGCGGAACGGGACGGGAATGAACGATCAGGCCCGGCGGCGTTTCGACTGGCACATCGATGCCGACGGATGCAGCGAGTGCTGCCGTGCCGCCGCCGGCAGCAAGAACGACATGATCGGCAAGCAGCGCTCCATTGGCCGTTTCAACGCCGATGATCCTGCCGTTCTCCCGTAAGAGCCGCCTAACCTCTGCGCCATAGGACAGCGTCGCACCGTGGCGGGCGGCATCCTCCAACAGCAAATTGGCGGCGGCAACCGGCTCGACGGCGCCTTCTTCGGCGACATGCAGCGCAAACGCAGGCGGATTGGCGAGATTGGGTTCGAGAGCGGCGCTTGTTTCGCGATCGACTCGCCGCAGACCATAGCCCCAACCGCCCTGCCGCGTGGCATAGGCCTCCAATTCGGCTTCCGGCAGATCCCAGCAGAGCCCGCCGCACCAGGAAAGCGGCAGGCCGGGAACGTCAGCCGCCAGCCGCGACCATTCCGCCATCGAGCGGCGACGGAAATGGAAATAGAATTCGGGATTGCCCCAACTGGCATTGATCCAGGCGAAAGAACGCGGCGTCGCCTCGCCGCCGGCATTTGCCGCGATCACCGTGACGGATGCGCCCTTGCGCGCCAAATGCCAGGCGATGGAAGCGCCGATGATGCCGGCGCCGACGACGATGATTTTCTGAGGAGGAGGCATGCGCGTCTCTCGTCCGATAAGGTCGGAGGGAGACTATGCGTTCAACAGCGCAAAGAAAAGCCGCCGGACGGATGATCGCGCGGCGGCCCACTGTTGTTCTCTGGCAGTTGTGGCAGAAAAAGCGCCATGCGCTTTTCCTGCAACTATTTTAGGCGCCCGCCCCGACGCGCGCCAGACCATCTTTGGCCGGCTGGTAGCTCGGATCGAGGTTGACGGCATGCTGATAGGAACGGCGGGCCTTGGCCTTGTCGCCACGACGCTCATAAACGAAGGCCTGGTTGGCCCAGGATTCGGCGACCTTGTTGTTGAGGTCGATCGCGTGGTTGAAATCGGCGAAGGCGTTGTCGTCGTCGTTCTGCGCGAGATAGGAGATACCGCGGCTGTTATAGGGCTCGGGCGAATTCGGCGAGAGCGAGATTGCCTTGGAGAAGTCGTCGATCGCCTTATCCTGCTGATTACGCTTCTGATAGATCACGCCGCGGCCGTTATAGGCGCGGCCATCCGTCGTGCCGAGGCTGATCGCCTTGGAGTAATCGTTGAACGCGTCGTTGTCGCGGCCGGACTGACGATAGAGATTGCCGCGGCCGATATAGGCGACGTCATAATTGGAATTGATCTGCAGCGCGGCATTATAATCAGCGACTGCTTCCGGTAGCTTGCCCATGTTGCGATAGATGAGCGCGCGGTTGGCATAGGCCTGATAGAACTTCGGATTGATCTGGATAGCCTGGTTGAAGTCTGCCAGGGCTCGACTGAATTCGCCGCCGCGGCCATAGGCCGTGCCGCGGACGTTATAGCCTTCCGGATCCTGCGGATTGGCATTGATGACCGAGGTCAGCGACGCAATGTTTTCCGAAGAGCCCTGCGCCTTGTCGATGCGGATCACCGTATCGGTGGAGGCGGTCTGGCAGCCGGAAAGGCCGATTGCAGCGAGAAGAGCCAAAGCGGGCACAGCAGCGGCGCGCTTCGAAACAAAAAAAGACAGTTTCGAAGAGCGGAACTGTTTGGACGTCGTGATTGCCATTATCGGGTTCGCTTTCCCCATGCGTTATATCAGGCTGTTTTGATTAATTCCGTTTGCCCGGACAATAAATCAAAAAGGCGGCGGCGAAACGACTCGCCCCCGCCAGACATGCATCTGAAAACGTCGAAAAAACGACGATTAGCGTGCGACCAGACCTTCGCGCTGTGCACGCTTGCGCGCCAGCTTGCGAACACGGCGAACAGCTTCTGCCTTCTCGCGAGCACGCTTCTGCGACGGCTTTTCGTAATAGTCGCGCATCTTCATTTCGCGGAAAATACCTTCGCGCTGCATCTTCTTCTTGAGAGCGCGGAGAGCCTGATCGACATTGTTATCGCGGACAAGTACCTGCACGAGAATCACGTTCCTTTGGTTTGGTTGATGCCAGCGGCAACTGCAGCGCCAAGAGGCAAAACAATAACGTTCGCGCGGCCGCAGCCTTGCGATTGGTAAGGCGAGATAGCAGATCGGTTTGTCAAAGTCTAGCCGGATCGTGAGTTTACGGAGGAAAAAGCCGTTGTCGAGCGTGAATTGAGCCGGCGGCGGCGTCTCCGACATGCTTATGTCCGGATCATAGTGGTTTGTTCCCTGGCACCACAAGCGGGCTGAGCGCCAACCCAAGAATCAAATGGAATGCGGCGACCTGTTTCACTATTCTTTTTAACCGTGTCGAAAGGCGGTCCTGATTGCGTCGCAAAAGAGCCGTTGCGTCGGTTTTTGATTTGCGATTTGTATGTCCCATTAAAAGGGCTTGATCCCTGAAGGAGTTGAGGGCGAATGCGTAAATACTCGGTCTTTGCCGTGGCACGGGAAGCAATGCGGGCTCACAAGGGGTGGGAGGCCCAGTGGAGTTCGCCGGAGCCGCGCAAGGAGTATGACGTCATCATCATCGGCGCCGGCGGTCATGGCCTGGGCGCGGCCTATTACCTTGCCAAGGAACATGGCATCACCAATATTGCAGTTCTTGAAAAGGGTTGGCTTGGCGGTGGCAACACCGGTCGTAACACGACCATCATCCGCTCGAACTATCTCTACGAAGAGAGCATGCACATTTACGAGCATTCGATGAAGCTCTGGGAGGGGCTTTCTCAGGATCTCAATTACAATGTCATGTATTCGCCGCGCGGCGTGATGATGCTGTCGCACAATATCCACGACCAGCAGTCCTTCAAGCGGCATATCAATGCCAACCGGCTCTATGGCATCGACAATGAATGGCTGACGCCGGAGCAGGCCAAGGCTTACTGTCCGCCGCTCGATATTTCGAAGACGGCGCGCTACCCGATCAATGGTGCTGCGCTGCAGCGCCGCGGCGGTACGGCCCGTCACGATGCGGTTGCCTGGGGATTTGCCCGCGCGGCCTCGGATCGCGGCGTGCACATCATCCAGAATTGCGAAGTGACTGGTATCCAGCGCGGGCCAGATGGCCGGGTGACCGGCGTCGACACGACGCGCGGCTTCATCGGCGCCAAGAAGATCGGCGTTTCGGCGGCTGGCCACACCACGGTTGTCATGCAGATGGCCGGTGTACGCGTGCCGCTGCAGTCGAGCCCGCTGCAGGCGCTCGTCTCCGAACCGCTGAAACCGATTTTCCCCTGCGTCGTCATGTCGAACACGGTGCATGCCTATATTTCGCAGTCCGACAAGGGCGAACTCGTCATCGGCGCGGGCACGGACCAGTACAATTCCTATAGCCAGACCGGCGGCCTGCAGATCATCACCCACACGCTGGATGCGATCTGCGAGCTGTTCCCGATGTTCCGCCGCGTCAAGATGATGCGCTCCTGGGGCGGCATCGTCGACAACACGCCGGACCGTTCGGCGATCCAATCGAAGACGCCGGTGCCGGGGCTCTATGTCAATTGCGGCTGGGGTACGGGTGGCTTCAAGGCGACGCCGGGCTCTGCCAATCTCTTCGCCCACCTGATTGCCCGCGATGAGCCGCACAAGTTCAATGCTGGGCTGAATCTGGAACGCTTCCGCACCGGTCGTTTGATCGACGAGGCGGCAGCCGCCGCCGTGGCGCACTGATGCCGACGGCGGTCGGGATTTTTCTTGCGGCAGGGCTTTCACTGCCGGCAGGAACGATTGTGACCGCAGTCAACGATCTCGTTCCAGGGGCCAAGGATTTTCGTATGCAGGTGATCCACAAGGCGAAGGATGAGGCCGATTGGCCCTTCATGGCTGAAAGTGGCGTGCTTGCCTGTGCCAAGGTGCTGAACAAGCCGGCCGTTTATTTCGTGCCGGAGCAGAAACCGGAGGCAACGCGGGCTTTCGCGCTTGATACGGATCTGCTGGGCATGAGCCTGGTCAATCTGGGAATGACCAACGTGCTGAAACCCTACGGATCGCTGGACGCGCTGCTGAAGCGCATAACACCTTTCGTCACCATGGGACGGCAGCTCTGCGCACAGCCTCCCGGCACAAGCCTTTCGGGCTCCGAGCTTTAACACAGGTAGAAAACGATGTTGCTGATTTACTGCCCCTATTGCGAGGAAGAGCGTTCGGAACTCGAATTCCGCAACGCCGGCGATGCGCATATTGTGCGGCCGGCCAATATTGCCGGGATCTCGGATGAGGAGTTCGAGGAATATTTCTTCCTGCGCGACAATCCGAAGGGTCTGATCTTCGAGCGCTGGCGGCATATCCATGGCTGCGGCCGCTTCTTCAACGCTGCGCGCGACACGGTGAGCGACCGCTTTTACCGGAGTTACAAGGCGGGCGAGCCGAAGCCCGATATTTCGACGCTGCTGCCCGCAGCCCCTGAGCCGGTGGCGCAAGACCAAAATGTACAAGAACAAACACCACAAGAAGAGGGATTCGCGAAATGAGCGGCGCCAACCGTATTGCGGGCAAGGGCCGTCTGACGCCGGCCAGAACCGCTCGCTTCACCTTTGACGGCAAAAGCTACACGGCGCTCGAGGGCGATACCGTCGCCTCGGCGCTGCTTGCCAACGGCATTCATCTCGTTGGCCGCTCGTTCAAGTATCACCGTCCGCGCGGCATCCTGTCGGCCGGCGCGGAAGAGCCCAACGCGTTGCTCGACATCTCCCGCGATTCGGCCCGCCGCCAGCCCAACGTGCGCGCCAGCGTCCAGGAAGTCTTCGACGGCATGAAGGTGCAGTCGCAGAATCGTTGGCCGTCTCTCGCCTTCGATATCGGCGGCGTCAACAATCTCATGTCGCCCTTCTTCGCCGCGGGCTTCTACTACAAGACCTTCATGTGGCCGAAGGCGGCCTGGAAGCATATTTACGAGCCCTTCATTCGCCGCGCGGCCGGTCTCGGCGTGGCGCCGACGGAGGAAGATCCGGATCATTATGCCAGCCGCTATGCCCATTGCGACGTGCTGGTGGTCGGCGCCGGCATTGCCGGTCTTTCGGCAGCACTTGCGGCAGCAGAGACAGGCGCCAAGGTCATCCTCTGCGACGAACAGGCGGAAGCGGGCGGCTCGCTGCGCTTTGACGCCAGCGTCAAGATCGATGGTGTCGAGGGCTATGTCTGGGCCCAGGATGTCGTCGCCAAGCTCCAGTCGATGGACAATGTGGAAGTGCTGACCCGCACGACGGCTTTCGGCTATTACAACCACAATTTCATCGGTCTTGCCGAGCGTGTCACCGATCATCTCGCAAAGCCTGGCCGCAAGTTGCCGCGCGAGCGTCTGTGGCAGGTCCGCGCCAAGCGCGTCATCATGGCGACGGGTGCGATCGAGCGACATATGGTGTTCCCGAACAATGACCGTCCGGGCATCATGCTGGCATCGGCGGCGCGCACCTATCTCAATCATTACGGTGTTACCGTCGGCGCCAAGATCGGCGTCTACACGGCGCATGACTCGGCCTACGAGGCTGCCTTCGACCTGAAGCGCGCCGGCGTCTCCGTCGCTGCGATCGTCGACAGCCGTGCGCGTCCGGGCGAGGCCGTGCTTGCGGAAGCAAAGCAGCTCGGCATCGAGGTGCTGACCGACTATGCCGTTATCGACACCTCCGGCAAGCTCCGCGTCGCTTCGATGACGGTGGCGCGCAGTGGCAGCAGGGGTTCGCGCAAGATCGCGATCGACGCGCTGCTCGTTTCTGCCGGTTGGACGCCCTCCGTGCATCTGTTCTCGCAGTCGCGCGGCAAGCTGAAATTCGATGCCGAGAAGCAGCGTTTCCTGCCCGGCACCTATGTTCAGGATTGTCTTTCCGTCGGTGCTTGCAATGGCACGGACGGACTGCAGGCGGCGATCGAGGAATCGCTTGCTGCCGGCGAATTGATGGCGCGGGCTGCGGGCGCGGGTGGCGAGGGGAACAAGATCCTGCTGCACGCCGAACAGGCTTTCGAATGGACCGGCGGCATGATCGGCGCGGCAGAAGGTGCCGGGCCTGACACCAATGCCAAGGCTTTCGTCGATTTCCAGCACGATGTCTGTGCAAAGGACATCCGCCTCGCCGTGCGCGAGGGCATGCACTCGATCGAGCACATCAAGCGCTTCACCACCAATGGCATGGCGTCCGATCAGGGCAAGCTCTCCAACATGCATGGCCTGGCGATTGCCGCGGAAATGCTCGGCAAGGATATCCCGCAGGTCGGTCTCACCACCTTCCGCGCGCCCTATACGCCGGTGACCTACGGCACGTTGATCAGCCATTCGCGCGGATCGCTGTTCGACCCCGCGCGCAAGACGCCGATGCATGCCTGGGAAGAGGCACATGGCGCCATTTTCGAGGATGTCGGCAACTGGAAGCGCGCCTGGTTCTACCCGCGCGCCGGTGAAACGATGCACCAGGCCGTCGATCGCGAATGCAAAACGGCGCGTGAAGTGGCCGGCGTGTTCGACGCCTCGACGCTCGGCAAGATCGAAGTGGTCGGGCCGGATGCGGCTCAGTTCCTGAACCTGCTCTACACCAATGCCTGGGACACGCTGAAGCCCGGTCGCTGCCGCTACGGCATCATGACCCGCGAGGACGGTTTTGTTTATGACGACGGCGTCGTCGGGCGTTTGGCGGAGGACCGGTTCCATGTGACCACCACGACCGGCGGTGCGCCGCGTGTGCTGCAACACATGGAAGACTATCTGCAGACGGAATTCCCGCATCTGAAGGTATGGCTGACGTCCACGACAGAGCAATGGGCCGTTATTGCCATACAGGGGCCGAAGGCGCGTGAAATCGTCGAGCCGCTGGTCGAAGGTCAGGATCTTTCCAACGAAGCCTTCCCGCATATGAGCGTGGCCGAGTGCAAGGTCTGCGGCGTGCCGGCACGGCTGTTCCGCGTCTCCTTCACCGGTGAAGTCGGCTACGAAATCAACGTGCCAGCGGATTACGGACAGTCGGTTCTGGAAGCCATCTGGGCGCGGGCAGAGCCGTTGGGCGCATGCGCTTACGGCACTGAGACCATGCACGTACTGCGCGCCGAAAAGGGCTACATCATCGTCGGCCAGGATACGGACGGCACGGTGACGCCCGATGACGCCGGCCTTTCCTGGGCCGTCTCGAAGAAGAAGGCGGACTTTGTCGGCATTCGCGGCCTGAAGCGGATCGACCTCATGAAGGAAGGCCGCAAACAGCTCGTCGGTCTCGTCACTCGTGATCCGAAGGTGGTGCTGGAGGAGGGTGCTCAGATCGTCGCCGATCCGAATGAGCCGAAGCCGATGACTATGTTCGGTCATGTCACTTCGGCCTATTGGTCGGAAAATCTTGGCCGCTCGATCGCCTTCGCATTGGTTGCCGGTGGTCGCGAGCGCATGGGCAAGACGCTTTACGTGCCGATGCCCGATAAGACGATTGCCGTCGAAGTGACGGATCTGGTGTTCTTTGACAAGGAAGGAGGCCGGATCAATGGCTGATATCGCAACCCGTAAACTGCCGCTCGCCGGCCGTCATGGCGGCTCCGCCACAGTTCGGTTGACGCCTGCTGCGCCCGCAAGCCGTATTTCGCTGCGTGCACCGGCAGAATCGCTCGATGGTCTGTCTTCAGCGCTCGGCCTCAGCCTGCCGCGCCGGCCGAAGACGTCGGCCCGCTCCGATGGTCGCTATGCTCTGTGGCTGGGACCGGACGAATGGCTGGTCATCGACGAGAGCGGCACCGAGCTTGTCGGCGTTGCCGCTTCCGCCGGTGTTCTGCATTCGGCGGCAGATGTCTCCCATCGCAATACGGCGGTCATCGTTTCCGGCCCCGGCGCCGAAGCAACACTTGCCGGTGGGTGCCCGCAGGATTTGTCGCTGCAGGCTTTCCCAGTCGGAGCCTGCTCGCGCACGCTGTTCGGCAAGGCGGAAGTCGTGCTGCTGCGCCTCGATGACGAGACGTTCCGCGTCGAAGTTTGGCGCTCCTTCTCCGACTACGCCTTCGGTCTGTTGGCCGAGGCGGCTGAGGATGCAGCCCTTTAGGTTTGACAGGACTTCGCGCGCGAAGCTGACATAAGATAGGCTCGGTGCGTGACGCCGATAGTTGGTGGCAATCGATCTTGTTTGCCATCAATCTTTGTCGCATACTGGTTGTATTGGCTGGTTCGCAACACTCGCCTTCAATCAGCATATCGCGCTGCGCGATAAAAGGTCATGTTCATGGGCTCTGACAAGGAAAGCCTTGAAGTCGATTCCAAGTCGTGGACCGGAATAGGGGCGCAGCCGGAAGGCTCACAACCTCAGATGCAAAGTGAGTACATCGGCATAGACAATATGTGTCGTCTCGGTTTGTGGTTTAGTTTGGGGCAGATAGTTTTTCGTATAATACAACAAATTATATCTGAGGAATTTTCTCTAAGCTTTCTGTATATAAATCCGGATTTAGGTTTCTACATATTTTATATTTCATGCGCGGTGGTCGCGTTTGTCATTCTGTTCTTCAGAAAAATGTCTCGCGATTCAAAAAATCCCTAAGCCTCTTCCGGCCGATCCTTCGGATCGAACTGCGAAATGGTCGTCCATGTCGCTGTGAGCGCTGGCTTGCGCTCATTTTCAGTTTCCACGGTCACGTCATAGGTCAGCATCAGCATGCTCGCACCACGCAGCCGCGTTTCGGCGAGCTTGAAGCGGCCGCGCACCCGTGCGCCGCATTTGACCGGCGACATGAAGCGGATCTGCTCGAAGCCGTAATTGATGCCCATGGTCTGCTCGCGGATCTTAGGCAAGCCGCTGTAGTTCATTGCTGAAAGCAGTGAGAGCGTCAGGAAACCGTGGGCGATGGTGCCGCCATAGGGCGTTTCGGCCTTGGCGCGCTCGGGATCGACATGGATGAACTGATGATCGAGCGTTGCGTCGGCAAAAGTGTCGATCATCGTCTGGTCGACCGTGAGCCAGTCGGAAACGCCGATCTCGGTTCCGACCAGCTTCATGATCTCAACAAGCGAAATATCGCCGGCCATTCCATCCTCGTCGGGCTTTGCTGCTTCTTGCGATCTTTCTGGCGAATAAAACCGGAAAGTCAACGGGCTCAGTTTTCGATGAGGAAGCAGACCGAACGCGCCGGCACGGTGATCTCGTCTTGGATCGTCACCGTTTCCTTCGGGTTCAGCAGCGACCAGCCAGCTTTGCCTGAGGCTGGCAGCTTGACGTGTTGTTCTTCGTTCGCGCGGTTCAGCAGCACGGCGAGACGGGTCTTCTTGCCGCTATCGCGATCTTGCGTCCCGATTGCCATTCCGAGCAGGCGGGCATCCGGCGTCTCCCAATCGGGCACCGTCATTGCCGTGCCTCCCGCGGAAAACCAGAGGACATCACCTTTGCCGTTGAAAAACTCCATCTCGCTGAAGGCGGTAAAGCGGCGGCGGAGGCTCGCAAGCCAGGCGGTATGGCCAATCAGCTCTTCGTCCAGTGTCGCCCAGTCCATCCAGGTAATGTCGTTGTCCTGGCAATAGGCATTGTTGTTGCCGCGCTGGGTGCGCCCGCCCTCGTCGCCAGCAGTCAGCATGACCGTGCCGCGTGTGGCAAACAGCGTCGACAGCAGCGCTTCGATGTCGGTGCGGCGTTTGCCGAGGATGGTGGGATCGTCCGTCTTGCCCTCGACGCCATTGTTCCAGGAGAAGTTTTCGTTGTGGCCGTCGCGATTGTTTTCGCCGTTCGCCTCATTGTGCTTGTGTCCGTAGGAGACGATATCCATCAGCGTAAAGCCGTCATGGGCGGCGAGGAAGTTGACGCTGCGGGTCTGGGTGCGGCCGTTGCGGCCGAAAAGGGAGGACGAGCCGGCGAGGATGGTGGCGATATCGCCGATCTTGTTGTGATCGCCGCGCCAGAAGCAGCGCAGATCGTCACGGGCGCGATCGTTCCATTCGAGAAAGGGAGCTGGAAAATTGCCGAGCTGATAGCCGCCGGGGCCGATATCCCAGGGTTCGGCAATCATGACGCGATCCTGAAGGACGTCATCGGCGAAGAGGGACCGCAGCGTCAGGCTTTCGGGATCGAAACCCTTGGCGGTGCGGCCGAGGACGGTGGCAAGGTCGAAACGGAAGCCGTCGATGCCGGCGTGGAGCACGAAATGACGCAGGCTGTCGATGATGAGCTGGCGTACCGCGGGCTGATCGCAAGCCACCGTATTGCCCGTGCCGGTGTCGTTGATCAGCACACCGGGCTGGTTCGGGTCATGGCGGAGATAGATCGGATTATCGAGGCCGCGCAATGACAGCGTCGAGCCTTGGCGGTCGCTTTCGCCGGTGTGGTTGAAGACGAGATCGAGGATGACGGCGATGCCCTCGGCGTGCAGCGCTGCCACCGTCTCGCGCAATTCTCTGACACCGCCGGGCGCCAAACGAGGGTCGAGCGCCATGAAAGCGACGGGATTGTAGCCCCAGCCATTGGTGAGGCCGAGCGGCGGCAGGTGCCGTTCGTCGATCCATGCGGTGATCGGCATCAGCTCGACGGCGTCGACATGCAGTCGCTTGAGATGGGCGATGACGGCAGGATGGGCGAGGGCGGCCAGTGTGCCGCGCTGTTCTGCCGGCACGTCCGGATGCAGCATGGTGAAAGGCTTGACGGCGATCTCGTAGATCAGGCCGCCCGGCTTGAACAATGGCTTGGCGGGCTTCACCGCTATATCGCGCGAGACGATCGCCTTCGGCATCAGATCCTGCGTGTCTTCGCCGAACGCGCCCAGGCGTGGATCGTAATGAAAGGGCCGGTCGATTTCCTTGGCATAGGGATCGACAAGCAGCTTCGATGGATCGAACCACAGGCCCTGATCCGGATCGTATGAACCGTGGGCGCGAAAGCCGTAGCGTGTGCCCTCTTTGGCGTCCTTCACAAATAGACGATGCGTATCGCCGTCGCGGGAGAGCGGCAGACGTGCGATTTCCTTTTGGCCCTCGCCGTCGAACAGGCAGAGTTCTATGCGCTCGGCATGTTTGGACGCGACAATAAATTCGACGCCCCAGTCGGTGAGAGTTGCACCAAGGCGGCGGGTTGTCGGCTCGGACATGTCTCGCGGGCTTTCTGGACAGCTAGAGCAATTCCAGGAAAAGTGCGCAGCGGTTTTCCGTCCGGAATTGCGTAGAAACAATAGGATAGAGCGCTGACCGCTCTAGCGTCCCCTCTCCCCGCTCCTGAGTTCATCGAAGGGCGGGGAGAGGGCTCGGGTGAGGGGCGGTGCGTTCGGCAAATTCACGGTGAATTTCGAGAAGGCCCCTCATCCGACCAGTCGCCGCTTCACTTCGTTCGGCAACTCCTGGCCACCTTCTCCCCGCATTTGCGGGGCGAAGGGGCTTAAACCTAAAACTCAGGTAATCACCGTCGGTGCATCACGGCCGGTACGGCCCTTGATATCGGCGATATCCTGGGCGGCGGCGATGAGGTCGGCAAGCGCTTCCTGGGTCTCGATGTTATGGCGGGTCGAATCCGGCTCGTAGCGCTCGATGTAGACGCGCAGGGTGGCGCCCGTCGTGCCGGTGCCGGACAGGCGGAAGACGACGCGGGAGCCGCCTTCGAACAGGATGCGGATGCCCTGATGCTGGCTGACCGATTTGTCGATCGGATCGTGATAGGCAAAGTCGTCGGCGGCGGAAACGGTGAGATCGCCGAACTTCGTGCCCGGCAGGGTCGGCAGCTTTTCGCGCAGGGCGTCGATCAGGCCGTTGGCGGCATCGGTATCGACGCCTTCGTAGTCATGGCGCGAATAATAGTTGCGGCCGTAGGTCGCCCAATGCTGGGTGACGATATCGACAACACTTTCGCCACGCACAGCGAGGATGTTGAGCCAGAGCAGCACGGCCCAGAGACCGTCCTTTTCGCGGACGTGGTTGGAACCCGTGCCGGAGCTTTCCTCGCCGCAGATCGTTGCCATGCCGGCATCGAGCAGATTGCCGAAGAATTTCCAACCGGTCGGCGTCTCGTAGATGCCGATGCCGCGCTTTTCCGCGACTCGGTCGGCAGCGCCGCTGGTCGGCATGGAGCGGGCGATGCCGGCGATGCCGTGCGAATAGCCCGGCGCCAGATTGGCGTTGGCGGCCAGGATCGCCAGGCTGTCCGACGGGGTGACGTAGATGCCCTTGCCGATAATTAGGTTGCGGTCGCCGTCGCCATCGGATGCAGCGCCGAAATCGGGCGCATCATCGCCCATCATCTCGTCATAGAGTTCTTTGCAATAGACGAGATTCGGATCGGGGTGATGGCCGCCGAAATCCGGCAGCGGCAGGAAATTGCGGACCGAACCGCCCGGCGCGCCGAGACGGATTTCGAAGATTTCCTTGGCATAGGGGCCGGTGACCGCGCTCATCGCGTCGAAGCAGAGGCGGAAGCCGAGGCTGATAAGGTTGCGGATGGCGCCGAAATCGAACAGCTCTTCCATCAGCGCGGCATAGTCTTCGACCGGGTCGATGACCGAAACGATCATGCCGCCGACGTCTTCGCGGCCGATGCGATCGAGATTGATGTCGGCGAAATCGGCGATTTTGTAGTTTTCGATGACCTTGGTGCGCTCATAGATCGCGTCGGTGATTTTTTCCGGCGCGGGGCCGCCATTGCCGATATTGTACTTGATGCCGAAATCTTCGGTCGGGCCGCCGGGATTGTGGCTGGCCGACAGCACGATGCCGCCGAATGCCTTGTATTTGCGGATGATGTTCGAGGCGGCAGGCGTGGAAAGAATACCGCCCTTGCCGACCATCACTTTGCCGAAGCCATTGGCGGCGGCCATCTTGATGGCCTTCTGAATGACTTCGCGATTGTAGAAACGGCCATCGCCGCCGATGACCAGGCACTTGCCGTGGTAGCCTTCAAGCGAATCGAAAATCGACTGGATGAAGTTCTCAGCGTAGTTCGGCTGTTGAAATACGGGAACTTTCTTCCGGAGGCCTGATGTGCCAGGCTTCTGATCCGCATAGGGTTTGGTGGGAATGGTTTTAATCATTTGATTAAGCGCCTCTCGAGACAAGGCTGGAGTAGAGGGCTGCATAGCGTTCTGCGCTCTTGCCCCAGGATACGTCGGATTTCATGCCCTGCTTTTGCATCTGCGTCCAGACCTTTCGATCCTGGAAAAGGTGCATGGCGCGGCGTACGGCTTGCAGCAGCCCATCGGCAGTGATGGGCGAAAACTGAATGCCGGTCGCGACTTTTGCCTGCAGTGCGGCGTGGTTGGCATCTATGATGGTGTCGTTGAGGCCACCCGTACGCGCAACGATCGGCAGGCAGCCATAACGTAAGCCATAAAGCTGCGTGAGGCCACAGGGTTCGAAGCGGGATGGGATGATGATGGCGTCGCAGCCAGCCTGCATCAGATGCGACATCGGTTCATTGTAGCCGGCGGAAACACCGACGCGGCCGCGATGACGACCGGCGGCGGAAAAAAGCGCGCCTTCAAGGGCGGCGTCACCCGCCCCGAGGATTGCGAGCTTGCCGCCCATTCGGACGATATCGCTGGAAATGCGGGCAAGCAGGTCCATGCCCTTCTGCCAGGTCAGGCGGCTGACGACGCAGAAAATCGGTCCGTCGTCGTTGTCGAGACCAAAATGCTCGATCACGAGCTTGCGGTTCGCGGCGCGGTCTTTCAGCGTCGTGGCTCCGTAGGTCTGCGCAATCATCGGATCGGTTTCGGGGTTCCAGATACCGTCGTCGATGCCGTTCACAATTCCGTGCAGGCTGTTGGCGCGGCTGGCAATGACGCCTTCAAGGCCCATGCCGAATTCTGGCGTCAGGATTTCCTCCGCATAGGAGGGACTGACCGTGGTGAGCGCATGGGCGGTCTGAAGCCCGCCCTTCAGGAAGCCGACATCGCCATAGTACTCGATACCTTCCATCGAAAAGGCGTGCGGAGGCAGGCGCAGACCGGGGAAGATATCCGAGCCGAACTGACCCTGGAAGGCGATATTGTGAACGGTGAGTACGCTCGGCAGTTCCGGGGTCGGATAGTAACGCATGTAGACCGGCACCATGGCCGATTGCCAGTCATGCACATGCACCAGATCCGGCCGCCAATTGGGCAGCAGGCCGGCGGCGATTTCCGCGCCGGCAAGCGACAAGGCAGCGAAGCGCTGCCAGTTGTCGGGATAGTCCTTGCCGGTGGCGTCGACATAGGGGCCGCCGCTGCGATTATAGTAGGCCGGGGCGTCGAGCACGAGAAGGGAAACCCCGTCGTGCTCGGCTTCGAAGACCGTGGCTTTCTCGCCGAGCAGGTCGGAAAATTCGAGGCAGGCCACCGGATTGCGAATGGCCTTCATGACCGCGGGATAGCCCGGGATCAGGGTCTTCGTTTCAACGCCATAGGGCTTGAGTGCGATAGGCAGGGCGCCGGCCACATCGGCCAAGCCCCCTGTCTTGATCAAAGGGAAGACTTCGGACGAAACCGAAAGAACTTTCATATGTCAGATATCCAGCTTGTCGATCATCGCCTGGGTGATCAGGCAGATACCGCTTTCCGTGCGACGGAAGCGTTTGCCGTCCAGTTCCGGATCCTCGCCGACCACCAGGCCTTCCGGAATGGTGACGCCATGGTCGATGACGACGTTCTTTAGCTGGGCGCGGCGGCCGATCTTGACGCTCGGCAGCACCACGGCCCCTTCCAGCTTGGAATAGGAGTTGGCGCGCACGCCGGTAAACAGCAGGCTGTTCGACAGGCTGGCGCCGGAAATGATGCAGTCGCCAGCAACGACGGAGGAGACGGCCGAACCGCGGCGGTCCTCGTCGTCATGGACGAATTTGGCTGGCGGCGTGATTTCGGCATAGGTCCAGATCGGCCAGGACTTGTCGTAGATGTCGAGTTCCGGCACCACGGCGGTCAGGTCGATATTGGCTTGCCAGTAGGCGTCGACCGTACCGACATCGCGCCAGTAGGCTTCGCGCTCGAAATCGGAACGCACGCAGGATTGCGTGAAGCGATGGGCCACGGCTTTGCCGTTCTTGACGATGTAAGGGATGATATCCTTACCGAAGTCGCGACTGGAATTCGGATCGGCGGCATCGCGGCGCAGGCACTCGATCAGGAATTTCGTGTGGAAGACGTAGATGCCCATCGACGCCAGCGCGAAATCGGGATTGCCGGGAATGCCCGGCGGGTCCGCCGGCTTCTCGACGAAATCGATGATCTGGTCCTTTTCGTCGACATGCATGACGCCGAAGCCGACAGCCTCCATGCGCGGCACTTCGAGGCAGCCGATGGTGACCTGCGCGCCGGAATCGACGTGCTGCTGCAGCATCCATTCATAGTCCATCTTGTAAATATGGTCGCCGGCGAGGATGACCATGTATTCCGGACCGTAGGGCTCGATGATGTCGATGTTCTGATAGACGGCGTCGGCCGTGCCTTCGTACCATTGCGTTTCGGAAACGCGCTGGCTGGCCGGCAGAATGTCGAAGCTTTCGTTACGCTCCGGGCGCAGGAAGTTCCAGCCGCGTTGCAGGTGGCGAATGAGGGAGTGCGCCTTGTATTGGGTGGCGACGCCGATGCGGCGGATACCGGAGTTCAGCGCGTTGGACAGCGCGAAATCAATGATACGAGCCTTGCCACCGAAATAGACGGCAGGTTTGGCGCGGCGGTCGGTCAGCTCTTTCAGGCGGCTGCCCCGGCCACCGGCAAGAACGTAAGCCATGGCGTCGCGTGCCAATGGCTGGATACGTTTTTCTACCATTTCATTCCTCCCTGTCTGTGATGATCTCAGAATTCCGGCTCAAGCATGATCGTCGCCAGTGGAGGTAGCGTTATCGTCGCTTGTATGCCCCCGCCCGCACTGACGGCCTGTACACGCCCGCCATTACCCTTGCCGCTGCCGCCGTAAATGTCGGCATCGGTATTCAATATCTCGCGCCACCGCCCCTCTGCTGGCAAGCGCAAGGTGTAATTCTCACGATAAACTGGCGTGAAGTTGGTGATGACCGCGACCGGCTTCTCGCCGGGCGCCTTGCGCAGCCAGGCGAAGACCGAATTCTCGAAGTCATCGACGATCAACCATTCGAAACCTTCGCCTTCGCAGTCCCGGGCATGCAATGCCGGTTTGCTGCGATAGGTGAAGTTGAGATCACGCACGAGGCGTCGCATGCCTTCATGCATGCGGTATTGCAGGAGATTCCAATCCAGTGCACGGGCTTCGCTCCACTCGCTCCATTGCGCGAATTCCTGGCCCATGAACAACAGCTTCTTGCCGGGATAGCCCCACATGAAGGCGTAGTAGGCGCGCAGGTTGGCAAATTTCTGCCAGTCGTCACCCGCCATCTTGGCGATCAGCGAACCCTTGCCGTGCACCACTTCGTCATGGGAGAGCGGCAGCACGAAATTTTCGGAGAAGGCGTAGATCAGGCCGAACGTCAGCTCGTTATGGTGATATCTGCGGTGCACGGGCTCGCGGGCGAGATAGCTCAGCGTGTCGTGCATGAAGCCCATATTCCACTTGAAGCCGAAGCCGAGGCCGCCTTCGTGGACCGGCTGCGATACTTTCGGCCAGGAGGTCGATTCCTCCGCGATGGTCATCACGCCCGGGTGCGAACCATAGAGCCTGGTGTTCATCGATTGCAGGAAGCGAACCGCCTCCAGGTTCTCGTTGCCGCCATATTCGTTCGGAATCCATTCGCCGTGCTTGCGGGAATAGTCGAGATAGAGCATCGAGGCGACGGCATCGACGCGCACGCCGTCGAGATGAAATTTCTCGGCCCAATAGAGCGCGTTGTTCTGCAGGAAGGCGAGAACTTCGGTGCGGCCGAAATTGTAGATCGCCGTGTTCCAGTCTGGATGAAAGCCCTTGCGCGGATCTTCGTGCTCGTAAAGCGCGGTGCCGTCGAACCAGCCCAGGCCGTGTTCGTCGGTCGGAAAATGCGCCGGAACCCAATCGAGGATGACGCCGATGCCGACCTTGTGACAGCCGTTGACGAAACGAGCCAAGCCTTCCGGTTCGCCGAAGCGGGCCGTCGGCGCGTAGAGGCCGGTGGTCTGATAGCCCCAGGACGGATCGTAGGGGTGTTCGGTGATCGGCAGGAATTCGATATGGGTGAAGCCCATGTCGACGCAATAGGGAATGAGGCGCGAGGCAAGCTCGTCCCAGGAGAGCATCGTGCCATCATCGCGGCGCTGCCAGGAGCCGGCATGCACCTCGTAGATCGAGATCGGCTGGCGGCGCTTGTCGACACTGGCCCAATGTTCGTGGTGTGCCGCGTCTTCCCAGACCTGGGTCATTTCGTTGGCGGTGACCGAGGCGGTCTTCGGCCGGAGTTCGCTGCGGCGGGCGAAGGGATCGGCCTTCAGTGGCAAGAGCACGCCGTCATGGCCGCGGATTTCGAACTTGTAGGCGACGCCGGCCGGAACGTCCGGCGCGAAGATTTCCCAGATGCCGGAGTCGGAGCGGAAGCGCATGACATGCCGGCGGCCGTCCCAACCGTTGAAGTCGCCGACCACCGAAACGCGCTGCGCATTCGGCGCCCAGACGGCAAAGTGAAAGCCCTGCACGCCCTCGTGCTTCAAGGGGTGGGCGCCCAACTTGTCGAACAGGCGTAGATGCGTGCCCTCGCGGACGAAGTAATCGTCCATCGGACCGAGGACCGGGCCGAAGCTATAGGGATCAGTCACCGCCCATTCGGCATCGCCGCGCCGGGCGCGATAGCGTACCGGCTGTTGTTTGGTGACCGTGATATTGCCGGAAAAGAACCCGGCTGGATCGACACAATCCAGCTCGCCGATGACGGAGCCGTCCAGCGCGGTGGCTGTGACGGCTTCTGCGCCGAGAATGAAGCAACGGGCGATGAACCCGTCATCCGTCCGATGCACGCCGAGGACGGCGAATGGATCGGAATGTGTGCCTGCGAGAATTGCAGCAATCTCGTCTGCCGAAATGTCCCTCAAGGCGGTGCCGTCAGCGGGTCTTTTCGGCTTTTTCATCCGGCTCTCCAGATTTCCTTGGCGTATTGACGAATCGTCCGATCGGAAGAGAACCAGCCCATCCGAGCGGTGTTGTTGATTGTTTTCGCATACCACTCGGAGGGCTTGGCCCAGAGGGCATCGACCTCGCGCTGGGCCGCGGCGTAGGCATCGAAATCGGCTGCGACCATGAACCAGTCATGGGCGTAGATGCCGTCGATCAGGCCGGCATAACGGCCGCGATCGTCCGGAGAGAAGACGCCCGACGCGATGGCCGAAAGCGCCTGCGCCAATTCGCGCGAACGTTCGATGACGGCGCGGGGATTGTGGCCGTCGCTGCGCAGATTGGCGACCTCGTCGGCCTTCAGACCGAAGATGACAATGTTGTCTTCGCCGACATTGTCGCGCATTTCGACGTTGGCGCCGTCCAGCGTGCCGATGGTGAGGGCGCCATTGAGGCCGAACTTCATGTTGCCGGTGCCGGATGCTTCCATGCCGGCGGTCGAAATCTGCTCGGAGAGGTCGGCGGCCGGAACCATGACCTCGGCAAGCGAAACGTTGTAGTTCGGCACGAAGACGACCTTCAGCAGGCCGCGCACCGAAGGGTCGTGATTGATGACGCGGGCGACATCGTTGATCAGCTTGATGATCAGCTTGGCGTTGTGATAGCTCGGCGCCGCCTTCCCGGCGAAGAGCTTTACGCGCGGCTGCCAGTCCAGTTCCGGGTGCGAGCGAATCTGGTCATAGAGCGCGATGGCTTCGATGATATTCAAAAGCTGGCGCTTGTATTCGTGGATGCGCTTGATCTGGATGTCGAACATTGCATCGGGATCGAGCTTGATGCCCATGCGGCTGGCGACGAGATTGGAAAGCTGCACCTTGTTGGCGCGTTTAACGGCGGCGAACTTCTCCTGGAAGGCGCTGTCGCGGGCAAACTGGTCGAGCGGCTTCAGCTTCTCCGCATCGTCGAGGAACGCGTCGCCGATGGTTTCGCGAATGAGACCGGTCAGGCCGGGATTGCATTGCATCAGCCAGCGACGCGGCGTGATGCCGTTGGTCTTGTTGTTGATGCGATCAGGATAGAGTTTGTGAAGGTCGGAGAAGACAGTGACCTTCATCAGATCGGTATGGAGCGCCGAGACGCCGTTGATCGAGTGCGAGCCGACGAAGGCGAGATTGCCCATGCGCAGGCGGCGGTCGCCGTTTTCATCGATCAGCGAGATCGAGCGGATTTCCGCGTCGCTGAAATTGCGAGCCTTGCGGGCTTCGACCAGGATCTTGGCATTGATCGCATAGACGATCTGCATGTGGCGGGGCAGCAGCCGTTCGAACAGCGGCACCGGCCAGCTTTCCAGCGCTTCGGGGAGAAGCGTGTGGTTGGTGTAGCCGAAGGTGTTGCGGGTGATATCCCAGGCGGCGTCGAACTCGAGGCCGTGAACATCGACCAGAAGGCGCATCATTTCGGCGACGGAGACGGCCGGATGGGTATCGTTCAGTTGGATTGCGACCTTGTCGGCGAGATTGGTCAGATCGTCATATTGCTGCAGATGGCGGCGCAGGATGTCTTGCAGCGAGGCGGACGAGAAGAAGAATTCCTGGCGCAGACGCAGTTCCTGGCCGGCGGGCGTCGCATCGGCCGGATAAAGAACGCGGGTCAGGCTTTCCGCCTTGTTGCTTTCGCGGAGTGCGCCGATATGGTCGCCGGCGTTGAAGGCGTCGAGCAGGATCGGGTCGATCGGCTGTGCCGACCAAAGGCGCAGCGTGTTGACCCGCTTGGCGCGCCAGCCGACGACGGGCGTATCGAAAGCGGCGGCGATGACGCGCTCGGCCGGCTTCCAGACATAGCGCGGCTGGTCGTCATGGCCGCTGACGAATTCGACGGCGCCGCCGAAGCCGATTTCGTAGGCGCTTTCCTGACGCTCGAATTCCCAAGGGTTACCGTGGGCAAGCCAGGTTTCTGGCAGTTCAACTTGCCAGCCGTCGGCCATCTGCTGGCGGAAAAGGCCGTGGACATAACGAATGCCGTAGCCATAGGCCGGCACATCCACCGTCGCCATGGATTCCATGAAGCAGGCGGCGAGGCGGCCAAGGCCGCCATTGCCGAGCGCTGCGTCAGGCTCAAGGCCGGCGATGACGCGGATGTCGACGCCGAGTGAGGAGAGCGCATTGGTGATCTCCTCCATCAGGCCGAGGTTCGAAACGGCATCGCGCATCAGGCGGCCGATGAGGAATTCGAGAGATAGATAGTAGACGCGCTTGGCACCGGTCTCATACACCTTGCGGGTCGAATCCATCCACTTGTCGATGACGCGGTCGCGAATGACGAGGATCGTCGCCGTCAGCCAATCGTGCGGCTTGGCGACTTTTGCATCCTTGCCGATGCGATAGGTCAAGCGCTCGATGATTTCTTCCGCAAGGATTTCCGGCTGAGAACTGCGGGGCGCCGGAACGGGGAGATTGGCCTTGGTCAAGTTATTCATACTATCAAGTCTCGCCATTTGTGATTTATATTCAGGGCGTTACGCCTCATAAATCAAATTGCCATCGCCTTTACCTAGCAGTTTATGCACCGATGTAAAGGCGTTGCAACAAGTGAATTAGGCAGATGCGAAAATACCGGGCAAACGCCCTCAAAGCGCTAAAAAGACTTGATTCCGATTGTTTTTCCGGCTCTTATCCGCGGATTAGTTAACAAGCGAAAGCCGCCCCGAATTATTCTGGGCGGCTTTCGTTTTTTACGATCTATTTGTGGCTTCCGGTGCTTCGCGCACCGGTTGTTATTTGGTCAGAAGCGTCATTTTCTTTGACGCCTGTGTAGCAATTGACGAGAAGGCGTTGAACAGGTCTGCGGCATTCTGCGGTGTGAAGTAATCGGCGGCTGATGTTGCGCAATACTTCAGCAGAGCTTGGCCGTTTGCTGGCGCCATGAAGGCGATCGTATAGACGTGGATGCCGGCGTTGCGTGCGATATCGCATTGAGCCTTGGTGTTCGTGTCGGCGCTTGCCACGTTGTTATCGCCGTCCGTCATGAAGACGATGTATGTGGACGGGTTTGTCTGGCCGTTCTTGTTTTTATGCTGCAACTGCTCGTTCGTGAGCCCAGGCGTCGTCGATGCCATTGTGAGGGCGGTCACCGCAGCCGTGAATGCGGGCGCCGAGTTCGTCGTGCCGCTTGCCGTCAGGTTGTTGACATATTGGGTGACGCCGCTGGTGCCCCAGGCAAGCGCCGTCGGCGTCTGGGCGTTGGAGTTATAGGAGTCGGCACCGGTGCGAACATACATGCTGTTCGGATCGGCGGTGTTCAATTGCGTCGCCAGGTTCGCGGTCGCGATCTTCAGCGATTGGATCTTCGTGTAGTAATTGGGCTGCGTACCTGTGCAGGTGCTGGTGACAGTCTTGCCCTTCGAGTTGGTCGTCGTGCAGGCATATGTGTAGGTCGTCGTCGGCTGTTGCGCATTGACGGTGTCGGTTGGTTCGTCCATCGAGCCGGAACGGTCGAGAACGAAATACATGGACAGCGGGCTCTTTTGAGTTTGCGCTGGATCGTTGCCGCTGGCGGACCTGCTCGACGCGCCGACGTTCATCGTGGTGAAGCCGAGCATGCGTGTCATGCCGTTCACCTGCATGGCATAAGACGCGTTCACGACGACGGAATAGCTGGCATTGCCCGAAGAATCGGTCGTCTTCGTCACTGTTGCGGTGGTGCCGGCCTTCAGCGCGCTGGCGGCACTCGTATCGCCGGCAAGATAGTTCGACATCTGTCCGGTCACGAAGTTAGCGGCCAGTTGCTGAGCGTTGGATGTTGTCGCACTACCATTGGCAAGCGCCGTTGCCGTAGCAAGCGCCGCAGCATCGGTCGCCTCCTGTAGCTGGCTGTTGGTAACCGCCATGTTGGAAACATCGACCGCGACGCCTGCAGCGGCGGCGAGGACGGGAATAGCGAGTGCGGTCAATATGCCGAAATTGCCAGCACGATCACGCAAAAGATGTTGAATGCCACGAAATTTGCCCGAACAAGTGATCATCACGTCCGCCCAAAAAGAATAAGCCCCAGGACTGCGACTGTGGGCGAAAACTCTAAGGGCGGCGTTGAGATGATCATTCGACTTTTAGCGAATGACGCGAATATTTCCGATTTAGGGTTGTATTCGAAATTACTGCTTTAATGGAATGACGTCGACGGCTTGCACCGTCTTTTGAGTTCCATAGCTCTTCAATACGCCGATAACAGGGGCGACGTCGGAATAGTCGCGGCCGTAGGCGACGACGATATGGTCTGTTCCGGCAGGGATATTGTTGGTCGGATCGAGCTCGATCCAGCCCGCCGTTTCACCGCACCAGATGCGCACCCAGGCATGCATGGCGTCGGCCCCTTCCAGGCGTTCCTTGCCCGGCGGCGGAATGGTGCGCAGGAAGCCGCTGACATAGCCGGCCGGGATGCCGAGGCTGCGCAATGCGATGATCATCACATGCGTGAAATCCTGACAGACGCCGCGCTTCAGGCGGAACGCCTCTTTCGGCGTGGTGTCGACCGTCGTCGCCTTGGGGTCGTAGACGAAATCCTTATGGATCTGGGCGCAGACGGCGTGGGCGATCTGCATTACCGTCAGACCGGTCGTCGCCCATTGCCGGGCATAGTCGGTGATCTCGGTCGTCTCCGGCAGACGCGGGCTTGTGCCGATGAAATGATGTGGTGAGGATGGCTCGATCGACCAGCAATCGCTTAACTCTTCCGGCAGTTTGGCGAGTACGGGCGAGAAGTCGGCGGAAACCGGCTGGCTCTCCACCTGCACCCGCGCCTGCATGCGGATATCGAGCTTTTCATGCGGATTGCGCACCAGGATCGAGGTCGCGGGATGCTGGAAAAAATCCGTGAAGTTCGACTGCTCGTCCGGATGCGGGGTGACCTTCAGCGAGCCGGCAATCAAGCGCTGGCGGTTGGTCAGAGACAGCGGCAGCACCCGCACGATATGACGAGCGCCGCTGGCCGGTACGTCGTAGATATAGCCCATGTGCAGCGACAGGTCGTAGAGCATCACATCATCCGAGATAGGTCTGGGCGAGGAGGTCGGAGAGAGATTCTAGCTCCCGTTCCAGCCGCTTGTAGACCTCGTCGTTCATCGTCTCCGGCGTCATGACGGCAAGGCCCGAATGCAGCCGCATGGCTTCGCGGTAGAAGGGCGACATCTGGCCGTTGACGAAGGCGTTCGGCAATTGCTCTACCTCGCGATGGATCTCGTTCATCTGGAAAAGAATCGAGCGCGGGTTGAGCGGATCGAGCGCCAGCAGATCGGTCACTGTCAGGCGGGCGGTATTGACGTTGTAGCGGCGGCGATGGGTCATGACGCTGTCGCCGATTTCGAGCAGCATGTCGAGCGCGCCGTCGGGCGCCTCAGGGCCGGACATATAACCGAGCAGGCGCGTCATATGCAGTCCACGCTCGATATAGCGGCCGAGCGACAGGAAGCGCCAGCCGGTGAAACGGTACATGTTTTCGTGCACGAGACCGGCAAAGCCCGCGAGCTTGCGCAGGAGAATCGTCATCGCGTGGCTGGCGTCGTCGCCGGCTTTGATCTTTTCCTTGAAGCGCCGGGCAGTCTTGGCGAGATCGTTCAGTGCCAGCCAGCCGTCCGGCGAGAAGCGGTCGCGGATGTTGCTGGCGGAATAGACGGCGCTGTCGATATTGCGCAGCAGGCTTTCCGGTACGGGTTCCCTGGTGTCGATATCGACGGCTGCCAGATAGGTGCTGACATTGGCGAGCAGCGGCTGGGTGGGATCGGCCGCTTCGGCAAAGCGCCCATGCCAGGCTCGCAGGATGCGCAAGGCCCCTTCGGCGCGCTCGATATAGCGGCCGAGCCAGAAGAGATTGTCGGCGGCGCGGCTCGGCAGGCTGCCGGGCATGTTGCGCGTGAAGGTCTCTTCGGTCGGTAGCAGCGTGTGGCGCTCGACAGGCTTGTCGGAGACGATCCAGACATCGGCCGCGGAACCGCCGGACTGCATGGCAATGGCGGCCACATCGTCGCCGCTGCCGATGCGGGCAAAGCCGCCCGGCATGATCTGCCAGCCGTTTTCGGTGCGGGCGGCGAAGACACGCAAACTCATCGGCCGCGGCAGCAGCTTGCCGTTTACCCAGGCAGGAGTAGTCGAGAGCGTCACGACCTCCTGGCCGACCAGCTTGTGGCCGTCCGTCGTTAGCCAGTCTGCAATCGACTCCTTGGCAGTGGTGCGCAGCGTCGAGCCCAGCACCGACTGGCCGTTGTCGTCGAAGAAGGGCATGCAGGAATAGGCCGGGCCGATCACCATTTTTTCGATATGGGCGGCGACATGCTCCCGCTCGGCCTTCTGTCCGCACCACCAGGTGGCGATCGACGGCAGCTTCAGGTCCTCGCCACGCAGATGCCGACAGATGGTCGGCAAAAAGGCGAGAAGCGCGCGAGTTTCCAGAATGCCCGAACCGAGCCCGTTGACGATGGTGACGGTCTGCGCCCTCAGCGCCTCTACCATGCCTGGCGTGCCGATATGGGATTGCTGGTTGAGCTCCAGCGGGTCGGCATAGGATGCGTCAAGGCGGCGCCAGAGCACGCTGATGGGCTTCAGGCCTGCGACGGTGCGCACCATCAGTTGATCGTTGACGACGGTGATGTCCTCGCCTTCCAGCAACATGAAGCCGAGGTAGCGGGCAATATAGGCGTGTTCGTAATAGGTCTCGTTGGCCGGCCCCGGCGTCAAGACGGCGATGCGGTCGGATGCGCCGCGCTTCACGCCCTGCAAGGCATCGCGGAAGGCGCCGAAGAAGGATGCGAGACGGTGCACTTTCGTCTCTGCGTAGATATCAGAGAAAGCGCGCGTGGTAGCAACGCGGGTCTCCAGCGCGAAACCGGCGCCCGACGGCGCCTGGGCGCGGTCGGCCAGCACCCACCAATTGCCGTCCGGACCGCGGCCGATCTCGAAGGCGAGGAAGTGGAGATAGTGACCGTTCGCGGGCTTGATACCGGCGAGTGGCCGCAGGAACTCCGGATTGGCGGCAATCAGCGCCGGCGGCAGCAAGCCTTCGTTGATCAGCCTGTTGTCGCCGTAGATATCGGCAATGACCTCTTCGAGCAGGTCGGCGCGCTGGCGCAGGCCGGCCGAGAGCGTCTGCCATTCGCGCTCGTCGATCAGAACGGGAATATGGGAGATTGGCCAGTTGCGTTCGCTGACGCCGGTCGATCCATAGGCGCGGTAGAAAACGCCGGCGTCGCGCAGATAGCGGTCGGCGCGGGCGAAGCGCTCCAGAAGGTCCTTTTCCGGCATGCGGCTGAGCGCGGCGAGCAGATTTTGCCAGACCGGCCGGACCGCCCCGGTATTGTCGACCATTTCGTCGGCGACGCCGGGCAAAGCGGAATAGGCAAAGGCCGGATCGTTGCCGATGCCAGCCCTTACCTCGTCACGCCGTTCCGTCGCTGGTTTCTTCCCCATGCGTATGCCCGTTTCAAACTCCGATCGGCCGCCTCAGATCGAGCGTCAGCGGAAATTCCGCCGACACTGATTCTGTGCGCAGATTATAGCCGCCCGCGGTATGCCCCCAAGGTTCAAATCGCGCAAGACGTCGCGCTTCCGCCTCATTGCCGTTGACAGGGAAGGTGTCATAGTTGCGGCCGCCCGGATGAGCAACATGGTAGATACAGCCGCCGATCGAACGCTTCGACCACGTATCATAAATGTCGAAGGTCAGCGGCGTGTCGATCGGCAGAACCGGATGCAGGCCCGAAGCCGGATGCCAGGCTTTGTAACGGACGCCGGCAACGGAGACGCCCGACATGCCCGTCGGCGTCAGCGGCACGGCGCGGCCGTTGCAGGTGACAGTGTAGCGCGAGGGATTGTTGGTTTCGAACCGTACCTGCAGCCGTTCCACCGATGAATCGACATAGCGGACGGTACCGCCGATCGCGCCTTCTTCGCCCATGACATGCCAGGGCTCCAGCGCCTGGCGCAGTTCCAGCTTGCTGCCCTCGTATTCGACCTCCCCGCAGAAGGGGAAGCGGAATTCGAGCTGCGCCTGGAACCATTCGGGACGAAGGTCGAAGCCGTTTTCCCGCAGATCCGCGAGCACATCGAGGAAATCCTGCCAGATATGATGCGGCAGCATGAAACGGTCGTGCAGCGTCGTGCCCCAACGCACGAACCGGCCGTCGATCGGATTGCGCCAGAAGCGGGCGATGAGGGCGCGCACCAGCAATTGCTGGGCGAGGCTCATGCGCGCGTTCGGCGGCATTTCGAAGCCGCGGAATTCGACGAGGCCGAGGCGTCCCGTCGGTCCATCCGGCGAGAACAGTTTGTCGATGCAGATTTCCGAGCGGTGGGTGTTGCCGGTGACATCTGTCAGGAGATTGCGGAAGAGGCGATCCACCAGCCATGGGAGTGGTTGCAGCCCGCGGCCGGGTGCCGGTACCTGGGCCAGCGCAATTTCCAGCTCGTAGAGGCTATCGTGACGGGCTTCGTCAATGCGCGGCGCCTGGCTGGTTGGCCCGATGAACATACCGGAGAAAAGATAGGATAGCGAGGGATGGCGCTGCCAGTGCAGTACTAGGCTCTTCAACAGATCGGGACGGCGCAGGAAAGGGCTGTCCATGGTGTTGCGGCCGCCGACGACAACGTGGTTGCCGCCGCCGGTGCCGGTGTGGCGGCCGTCGATCATGAACTTGTCGGTGCCGAGCCGGCTGGCCCGCGCCTCCTCATAGATCGCCGTGGTGATATCGACGGTTTCCTTCCAGCTCGATGCCGGATGGATGTTCACCTCAATGACGCCGGGGTCGGGAGCGACGCGGATGACATTGATGCGCTCGTCCTGCGGCGGCGCATAGCCTTCGATATGAACAGGCAGGTTCAGGGCTGCGGCGGCGCGCTCGGCGGAGGCGACGAGGTCGAGGTATTCCTCGACGCTGACCGTCGGCGGCATGAAGATGCAGAGGCGCCCGTCGCGCGGCTCGACGCTGATGGCAGTGCGCACATAGCCGCCTATCTCATCGATGGATTGCGGCATGATCGGCTGCTGGCCAGCGAAGGGCTGGAAGTGAGCGGTCTGCAATGGCCGACCCTTGTCCGCACCGTAATCCGGCAGCGCCTCGCGCGGGATCGTTGGGTCCATCGGGTTAATGTACGGGTATTGCGATGCCGGTATCCAGCCGAGCGAGTTCAGTGGCAGGCGATAGCCGACCGGGCTGTCGCCGGGCATGAGGAAAATGCGGCCGCGGCGCGTGTGCCACTTCTCGCTGACCCAGCGGCGGCCGCTGGCGCGCGCATTCCAGGCCTGGATGGGGAGAATATAGCCCGTCGGCCGCGTCAGTCCGCGCTCGAAGACGCGGGCCATGCGCGAGCGTTCCTCCGGGTCCTTCAGTTTCGAGTTGGACGGATCGACATTGTCAGGCAGGTTCGCTTCCTTGACCAACCATTCGGCCGGATCTTCGAAGGCGGGCGCCACATAGTCCGGTTCGATGTCGAGTTCGCCGGCAATAGCCGTCAGCAGGCGGCCGGCATCATCCTCGTTGACGCTGTAGTTGCGACCTTCATTGGCAATCAGGTCTGGGTTCGACCAGATCGGCAGGCCGTCGCGCCGCCAATAGAGGGAGAAGGTCCAGCGCGGCAGGCTTTCGCCGGGATACCATTTGCCCTGGCCATAATGCAGGAAGCCGTTCGGCGCGAAGCGCTCGCGCAGGCGGCGGATCAGCGTATCGGCCTTTTCGCGCTTAGTCGGGCCGACTGCGGCGGTATTCCATTCGTCGGACTCGAAGTCGTCGATCGAAACGAACGTCGGCTCTCCGCCCATGGTCAGGCGCACGTCGTCTTGCTTGAGGATGGTATCCACCTTTTCCCCAAGCGAGTTCAGCGCATCCCAGCTTTCGTCGGAGAAGGGCTTGGTGATGCGCGGATGCTCGGCGACGCGGGTGACCTTCATGTCGAAATCGAATTCGGTCTCGGCCTCGCCGAAATAGCCGCCGGAGATCGGCGCAGCATTACGGTAATGTGGTGTGGCGGCGAGCGGAATATGGCTCTCGCCGGTCAATAGACCCGATGTAGGATCAAGGCCAACCCAGCCTGCACCGGGAAGATAAACCTCGGCCCAGGCATGCAGGTCGGTAAAGTCGTAGTCCGTGCCCGAGGGGCCGTCCAGCGCCTTCAGGTCCGGTGTGAGCTGGATAAGGTAGCCGGAGACGAAGCGGGCGGCGAGGCCGAGATGGCGGAGAACCTGGACGAGCAGCCAGCTCGTGTCGCGACAGGACCCCTTTGCCTTTTCCAGCGTCTCTTCCGGCGTTTGAACACCGGTTTCCAGGCGAATGACATAGCCGATCTCGTGCTGCAGTCGTGCATTGAGGCCGACGACCATGTCGACGGTGCGCTGCTCCGAGCGGTCGAGGGTTGAAAGGAAAGCCGCAAGTCGTGGCCCTGGCTCCTCCGGCTCCATATAGATCGACAGATCGTCGCGAATGGTCTCGGGATAATCGAAGGGCCACTTGGTGGCCTCCTCTTCGACGAAGAAGTCGAAGGGATTGTAGACGGTCATGTCGGCAACGAGATCGACCTCGATCTTCAACTCGGTCACCGGGTCGGGAAAGACGAAGCGGGCGAGATAGTTGCCGTAGGGATCCTGTTGTAGATTCACGAAATGATTGGATGGCGTCACCTTCAGCGAATGGCTGAGGACGCGTGTCTTGGAATGTGAAGCAGGTTTCAGGCGAATGATTTGAGGGCCGAGGCGGACCGGATTGTCGTATTTATAATGGGTGAGATGATAAATGCTTGCCTTGATCGCCATATTTTCTCTTTGCCTAGCTCGCATCGTTGTGCGGCATTTGCTGTTCCCGCCGGCAGTGTGTGCAATGCAGCGGAAGAATGCAAGGCGTCTCGGCGCTCAATCAGGCCCATTCATAGGGTGCAAAATAAAAGCGGCGGGCTTTCACCCACCGCTTTGAAATCGATACTGTCGAAGATCTCAGCTTCTGCCGAATTCATCGACCAGGCGAATGATGTCGTCTTCGCCGAGATAGGAGCCCGTCTGCACTTCGATCAGCTCCAGCAGGATCTTGCCGGGGTTGGAAAGACGGTGCACTTCGCCGAGGGGGATATAGACCGACTCGTTTTCACGCAGCATCTGTACGTGTTCGCCTACCGTCACCTCTGCCGTGCCCTTGACGACGATCCAATGTTCCGAACGGTGATGGTGCTTCTGCAGCGACAGCTTCTTGCCGGGCAGAACGAAGATGCGCTTCACCTGGAAACGCTCGCCGTTCAGAACCGAGGTGTAGCCGCCCCAAGGGCGATAGGACGTCGGATGGGTCTCGGTGAGCTTGGCCGTCGTCTTCTGGCTGGCGAGCAGCTTGACCAGCTTGCCGACTTCCTGGCTGTCCTTGAGATGGCCGACATAGACGGCGTCTTCGCTGGCGATGACGGCGACATCCTCAAGCCCTTGGACGGCAACATGGAGGCCGTGGGTCATCACAAGCGAATTCTTGGTGTTGACCAGAGTCGTGGCGCCGGCCGAGACGTTGCCGCTTTCATCGCGCTTGCCGACTTTCCAAACTGCATCCCAGCTACCGAGGTCGGACCAGGTAAAGGGGGAGGGAACGACGGCCGCATTGGCGGTCTTTTCCATCAGGGCGTAGTCGATGGAGATGTCGGGGCTCTTGGAGAAGGTGTCACTATCCAGGCGCGTAAAGTCGAGGTCGCGGGTTGCCTTAGAAACGGCCTTGCCGGCCGCCTTTTCGACGTCGGGCGCATATTCCTTCATTTCGTCCAGAAGCTGGGCGGCGGAGAACATGAACATGCCCGAGTTCCAGTAGAAGCTGCCGCTTGCAACCATCTCCTGGGCCTTCTCCAAGACAGGCTTCTCAACGAAGCGCTTGACGGCATGGGCGCCGGTCGAAAGCGCCTTGCCGCTTTCGATATAGCCGTAGCCAGTCGCTGGTTCGGTCGGCGTGATGCCGAAGGTGACAAGCTTGCCCTGTAGGGTGGTATCGCGCGCCACGCGCACGCAATCATAATAGGTCTTGTTGGCGTCGATCTCATAGTCGGAGCCGAGGACGTGCATGATTGCGTCCTTGCCGAAAAGCTCCGTGACGAGCGCAGCGGCGGCGGCAACGGCGGCGGCGGTATTGCGGGCGACCGGCTCGAGCAGCACGGCTGCAAGCTTCAAATCCAGCTCGCGGGCCTGTTCGGCGACGAGAAAGCGGAATTCTTCATTGGTGAGGACGATCGGCGCTTCGTAAAGCTCAGGATCAGCCACGCGCTCCAGCGTGTTCTGAAAGAGCGTCTTGTCGCCGATGAATTGGATGAACTGCTTCGGTGCAGAAGCGCGCGACAGCGGCCACAACCGTGTTCCCTTGCCTCCGGCCATGATCACTGGGACGATTTTGGCTGCCATATCTGCCTCTCTCCTAGATACTCACTCGGGACCGCTCGCGGGCATCTGCAACATATGCGATCGCCACGTTCGTCCCCTAAACAACTGAACTTCGCCATTGCGATATTTTTCAGGAAAACACCAGTGCGAATTGCCGTCGATTGCGAACATTCGCTGATCTTAGTTGGGAAATTCTAATAGACACAGTCATGCTTCGGTTGAGGGACCAAATCCGTGTTGTGGGAATTTTCCACCGAAAGACGTAGCGGCAACGACCTAAAGCGCATGTCGATCTCTGGGATTCGCTCCTTACGCTTTAGATCCTTGGTTTTCGCTGTCGTTGTCGCAGATCGCTGCACAGCTTTGCGCGACCTGCTTTGGATCATTGATCAGGCTTCGGCTCTATCGCGGGGCTCCTCATCGGCCGGGCCATGCTCGGCACCGTTGCGCTTGTTGTAACGGATCGAAGACCAGAGCGAGATACCGATCAAAGCCGCGCCGCCGAGACCGGTGATAACTTCCGGAATATGTATGAGCGTTTGGACATACATGATCCCCGAAAGAATCAGGATGGCGTAGAAGGCGCCGTGTTCCAGGTAGCGATAGTGGGCGAGGGTGCCTTTTTCCACCAGCATGATCGTCATCGAGCGCACATACATGGCGCCGATGCCGAGCCCGATGGCGATGATGAAGAGGTTCTGGGTGAGTGCGAAAGCGCCGATGACACCGTCGAAGGAGAAGCTCGCATCGAGGATTTCCAGATAGAGAAAGGCTCCGAGGCCGCCTCTCGCGGCAGCGCTCATCGATTTTTGCGAGGCATCCAGAAAGCCGCTGAGGACCTCCACCAGAAGGAAGGTGAGCAGACCATAGACGGAGGCATAAAGGAATGTGGTCGCATCGTCGCCATCGAGCAGGGAGGTGAAGATCAGAACGAGGATCAGCACGAAGGCGATCTCGATGCCCTTGACGGTGGCGAAATGCGCCATCGCCTTTTCGATAAAGGCGATCCAGTGCACATCCTTCTCGTGATTGAAGAAATAGGTGAGGCCGACCATCATCAGGAAGGTCCCGCCGAAAGCGGCAATGGGCAGATGTGCGTCATGCATGATCGCGGCATACTGCTCCGGTTCGGCCGCTGCGAGCTTCAGCGCTTCCCAGGGATTGATGTGGGCGGCAATCGCGACGATCGCCAGCGGAAAGACGATGCGCATGCCGAAGACGGCGATGACGATGCCCCAGGTCAAAAAGCGATGCTGCCAGACTGGCGTCATCTCTTTCAGCTTGTTGGCATTGACGATGGCGTTGTCGAACGAAAGCGATATTTCCAGCACGGCCAGCACCAGGCAGATGAAAAAGGCCGTTGCCAAGCCGCCGAAAGTGCCGGTCATGTTCCAGCCGAGCACTCCGCCCAGGATGAGACCTGCGATGGTGACGATGAAGGCCCAGCCGAAATAGCCGAGCATGGATTTGGAGGAAGAGGACGTCATGGGCGCACCTCCTCAAAAGCGGAAAAAATGTATCCGGACGCGAGGCATAGTCGCATGCCAGAGACGGCATGCGTGCGAGGCATGGTCAGGGTATTCATGAAAAGAAATCCGCCGGCTCATCTGCAGGCGGTACCGACATCGCGAGAGCGCCGTTAAAACTCTCGCCAGAGGGGCCCGGCACCAAAGTTCAATCCGCAGCCGATGTCAGAAGGCGCGGAGATGCCACCATTAGTTAGTGAAATTGTGGCGCCCGTCAAGAGCCGCGACGGTTCGATGCTGCCCTCATCACCAGGATAGAAATTTCCGGAACCAAACGGGAAAGAGGCGCGTTTGGCCTTCAGGCGGGCAGGGCGATGTCCGTTGCAAGGCAGATCCCAGAGCGGGTTTGATTGTCGGATAGAGAGCAGCGGACAAGGAGGACCTCTCATGAGCCCCCATCCCATCCATCATAGACCGAAAGAACAGAAGCCGGACATGGCTCGGCAGAAGCGGGCACGCCCGAATGTCGTGCGTCAGGTGCAGGTATTGCCGCCGCACAATGTCGACCTGACGCTGCAGCCTGCGACCCATGAAGATGTTCATGTGCCGGCCCATGTCAGCGGCGCGGACCTGTCGCGAGAGGCACCAGGCGATGCCAATCACGGCGGGAAAAATAAAGGCCGCTCAAAATAAAAGTTGGAAGCCGAAGGTTTTCCGAGGTTCCGGGTCAGAGGCCCGGAGCGGGCGAAGCTTTGCCTATTTGCCGCGTGGCGGTTTGCCATTCGACAGGAAGCTGGCGGTAAAGCTTAGCTCCGTCGATTTCGCCGAGCATTCGATCGCGACAGGTTTGCCGGCATAAGGATTGGCGAAGGTGCAGGTGCCCTTGGCGCCGACCTGGCCGGTCATCTTGTTGCCTGCACCGGTGGATATGACCTCGATCGGCAATTGCGCGGTGCCCTTTTTCTCGCCGGGCTTGATTCCACGGCCATCGCCCTGGAAGCCAAGCATCTTGCCGCCCGATGAAAAGATGAAGGTTACCGAGCCGTCCGGTCCCGTCACGCTGGCGATCTCACCCTTGCAGCCTTTCGAGGCATCGAGCTTGCCGACGACGAGCTTGGAACATGTTCCGCTAACCACTACCGCGCCGGGCGCCGGAAAATTCTGTGCGGCGGCAGCCGTCGTAGCGGTCATCACTGTCAATCCAATAGCAAGGCCTGCGAATCGCATGAATGGAGTCCTTTTAAAGCCTCCACAGGTTTGCCGATGGAAATGTGGCAGTCAATCCCCGACTGCTGACGCGCCGGTGTGGGCGGCGCCCGTCACTCCGGTACGAGGGTGCCGATCAGTTGCAGCAGAGCGTTCTGCCGATTGCCGCCGCCGGCCAGGAATTCGTAGAGCGTCATCTTCTTTTCGCTGCCGCCATCGACGAGATAATCGGATTGGCGAATGACGAAGACCTCGCCGCTGTCGGTGTCTCGGGCGAGGTGAAACATATATTCGTCGCCGTTGGGCTTATGGTTTTTGTAGAACTGCTTCTTCACGACGGCCATTCTCGTCCTCCCGTACGATCAATGCTTTAGCATGACAGTAGTGTGACAGAGCGATCGGAAGTCAAGCGACTTGTGGCGAAGTTTTGCTCATCTCGCCCGCCGGCGATGCATTCGAGCGCTGAACATCAGCATGTGATTGGATATCGAAGAAAAGACCATTATTCTCAACCCGTGCGATCGAGAATTCGATACGCCATGAGCGAGAGGTCAAAACAAATGAGAATGATGTTAGCGTTAGGGGCCATCTTAAGCTTCGCTTGCGTCTCCGCAGGCGAAGCGCCCTCGAACTACCAGTCATACCAAGGTATCCGCGCCGATAGCGATCCGGTGCTTCTAGCGAGATACGATAGGGCTCTGCAGTATTGCGAACCGGAAGCCTATTCCTGGTCTCGGGGATCACCCGATCCGAACAGCAGCATGTACATCCTGGCATTGAGAGCATGTTTGTATCGGCACAGCTTCGTAGACCGCGGCGTCCACGCTTATCCGACGACGGCGGTATTCCAGCACTTCCTGGATCGCTGAACGCCCACATGCATCTTTGCATAGGAAGCGCCTTTTCCCAGCCGGGAAGGGCGCTTTTCTCGTTTGGAATGTCTTCAACCGTCTCATAGTCAAGCTGAGTGGGTTCGGCGAGCAAGTTGAGGTGAATTTAAGCCTTTGAGATGTTCCGTCATAAACGGCAGAGTCGCAGATCACCGCCGATCTTCAAAACGGTGAATGACACGAGAAATTCCCGAAAAGAGCGATAAGGAAGTAGGGATCATCGCCAAACAGGCCGTATTGGCCAAGCCGAAGGGCGTATATCATTCAAGACACTATCATGTTCTAATTCAAACAGGTCGGACGTCCTCCGACGATTGAAACCGAGCACTTCATGGTAACTGTCCCCTATCCCTAACCGGATAGGGGCTTTTTCGTTCGCTCGACAAACAGGCGCCTGTGATCTCATGCACAAGGCGCTGAACAAAAGGCTAGATTTCTTAGTCATTTTCTTAATTCCCAGACGGAACGCTGGAAGCCGCACGGGTCACGAAAACTTGGTTTGTAGGTCGGATAGGGGGAAGGTTTTCTGAGCCTAGGGGAATTATGAGAAAAGGCCTCTCGATTTCTCGAAAGGCCTTTTTCAAAACTGGATGGTGGGCGTGACAAGGATCGAACTTGTGACCCCTACGATGTCAACGTAGTGCTCTCCCGCTGAGCTACACGCCCATCCGATGGCGGCGCATAGATCACAAAACCTTGGTGGCCGTCAATAGGCTTTTTTTCGGTTTTGTGACGTTGCCGCCAGAAGCCTTAGGCGGCAAGGAGTTTGTTCACTTCGTCGACCAGCTCGCGCAGGTGGAAAGGCTTGGAAAGCACCTTGGCATCCTTCGGTGCCTTCGAATCAGGGTTCAGCGCCACGGCGGCGAAGCCGGTGATGAACATCACCTTCAGGTCGGGATCGAGCTCGGTGGCGCGGCGCGCCAATTCGATGCCGTCCATCTCAGGCATGACGATGTCGGTCAGCAGCAGCGAAAAGGGCTCCTCGCGCAGCCGGTCATAGGCGCTTGCTCCATTGTCAAAGGACAAGACCTTGTAGCCGGCCTTTTCCAGCGCCTTCACAAGGAAGCGACGCATGTCGTTGTCATCTTCGGCAAGGAGTATCTTCTGGGTCATCATCTGTTCGCTAATCAACTTTTGTCGTGTTGGACTTGTCCAGCGTCCAACTTAGTCGTTGGCCGTAAACAAGCGGTGAATGATCGGTCAGGACAAAGCCGTTCTGTTCGTCCGTTGCAGCACAAACGCACCCGAGGCCGCTTCGCATGTCTCGGGATCGTGCTTTCGGACATTTCGGTCGCGGCCCTTTGTATAAGGCCATTTTGCTTAAGTTAGTATGGACTTGCGGGCGAGCAACTGGCAACATGGATGCTGCGACAAGTTGTTGACATGGTAAAGACGTTGATGTCCGCAGAAATGCGTAATTTCGAGATTTTCGAGGTATCGGAGCCCGTCTCTCAGACAATTCCCTTTGTCTACAGCTCGCCTCACAGCGGTCGCATCTATCCACCGGATTTCATCGCTCAGTCCCGCCTGCAGGGCATCGCCATTCGTCGCTCGGAAGATCATTACGTCGATGAACTGTTTTCAGCGGCAAGCGTTCTCGGTGCACCGCTGCTGCTCGCCAATTTTCCGCGCGCCTATATCGACGTTAACCGTGAGCCCTATGAGCTCGATCCGCGCATGTTCGACGGCGTGCTGCCGCCCTATGCCAATATCAATTCGCTGCGAGTCGCCGGCGGCTTAGGCACCATTCCGCGCATCGTCGCCGAAAACATGGAAATCTATGCCCGCCGCGTGCCGGTCGAGGATGCGCTCAATCGTATCGAAACGATCTACAAGCCCTATCATGCGACCCTGCGCCGGCTGATTGCCCGCACCCATGTCAAATTCGGCTTCGGCGTCCTCGTCGACTGCCATTCCATGCCGGGCAATATCCGAATCGCCGGCAGCAACATGCGACCCGATTTCATCCTTGGCGACCGCTACGGGACCAGCGCTTCGGCGGACCTGTCGCGCGCCGCCATGCAGATCCTCGACGAACTCGGCTTCAACGCCGTGCGCAATAAACCCTATGCGGGCGGCTTCATCACCGAGCACTACGGCCGCCCCTCCCGCGGGCTTCATGCCCTGCAGATTGAGGTCAACCGCTCGCTCTATGTTGATGAAACGACGCTGGAGAAGCGGTCGGATTTCGGTGCTGTCGCCGCCGCCATCACCCTGTTCATGAAGCGTATGGCCGAGCATGTGGAATCCTATGCCGGCGATCCCGCTTTGGCGGCGGAATAGGGCAAAGCCCCTTCGCCCCCGTCCTGAGCTTGCCGAAGGGGCGGGGAGAAGGTGGGGCGGGGACATTGAGCAAGGCGAAATGTCGACGCCTCGGATGAGGGGCTATCTCGGACCTTTCAGGCGAATAAGCCCTGTGGAAACGTTTGGCTATGGTTATGGTCAGGCATGTTTTCTGCTGCCGCGCCCTGGTGCCTAGCCCCTCACCCTAACCCTGACAAAAAAAGAACCGCGCTTGTGGCGCGGCTAAGTCTAGGGAGGAAACACCCAAGGAGGGTATTTACAGTCAGAAGACTGTAGGGAGATGTTGCTATTGCATTGCACAAATGTCAAGCAGATTATTGCGGTGCAAAATATTTAGGCAATTATCGGATTTCTGCCTCATCTCCGGGCAATCCGCCTCTCGCATCGGCATTTGGTTTGCTTCGCCGAGTTTATGCGCTATGACTTCGCCCGCCCCGTCATTTATCCGGATTCACCATGCTTCCTGATCGCGCCTTTTTCTATCGTCTGGCCGAGGCGGCCAAGGCTGAGACCCTGCCGCGCTTTCGCGCCGGCGTTGATGTGGTCAACAAGGAGGCGCAGGGCTTCGACCCTGTTACGGAAGGCGATCGCGCCGCAGAGGAGGCGATTCGCGCCTTGATCGAGACGGAATTTCCCGACCATGGCATCCTGGGCGAAGAGCACGGCAATGTCGGCCTCGACCGAGAGCATGTCTGGGTGATCGATCCGATCGATGGCACCCGCGCCTTCATTTCCGGCGTTCCCGTCTGGGGGACGCTCATCGGCCTGCAGAAAAACGGCCGCGCTATCATGGGCATGATCGATCAGCCGTTTACCGGCGAGCGCTATTTCGCCGATGGCAACGGCTCGACCTATTCAGGCCCGGACGGCGAAAAGCGGCTGCAGGTTCGCGACTGCGGCAGCCTGTCGAATGCTGTTCTCTTCACCACCTCGCCGCATATCTTCGTCGACGAGGAGCTGGTGAAGTACCGCGAGATCGAGAGCCAGGTGCGGTTGTTCCGCTATGGCACGGATTGCTATGCCTATGCGCTGCTCGCGGCCGGTCACGTCGATCTCGTCATCGAAAGTTCGCTGAAGCCGTACGATGTCGGCGGCATCATCCCGGTCATCGAACAGGCGGGCGGTATCATCACCACCTGGGACGGCGGTCGGCCGGAAATGGGCGGCACGATCATCGCTGCCGGCAGCCGCGCGGTCTATGATCAGGCAAGGGCGATCCTGTCGCGATAGCCACCCGATCGAGCGTCCGAAAAGCGTCAGATATTCTCGTTGCGCGTGATTCGAGATCGCGCGCTAAATCCCGACACCCGCCATATCCGTATTCGCCTCGGCGTCGCTGCCGGGGATAAAGGCGTTGATGGCGGCGAGTGCGGCGTTGCGGTAGACGTCGCGCTCCTGCAGGATTTCATGTTTCGCGCCGTGGACGGGCACGAACTGCGCTGCGCGGAAATAGCGAGACAATCGTTCCTGGTCGGCATAGGGCACGACGCCGTCGCGGGTCGGCGCGATCAGCACCGTCGGGATGGCGATGGAAAAGAGATGCTCGGGCGTATTGACGCGATCGATGGTGCGGAATGCTTCCAGTAGCCAGCGGGCCGTCGGCGGCCCGAGGGTGAGCTGGGGATAGGCCGTTGCGATGGCGAGATTGCGCCGATAACGGCGTTCGTCCGTGGTTAGCGGGTTTTCCGGGAAGGGCTTTTCCCTGATTCTTTTGCTGAATTGCATCCGGCCGAGACCAAGCGCGCAGACCGTGCCGGAGATAAAGCGGACGAGGCCGGGCGAGACACCTTGGCCGGTGAGACCGACAAAGGGCGCCGACAGCACCATGCGCTCGATCCGGCTCGCAAGCCGCGGCGCCGCTGATAGCGCGATCAGCGCGCCGGTCGAGTGCGCCAGCACGAAGAACGGCAGGCGCGTATCCGGTAGCACGATCTTGTCGAGGAAGGCGGTCAGGTCGCGCTCATAATCGGAAAAGCGACGGACATGTCCGCGCAGCGGATCCTTCAGCAGCCGTTCGGAGCCGCCCTGGCCGCGTAGATCGAAAGTCGCGACCCACAATCCCTTGGCGGTCAGGTCGCGGATCGTCTCGAAATATTTCTCGATGAACTCATTGCGGCCCTGCAGCAGTACCACGGTGCCTTTGGCGACTGGCTGTTCGCAGCGGAAGACGACATAGCGCAGCCTGCGCCCGTCAAATGTCTCAAAGAACCCTTCGGTGCGGTTTTCCGGCACCGGATTGTCTGGTGTGGAATAGAGGATCGAATCCATGACGATGTCGCGCCTCGTTGAAGGGAATGCCTTTCTCAAGGGGATAGCGTAGGTGCAGGGAATTGCAACTGGTTTGTTGGCAGTGCCGCTTGTGTCAAGCCTTCGGCGTCGTGCCGCGTCGTTCGAGTGCGGTTTTGCGGATGATGTCGGCGATCTCCGGGCTGCTGCTGGACAGCATCTGGAAATCCGCCGAATAAAGCGAGAGGAGTGAGACTTCAGTAGCAGCGCTGACGGTCGCGGAGCGTGGTTCGCCGCTGATCAGCGCCATCTCGCCGAAGAAGCTGCCGGAGCCTAGCTCTACCGGGTGTGGTGTCGCAACGGTGACGCGGCCTTCAACGATGAAGTACATCTGGTCGCCGGTGTCGCCCTTGCGGCAGATGACGGCGCCGGCCGGTACGATGCGCGGCCGCAGCGCCCGCACGATCTCGATGAGCGCGGCAGAACCAAGCTTCTGGAACAGCGGTACGGCAGCAACCAACTGCCAATTGCGCACGAAGTCCTGGCGGCGGACTTCCTCGTAGAAGCCGGTGGCTAGGATGCCGGCCCAGAGGGCAAAGATGCCGATACCGCTCATCATGACCAGCCCGGCGAGAACGCGGCCGGCGAAGCTTTGCGGGATCTCGTCGCCGTAGCCTGTAGTCGACAGCGTGACCACCGCCCACCACATCGCCAGAGGAATGCTGCCGAACTTGTCAGGCTGGACGTCGCGCTCGATGATATAGGCGGCAAGCGCAGCACCGAACAGAACGATGCCGAAGATCGAGGTGACGCCGAGGAGATTGCGCGCTTCTTTACTCAGGACCCTGCCCAGCAGCCGAAAGAAGGTCGAACCGCGCAGCGGCTTCAGCAGCCAGATCGCACAATAGAGGCTTTGGTCGCGCCCGCCGACGAACAGGAACGCAGCCAAGGGGACCAGAACGGCGAGCAGATCGACGGCAATTTCCGGTACTCTGTCGCGAACGGCCCTTGTCCGGTGCACGATCAGCGTCTCGATCAGCTGCAGGACGTAGACAGCCCAGATGCCGGCAAGCAGGATTTCCAGAATGAGCCTGGTCTGTCCGCTCACGCCCGGCGTCGTGAGTGCAGCTACGGTCACGAGGCCGACGGCGACGAGCAGCGCGTTAACGGGCTCAGAAATCTTCGAGAAAGGGAGCGTCGACATTCAATACCCCGGGGTGGGCAGGCACCCTTCTAGAATAGGATAGCCTCGCTCTAAACGTAAAGGGCTTGCGGGACATGCGCCGCAACCAAGCCTTGACCGGTAATCTTGCGTCACCCAGCGTCCATGTCTTGGACCGTTATCGCTGCCCGACATCCAGCGGAAAACCCTTGAAAGGCTTGATTTCCTTCAGCACGAAGGTTGTCTGCATCTCCTTGATGCGTGGCAGGTGGCGCACCACCGCCATGGCGAAATCCGCATAGCTGTCGAGGTCTTCGGCAACGACCTGCAGTAGGAAATCCGCGTCTCCAGCGATGCTGTAGCACGCCACGACTTCGCTCAGCTTCAATACGTCGCATGAGAATTCCTCGGCCTCGGCCTCGCTGTGGCTGTCGATCTTCACCCTGATGAAGGCGAGGACGCCAAGCCCGATCTGGCGCCTGTCCAGGGTGGCCGTATAGCCTTGAATCACGCCTGTTTCCTCCAGTTGGCGCACGCGCCGCCAACATGGCGATGTCGAGAGCCCGACTTCGGAGGAAAGCGCCTGATTCGTCAGCCTCCCGTCCTTCTGGAGCGCTCCGAGGATTCGCAAATCGATGGGCTCAAGTGTGTAAGGCATATTCGACCTTGTATTCGGAGAAATCTGGTAGAGTTTACCATAATATCGGCATAAGCAGCAATGAAAGGCAAGATTACCCCGGATATCGGAGATATTCTCTGAGCGCACAGTCTCAACAGCCGTAGGTCTCCATGCTTTTCGATATTCGTCTTGCCATTGTCGTCAATCCCGCACTCCCGCTCGGGCTGGTCGCCAACACCGTCGGTGCGATCTCGATCGGATTGGGTGCGAAGTTTCCCGCGCTTGCGGCGCGGCAATTGACTGACCGAGAGGCACGCATCATCGACATCAGCTCGAACATGCCGGTTCCGGTGCTGCAGGCGGATGCGGAGACAATCACATCCTTATTGCTGAAGGCCTTGTCGCAGCAGGACGACCGCGCGGTCGTTCCTTTTTCCGCTTTCGCCCGCTCATTGCACAACTACAGGGAGTATGAGGCGACGTTCCCCGATCGCGATCTTGCCGGCGAGGCGATCGACGGCCTGGGGTTGGCGGGACCTTCGAAATGGGTGAAATCGCTCACCGGTTCGCTGAAATTGCTGCGCTAGCGGCCAGAAAAAAAGACCGGCTTGCGGAGATAGAGAGATCCGCGTCGCCGGCCTAGCAAGGACTGAAGAAGAAGGGACGATACACTTCAGTCATCGGACAGTGAATGCATCCGATGACCTCATTGGTAGTCCCACCAGCCTGAACGGGTCCCGAACCGGCCGTTCATCTGCGGTTCACGCGGATTTTCTTGAAAATCGAGAGATGTTGGCAAGGGTCTTGAACTGCTGAAAAGCGATCACCATCTCCATTCTGCGGGTGCCAAACGGGCTCGCGTAACCGTCCCTAGGCCGCCCAGAGCGGGGTCGCGGGGGCAAAACCAAATCGCAATCGTCGCTCACAGGAGGACAACATGCGTCACGTAGACTTCTCTCCCCTTTACCGTTCCACCGTCGGTTTCGACCGTCTTTTCACTATGCTCGACAGCCTTGCGCAGCCGGATCAGGCTCAGACCTATCCGCCCTACAACATCGAGCGCACCGGTGAGAACACCTATCGCATCACCATGGCCGTCGCCGGTTTCGATGAAAAGGAACTGAGCATCGAGGCTCATGCCCACGTTCTCCAGGTCAAGGGTGAAAAGAGCGAAGAGCCGGCCGAGGCTAGCGAATATCTCTATCGCGGTATCGCCAAGCGCGCCTTCGAGCGTCGCTTCCAGCTTGCCGATCATGTCGAGGTCCAGGCGGCTTCGCTGAAGAATGGTCTGCTGCACATCGATCTGTTGCGCAACATTCCCGAGGCCATGAAGCCCCGTCGTATCTCCATCGCTGCCGAGCCGGTTGAGGCCCCGAAGGCAATCGAAGCCCGTATCAACTAACGGGCTTCAACACATAGCCTGAAGACCGATCCTCCCAAGGTCATAAAAGCAAGGCGGCGCTCCGTTGGGGCGCCGCCTTTTGTGTTGGGTAATGACTGGAATGGCCGTTATGCTGCGTTCGGGGCTCCGTTCGCCTTCGGCGACCCCGCTGTCTCGGCTTCGGCCTTGGCTGCTTCCCGCCGCTTCGCGGCATCCGCATATTTCTGGGCGATGACGGCGCAGGCCATGAGCTGGATCTGATGGAACAGCATCAGCGGCAGGACGATGGCGCCGATGCCCTGGCCGGCGAAGATGACGTTGGCCATCGGCACGCCACTTGCTAACGACTTTTTCGAGCCGCAGAAGGTGATGGTGATCTCGTCGGCGTGGGAGAAGCCGAGGGCGCGGCTGCCGAACATGGTGATGCAGAGCACCAGTACCAGAAGCACAATATTGGCGACGATGACGGTGGCAATATCGACCAGCGAGAAGGTGTGCCACAATCCCTCGACAACGGCCTCGCTGAAGGCGGAATAGACGACCATCAGGATCGAGCCGCGGTCGACCGGCATCAGGATCTTCTTCTTCGAACGTATCCAATTGCCGATCCACGGCTGCAGGATCTGGCCGGCGATGAAGGGCGCAAGCAGTTGCAGCATGATCTGCTCCAGCACGTCCCAAGAAAATCCACCGCCATGGCCGCCGACCGAGAAGAGTATGCCGACGAGCAGGGGCGTCAGGAACATGCCGAAGATGTTGGAAGCCGATGCCGCGCAGATCGCGGCCGGCACGTTACCGCCGGCAATCGAGGTGAAGGCGATCGAGGACTGCACCGTCGAGGGCAGCACGCTGAGAAACAGAATGCCGGTGTAAAGGGCCTGCGGCAGGATGGTCGGCACCAGCACGCCCATGGCAAGCGCCAGCAGCGGGAAAATGCCGAAGGTGGTCAGCAGGATGACCAAATGCAGGCGCCAATGCAGCAGGCCGGCGATGACGACATCACGCGACAGGCGCGCGCCATGCAGGAAGAACAGCAGGCCGATGGCAAAATTGGTGGCGGTGCCAAAGTAGTGGGCGCTCGTTCCCTGCACAGGGAAGAAGGATGCCGTCAGCACAGTGAGCACCAGCAGGATGGTGAAGGTGTCTGGAAGAAAACGGCGCATCGTGCCAACCCCAATTGCGATTCCGTAAGACTTGTCCTTGCACATAGACCTATCGTGATCCACGATGCAAGGAATAACAGTTATCGCGAATCAGGATGGGTGCCATGCTTGATCTCACACAGTTGCGCAGCTTCGTCGCCGTTGAGCAGATGGGCAGCTTCACGCTCGCGGCCGAGCGGCTCGGCCTCGGCCAGTCCACGGTTAGCCAGCATATTCAGCGGCTGGAGACCACGCTCGGACGCAAGCTTCTGGCGCGCGACACGCATCGGGTGGTGCTAACCGGCGACGGCGAGGCGCTACTTGGTCATGCCCGGCAAATGCTGTCGATCGAGGGGGAGGTGCAGCAGCTCTTCGCCGGCAACAGCCTGCGCGGCAATCTGCGGCTCGGCGTCTCGGAGGATTTCGTCACCAGCCAGTTGCCGGATGTGCTGGAGGAATTCGTTCGCTCGCATCCCTCGGTCGATCTCGAATTGACGGTCGCCCTCAGTGGCACGCTCTATGAGATGCAGGATAACGGCGACCTCGACCTCGTTCTTGCCAAGCGCCGTCTAGGCGATGCCAGGGGAAGGCTCGTCTATCGCGAACCGCTGATCTGGCTGGCGCGTGATCCGGAGCGCATTCGGAAGCTTGCGGCGCCATTGCCGTTGATCGCCTTTCCCGCCCCAAGCGTTACCCGAGCCGTGGCACTGGAAGCCTTGCGCCGTCAGCAGGTGCCCTGGCGCATCGTCTGCACCTGCGGCAGCCTCAGCGGCTTGACGGCGGCGGCACGGGCCGGCATGGGCGTCCTCGTTCAGCCCCGCAGCATGGCGCCGACGGGTCTGTCGGAAATTGCCCCTGGCTGGCTGCCGGCATTGGAGGATGTCGAATTTGTGTTGGTGCCGCGCAAGGGCGCGGATCAGTTGCTGGTCAGCGCCTTGTCGGAGGACATTCTGATGAAGGTGCGGGGGCTGAGATCCGCCTGATCTATCGGATTCGCTATTTCTAAAATCTAGAAATTTGTTTCCTATCAAATAGATAGAAGTAAAAGGCCTACTGGAATTCCTTCGCCGGCTGTTGTTTCGCTTTCCGCGTGTCCCGCCGTTTTGATTCACTCATTCAGGTTCGGGTCAGCTTTTGTTGGTACGATTTTCTAGGATAAACGAGCTGAGTCGAGGAAAATCAGCCCGATGAAATATGGTGCGATATTTATTTGCGGGCTGGTCGCCTGCGTCATGGCAATGACGGTCATAACCCGCCACATGCCGGGCCAATCGGGCCAAGACGTTTCAAATTCCGCACTATTCGTGCATTCAAATCAGAATTGACCTCCAAATGAGGTGTTGAGCGCCGCGTGCGCCCCGGTGGGACAGCTACGGCGCTCCTTTTTTACCCGAAAATCAGGTGAGGCAAGCTAGGAAGCCGGTGACATCGTCTTCGGTCGTGGCGAAGCTTGTGACGAGGCGGATCAGGGTCTCGTTCCCGTTCACCAGTTCGGGCTGCGATTCCGGGATCGGCCATTCGTAGAATTTTGCGCCCTTGTCCTCGGCGGTCTTAGCAGCCGATTTCGAGATGATCGCAAAGACTTCGTTCGAAGCCGTAGGCCAGGCGAGGCGTGCGGTGGCGGCTTGTTCGATGCCGGCGCGCAAACGATCGGCCATGCGGTTGGAATGGCGGGCAAGGTCGAGCCAGAGGCCATCTTCGAAATAGCCGTCGAATTGCGCGGCGATGAAACGCGATTTGGAGAAGAGCTGGGCAGCGCGTTTGCGGATGAAATGCATCTCCTTCGCCTGCTCCGGATTGAAAAAGACGATTGCCTCGGCGCACCAGCAGCCGTTCTTGGTGCCACCGAAGGAAAGAATGTCGACCCCACGCTTCCAGGTCATCTCCGCCGGGCTGACCTCAAGCGCGACCAGCGCATTGGCGAAACGAGCACCGTCCATGTGCAGCGGCAGACTGTTTGCCTTGCAGACGGACGCGATGGCATCGATTTCAGCGAGCGAATAGACCGTGCCGACCTCCGTTGCCTGGGTGATCGTCACCGCCGCTGCGCGGCCGTGATGGAGGTCATCCTGCGGAAAGCGGGCGACCTTGGTGGCGAGCGCCTTCACGTCAATTTTACCGGCCGCACCCTCGACCGTCGCCAGCCGCGCACCGCTGAAGAAATCCGGCGCCCCGCATTCGTCCTCGGCCACATGCGCTTCTGGATGGCAGAAGCTGATGCCGCCCGGCTTCTGGACGCTGGCGAGCGACAGAGAATTGGCGGCCGTGCCTGTCGCGACGAAGAAGACGGCGACCTTACGCTCGAAAATCTCGGCGAATTTGGCTTCAATTTTCTGATCGAGATCGCTGGTACCGTAGGCTGCGGCAAAACCGCCGGATTCGGCGAGAAGACGCTGGGCGATCTTAGGATGGGCGCCGGCCCAATTATCGGAAGCAAAGAACATGGATATGCACCAACTGAATTAACGGGATTGCGGGAGGGTTACCGGAGGTCTGCCGGACATTAATCCAATGTCGCAGGGGATCAAGAGCGTGATGCTGAAGGACGCATCACAGAAATTGATCTGCGCAATCAACAAACAAAATGATGCGGTGCAGCGAAACTTTCTTGCTCGAATTTTGAAGCATTGGCAATCTTCCGTCGCAACTTAGCGATAATTTGCCGTTTTGCTCTTGCGGAGCCCGTCGCTTTCTGGCATAGAGCTGATGAATTAGGACAGGGTTGCTGTCCTATTTTGGCCGCCAAGGCCGAAGATGCGCTAGAGGGTCCTGACGATATCGGGATTTCGAGCTATAGTTATCGCGAGCATGTCCCGTGGAGCCGTCAGGCGACCAAGTGGAGCGGCGGTGGAATAAGCAAGGCGCGGAACGCTGACGACGGGCTCCACCAAGGGGTCATGGTCTGCGGCCCGATCTTCACAATGCAACAGCGCTGTCGCGCGTCGGACCTGATAACGGGGCGGCGCGGGACGAAGGATCGCCCGTGATGCGGGCCTTACCGGAGGGAAAACGATGACGAACAGGACGCCGTCCAAGACTTTTGACCACATCGCAGCAGCAAAGGCTGCCGCTACGGTCAATACGTCGAAACGTGCCGCCTTCGGTATCCCGCCGAAACAGGGCCTTTACGATCCGCGCAACGAACATGACGCCTGTGGCGTTGGCTTTGTCGCGCATATGAAGGGCCAGAAGTCGCACCAGATCGTGCGCGACGGCCTGTTCATTCTGGAAAACCTGACGCATCGCGGCGCTGTCGGCGCCGATCCGCTGATGGGCGACGGTGCCGGCATTCTCGTGCAGATTCCGGACCGTTTCTTCCGCGAGGAGATGGCGGCGCAGGGCGTCATCCTGCCGAAGGCCGGGGAATATGGCGTCGGCCATTTCTTCCTGCCGCGCGACGCGGCGCTGATCGAGCATTTCAAGACGGCCATCAAGCAGGTCGTCGCCGAGGAGGGCCAGGTTCTGCTCGGCTTCCGCGACGTGCCGGTCGACAACTCCTCGCTCTCCAAGGCGCCGGAAATCGCTGCCACCGAGCCGCATCATGTGCAGGTCTTCATCGGCGCCGGCCGAGACGCCGGCACGCATGAGGAATTCGAGCGCCGCCTCTTCACCCTGCGCAAGGTGATTTCCAACCGCATCTATGCGGAATATGAGGGCGAAGAGAGCAACTTCTACCCGGTCTCGCTGTCGAACTCGACCGTGGTCTACAAGGGCATGTTCCTCGCCTATCAGGTCGGCGCCTATTACAAGGACCTCTCCGATCCGCGTTTCGAATCGGCGGTCGCCCTCGTGCATCAGCGTTTCTCCACCAACACCTTCCCGTCGTGGAAGCTGGCGCATCCCTATCGCATGGTTGCCCATAATGGCGAAATCAACACGTTGCGCGGCAACGTCAACTGGATGGCGGCGCGCCAGGCATCGGTGTCTTCGCCGTTGTTCGGCGACGATATCTCCAAGCTCTGGCCGATTTCCTACGAAGGGCAGTCGGACACGGCATGCTTCGACAACGCGCTCGAATTCCTCGTGCGTGGCGGCTATTCCATGGCGCATGCCGTGATGATGCTCATCCCGGAAGCCTGGGCTGGCAACCAGTTGATGGCGCCGGAACGCAAGGCATTCTACGAATATCATGCCGCCCTGATGGAGCCGTGGGATGGTCCGGCTGCTGTCGCCTTCACGGATGGCAAGCAGATCGGCGCGACGCTCGACCGCAACGGCCTGCGTCCGGCCCGCTATCTCGTCACCAACGATGATCGCGTCATCATGGCGTCCGAGGCCGGTGTTCTGCCGGTCGAGGAAGAAAAGATCATTCAGAAGTGGCGCCTGCAGCCAGGCAAGATGCTGCTTATCGATATGGAAAAGGGCCGGATCATCTCGGACGACGAGGTGAAGTCAGAACTTGCGACCAAGCATCCCTATCGTAACTGGCTCAACCGCACGCAGTTGATCCTCGAAGACCTGAAGCCGGTGGAGCCGCGGGCGCTACGCCGCGACGTGTCGCTGCTCGATCGCCAGCAGGCCTTCGGCTATACGCTGGAAGACACCAAGATCCTGATGTCGCCGATGGCGACGACGGGGCAGGAAGCGATCGGCTCCATGGGTACGGATACGCCGATCTCGGCCATGTCCGACAAGCCGAAGCTGCTCTATACCTACTTCAAGCAGAACTTCGCGCAGGTAACCAACCCGCCGATCGACCCGATCCGCGAAGAGCTGGTGATGAGCCTCGTCTCCTTCATCGGCCCGCGTCCGAACTTACTCGACCATACCGGCATGGCAAACGCCAAGCGGCTGGAAGTACGCCAGCCGATCCTGACCAATGGCGATTTGGAAAAGATTCGTTCGATCGGCCATACGGAGGATCGTTTCGACACCAAGACGCTCGACTTCACCTATGATGTCGAACGCGGTGCCGAAGGCATGCCGGAAATGCTCGATCGTCTCTGCGAGCGTGCCGAGGCGGCCGTTCGCGGCGGCTACAACATCATCGTGCTCTCCGACCGCCAGATCGGCCCGGACCGCATCGCGATCCCGGCGCTGCTGGCGACTGCGGCCGTCCACCATCACCTGATCCGCAAGGGGTTGCGCACATCGGTCGGTATCGTCGTTGAAACCGGCGAGCCGCGCGAAGTGCATCATTTCTGCCTGCTCGCCGGCTATGGCGCGGAGGCGATCAACCCCTACCTCGCCTTCGACACGTTGCTCGACATGCATCAGCGCGGCGATTTCCCGAAGGAAGTCGATGCGAGCGAAGTCGTCTACCGCTATATCAAGGCGGTCGGCAAAGGCATCCTCAAGGTCATGTCGAAGATGGGCATCTCGACCTATCAGTCCTATTGCGGCGCGCAGATCTTCGATGCGATCGGCCTGCGGCAGGAACTGGTGGATCAATATTTCTTCGGCACGGCGACGATGATCGAAGGCATCGGCCTCGAAACCATCGCCGAGGAAACCGTTGCCCGTCATCGGTCGGCCTTCGGCCGTGACCCGATTCTGGCAAGCACGCTCGATATCGGCGGTGAATATGCCTACCGCATGCGCGGCGAAAGCCACGCCTGGACCCCGGATGCCGTGGCCGCCCTTCAGCATGCCGTGCGCGGCAATGCCGAAGACCGCTATCGCGAGTTCTCGGAGATGGTCAACCAGTCGGCGCTTCGGATGAACACCATCCGCGGTCTTTTTAAGGTCAAGGGTGCGGAAGCACTCGGCCGCAAGCCGATCTCGGTCGACGAGGTCGAGCCGGCAGCCGATATCGTCAAGCGCTTCTCGACGGGCGCCATGTCCTTCGGCTCGATCAGCCGCGAGGCGCACACGACACTGGCAATCGCCATGAACCGCATCGGCGGCAAGTCGAATACGGGTGAAGGCGGCGAGGAATCCGACCGTTACATGCCGCTCTTCGACGGCTCGCCGAACCCGGAACGCTCGGCGATCAAGCAGATCGCCTCGGGCCGCTTCGGTGTGACAACGGAATATCTGGTCAATGCCGACGTGCTGCAGATCAAGGTTGCGCAGGGTGCGAAGCCCGGCGAGGGCGGTCAATTGCCCGGCCACAAGGTCGACGCCACCGTCGCCAAGACCCGGCATTCGACGCCGGGTGTCGGCCTGATCTCGCCGCCGCCGCATCATGACATCTATTCGATCGAAGATCTGGCGCAGCTCATCTTCGACCTGAAGAACGTCAACCCGACGTCGGATGTCTCGGTCAAGCTCGTCTCGGAAGTCGGTGTCGGCACGGTCGCCGCCGGTGTCGCCAAGGCGCGCGCCGATCACATCACCGTCGCCGGCTTCGATGGCGGCACGGGCGCATCGCCGCTCACGTCGCTGAAGCATGCCGGCTCGCCTTGGGAAATCGGCCTTGCTGAGACACAGCAGACGCTCGTGCTGAACGGGTTGCGCTCACGCGTTGCCCTGCAGGTGGATGGCGGCTTGAAGACGGGCCGCGACGTCATCGTCGGCGCGCTGCTCGGCGCAGACGAATTCGGCTTTGCCACCGCGCCGTTGATTGCGGCCGGCTGCATCATGATGCGCAAGTGCCACCTCAACACCTGTCCGGTTGGCGTCGCGACGCAGGACCCGGTCCTGCGCAAGCGCTTCAAGGGCGCGCCGGAGCATGTCATCAACTACTTCTTCTTCGTTGCAGAGGAAGTGCGCGAAATCCTCGCCTCGCTTGGCGCCGCCAAGCTGGACGACATCATCGGCGCTTCGGAACTGCTGGAGAAGGACGATATGCTCGCCCATTGGAAGGCCAAGGGGCTCGACTTCAGCCGCATCTTCCACAAGGTCGAGGCGCCGAAGGAAGAGACCTATTGGACGACCGTGCAGAAGCACCCGATCGTCGACATTCTCGACCGCAAGCTGATCGAGAAGGCGGAGCCGGCGCTTGCCAGCAAGACGCCTGTCGCCTTCGAAGTCGACATCAAGAACGTCGATCGTTCGGCTGGCGCGATGCTGTCGGGCGCCGTCGCCAAGCGCTATGGTCACCGTGGCCTGAAGGATGACACGATCAACGTCACGCTGAGAGGCACCGCCGGGCAGTCCTTCGGCGCGTTCCTGGCACGCGGCGTCACGTTCAACCTCATCGGCGACGGTAACGACTATGTCGGCAAGGGTCTTTCGGGCGGCCGCATCATCATCCGTCCGCCGGAAAACTCGCGGATCTCAGCCGAACATTCGATCATCGTCGGCAACACCGTGCTCTACGGTGCGACCGAAGGCGAGTGCTACTTCCGTGGCGTCGCCGGCGAGCGTTTCGCGGTGCGCAACTCCGGCGCCATCTCCGTCGTCGAAGGCGTGGGTGACCACGGCTGCGAATACATGACCGGCGGTGTCGTCGTCGTGCTTGGCGAAACCGGCCGCAACTTCGCAGCCGGCATGTCGGGCGGCGTCGCTTACGTGCTTGACGAGAAGGGCGATTTCGCCCGCCGCTGCAACATGGCGATGGTCGAGCTGGAACCGGTTCCGGAAGAGGATGAATTGCTGGAGAAGCTGCATCATCACGGCGGCGACCTCATGCACAAGGGACGCGTCGACGTCTCCGGTGACATGACGCGCCACGACGAAGAGCGCCTCTACCAGTTGATTTCGAACCATTTCCACTACACCGGGTCGACGCGGGCAAAGGAGATCCTCGATCACTGGGCCGACTACCGCCCGAAATTCCGCAAGGTCATGCCGGTCGAATACCGTCGTGCGCTGGAAGAGATGGAGCGTAGCCGGATGGGCGTGGCGGCGGAGTGATCCGCTGCGGCTCGTCTTCCCTTCGAGGATTTCGCGTCCGATTGCGATCGCCGAACTGGCGATCGCAACTGTCGAAAAGCGGAATCGGTTTTGAATTACAGTGCCGGACGGGGCAGCGGGATTTGCCTTCAGGCACGGGAGCCATCGGCTCCTCTATTTTGAGTGAGGAAACGAAAGCATGGGCAAGGTAACAGGCTTCTTGGAAATCGACCGGCAGGTTGGCAAGTATCAGCCGGCATCGGATCGCATCCGGCATTTCCGCGAATTCACGATCCCCATGTCGGACCAGGAAGTACAGAAACAGGCCGCGCGTTGCATGGACTGTGGCATTCCCTATTGCCACGGCCCGACCGGCTGCCCGGTTCACAACCAGATTCCGGACTGGAACGACCTCGTCTACAACAACAATTGGGAAGAGGCGATCCGCAACCTGCATTCGACCAACAACTTCCCGGAATTCACCGGCCGCGTCTGCCCCGCGCCTTGCGAGGAAGCCTGCACGCTGAATCTCGAGGATGCTCCGGTCGCGATCAAGACGGTCGAGCAGGCCATTGCCGACAAGGCCTACGAGCTCGGCTTCATCCGTCCGGAACCGGCAACCGTCCATACGGGCAAGAAGGTCGCCGTCATCGGCTCCGGCCCTGCCGGCATGGCAGCGGCTCAGCAGCTTGGCCGGGCTGGTCACGATGTCCATGTCTACGAGCGCGAGACGAAGCCCGGCGGGCTGCTGCGCTACGGCATTCCGGACTTCAAGATGGAGAAGAACTTCATCGATCGCCGTGTCGAGCAGATGAAGGGCGAAGGCGTGACCTTCCATTGCGGCGTCAATGTCGGCGTGGACGTCAAGGCCGAGCAGCTTCTGGCTGATTATGATGCGGTTCTTTACTGCGGCGGCTCGGAAACCCCGCGCGAAGCGGGCATTCCCGGCACGACGCTAGCCGGCGTCCATGACGCCATGCCCTATCTCGTGCAGCAGAACCGCCGCATCGGCCGTGAAAACATCGACAGTATCGGTTGGCCGTCCGATCCGATCCTCGCTGGCGGCAAGCATATTGTCGTCGTCGGTGGCGGCGACACGGCATCCGACTGCGTCGGCACCGCTTTCCGTCAGGGTGCTGTCAAGGTGACCCAGCTCGATATCCGCCCGCAGCCGCCGGAAAAGGAAGACAAGCTCGCTGTTTGGCCCTTCTGGGCGACGAAGATGCGCACCTCCTCCTCGCAGGCCGAGGGTGCCGTGCGCGAATTCCAGGTGGCAACGCTGGAATTCATGGGCGAAGACGGCGTGCTGACCGGCGTGAAGTGCTGCGAAGTCGATGAGCGCCGCAAGCCGATCGCCGGGACGGAATTCGTCATCCGCGCCGATCTCGCCTTCATCGCCATCGGCTTCCGCGGCCCCTTCACCGACAGCGTGCTGAAGGAACTCGACGGCAAGCTGACGCTCAACACCGACAAGCGCGGCTCAACCAACGTCGTCGCCAACGACAAGGACTACAAGACCTCGGTCGATAAGCTCTGGACCGCCGGCGACGTCCGCCGCGGCCAGTCCCTGGTCGTCTGGGCCATCCGCGAAGGCCGCCAGGCCGCCCGCGCGATCGACGAGGCCCTGATGGGCTCGACAGTGCTGCCGCGGTAAGCGAAGCGCATCTGCTGATATTTAGAGGGCCGCGAAGTGCGGCCCTTTTATTTTGCGGAGTTGTCTACCGGCGTATCCGGCGTCGGCAGCCGATAGTCGTCGACGCGTCCGGTCGGTGCCGGGGCCATTTGGCCTTTCTCGACCAGGAGGTCACGAGGAGATTCGCTGACCGAGGTTTGGGCGGGGGTGCCGCCGAGGAGCTGCGCGCCGCCGTCGAGATTGGGATCGGAGAGGCTGACCGGCTGTGTGCGGGTGATCTTTTCCATCTCCGTTGCCGGCAGATTGACCTGTTCGGCTGGCAGTTGATTGCCGGTGTCGAGGCGGGTGATATCCGGGCTCGCCTGATCGCCGAGTAACCGGCGCGTCGGTTTTTCGACGTAGAAGGCGACCTTGCGTTTTCCCGCTGCCGTGAGATTGATGCCATCGGCGGTTCTGAGCCGCACCTGCTGGCCGTTGATGTCTGAGCCGGTGACGATGAACGCGCCGTTCTCGTCGGTGAAGCCATCCCAGATATCGATGAACTCGCCGCCGATACTTGCGACTTGGCTTTGGTAGATTTGATTGAGCTTTACGGCGTCGGCCGTCATTTGGCTTGAACCGAAGGGTGGAAGGCCGACCCAGAGCAGGGGGATATGGCGGCTCGTCACCAGCTTGCCGAACTGCTCCACGCGTTCCTCATAGGCGAGGTACCATGGATCGGTGCCGAATTTTTCATTGAGCCCGTCACCCGTCATCTGCTGGCGGTCGTTGGCGCCGATCATGACGACGACCAGGGCCGGTTTCAATTGATCCATCATGGCGGGCAGTTGCTGCGGCCAGTTATAATAATCCTGGCGCACAAGGCCGGAGGCGACCGTGCTGCGCGTCTGCACGACGACGCCGGGAGAGGTGGAAAAGGCATCGCCCAATCCGTCGCCAAGGCCGCCCGCCAGAAAATCGCCGACGACGAGGATCGTCTTGGCGTCGGGCAGTTTCGGGATCTCCGGCGGCGTCTCCGGCTGAGCCACCACCACCTGGCGTGGCGGCGGAGCGACTCGTTTATGCGGCCGTATGGTGCGTCTCGGCGCAGGCTGCTGCTCGGGAATATCGGGTTCCGAACTGCCGAACAGCATGTCGAGCAATGTCCTGCGCGGCCGCTCCTGCGCTTCGGCCGTCGTGAGCAGGCAGGCAAACGCGAAGCATACTGCAAGAAGCGCCGTGAGGATCGCTTTCGCAGCAGCCATGGCCGCGCGGACAGGTCGGTTTTTCATCGGGCTCTTTTCCGCTCGCTGCGCCATGGTCGCATGAAAGCGGCGCTGCCGTCCAGAGAATCCAAGACTCATTGCGACCGCGGCGACCTATTTGCGCAGGGCGTTCAACAGGTTCATCGACGGCTCGCCGTCGGCGCTCATGCCGAATCGCTGCTGAACGGCGGTAATGGCGGCCTTGGAGCCGGAGCCGAAATTGCCGTCGACGACACCGTCGTAATAGCCGAGTTCCTTCAGGCGGGTCTGCAGCTCGAATTTCTGCTTCACATCCAGCGTACCGCTCGGGCGCGGCCAGGATTGCTGCATGCCGCCAGAGCCGGCGATCTGATCGGCAAGCAGGCCGACGGCAAGCGCGTAGCTATCGGCGGCATTGTAGCGCTTGATGGTGAAGAAGTTGCCGGCCATCAGGAAGCCGGGGCCGTTAGGTCCGCCCGGCATCTTCAGTTGCGCGCGGTCGGAGGTGAGGCGGAAGCTCTTGCCGTTCGGGCGTACGAAACCCATGGCAGCCCATTGCGCGATCGTGTGGGTCTTGCCGAGTTGCGCCGCGCCGCCGGGCGGTACGGTCACTTCGTAGCCCCAGGTGCGGCCAGTGCTCCAGCCGTTCTTTGCCAGCAGATTGGCGGTCGTTGCCAGCGCGTCGGGAATGGAGTTCCAGATATCGGCATGGCCATTGCCATCGGCGTCGACCGCATAGAGCAGGTAGCTGGTCGGGATGAATTGCGTGTGGCCCATGGCGCCGGCCCAGGAGCCGTTGAGCTCTTCGCGCGGCACGTCGCCGCTCTGCAGGATCTTCAACGCGGCGATCAACTGCTTTTTGGCGTAGCCAGCACGCTTCGGATCGGCATAGGCGAGAGTTGCCAAAGCACGCGGCACGTAATGCAGCTTCTCGTCCTTGGCGAGCACGGCGCCGTAATTCGATTCCATCGACCAGATAGCCAGGATGATATTGCGGTCCACGCCGAAATGCTGTTCAAGGGAACGAAGTGTGGAACCGTATTTGGCCGCCATCTTCCGGCCAACATCAACGGTATAGGGATTGACGCGGGAATCTAGATAATCCCAGATCTCGGATTTGAATTCCGGTTGGTACTGAGCTTTTTCTAGGACCGTGGGGTCTGGGTCCGTTACGCCGGCAAATGCTTTGCGATAGGTTGACTGCGTGATGCCGCTTTTGGCTGCGGTATCGTAGAAGCCCGCGATCCATTTCTGGAACCCAGCGTCCGCATTGGCGTTAATGGGGGTTAGTCCCGCAACGGCACCGAGCGCGAGCGCCAGGGCGAGACCACGAAGGGAGTGTTTGCGGTTTGGGGTCATCAACAGCCGTGTCCATCAATACTTGGATTTCGGGTGCGGCGATGCCCGTGGCATTCGCCCAAGCGTGACACTACAGGAACGAAGTCAACAAATTCTTTACCATGGAAGCCGGGGTCAGTCATCATTTGCAAAACAGTAGCAAATTTATACTACTGACCCTTCGAGTAGCTTTGGCGCAAAAGCGACGCAATTCCCAGGAGGTATGAGTGGGACAGCATAAAAAGGTGCGTAAGGCAGTATTTCCGGTCGCCGGACTAGGGACGCGGTTCTTGCCGGCGACCAAGGCGGTGCCGAAAGAGATGCTGACCGTCGTCGACAAGCCGGTAATCCAGTACGTCGTCGATGAGGCGATGGAAGCCGGCATCGAGCATTTCGTGTTCGTGACCGGCCGCAGCAAGCATGTCATCGAGGACTATTTCGATATTCAGTTCGAACTCGAGCAGACGCTTCGCCAGCGCAACAAGAATGCCGAGCTGTCGCTGCTGAACGGCCTGCTGCCGAAGGCCGGCACGGCGAGCTTCACACGCCAGCAGGAGCCGCTCGGTCTCGGCCACGCCGTCTGGTGCGCCCGCGAGATCGTCGGCGACGAACCCTTCGCGCTGCTGCTGCCCGACATGGTCATGCGTGCCGAAAAGGGCTGCATGAAGGGCATGATCGAGCTTTACGAGCATAGCGGCGGCAACGTCATCGCCGTCGAGGAATGCGCTCCGGACCAGACCCATAAATACGGCATCGTCGGCGTCGGCGAGACGATCGGCAGCGGCTTCCGCATCACCGAAATGGTGGAAAAGCCGGCCAAGGGCACGGCTCCGTCGAACTTCTTCATCAACGGCCGCTACATCCTGCAGCCGGAGATCTTCCACATCCTGGAAAGTCAGGAGCGTGGTGCGGGCAACGAAATCCAGTTGACGGACGGCATGCTGAAGCTTGCCCAGCAGCAGGATTTCGCCGGCTATCACTTCCGCGGCCAGACTTTCGACTGTGGCGCCAAGGATGGCTTCATCCTCGCCAACGTCGCCTTCGCGCTCGCCCGCGCCGACATCCGTCCTACCATCGAGGACGGGTTCAAGGCACTGGTCGAAGCGCTGAAGTAACAAGCTCATCTCGCCCCTGGCGGGCGAGAAAGCAATTTCTTAGGATTAGGCGAGGGCTTGTCCCTCGCCTAATTTTTAGAAATTGCAAGAGAGGGGGTAGGCAGGGACGAACCGAGTCCTGATGTTCGGACAAGAAACGACCCTCGCTCCTATCGAATCTGTCTAGGCAGTTTCTACCTCTTCACCGTCAATCCCACGCCCGCCTGGAGCTGCCGCGTATCATCGCCCGTCGTTCGTGACGTCAGTTGGTAGCCGACATTGCTCGTCAGATCGAGATAGCGGTTGATGCCCCAGGTGAGGCCAAGCGCGGCATCATATTCGGTTTCGTCGGAGGTGGTGCTGCCGGAGGGATAGACGCGCCAGATGGTGCCGCCCGTTACTTTGGCGGTGAGATCGTCGCGCAGTTCCTGGCTCAACGTGCCCGTCAACTGATAGGCGGTGTAGCCGCTTTCGCCCGCCGTCGTGGAGGGTTGGACCGTTGTCGAAAGGCCGATGCTGACATCGGTGCCGCGCTGCGGCGACCAGGCGAGATTGCCGTCGACGGTCGGCGAATCGATCGAAGCGAGGCGCGAATCGTCGAATTCCGTATGCTGATAGCCGAAGCCTAGTTCGCCCTTCATCTTGTCGCCGAGGTCGAGCTCGACGCCCGCCTTGCCCCCGTAGCTCTGGTTCGAGCGGGCGTAGCCATTGCTGTCGTGCGACTGGTCGTAGAAGGTGCGGCCGAGATCGGCCTCCAGGAAGGGGATGAGCACAGGCGAAAGCTCGTAACCGATGCGCCCGCGCCAGGTGCCGGCGGTCTGGTTGCGGTCGCTGAGCGTCACCTGTGTTCCGTCCGACAGGGTGGCGTCGGAATAGATGGTGCGGGTCAGGCCGACGGCTGTCGTGCCGCGCAGCAGGCCGAAATCGCGCTCCAGCGATGCGCCGGTATTGAATTGATTGACAGCCGACTGCTTCGAAGCGCCGGCAATGGCGTTCGGGTCGCTGGTGTCTTCGCGGTAGAACTGATAGCCGGCGATGATATGCGCTGTCGTATCGGCGGGAAGGTCAAGGCGCAGATCGGCGTTGATATTGACGGTCGGCTGTTCGGCGCCGGTGCCGCTCAGGTTTTTCTGCCAGACGCCCTCGCCGGTGACGGTCAGGGCATGGCGGTCCCAATCCGACGTCAAGGTGCTGCGCAGATCGGTTTGCAGAAAGCTACGGTCGTCATTGGTCGAGCCGGTGCGGTTGCTCTCGACGTTGATGGATTGGTTGACGGAAGGGCGCAAGGTGAAGGTGCCAAGCGGTATGCCCTGCACATCCTCACGGTCCGGATGCTGCCGCGCTTTCAGATCGTCGACACTGGTCTCGCGCTGATTGACGCGGCGCAGATCGTTATCCAGCGTGGAGCCCGTCGTCGTGGGATCGATGCCGCCGAGCCGGAGAGACGCGCTGGACGGACTATCCGCATCCGTTGCCGCCTGATTCGCGGCGTTGGTCGTCATGGATCTGGAGGATGTCGCGCCCGTCGTGTCCGAACCGGGCAGATCCAAACTGTCCGTGTCGGTCGATGCTGTCGCCGGATTAGAACTCTGGCTGGTGTTGAGCGATTGCGCCTGAACCGGCATCGGCATGGCGAGCGCAACCCAACCCAGCAGAGCGGATGCAGCGCATGCCGTCAGCCGGAGGGAAACACCACCCGCCTTGTTCTTGCCGATGTTCATTTGATCTATGTCTGACCTTACTTGAAATGCTTTAAATTCTTACCCAAGCGTAAAGGCCCATGGTTAACGCTTCCTTGCCAGAGGACTACAAGGAGTCATGTGACGGAACTTGCTTTGATGGTGCGACGACCCATCTCCGCTGCACAAAATCGATCTCGGGTGGACAGAAATAGAGAAAAGCGTTAGGCCTCGCTCATGAACAAGAGAGCTGTAAGACTGATCGAGAACGGTGCGATCGAATCCGCAATACGGACGATCGAGACCGAGAGACTGGGCATGGAGGCGCTGGAACGCGCCCTGACCAATGGTCTGGCCGCGCCCTTCAGCCGCGCGGTGGAGATCATCGGCGACATCAGCGGCCGCGTCGTCATCACCGGTGTCGGCAAGAGCGGCCATATCGGCAACAAGCTCGCCGCAAGCCTGGCGTCCACGGGAACACCGGCTTTCTTCGTGCATCCGGTCGAAGCCAATCACGGCGATCTCGGCATGATCACGCAGGATGACGTCATCATCGCCATATCCTGGAGCGGCGAAAGCGCCGAGCTGCGCGGCATCATCAGCTATTCCCGTCGCTTCTCGATTCCGATGATCGCCATCACCGCCGGTGAAACCTCTACGCTTGCGCGCGAGTCGGATGTAGTTCTGCTGCTGCCCAAGGAGCAGGAAGCTTGCCCGCATGGGCTCGCACCGACGACCTCGACGCTGCTGCAGCTTGCCATCGGCGATGCGCTGACCGTAGCACTGCTGGAAGCGCGCGGCTTCACGGCCGAGGATTTCCGCACCTTCCATCCCGGTGGCAAGCTGGGCGCCAGCCTCTCGCATGTCGCCGATATCATGCACAAGGGTGACCGCGTGCCTCTGGTTAGCCTTGGCACCGGCATGCCGGAAGCGGCGATGACGCTATCGAAAATGCGTTTCGGCTGCGTCGGCGTGATCGATGACGACGGTTGCCTGTGCGGCATCGTCACCGATGGCGATATTGCCCGCAATCTCGGCGGCAGCCTTGCAGAGATGCGGGTGGACGATGTGATGACGCGCAATCCGAAGACGGTAAAGGAAACGACGCTGGCGACCGGCGCAATGGCAGTGCTGAACCGTCACAATATCTCGGCGCTGATCGTCGTCGACGACGCCCGGCGGCCTGTCGGCATCGTCCATTTCCACGATCTGCTGCGGATCGGCGTCGCCTGATCACGCCATTTCGACGGTCAGATCGCGTCCATTGCTGGCGACGACCTTGACGCGGGTTCCGGCCGGCAGGTCCGGCCCCATCACAGTCCAATAGGTATCGTCCAGGCGGATCCGGCCGCGGCCTTCGGCGATCGGCTCGTTGAGCGTTGCCGTGCGGCCGACCAGGCTCGCGCCGCGCTGGTTGAGGAAGGGCTCATCCGTTATCTGGTTGTTGTTGTAGACATAGCGGCGGCCGAGCAGGGTGACGATGATGGCGCAGGCCGCAAAGACCAGCAGTTGCACCTGCCAGATCCAGAAGGCGCTGTCCCAAAATGCCAAAGAGAGAGCGCCGACGATGACGGCGGCAAGACCGATCCAGACCAGGAAGAAACCGGGTGCGATGAGTTCGGCAGCCAGGAGTACGAAACCGGCCACCCACCAACTCCATGGCCCAAGTTCGCCAATGAGATTGTCGAGCATGCTCAACTCTCCCGCGGCAGCGGATTGACGGAGGGGGTCGATCGCGTTGCGCCCGCACGCGGACGTGACGGCTGCGAAGGCGTATCGCCATTATTGCTGTCGCCGAAGACCTCGCGGGCGATAGCGCCGATACCGCCGAGCGAACCGATGAGCGAAGCGGCTTCCATTGGCATCAGCACGATCTTGGAATTGCCGGCCGTGCCGATGGATGTCAGTGCCTCCGTATATTTCTGCGCGACGAAATAGTTGATGGCGTGAATGTCGCCTGCGGCGATCGCTTCCGAAACCATACGTGTCGCCTTGGCTTCCGCTTCGGCCAGGCGTTCGCGGGCCTCCGCATTGCGGAAAGCTGCCTCACGCTGACCTTCCGCCTGCAACACCGCAGCCTGTTTGGAGCCCTCGGCCCGTAGGATTTGCGCGTTGCGCAGGCCTTCCGCCTCAAGCACCTGGGCGCGCTTTTCGCGCTCGGCCTTCATCTGCCGCGCCATTGCGTCGACCAGATCCTTTGGCGGCTGTATGTCCTTGATCTCGACACGAGTGACCTTGATGCCCCAGGGGTGTACCGCATCGTCGACGACGCGCAGCAATCGGTCATTGATGGCGTCACGATTGGAAAGCAGCTCATCGAGATCCATCGAGCCCATGACGGAGCGGATATTGGTCATGGTCAGATTCTGAATGGCATTTTCGAGATTGGTCACCTGGTAAGCGGCCTGCGCAGCGTTTAGCACCTGATAGAAGGCGATGGCGTCCGCGGCTATGCTCGCATTGTCCTTGGTGATGACCTCCTGGGTCGGGACGACCAGCACCTGCTCCATGACATTCATGCGTGCGCCAACAGAATCGATGAAGGGCACGATCAGATTGAGGCCCGGCTCGAGTGTGCGCGTGTAGCGTCCGAAGCGTTGGAGCGTATAGCGATATCCCTGTGGCACGGTCTTGATCCCGGCAAACAGCACCAGGATGACTAGAATTACAAAAGCGACCACGACGATGCTGAAACCACCGACGACCATAAAATCCTCCATGGACGCCCTGCACGATGCAGGATTTGCGTCACTTCAAAACACTGCCGCGATCTCTACGCATTCGGGCGAACAGGCGGCGCAGCAGATCAATCTGATGTGGTGGGTTAGCATGTTCTCGGCAAGGGCGGAATGGGCCGTGAAAGCCAACCGTGTGCCTCGCTTGACGGCGTGAAAAGGGCGGGCGGAAATCTTGCGCTTTCGGTCCGAACGGACGGTTTCGGCGCCCTCTCAATTTCACTCAGGCCTTGCACCTGACCACACATGTTCATACCTTAAGGGGAGGAAATGTATCCGGTTTCTGCCGCCGCGCGGCTCTCCGAGCCATGGCGTGGCGCATCACCAGGGTGAGACGATGAATATCGACAGGACTTTGCGGTCAATCGTGGCCGTGCACGCTTCAATTCCGGAAGATGCCTTTACGGCTGGCGCGTTGGGAACCCGGCGGGAAGGCAGCGGCGTAGTCATCAGGGATAACGGACTGGTACTCACGATCGGCTATCTGATCACCGAAGCCGAGGAGGTCTGGCTGACGACCCATGACGGCCGGGTGGTTCCCGCTCATGCGCTTGCCTATGATCAGGAAACCGGCTTCGGTCTGGTCCAGGCGCTTGGCTCGCTTGGGGTTCCGGCACTGGAATTCGGCAATGTGGCCAAGGCTGGGATCGGCGATCCCGTGGTGATTGCCGACGGTGTCGGTCAATTCGTCCGGGCAAATATCGTGGCTAAGCAGGAATTCGCCGGATATTGGGAATATCTGCTGGAGGAGGCGATCTTCGTCGCGCCCGCTCATCCTTCATGGGGCGGCGCTGCGCTCGTCGATGCGCACGGCAAGCTTCTGGGCATCGGCTCGCTTCACCTGCAGATGGCCTCCCAGAACGAAGAGACGGCCGATATCAATATGGTCGTGCCGATCGATTTGCTGCCGCCTATTCTCGATGACCTGCTCAACCGAGGCCAGGTCAACAAGCCGCCGAGACCTTGGCTCGGTGCTTTCTCCGCTGAAAGCAACGGCGAGGTCGTGGTCATGAGCGTGGCGGAAGGAGGCCCGGCCGCTCAAGCGGGCTTGCAGCGAGGCGATGTCATCTCCGAAATCCGGGACGGCGAGGTCGACAGCCTGGCCGATTTTTACCGCAAGGTATGGGAAAGCGGCCCCGCCGGCGCGGAAATCCCCATGAGGATATTGCGCAACGGCCGGGAAGCATGGCTACGCGTCAAATCGGCTGATCGCAGCAGCTTTCTCAGGAAGCCGCAATTGCAGTGAAGCACTGCCGTCGCGGCGGTGGAATAGCATCCGGCGCCGCAGGCGTATGGCGGACTTCAAACCCAGCCCAGCAATTCCCGTCTCACCACCTTCTCCAGCACCCGCATGCCATCTTCGCTATCGTTCAGGCAGGGGATGTGCGTGAACTTCTCGCCGCCATTGTGATGGAAGGATTCGGCTGCCTGTTCGGCAATTTCTTCAAGCGTTTCCAGGCAATCCGAGACGAAGCCGGGGTTGAGGACGGCGATGCGTTTCGTGCCTTCCTTGGCAAGGCTCTCCACCGTCTTGTCCGTGTAAGGTTGCAGCCATTCCTCCGGTCCGAAGCGGGACTGGAAGGTGAGCATGAACCGGTCTTCGGACAAGCCAAGCTTTTCACGCAGCAACCGACTGGTCTCGACACATTGTCGATAATAGGGGTCGCCCTTCTCGGAGTAGGAAAGTGGAATGCCGTGGAAGGAGGCCAGGATCTTCTCCGGTTGCCAGTTGAGTGTCGCGAGGTGCCGGGTGATGGAGTTCGCGAGTGCCTCGATATAGGTCGGGTCGGTATGATAGTCCGGCACGGTGCGCAACGCCGGCTGCCAGCGCATGGCCATCAGCTTTTCGAAAGCCTTGTCGTTGACGGTGGCGGTGGTCGCGGCCGCATATTGCGGGTAGAGCGGAAACAGCAGGATACGGTCGCACCCCTGATCCTTCAGCACCTGGATGCGCTCACCGATCGAAGGCTTGCCGTAGCGCATGCCCCAATCAACGACGACGTTCGGCAGATCCATCAGCCGAGCGGCCATCAAATCCGATTGGTTGCGCGTATAGGTGCGTAGGAAACTCTCGTTCTTTTCTTTGTTCCAGATCGTCTCATAGGCCTTGCCGACCTTGCCGGGGCGGGTGTTGAGGACGATGCCGAACAGGATCGGATACCATTTCCACGGCGACCACTCGATGACACGCTTGTCGGTCAGGAATTCGCGCAGATAGCGCCGCATCGACGTGTAGTCGGTGCCATCGGGCGTGCCGAGATTGACGAGAAGGACGCCGATCTTGCCGGATTTTTGCTGCGGTTGGCCGGCCGAGGCTTCTGCGATCATCAATTGTGTTCCTCTCAACGAAACGGAGCACCTCACATAGGAACAAAAGCCGGCCCGGGAAAGCCCGGACCGGCTGACTTTTACGGGACAAATCGTCCTTACTTGGCCGGAATCTTCAATTCGCGACCGATGGTGAGGTGGCGCGGCTTGAGATTGCGATTGGCGGCCACGAGTTTGTGCCATGCGCCGGCATCGCCGTAATAGGTCTTGGCGATATCCCAGAGCGTGTCGCCGGCGGCGATGACGTGGGTAGCCGGTGTTTTCGGCGGCTCGCTAGCCTGGGGCACTGGTGCGGCGGTCTCCGGAGTTATTGTGGTAGCAGGAGCCGTTGTCGTCGGCGTGGTGGTCGTTGTGGCGGGCGCAGTCGTTGCCGGTGCTTTGGTCTCGGGCGTCGAAGCGGCGGGCGCTGTCGTCGTTGTGGCCGGAGCAGCAGCAGCCGGAGCCGTTGTAGCGGGGGCGGTGGTGGTCGTCGGCGGGGTCGCTGCGGGCGCCGTTGTCTGAGACGTCGACGTGTCTGGGGTCGTGGTGGTGCTCGGCGTTGAAGCGGCTGGCGCCGTTGTCGTGGCGGGAGCGGCAGTCGCGGGGGCTGTTGTTGCCGGCGCGGCAGTCGTCGGAGCAGTCGCGGCGGGTGCCGTCGTCTGAGATGTTGACGTATCGGGTGTCGTGGTGGCGGGTGTCGAGGCAGCAGGAGCTGTTGTGGAGGAAGCTGCACCGGTATCGGCCGGAGCCGGGACGGGTTTCTGATCCGATGCCGCTGCCTCTTGCGTTGCAGCCGGCTTGCCTGCCTCTGGCTGGGCGGTGGCCGCGGTGCCGCCGACCTGCGTCACGCGGCCATCGGTGTAGGGCTTATAGGGATTGTGCGATGCCAGATAATTGGCAACGACGCCTTCCAGATCGGGGCCGAAGTCATAGGCATTCTTGCCATTCTTTGCGAAGACCACGTAACCGTCCCCGCCAGCGCGCATGTAATTGTTGCTGACGACGCCATAGGTCTTGTTAGGGTCTAGCGGCACGAACTCCGTGCCTTCCTGCACCGTGATGGAGACGATGCGGTCGCCGGGCGGCTTTGATTTGTCAAAGGTATATTTGAGACCAGCGACCTGCGGGAAACGGCCGGCGCCGTCGTCGATCTGGCTGAGGCCGTTCTCCAGTGCTGCCTTCACATCGGCACCCGTCAACTGGAAGGTGGCGACCGTATTCTGGAACGGCAGCACGGTCAGCACGTCGCCCATCGTGACGTCGCCGGCGCCGATCGAGGCGCGCAGGCCGCCGCCGTTCTGGATGGCGATGGAGATGCCCTGGTTTTTCGTACGGTCGAGCATGGCATCGGCGACGAGATTGCCCATGGAGCATTCCTGAACGCGGCAAATCTCGCGTGCGCCCTCGATCGGGGCCTGCGAAGCGCCAATGACCTTCTGGCGCAGTTCCTCGATCGGCTTGGCCATTTCCTGGACGCGGGCGGCAATGGTCGGGTCCGGTTTGATCGAAGAATCGAGCAGGATCGGATCGCCCTTGGCTTCCTTGACGACTCCGTTGTCATCGAAGGTAATGACGACGTCGCCGAGATACTTGCTGTAGGAAGCGGCCTGGACGACCGGGACCTTATAGCCCGCCGGGTTGTCGACCATGGTCGGATAGGGGCCGGCCGCTTTCGGATCGGTATTCGACAGCAGCGTGTGCGAATGACCGCCGACGACGACATCGACGCCGGCGATCCTGGCGATCTGGGCAACATCGCGCGGATAGCCGACATGGGTGAGCGCGATGATCTTGTTGACGCCCTGCGCCTTCAGTGCATCCACTTCGGCACTGATGGCAGCCGCATCGTCGGTGATCTTGATATGCGGGCCAGGCGAGGAGAGTTCGGGCGTCTCGGTCGTGACCGCGCCGACGATACCGATTTTCTGGCCGCCGATATCGAGCACGATCGATTTCTTGATGCGGTCGCCGATTTTCGACTGCTCGTCCACGACAAGATTGGCGGTGACGACCGGGAATTGCGCCTTGTCGAGGAAAGCGGCAAGCGGGCCTTCGCCATCATCGAATTCGTGGTTGCCCACGGTCATGGCGTCGAGCTTCATAGCGTTGAGAAATTCGACCTCGGCAGCCCCCTTGTAGGTCGTGTAAAACAGTGAGCCCTGGAAATTGTCGCCGGCATCGAGCAACAGGACATTTTGGCCGGCGAGTGCGGCGCGACGCTGGTCGATTGCGGTCTTCAGCCGTGCTGCCCCGCCGAAGCATTCATTCTTGCTTTCTTCCGCAGTGGAGCAGGTCGCGTCGAACTTGTTGATCGATTCCACGCGCGAATGGAAATCGTTGAAGTGCAGAATGTTGAGCTGGTAATCCGCGAAGGCGGTGCTGGCGCTGAGCGCCAAGGCCGCGGCGGCCAAAAGACCCATACCGAAGGGCTTCGTCATCTCTTTCTCCTGTTGCTCACCATATCCGGCCCGCCCATGTCCCGCGGCGGTACCCCCGTGTCGAATCTTTCCATCGCGGCGGAAAGAGCGCAAGCAAAAGCTGTTGGGTTTATTAGGATTTTGCAAATTTGCCTGAAAGAAGTCGCTGCGTCAGGCGCAGGCCTCAATGGAGGCAGTACCATGGGACTCTCGCACGGCGGCGACGAGATTCCAGCCGATGGTAAGAGTGACGAGCAGGCAGCAAAGTGCTGCGACGCGATGAAGGCGCCGGCGCCGATCGCGGTAAAGCAGGATCGTGCCGATGGCATAGATCAGCAAGGCAGGCAGGGCGATGATGAAGACGCTCATCGGTCCGTCGCAATCGAGCGCCGCGATTCCTTGTGCTTTATAGCTGTTGGCAGGCAAAGCCGCCGCCAGGATGGCGAGCGGCAAGGAGGCGATGAGAACGAGATAGAGCGCCATTCTACGCATGGCTTTCATCCGTCCGCAGAGCCTGTTTCAGCCCCTATCGACGATTGAGCGAAAACTGCTTCCCGGCATCGGAGGTGCAGTTGAGCTGAGAAGGGTTGATCAGGGCGCAGTTGATCTTGGACTGCGTCTTGCGCACCAGCGACGTCATGTTGATTTCGATCAGGCTGGGGGAAACGGTACTATAGGTGCCCGAAGCCAGAACCGTGTTGCTGTCGGTGGTGTGCGTGGTGAAGGTGCCGGCCTGGAAGGTCGAAATGAGGCCGTTCGCATCGCTCCAGTTGCCTTCTACCCCTGTCTGCGGCTGGACGCTGGCGTGCATGGCCGGCGGAGACCTCGATCCGCCGAAATCGACGCAGGCGGACAACGCTGCGGCGGCGGCAAGAAGGGCAATGCTGGTTCTGATCTTCATAAATATCTCCCGCGATTGAAGGCGGACTAATGTCATATTGGTTGCGGGAACCATGGCGTGGCCATCTGGCGAAAGCAAGGCTCCAGAACCCGTCACTTCGATTTATCCAACAAACGTAACAAAAATGCCCGCACGACCTGTGCGGGCATTCGAATTTCTGACTGTTCGGATGATCTGTCGATCAGCGAACCAGGATGTTCCTGAACTGCCAAGGATCCTTGGTGTCGATGTCTTCCGGGAACAGGCCCGGGCGGCCGTCAAGCGGCGTCCAGTCGGTGTAGTGGCCTTCAACCGGGCCGAGATATGGCAACTGCACTTCGAGGCAGCGCTTGTAGTCGATCTCGTCCGCTTCGACGATGCCGGCGGTCGGATTTTCGAGCGCCCAGACCATGCCGGCGAGCACTGCGGAGGTTACCTGCAGGCCGGTTGCGTTCTGGTATGGAGCGATGCGGCGGGTCTCTTCGAGAGACAGACGCGAACCGTACCAATAGGCGTTCTTGTCGTGGCCATAGAGCAGTACGCCGAGTTCGTCGATGCCGTCTTCCAGTTCGTCTTCATCGAGGACGTGGTGAACCGGCTGCGGCGTGCCGCCATTGCCGAACATCTCGTGCAGCGAAAGCACGGCATCGTTGGCCGGATGGTAGGCGTAGTGGCAGGTCGGGCGGAAGGTGACGTCGCCGTCCTTGTCGCGCACGGTAAAATAGTCGGCGATCGAGATCGACTCATTGTGGGTGACCAGGAAGCCGTATTGCGGACCCGGGGTTGGGCACCAGGTACGGACGCGGGTGTTAGCGCCCGGCTGTTCCAGGTAGATGGCGGCTTGGCAGCCCTTCTTGTGCTTCTTGGCGTTCTTCGGCATCCACTCTTCGTGCGTGCCCCAGCCGAGTTCGGCCGGCTGCATGCCTTCAGAGATGAAACCTTCGACCGACCAGGTGTTCCAGAAGACGTTCAGCGGCTTCGGATGCTTGGTGCGCTGCGTGTCGCGCTCGGCAATGTGGACGCCCTTGACGCCGACCTTTTTCATCAGCTTGGCCCAGCCTTCGCGGTCATGCTGATCCGGCTCTTCGAACTTGACGCCGATGTCATTGGCGAGATTGACGAGTGCCTGCTTGACGAACCAGGACACCATGCCCGGGTTTGCACCGCAGGTGGAGACCGCCGTCGCACCGCCGGGATTCTTTGCCTTCTCCTTGCGCATGGTTTCGCGCAGAGCGTAGTTGGTGCGGTCGGCATTCTTCATGTTCTTGTCGAAATAGAAGCCAAGCCAAGGTTCGACGACGGTGTCGATGTAGAGCACGTCGAGCTTGCGGCAAAGCTTGACCAGGTCGAGCGAGCCGGTATCGACCGAGAGGTTGACGCAGAAGCCCTGGCCACCGCCTTCCGTCAGGAGCGGCTTCAGGAGGTCTTTGTAGTTGTCCTTGGTGACATATTCCTGGATATGACGGACGCCGTGCTTCTCGAGGATCGCCAGGTGCTCGGCGTCCATCTGCGGGTCGATGACGACCATCCGGCTCTTGTCGAATTTGAAATGGCGCTCGATCAGGGGCAGGGTGCCGCGGCCGATGGAGCCAAAGCCGATCATCACGATCGGACCGGTAATTTCGGCATATACCGGATAGTTCTGTTCCGTCATTCTTTTCTCCTTCGAAAGGCAGGACGCCGTTCGGTCGCTGAAATTCAATCAGTGTTTGCGCGAAAATGCGAGGTGAACGGCTCTAACCATAAATTCATGTCACAATAAAGAGCCGTCCTGGCTTATCGGGTAAATGTCAATCCGGTGACGCAACTTCCGCAAGCGCTCGCAATTGCCTCACCAACTCTGCTTTCTGATGGGTGAGGCCCTTATAGGCCGTCTGCTGTTCATCCAAAGCATCCAATTGTGCGGCAAAGCTCGATGCCAGTTCCGGGGCCTTGGGATGGCCGGCGATCGCCGCGATCGGGTCGACATAGACGCGGATGGTGAAGAGGATATCGCCGGATACCGGCAGCTTGCGTAGCGTTTGGCGCTCGACGCGGGCAAAGCTGGTTTCGAGCGTGGGAGCCGTGCTGGCCGGCGGTCGCCTGTGCTTCGAAGTCGGGAGGGACAATTCGTTTGTCGTGCTCACCGACCAGTTCATCCGCTCGACGGGCTGCGTCACCTGCAGATTGTCGAAGATGCGGTTGATGAGAACGGCATTGCGGGTGCCCTCGCTGAAACCGGGCACGTCGGCATGAATCGCCTGCATCGGCCGGCCGAATTTTTCCTGGAGCGACCAGGAGGAGGGGAAGGCGACATGGCCGGCGACGAGATGCCAGCCATTCTCCTTGCGCCGCATGATGACGAGATCGTCGGCGACGAGCGAACCGGCTTTCAGAAGCGGCGGTAGGTAGGGATCGGCGAGATCGATCGCGTGACCGGCGGCGGAGACGATATCGCCTTGACGACGATAGATCGCGGGATGCTGTTCGCAGAGATAAGCGCTCAGAAGATCAAGGCATTCCTGCTGCGCATTCTCCGATCCGTCTTCGGAAACGAAAATATCGTCGCGATGATCGCGAAGAAGCTCTCGCTTTTCATCGAGGTAGCGCCTGAGGTCGGCGTCCGGCTCGATCCATCTTGCCGGATCGAGCGGCAAGAGACCAATGGTGAAGGGCTTTGCGGAGCCGTCATAGGGTGTGTAGGTCAACAAGGTCATGGATGGAGCCTACTGAGTCAACGTTCCCTGATGGAAGAGCATCCGCCAGCGCTCGACCGCTTCCAGCCGCCAGATCGAACTGCGGAGCGTCCTGACGTCACGTCCATCCGGATAGTGGAGGGTTGCACGATAGGTCACGAGCGCGAGCGTATCGGAGAGCATTTTTAATTCAAAACCGGTCAGTACCCGTGAAATGCCGTCGGGCTCGCCCTCGGTGAGCCGATCGACGATGTCGCCAAACGTATAGAGCATGCCTGAACTGCCGATCTCGCGAAACTCGGCGGACAACAGTTCCTCCAGCGCCGGTCTCGATGCACGCACCGCCGGATCGAAAAGCCGTTCTTCCAATTGTTTCAGATGTTGACTGAGATCATCCATCGCGGCGACGCCCTCCCGGTTTTCAATCAGGCTTTCAGCGCCTCCAAACCTTCCACGACGGTCGTCAGAGCGATTTCCGTCACTTCATAGGCGGCGACGCCGTGGATGGTGAAGGGATCGGCTGCGACATAGGCTTCCAGTTCATCACGGTCGCCCAGGGCAAAGATGATGCCGCCAGTGCGCGGCACCTTGCGGCCGGACGCGAGGAACCAGCCCTTCGCATAACCTTCCTTCACCCAGGCCATATGCGGCTCCATGTGCTCGTCGGCTTCGTCATTGCCCTTGAGATAGGTCAGGGAGAGGATGAACATTGCGTCAATTCCGTATGAGTTGTGCGCAGATCAGTCCGCGCAGGGAGTTTCCGACATAAAGCTCACCTTTTTCCAGATCGTCCAGCCTTATCCGGCCGACGCGGGCTTTGCGTTGGCAAATGAGTTCGGTGCGCAACACACCGGCAAGCAGGCCGGAAGAGATGGGCGGCGTTCGCAATGGACCGGAACCCTCGTCGAGGAATACAGAGGTAATAGTGCCCTCGCAGACCTCATCCCTTTCATTGAGCAACAGCACTTCGTCGGCCTCCGCCGGCGAATATTCGGCGCGGGCAGCCTCATAGACGGACCGGCGAGTGGTTTTGACGCGCAGCAGCGTGTCGGCGGAATCAAGACGGGTTCCGGCGATGCGGACGCGCCAGGTGGCGTCGGGTGCAAGGGGCGTGAAGGCGGCGGTCGTGACTTCCGTCCGTCCGGCGCGATCGAATGTCAGACGGACCCGCAATGGAGCGTTCGCGCCGGCGACGGCCGCATCCAGTTTCGTTAGCGCATCCTTCGGTGCGGGAAAACCCAATCGGCGGGCGGAACGCTGGAGGCGGGCAAGATGCAGGCGCAGGCGCAGGAAGCCCGTCTGCGGCTCATAACGCAGCGTCTCGATCAGCGAAAAGTCCTCTAGCGCCGGATCCATCGGTCCCCCACGGCGAAGCGTGCCTTCAGCAGGCATTCTTCATATTCCGCCTCCGCCGTCGAATCGAAAACGATGCCGCCGCCGACATTGAAGACGGCGCGGCCGTCGTCGAACAGCGTGATGGTGCGGATCGCCACGGAAAAACGCATAGCGCCGCTCGGCGCAATCATACCGATCGCCCCGCAATAGGCGTCACGCGGGCCGACTTCGAGGTCGTGCAGAATTTCCATCGCCCGAATTTTCGGCGCGCCGGTGATCGAGCCGCAGGGGAAGAGTGCCGCGAAGATATCGCGAATGGTCATATTGGGGCGCAGCTTCGCCTGCACATGGCTGACCATCTGGTGCACGGTAGGATAGGTCTCGATCTCGAAGAGTTTCGGCACGTCGAGCGTGCCGACCTCGGTGATGCGCGAGATATCGTTGCGTAGGAGGTCGACGATCATGCGGTTCTCGGCCTGCGTCTTCTCGTCGGCAAGCATGGCGCTGATGATCTCGGCATCCTCGGCGTCGTTGGCGCCGCGCTTGGCCGTGCCCTTCATCGGATGCGTCTCGATCCAGCCGTCGTCGTCGGTGCGGAAGAAGAGTTCGGGCGAGCGCGACAGGATGACCGGGCCGCCGAGATCGACCAGCGCTCCATACTTCACCGGCTGGAGCTCGATCAGCGACCAGAAGGCGGCGCGGGCGTCGCCGTTCCAACGGGCCGTGATGGGCATGGTGAGGTTTGCCTGATAGCAGTCGCCCTGGCGCAAATGCCAATGCAGCCGGTCGAATCTCTCTTTATATATGGAGGGGTTCCACGCGGCCGTGGCGTCGGTCAGAAACGCCTCGTTTTCAAGGCGTTGCAATGGCTGGGCGAGGGGGTGGCCGTCCGCCGCCGGAGCGTCGAAGACGCCGAATGAGAGCAGCGGCGTCTCGCGGTTCTCCTCAGCGAAAGGGGCAAGCTTTTCCTCGAAGAGGTGACCGGCCTCATAGGCCATATAGCCCGCCAGCCATTTTCCGTCCTCCTTCGCCTTTTGCATCCGGTCAAGGGCATCGAAGAATTCCGCACGTGTTTGAGCCGTGATGATCTCCGCCGGCTCGGCAAAGAGCATCACCTGTCCTGTGCTGTCGTCCCGGAAGAGGACGTAGGGTTGGGTATCGGCCATGTTTCGGCCTGTATAGCTTTCTTGTTGTGTCGATTGTCAGGCGCCTTCGTATTTGGCGCACCTATGTGCCTGGCCCTCACCCTAACCCTCTCCCGCGAGCGGGGTGAGGGGACCAGTTCTCTATCCGCCGTACCGCTCGTGTCCAGACGATCAGCGAGCGATTTGCGCAGGATAGCTCCCTCTCCCCGCATGAGCGGGGAGAGGGCTGGGGTGAGGGGCCAGGCACGAAGGCGCCATAACGACGAACATGCCTGACTTGCTCATCTTCCGAACAAACAGGAAGACTTAGTTTCTATCTAGCGCCTCCAGCTCATCGATAAGCCCTTCGATCATCGACAGTCCCTTACTCCAGAACGACGGATCGGTGGCGTCGAGGCCGAAGGGCTTCAGGAGTTCGGAGTGATGCTTGGTGCCGCCGGCCTTCAGCAGCTCGAAATATTTCTCCTGAAAGCCCTGCTCGGCATTCTGATAGACGGCATAGAGCGAATTCACCAGGCAGTCGCCGAAGGCATAGGCGTAGACATAGAAGGGCGAGTGGATGAAGTGGGGGATATAGGCCCAATAGGTCTCATAGCCCTCGGAAATCTTGATCGCCGGTCCGAGGCTTTCCGATTGGACTGAGAGCCACAGCTCGCCGATATCGTCCGCTGTCAGCTCGCCGTTCTTGCGGGCGGTGTGCACCTTGCGTTCGAATTCGTAGAAGGCGATCTGGCGGACGACCGTGTTGATCATGTCCTCGACCTTCTGGGCGAGCATCGCCTTGCGCTCGCGCTTGTCTGTGATCTTGTCGAGCAAGGCGCGGAAGGTCAGCATTTCGCCGAAGACGGAGGCCGTTTCAGCCAGCGTCAGCGGCGTCTGGCACATCAGCGCGCCCTGGCCGCCGGCAAGCACCTGATGCACACCATGGCCGAGCTCGTGTGCTAGGGTCATGACATCGCGCGGCTTGCCCATATAGTTGACGAGCACATAGGGATGCGCCGACGGAACGGTCGGATGCGCGAAGGCGCCTGGCGCCTTGCCGGGGCGCACAGGTGCGTCGATCCATTCCTCGTCGAAGAATCGCTTGGCGATCGCGGCCATTTCCGGAGCGAAATTGTCATAGGCGGAAAGAACGGTCTGCTTCGCTTCGGTCCAGGGGATCAGCGCATTCGAGGTCTCGGGGAGTGGCGCATTGCGGTCCCAGAAATTCATCTGCTCCATGCCGAGCCACTTGGCCTTCATCGTGTAATAGCGATGTGACAGGCGAGGATAGGCGTCGCGCACGGCGGCAGCCAATGCATCGACCACCTCGCGTTCGACGCGGTTGGCCAGATGCCGGCTGTCGGCGATGTCCTCGAAGCCGCGCCAGCGGTCGGCGATGTCCTTATCCTTGGCAAGCGTATTGGTGATCAGCGTGAAGATGCGCAAATTGGCCTTGAAGGTCTCGGCGAGAGCCATTGCCGCCTTGCGGCGCACCTCGGGGTCTTTCTCCTGCAGCATGTTCAAGGCGACTTCCAGCGGCAGCTTCTCGCCGTCTACCTCGAAGCGCAGCTCCGCCATCGTCTCGTCGAACAGGCGATTGAAAGCGGCGGCGCTGGTCATGGATTTTTCCAGGAATAGCTGCTCCAGCTTGTCGTCGAGCTGGTAGGGCTTGTCCTTGCGCAGGTCGACGATCCAGGGGCGGTAGTGGCCGGCGGCCGGGTCGTTCACCATGCAGGCATCCATCGCGGCATCGTCGATGCGATTAAGCTCCAGCGGAAAGAACAGCAGATGGGCGGAATAGTCGGTCAGCCGCGCCTGCACGTCGCCATAGAGCTTGCCGTTGGCCGGATCGCTGGTGTTGGAGAAATAGGTGAGGCCGCCGAAGGAGCCGAGGCGGCCCATGATATCATCCAGCGCCTCATATTCCTTGAGCGCGGCACCGATGCCTGCCTCGCCGGTCTTGGTGGCAGCGTCGGCAAGCTTGCCTTTCCACTTTTCCTCGAAGGCGATCGCCGCCTTTCCGGCCTTCTCCATGTCACTGACGAAGGCCGTGGAGGTGGCGGAAGGATAGAGGTCGCTGAGCTTCCAGGCGGGCAGGTCGCCGAGCGCGGGATTGGTCGCGGCGGCCGTCGGGCCGGCGGAAAAATTAAGGGATGAATGGAGCGAGGTCGGGCTCATGGGCGGTATTTCCTCTGCTTTTCTTTGCGGAACAGTCCGGTCTCTCCGTGTCTATTCGGCTGAAAAGGCGACGGCAAGGGCGGATTTCCCTGGAGCGCTGTCTATTCATTTGAACGCACAGAGATGGCGCTAGTCTTTTGAATCTAGGGCATCTTATCCGCTTGCAGGTGATCGCGCCTGAAAGCCGGATACTCTGGGATCGACAACGGAATTCATAGACGACGTTACATTCGTCATAATGATTAAAATACGATGCTTTGGCAAAACTTCGTGTTCAAGCCTTTCTGCGAAGGTCCTCATCAGGTTTCGCATGAAGTGAGGCACCAATGACCGTATTTAATAGCGCCAAGGGGGGCGCGCAGATTCTCGTTGTTGAGGATGATCCGATTCAACGGCGTCTGCTGAAAAACGCTATCGAGCGGCACGGACACGTTGCTCATCTGGCGGAGAATGGCCGTTTCGGCCTTGAGATGCTGAAGCGCAACAGCGAGCAGATCAATGTGATCGTGCTCGACCTCATGATGCCGGAGATGAACGGCATCGAGTTTCTGAGTGCGCTGAGCGATATGGGCACCGATCTGCCGGTCATCGTGCAGACGGGGCAGGGCGGTATCGAGACCGTGGTGCAGGCCATGCGGGCCGGCGCTTTCGATTTCGTCGTCAAGCCGGTATCGCCGGAACGGATAGCGGCTTCAATCGCCAATGCGCTGAAGCTCGATCAACGTGAGGCGCGGGCTCGCGCCGGACGCAGATCGCGGACGAGCACGATCAGCTTCGACGACATCGTCTCGGCGAGCCCGGCGATGATGCGGGTGATCGATCTTGCCCAGCGCGCCGCGCAATCGAACATCCCCGTGGTGCTCGAAGGCGAATCCGGCGTCGGCAAGGAGCTGGTGGCGCGTGCTATCCAGGCCGGCAGCGACCGCGCTGGCAAGCCGTTCGTGACGGTCAATTGCGGTGCCATTCCGCACAATCTTGTCGAGAGTATTCTCTTCGGCCACGAGAAGGGCGCCTTCACCGGCGCTGCCGAGCGGCATGTCGGCAAGTTCATGGAGGCCGATGGCGGCACGCTGTTCCTCGATGAAGTCGGCGATCTGCCGCTGGAGGTGCAGGTCAAGCTCCTGCGCGCCGTGCAGCAGGGTGAGATCGAGACGGTCGGCGCACGCGTTGCCCAGAAGGTCAATGTCCGGCTGATTTCGGCGACCAACAAGGATCTGATCGAGGAGGTAAAGGCCGGCCGGTTCCGTGAAGACCTCTACTATCGCCTCAACGTCTTCCCGATCACCATGCCGGCGCTGCGTCGCCGTAAGGAAGACATTCCATACCTCGCACGCGCCTTCGCCGATCGATTTGCGCTCGAACAGAAGCTCGGTCATTCGCTTTCGATCAGTCCTGGTGCCCTGGCATTGCTGACGGCCTATGACTGGCCGGGCAATATCCGCCAGCTCGAAAACGCGGTCTTCCGCGCTGTCGTGCTGTCGGAGGGTTCGGAGCTGGTGGAAGCCGACTTCCCGCAGATTGCGGCACAGTTGCCTGGCTATTTCACCGCCGAGCATCCGACCTTAGTTGTGGATAATTCCGAGGCTTTCAGCAGCGGTATGGACCCCGACGAAAGATTTGAACGCGGCATGCGTGTCATTTCCTCCGATGCGGCTACAACTCCGCCGCTTTCGATCGTCGACACATCATCTGCTCCTCAATCGGATAATGTCATCGCCAGCACGGACCCGTTCGGCGACGTCAGAAAGCTCGCAGATGTTGAGGAAGAGCTTATTCGATTCGCTCTCAAATTCTATCGAGGACAAATGAGTCAAGTGGCAAGGAAGCTCGGAATCGGGCGGTCGACTCTCTATCGCAAGTTGAAAGACTATGGGATAGACCCGGATGACCCGCAGAAACATGCGGCCTGAGCGTATATTAACGTTTAGGCAAGCATATTTTGTTACCTGTCGTAAAGCACTTGTTAGTGCATCGTTCACCATGTATGAAGAGGGCGACCATGTGTGGCATTTTTGCCATCGTGTCACCGCAATTGACAGCCATTTGGAACACGATGCGACATTGTCTGTCGGACGGGGATCGAATTGCCGAATCTGAGTGGAAATACCAAGCCTAATAGCTTGAGCAGGCTTTTTGCGTGCTCGGAGATATTGCGTAAGGTGGCCAAGGTCGTAGCCGTTGGTCTGCTTGCGATGGCCGTTTCCACTCCGGTTTTCGTTGGCTCCCCCTCCCAGGCAGGCGGCGAAACCCGCAGCCTCAAGATCTACTACGTCCATACAGGCGAAAAGGCAGTCATCACCTACAAGCGCAATGGAAAGTTCGATCCGGACGGTCTGGAGAAACTGAACCGCATCCTGCGCGACTGGCGTAAAAACCAGCCGACCAAGATGAACCCGCGCTTGTTTGACCTGATCTGGGAAGTCTACCGCGAAAGCGGTTCGCATGAATTCATCTATGTCGTCTGCGGCTTCCGCTCGCCGGGAACCAACGAGATGCTGCGCACGCGTTCGGCCCATACGGGTGTCGCGAAGAAGAGCCAGCATATGCTCGGCAACGCGATGGATTTCTATATTCCCGATGTCAAGCTCACCAAGCTGCGCGAGATCGGCATGAAGCTGCAGGTTGGCGGCGTCGGCTATTATCCGACGTCCGGTTCGCCCTTCGTGCATATGGACGTCGGCGGCGTGCGCGCCTGGCCGCGCATGGATCGCCAGGATCTCGTCCGTCTCTTCCCCGATGGCAAGACGATGCATATTCCGGCTGATGGTCGGCCGTTGCCGGGCTATCAGGAGGCGGTTGCCGACTACAAGCGCCGCATGTCTTCCGACGATATCCAGATCGCCAGCGCTTCGCATGCGCGTCGCGGCTTCTTCGCCAGACTGTTTGGCGGCGGCGGCGCGGATGAGGAAGAGGACAATGCGGATGAAGGTGCGCCGACGACGGCAGCGCCGGCCACCCTTGTTGCCAGCAAGAAGACCGACCAGGCTCCCGCAACCGCGGATGACGGCGACGACAGCCAACCGGCTACGCAGGTTGCCAGCATAAACGCGCCTGTTCCACAGGTTCGTCCAGCCTTCGGCAACCAGCCGGCGGGCAGCGAAGTGGCTTCGGCTCTGCTGTCGCAGCCGCATAACGCCGCTCAGGATGCGCTTACCGCGGCCATGCCGGATGCAAACGGCCAGCAGGACCAGCAATATGCGGATCTTCGTGACTATCGCGTTCCCGTGCCGGCACTACTTGACCGTCGCTCGCCCGGTGATGCCGAGCTAGCCTCCGCCGAGTCGGACGCGAAGGATCAGACCGCCGACGTGCCGGTTCCGGCCGAGCGTCCGGAAGTGGCTGAAAGCCTGCTCGCCTCCGCCGATGCCGATCCGGATGCGATCGATGATGCGGCCGACGAAGGCACGCTGTCGCCGTCGATCGTGGCGGCTCTCGAACAGCATCGCGTCGATCAAGCGGATGCGAATGCCGGCGTTCCGGTCAATGTGGCTGCTAACAATGCCGCATCCAAGGACGAGATACCGCCGAAGAGTGTTGCGGATGCCACGCCGCCGGACGAGAACAATACCGCTGCCGATAATGACGCCGTCCGGGCTATTGCAGCGGTCTCGCCGCAGAAGCGGCCGGGACAGCCGATGCCGATGCAGGTTGCCGCACTTGCGCCGACTTCCAACAAAATCAAGGTCAACAGCGGCCGCTTCAACGACAGCTTCGAACCGGCGCGGTCGCAGGAGAGTCCGATTGCTGCCGGGATGGCGACCAAGGGTGGCCGGCCGAACAAGCAGGATGCCGCAGTGGCCGATGCAGGTCGCGCGACGGTGACCACCGAGCCGAAGCTGACCGAGAAGATGATCTCGCAGTGGGCGATCACCAATGCCCGCGTCGAGATCGTCAACCGCCCGGTCAAGGCTCCGCGCTTCGTCAGCCCGACGCTGCGCGCTCAGCCGACCGCCGTCTATACCGACGGCTTCAAGGTGCAGACCGCGTCGATCGACCCGGAACGCTTCAGCGGTACGGCCGTGAACTTCCTGCAAGTGAAGAAGTTCAATTCGGTCGAATAGCTGACTGCCGCCATTCCCAAAAGAAAACCGTCGACGCGGTCAGTTCCGCTTCGACGGTTTCAACTATTCATCTCATCTAGGTTCGAACGGAGCTGAACGCTGTTCCGAGTTCAGCCGAAAACGCTTTTTGGCATGCTCCCATGCAGCCAAGTGGCGGGCTTTGTCGAGCCGAAGACTCTCATCAGAGCACCAGGCTTTTATTGTACGATGGTGTCGCCGATGCCCTTGGATAGGGTTCGGGCGGAGAGCGCCCATATTTACGCCAGCCGAAAATCCGACGAAAACTGTCCGCCACGAACCACATCCTGCGGAGCCTTAGAATGGATCGTATCGACGCAATGAGGGTTTTCGTCACGGCGGTCGACGAGGGCAGCCTTGCCGGGGCGGCGCGCAAGCTGAAGCGATCGCCGACTGCGATCAGCAGGGCGCTCAGCTCGCTGGAGGCCCATGTCGGGGTCGAGCTGCTGCATCGGACGACCCGCACGCTCAAGCTGAGCGAGGCCGGTCAACGCTATGTGGCTGCATGCCGGCGGGTGCTCATCGAGCTGGAAGAGGCCGATATGGTAGCCGGAGGCGAGCGGTCGTCGCCGCAAGGCACCCTGACCATTTCGGCGCCGCCAATCCTGGGCGAAGAGGTTCTACGTCCCATTCTGGATGATTTCCTCGAGCTCCATCCGAGCGTCTCCGTTCGATTTCTGATGCTGGATCGGTTCGTCAACCTCGTCGACGAGGGCGTCGATCTTGCGCTTCGCATCGGCAACTTGACGGATTCCTCTCATATCTCGACCCGGATCGGCGGCGACGTCAGGCGCGTCGTGGTCGCATCCCCCCGCTATCTTTCTGGCAATCCCGATATCGTCGAGCCGTCCGATCTCGCCAAACATCAGATCGTGGCGTTCAGCAATTTCGGCCTCGAGTCCTGGAGCTTCACGCCGGCGAAAGGATCGCCAATACCGAGAACAGTGCATTTCACGCCTCGGTACATCGTGAACAGCGTGCGCGCCGCTGCAGCATCGGCCGCAGCGGGTATCGGTTTGACGCGGCTTTATTCTTATCACGTCGCGGAATATGTCCGGGACGGGCGGCTGAAGATCGTGCTTGCCGATGCCGAGCATCCCGCGCTTCCAGTTCACTTGCTCGCGCCACAGGGCCGCATGTCCGTGCCAAAGGTGCGTGCCTTCGTCGATTATGCCGTCCCTCGTCTGCGCGTCGAGCTCAGTCGTATAGCGACGGAGGCAGGCTCCTTGGCCTGATTATGCCGATATGCGGATGATTGTCTGCCAAAGGCCGACAATTCTCCCGAATGATGGATGCATCTAAATCAATAGCACCAACGCCGACGGCGTCGGGCGGCCCCGAAACCTCCGGCCGCTGCACTTGAAAGGATGCACATCATGAGCAGTCAACAAAAAGTTGCCATCATCACCGGAGCATCGCAGGGGATCGGCGAAGCGCTAGTTCGAGCCTATCGTGATCGCAACTATCGTGTCGTTGCGACCTCGCGGTCGATCAAGGCCAGCTCCGACGCAGGCGTACATGCTGTGGCCGGCGATATCGCCGATCCGGAAACCGCGGAACGCGTGGTGCGCGAGGCATTGGAGCACTTCGGCCGCATCGATACGCTGGTCAACAATGCCGGCGTCTTCCTTGCCAAGCCGTTCATCGAGTTCACGCAGCAGGACTTCGACCACAATATGAGCGTGAACGTCGCCGGTTTCTTCCACATCACCCAGCGGGTTGCTGCTGAAATGCTGAAGCAAGGCTCCGGCCACGTCGTCAATATTACGACGAGCCTGGTCAATCAGCCGATTGCCGGCGTACCGGCAGCGCTCGCCTCTTTGACCAAGGGCGGCCTCAACTCGGTCACCCAGGGACTGGCGATAGAATTCGCGAAAACCGGCGTTCGGGTGAATGCCGTATCGCCGGGGATCATCAAGACGCCGATGAATTCGCCGGAAACGCATGAGGCGCTTTCAGGTCTGCATCCCGTCGGCCGGATGGGTGAGATCCGCGACATCGTCGATGCCGTGCTTTATCTCGAGACGGCAAATTTCGTAACGGGTGAAATCCTCCACGTCGACGGCGGCCAGAACGCCGGACGCTGGTAGACCGCAACGCTGAAGCGGAGAGGCGCGATCACCTCTGGTGCCGCCGCCTGGTAGTTCCCGAATCCAAGTCTTGAAAGGAGACTGTCATGCCGATCGTTACCGTACAGGTTACCCGTGAAGGAACGACTCCCGACCGCAACTCGGTCACGGCAGAAGAGAAGGCTGCCATCATCGCCGGCGTCAGCCAGGTGTTGCTCGATGTACTGAACAAGCCTCTGGAATCCACCTACGTCGTGATCGAGGAGGTGGATCTGGACAATTGGGGCTGGGGTGGCCTTCCGACGGTGCAATATCGAAAGCAGCGCGCCGCAGCGGCAAAAACCTGAGCGGCAGGCCTCCGTCGCTGACGGCAACCACTGTTGAGATGGCGGGCGATGCTCTCTGCGTCGTCGCTCACAGAACACTTGCCAGGGTTTGGTCATCATCGTAGCTTTGGGCGCCAAATCTGTTCGCAGCCGCATAATTACGCATTGTCCCAAGCATCTATCGCTGTCGACGTATGGAACCGACGCGCTTATTGCATGCTTTCGCACGCCGACAGACAGATATCCGGTAAATCTAAATCAGGAGTACTGCTGATGAGCAAGATATTGATTGTGCTGACCTCCCATGACCAGCTTGGCAATACAGGAAGAAAGACCGGCTTTTGGCTGGAAGAGTTCGCGGCCCCTTATTACGTCTTCAAAGACGCCGGGGCGCAGATCACGGTCGCATCCCCCAAGGGTGGGCAGCCACCGATCGATCCGAAGAGCGATGAGCCCGAAAATCAAACGCCGGCTATGACACGTTTCAAGTCCGACAAGGCCGCCCAAGCTGTGTTGGCGGACACCGTCAAGCTCGCGACCGTCAACGCTGCCGACTTCGACACGGTCTTTTATCCCGGCGGCCACGGCCCCATGTGGGATCTGGCGGAAGACAGGAAATCCATTTCCCTGATCGAGGATTTTTATAATTCGGGTAAGCCGGTTGCCGCCGTGTGCCACGCACCTGGAGTTCTCCGTCATGTGCAATATCAGGGGCAACCCTTGGTCAAAGGCAAGCGCGTCACAGGGTTTACGAATAGCGAGGAGGAGGCAGTCCATTTGACCTCCGTTGTTCCTTTCCTCGTGGAAGATGAGCTGAAACGCCTTGGCGGCACATACGAGAAGGTTGCTGACTGGCAAAGCTTTGCCATCACGGACGGCCGATTGGTAACTGGCCAAAACCCGGCATCCTCCACGGCTGCCGCCCAGGCGCTGTTGAAGCTGCTTTGACGACGGACTGAACCAACGATGTGACCCGGAAGGGTTCGGCTTTTCACGGAAACGTGCCGAACCCTTTTGTCGTTCAATTGCTGAACTTGGATCGCAAAATCAGTCGCTGGGATCGGGATGCCTGGCGAGTCTCAGATCGACAAGGCCGCGATTTCCGTCTTTGTTGCCGGTTGCGGCGACAGCGTTGAATATCCGCTCGGCATCATCGTACATTTTGAGATTGAGATAGCAGTAGCCACGCAGAACCATCAGATCGATGCGTTCCTGCTGCAGTTGCGCCCGTTGATCGAGATAGATCAGGGTTTCCTGATAGCGTTTGGCCGAGAATGAGGTCAGCGCGCGATCGGCCAGGATGGCGACCTGCAACTCGGCGGCACGCTGGCGGCTGAGAGGAGCCTTGGCCGCAGCAACAGCCGCATTGTTCGCAAGCCCCGCGCGCAGGTAGGCGAGGCTTTGCCCGTAGGCTGCGTCTTCGCGCGCCTTGCCGGGAGGGCCGTTCAAAGCGACTTCGAAGGCTTCGATCGCTTCCATAGGACGGTTGAGGTCCATGAGGCACCAACCGCGGGAGACAGCTTCCGCGGGATTGAGGCGCTGGGCGCTGATCGTCGTGGAGCAACCCCGCGCTTCGCGCGGGCCTCGCCGAACCGTCGCAACTTGTGTCTGAGGCTCGCTATATCCCAAACGTGCAGTGGTGCGCTGCCGCGTGCCGACATTGGCCTCGGCTGGCGCCGGTGAGGTCGTGAGTGGTGGCAAGCTGGTCGGAGCCACCACCGTTTGCGGTATCGCCTGATTTGGCGAAGGCAGCGGTGCAGCGCCGATCTGGGCTTGAGGCGTGACCTCGCCGAGCCTGGCGATACGCTCCGAACGACCCGCCCATAGCCGTTGAATTTCAGCGACGCCCTGCCGGTCATTCAACTGATTGCGGGTGATGACCAGGCCGTAGGCGGAGGGTTCATCGTCAGGTTTCCAGCGCAACGCCGTTTCGAACCAGCGGGCTGCAGTTTGCGGCTGGTTTAGCGAGCGGGCATACCAGCCGAATTCCTGAGCGGTCGGCACGTATTTTTGCTCGATGACTTCGGCTGCCATACGGCCGAGCACGTCTTCGCTGAGACTGACTGGCGGCTGCAGCGCCATCACATTGGCTGTGGCAGCAAGATAGGTTGCCGTCGCATCCTTGGACTCGTTACGCCACCTGTACATGACATCCTCAGCTTCCTGAGCCTTGTGATCGGCGATCAGGATCAGGGCCAACCCCTGCGAGGCGGAAGCGGAATCGTCCTTGCTACGGGCTGCGCGGAACCACTTTTCCGCTTGGTCGTGGTTCTCACGGCGCAGATTATACCAGCCAAGGAGCAAGGCATCAGACGCGAGACCCTGGGTCTCCGCCGCGTGTTCGACTTGAGACAGATACTCCGGTGCGACCGACAGTTTCGGATCATCATTGCCCTCGGCGACGAAGCGCCGTGCAAGGTCTGTGCGGATGCTGTCGAATTCCCGGCCGCCATTGCCGTCGGCTTTCTCCAGGGCAAGAAGATCTTGCATGGGTTGGTAGGACAGCAGCGCCGACGCCTTTTGTACGGTTGCGAGCCTCTCCTGGGGATTGACGCAATTCTTCAGGATGTAGACGTAAGCATCCTCGCCGCGGGCCGTGCGATTGGTCCTGATGAAGGCCTCCGCGACCCGCCACAGAATGTCGATATCACTGCAGGTGAGCAGACTCGGCGTGTTGGCGCCGATGTCGACCACGGTTGCATATTGTTTGAGATCGGATGCGTTGACCAGACGCGCGCGCGCTTCGGCAACATCGAGACGTTCCAGCAGGTCGGCAGGCGGTTGCCATGCGGTTTCCGCCGCCTGGCGATCCGCGATGGCCTTGCGCAGTTCGGCGTAGCGGCCTTCGGAATAGAGCTGCCACATGGCTTCGAGCTGCTTGTCGCTGTTTTGCGGGACGGCCAGCGGATCGGCGGGGGGGACCCAATCCGGATAAAGTGCTTGAAGGCGGGAAATTTCGGCCTGAAGTCTGGCCTTATCGCCACGGCTTGCGAAATAGCGAAGTGCGCTCTCGTCGACTTTCGGCGGCGGTGCGGGCTGCGGCGTGGTCGATTGAGGCGCTGCCTGGGCGACGGCGTCCGATGTGTCCGGCGCCGCCTGGGCAGTGGCTGGAGTGTCTGACGTCGCTTGGACGGCGGCCGGTGTGGTGTCTGATAGAACTGCGGAAGGTGCCGCCGCTTGGATGCGGTCGGCGACGGTTTTCATGTCAACCGGTGGCGAGTTGAAGGCTACATCGACTGGCTTGATGCTTCCTGTCTGGGTGATCTGGTTTTGCGCGGCCAGTCCCAATCCCTCTTCGAGGTTGTCACGGTTTTTCATCGCGATGATAAGCCCTGCCACCGCGACTGCCACCGAAACCGTAAGTAGGGAGGATTTTATAAACACTCCGGATGTTTCTCCTCAACGAAAGCCAGGCCCAACAATTGAAGGGTCGACGGATAGTAGAGTGACGGCGCGAATTGCCGAACCGAAGCGGGCAGCTTCGCCCCGCTTGTTACACACGCCACAACATCGTTAACAATTCTATAACCTGGGTCCGTAAGTGGCTGTTTTGGCTTGCCGGTTTCCAGATCGATCGTGGCCGGCTCATCGCCTTCGACCGTCATACCCGCCTGCAGCCGCGTCAACAGCGCCTTGTCGGAAATTCCCGCCCGCGCGAGGTAAAGCGGGATGCGAATCGCATTGTAACCGAATTCGGCGTCGAAACCTTCAGCCGGTCTAGGCTTGCTACGCAGGCTCACCCAGTCCGCCGGCAATTTTCGTGGTCCCAACTGCGTCGACCGCAGCAGGGCCAGGCCGTCATCCGTCAGCTTTTGCCATTCATCGGAAGGCGCCAGCAGCGCCATGACGGGAATGGCTTCATAGACCCAGTAGGAGGGATTGACGACGGGGCCGTCTTCCCGTTCAGCGGCTCCATAGCCTTTGATACCAGGGAGCAGCAGCGTCTGTCCGCCGGCGTGAATGATGGCATGCGAAAGCAGCGCGTGCGCTATCGTCACCGCCGCCTCCAAATAGTCTTTCTTGTTCCATGCCGATCCCGCCAGCGCCAGGGCGTAAGCGATCAGCATGTCGCCATCGGAAGCATTGTTCGTATCCGTCACATGCGGAGTGACAGCCGGGTCCCATTTCCAGGCGGCGAGACCATCGTCGCGCAGCAGCAGCTCGGTTCGCGTGAAATACCATATCTGTTCGAAATCGGCGGGGCTGTTCGAAAGATAAGCGAGCAACAGACCATAGCCCTGTCCTTCGCTGTGGCTGATATTGTCATTTCCATTGTCGACGATGCGGCCGCTGGTATCGAGGAATTTCGCCTTGTAGGCAGCCCAGGCCTCAGGCGCGATTGCAGCGTGTTGCGCAGCAACTGGCTGGCACATCGTCGTAAGCGCGACGCCACCGGCAATGAGCATGGTGCGCCAGCGCCTCATGCGCGCCTGCCGATCTTCGCGAGAATTCCCGACGTCGCAACGCCGATCAGCAGGAAGAGGATGACGAGCAGGAATGCATAGGACAGAATGTTGGTCGAAAGCCAGTTTGCCGCAATCAGACGGTAGTTGGTGATCGACCAGGGTTGCGTCATGACGAAGTCGAAGCGGCTGACGGGGACCGTGTCGACCTTTCCGGTCTTGCTGGAATAGACGGTGATATGACCGGCAATCTTCGGCCAATCGACCTGGGATGTCATGGCTTCGGTCCCGGCTCGAAGGTCCTTTGCCGAGGGCGCGGTGACGATCGTCCAGGAGGAATCGCCTGTGGCGCTCGCTCCCTGAGCGATCATGAAGCTGTTGACATTCGAGGGCGTGAAGACGTGCTCCGCACCGGGCATGAACTGCAGCGAACTCAGCGAGATATCGAAATTACGGCGCATCCAATCCTGGAATCGCGATATCTGCTGCTGCAGCATGCCGCCGCCAATTCTCGAGCGCCACTCGTCGAATGTGACTGCGGTTTCCGGTTGGCCACCTTGCCCTGATGTGACGGGGCGCCAGGATGCCTGGCTGGTGGTCGCGATGTTCATCTGCGACAGGGTGGTCGTCGGCATCTCCGAAATCGAGCCTATGAAGATCGCGTCGCGGTTTCCGACGCCGCTCGGGGAGGCGATAAGATCCACATCGATGGGATGCCCGCCGACGACTGCCATCTGTCCCAGCAATGTTGCCGTTGCAGATAAGGTGTCGGTATCGGTACGGTCGATGAAGAGGGCCGCCGGCACGAGGCCACGGTTATATGGGTAGCTCGTGCCTGCCAGTGCTGCGAGGTTCGGACGTTGGGCGACCCTGGCGAAGTCCGGCATATGAAATTGGCTCGTATCGAACAGTGCGAAACGAGGCGTTGTGATGGAGGTCGTGCCGGGCATGCACGCCTGGTCTTCGTTGGTCTGCAACATCGCTTCCAGCGTCACGGTGTTGAGACCGGGTTTGAAGTGACGCATCGTCACGCGGATGGGCAGGTGCCTGAAAATGCCGCCACCGGTCGCGGTAATCGGCTTCGTCGTGGCAATGCTGCCATTGACATAGACGTCGATATGGCTCCCCGGCAGAACGTTTCTCGCATAGGCGGCATCAAGAAGGATGGTCGCCTCGCCATAGGCGTTGGCATAGAAGTCCGAGGGGATTGCCACATTGAAGCTGGTATGGAAGCGCCGCCCCGAAAATTCCGTCGTGTTGATACCCAATTGCGAGAATGAAAGGCTCGTATCCGAAAACAGGAATGGCGCGTCGGGCGCCGTCCAGCGCTGGGTTACCAGGATATCGCGACGGACGGTCGGGTCTCTGTCGGTCGGCGAGACGATGGTATCGATTGCACCGGAAACCGCCTGCCAGGATGGCCCGCTGACGAGAAGGATCGTGGAGCCCGTGCGCGGATCCTTGACGAAGGTTGCCAATGCGGCGGTTTGTGCTGCCGCGGGTGCCGAAAACAATGGTTGCAGCTCGGCCGGTGTCCCGACGAGTACCGTCATCTTTCCGGGACCGGGTGGGGGTAACGAGTCCGTACTGAAAGAGAAGGTTTCGTTCGGCATTCCGCTCAATAGCGAAAGGCCTTGAGCCAGCCGCAGCAGCGGTTTTGTGGTGCCCGGTTGCGCCAGAGCCGGCACGACGAGGTTGAATTCGGTCTTGCCGGCACCATCGACACCGATTGCTCGGATCGCATCCGTGCTCGACAGTCTTTGTGCAGCCTGCTCGCCGAAGCTGAGATAGGTCTTTGCCGGATCGATGTCGGACCAAAGTTCGTAGGTCGACTGGATGTTGCAATCGGTGCGATGGCGCTGTGTCGCTTCGAACGTCACCAGATTGGCACCCGGCTGCAGCAGGCCGCGCGGGATGTCGAAGCTTATCGAAGAGGCATTGTCCGGCGAGCCGATCTGCTGCTGGCCAATTGGGCGGTTGTTGAGAAAGATGGTCAGTTGCGAAGCCTCGGGGGCAACGACGACCGCATTCTGATAGGCGAAATTGAACTTGGCAGGGGCGGCGGCCTGTTCGGGCGTGAGGTAGATCGACCAGGATTTCCGATCATATTCACCTTCCAGCCGAAAGTTTGCGAAGGGCACCACATATCGCCGGAAGTCAGCGGCCGCGGGCGTTGCGGCCGCCTGTTTTACGGCTGGAATGGTTTGCGCCGGTACGACGGGCGTGGCCGCTTGCGGCACGACTGCCTGCGGCGTGCTTGTTTGGGGGGCGGCCGGTTGCGGGGTCACTGCTTGCGGAGCGGCCACCTTGGGAGTCGTCACCTGCGGCGTGGTCGTTTGCGGCGCAGTTGCCCGCGGAATCACTGTTTCCGGCACGATCGGCTTTGCACCTTTCGGCCGTTCGCCGGACATGTCGAAGGGCGCCGTCTGGGCGTGGACGATCGTGGCGCCAAGCAGGAAAATCAGCGCTGAAAGGACGCTTTTCATCAATTGCCAGCCTTTGCGCCTTGCTGCTCCGCCTCGCCTTCGGATCGCATGCTTCGGAAAAGATAAAGCAGACCGCGGCTTGTCTGATAAAGCGACAGGCCCAGAAACCAGATCGTCCCGCGAATGATGCCGGGATTGCGACGGCGCGCCACCTGGAACTGCGTCCATTGATCGGAGTTTGCAAACACCAGATCGGCAATCAGGCGATGATCCAGGGCACCTTTCGGAACATATTGGCAGCCGATTGTCGTTATCTCACCGGTTCGCTGAACGTTGCGGACGATGACTGGCAGCGTTTCCATTTCTGCGCCGCTATAGGGCTGAAAACGGAGCACTCCCTCCGTGCCCGCGATGACCGGATCAAGCTCCTTGTTGAAGACGTTCAGCCGTGCGCCGTGAACGGAAACGTCTTCGATCGAGGCGGAATACCATTTGCCGTTGACGCCGAATTCGCTGCGACGATTGACCCTGACGCGGCGCGAGGAGGATCGCTCGCCACGCTCCGAGACAACGCCAAGGGCACAGCCGGACAAGATCAGGTTGATCATATTCCAGCCGCCGACGACCAGCGTCACGTCTGCCTTATAGGGTTCGGCATAGATGCGGTATATTGTTACCGCAACCGCGATGATCTGCACGGCGAAAATCACGAAGAAAGGACGACTGATTTCCGAGAGGCGGCTGGTCGAGATCGATTCATCCTTGGCCGTGACCTTGAAAGTCGGCTTTCGGGGATTGAGCATGACCGAGACGACGGCGGGCAGCAAATGCACCGTCTGAACATATTCATAGAGTTCCGAAATCCACGGCCAGCGGAAGGAACCGTAGAGATAGTTCTGCATCATGAGGTTCACGAGCATATAGGCAAGCGTATAGGCCAGGAATTCGCCACCCGACGCCGTGAAGATTTCGAGATCGAAGAAAAGATAGAAGAGGGGCGCGAACAGGAAAATCGTGCGCGGAAAGGGAAAGAGCCAGAAGAGCGTGGAGGACATGTAGCAAAGACGTTGCGGCAGCGAGAGGCCGCGCTTCAGCAGCGGGAAGCGGAAGCGAAGGATTTGCATCATACCCTGCGCCCAGCGGCTGCGCTGGCCGATGAAGCTCGCAAAGGTCGCGGGCTGCAAACCGGCAATAAGCGGCTTGTCGACATAGATGCTGTTCCAGCCGCTGCCATGAAGGGCCAATGCCGTTTCGCAGTCTTCGGTGATGCTGATCCCGCTGAAGCCGTTTTGGGATTCCAGCGCAGCGCGGCTCAATACAGCCGCCGAACCGCAAAAGAAGGCCGCATTCCACTTGTCCAGGCCACGCTGAATGATGCCGTAGAACATCTCGTTCTCGCTCGGCATGTTGTCGAAAGTCCGCAGATTGCGCTCCAGCGGATCGGGATTGATGAAGAAATGTGGTGTCTGGACGAGAAAGAGCTTCGGATCGTCCTCGAAATAACCGACGGTTTCGAGCAGGAAATCGCGGGCCGGCGCATGGTCGGCATCGAAAACGGCGATCAGGTCGCCTTTCGAATGCTTCAAACCATTGTTGAGATTGCCGGCCTTGGCATGCTCGTTGCGATCACGGGTCAGATATTCGACATCGAGATCTTCGCAAAGCTGTTTGAGTTCGTCGTGGCGCGCCATTGCTGTCTGCGCTTCCAAAAGCTTGGTGGAATTGCGCTTCTGCAAAGTGCCGCCGTCGTCGAGCAGCCAAACCTTGAGCTTGTCGGCCGGATAGTCCATCGCCTTGGCGGACGCGAGTGTGTTGGCGAGAAGCTTCGTGTCTTCGTTATAGGACGGAACGAAAACGTCGACGGATGGATATTGCTGCACCTTCGATGCGCAGCCGACGCGCGGGGGCAAGGGCGTCGCAACAATGAAAAGGCTGAGCATCAGCATGGCGACGTTGTAGGTTTCTGCAAGATAGAGCAGCAGGCCAGGAATGAAGTTTTCCGGCTGATTGATGGGCGGGAGCGTGTTGGTCGTGCGCCAGTAGACGTAGCGCAAGACGATCGATGTACCGAAAGCGAGCGCGATCAGCCGCCATGTTCCTTGCGCCTTAAGGACCTTGATGACAGCCATGAAGGTAACGACCGCGGTGCTCGCGATGAGCTGCGTCTGTAGATTGACCGGCAAGGTGATCAGGACGATTCCGCACAGCGAAACCACCATCCACATCAAAATGCTTCGCGCTGTTTGCATCGACGTCCCTTTAATGGCGCTGAGCCGAGCGCCTGTCGGCGCTTCCAGGTTATTTCATTATCTCCGGCAGGCAGCGGTCGTGGCCGCGTCGCCGATACAGTCTGGCGACGGTACGATCGTACCGCTGGGGGCCGTCATCCTTGGCTGAACCTGCCCCGGTATCGGTGCCGGCACGGTTGTGACACCTGTCTGGGGCACACTGCCTTGCGGATCGGGCAATGGCACGCGAGGACCGACTACCTGAGGTACAGCCACGGTGGCAGCGGCTGGCGGCTGGACCGTGGTCTGGCGCCTGACAATTGCGGGGCGAACGACAACGGGGCGCGGTTCGTAGCCGATGGGCGTCCCTCCATTGCGGTAGCCGCCTGGGTCCGGATAAATCGGATCGCCAGGGTGACCGAGCAAAGTTTCGGCTCCTCGCGGGGCACCGTAGGGGTTCAAGGCCTCACCTTCGAAACCGCCGGCGATCGTGTAGCCGTAGACGGTGCTCAGAAGTTGCCGCTCGTTTGCTTGCGCATCGCAGAGCCGGAGCCTGACCTGGACCATGCTGAAATTGCGCTGTTCCACCGGCACGGAACGACCTGCGCGGATTTGCTGCCAGGCATAAATGCAGGTGTCGCCCGCCCGGCTCTGACCCGAGGCATAACCGAAGGGGCCGTAGATGTTTTGCACGAAGGTTGCGGAGCGAGCGAGCCGAACGCCTGGTATCGTCGCCGCCATCTCACTGGCGATCGCACCGTCACTGATCATTTTATAAGGTGTGCTGCCCAGTCCCGGGTTCGAGCCAGTCACGCCGAGAAACTGTACCTTGAGGAAGTTCTGACCGGCAACGGACGATGAGGTGGAGAGCGAAATCGTCTGCTCCACATCGTCCTTGTGCTGGCGTTCGACCACGCTGACGATGGCAGGGCCGCCGGGCGGCGGGAATGCCAGTGCTTTCTCATTGGGGAGTGTTTCTGCACCAGCCGATTGCCGTACCCCGCCCGTTGTCGTGCAACTGGTCGCCAAACCGGCCAATGTTACGAGCGCTGCTATTTTGACTAAGTGCATCTTTGGGATCGCGGCAATCGTTTATCGTTATATTCATGGGCAAATTACGCGACGCATTTTGAAATCAAGCCCCGGGCATCGATATTTAGCATAAACGCAATTATGGTTAACTAACAATTAACAGCGATAGAAATAGGCAAATCCGGAAACCGGAAACGACGGTTTCCCCCCTTGTTTCCGGCGTTCATCGAACTATTGCCCAAGCTGATCGACTCTAGGTGGTTTTTCGTCCTGCAATCTCACAATTTATCGATTACTCGACATGTCGTTCCGATGACCGGCGCCGTTGGAGTGAGGCGGTCCGGTCGGAGCCAATCGATTATCAAATGGGAAAGTTTGCTCCTCGAGCGGCCGGCGCATTTCCGCCGAGGCGTGCGGTGAGCACGGTAGCGAGAGAACGTGGCTGCGAGGAAAATAGAGGATTCGAAGTTTCGCGGGGAGGTACGAAGCCTGGGCGTTATCGAACTGGCAAGAAGGTGTCAGGCGGCCTTTTGGAGTGACGGCCGCCCGAAGGGGTGACTATTCCATTCCGAGTGCGGCCATGTAGGTCTGAAGGATGGATTCTTCCTCGAGACGCTCATTGGCGTCCTTCTTGCGCAGCCGGATGATCGTCTTCATAGCCTTGGTGTCGTAGCCACGGCCTTTCGCTTCCCCGAACACATCCTTGATATCGTCTGCGATCGTCTGCTTTTCTTCTTCCAGCCGCTCGATGCGCTCGATGAACTGGCGGAGTTCCGCCGCCGCTACGTTGACGTCGCCAGTCGTGGCCACTTCTTCCATGTGTCATATCCTCTCTTGCGGCCTTGAGGCCTGAATTCGATGGGCCGTTGACCTGCCGTGAATGAAGCGCGAGGTCAAGTCGTCTCGATGGAAGTGGCCCTATTCCTTCGGCCTGTTCCGCTCAAAAGCGGCTTTTTGCACAGCGGAAGCCTCCGTTTGGTGCAGATTTTTCCAGTCCTCGTAGGGCATGCCGTAGACCATTTCGCGCGATTCGTCCTTGGTCACCGGCAGGCCCGCTTCTTCGGCCGCCTCGCGATACCAATTGGACAGACAGTTGCGGCAGAAACCGGCGAGGTTCATCAGGTCGATGTTCTGAACGTCGCTGCGTTCGCGCAGATGCGCGACAAGGCGACGGAAGGCGGCTGCCTCCAGCTCGGTCTGCTGTTCCTTGGTGAGCTCGGTCATCTCTATCTCCTCAAGCCTCGTCATACGGGCCGGTGCGCGACGGATAGCGCTTGTATTCGTGCAGCGCCGGGTCGTCGTTCATCGCTGAAAAGATCGGTGCCAGCCGCTCGGCCCATTCGCTGATGCCGGCCTCGTCGCCGATCAGATCCTGACGGACTTCCAGCAGCGCATGCGGAATGCCCTTGACCATGCAATGGCGGTACATGGTGTCGTTTCTCAGCGCCCCGTCATAGGGTTCGTTGTCGCCTACAACGAGATTGGTGTCGGCGCCGAGCTTTGCAAGAAGCGGCAGCACGGCGCGCTCGTCGCTGTCCCAAAGCACGCTTGCATGCCATGGGCGGGGGACGCCCTTCCAGGCCGGGGTGAAGGAGTGCAGCGACAGCACCAGCGGCGCCTTGCCCGTCGCCTCCGCGACCGATGCGATCGTTTCAGCCACAGCGCGGTGATAGGGCCGATGGAAAGCTTCGATGCGGTAATTCCACTCTTCCTCGGTGATCGGATGATTGCCTGGGATGATCGCCCCATCGGAAATCTTCATGATCAGGGTCGGGTCGTCTTCGCCGCGGTTCGGATCGATCAGCAGGCGGGAAAAGCCGCCCAGCACGGAGGGAACGCCGAGCCGCGCCGAAAGCTGGCGGCAAAGACCCTCTATGCCGATGTCATAGGCGATATGCCGCGAAAAGGCAGTTTCCGGCAGGCCGAGCCGCCCATAGCGTTCGGGGAGGTGCCGCATTGCATGATCCCCGAGGATGACCATGCCTTTGTCACGATTGCCGGATACGATCTCAAAAGATGTGAAGTCATTCATGTGGATTGTCGATTACCGCATTTTCTGCCCGTTGTTTGATTGCATGGGCGGGCGGAAGGTGCAAGGCTTGGCCTCTTCATCGGCGAGGTGCGGGCCTTAAGGGCGCCGCTACCATCCCGTGAAGAAAATATAATCGATTAGAGTTGCGTTGACATTCGTTGGATGGCAGCGCAAGAAGACGCAACAACGAATAACCGGGAGCCCATTGGAAGCCGTGTCCAGCCAAGTCGCGCCAAGTTTCGTTACGCGGTCAGGGCCGCTTGCCCGATTCGCATTTTTCATCCTTGCCGCCGCCGCGCCGTTTTTCTTCATGCCAAATGCAGCTCATGCCGATTTTCGCGTCTGCAACGGTACGCAGAATCTGGTGGGTGTGGCGATCGGCTATCGTGCGAAGGAAGGCTGGGTGACCGAGGGATGGTGGCAGGTTCCGGCCACCACTTGCGCCACTTTGATCGAAGGGCCGCTTCAGTCCCGCTATTATTACCTCTACGCAGAAGACGCAGCTCGCGGCGGCCGCTGGACGGGCGATATCGAAATGTGCGTGGCGGAAAATGAATTCAAAATCCCAGGCGTGAAAGATTGCTACGCGCGCGGTTACCAGAAAATGGGATTCAAGGAATACGACACGGGACGTCAGGCGAGTTGGATGGTTCAGCTCTCCGATACCCCGGGCAGCCAAGAAAGCCAGAATTGATGAAACGCAACCGAAAAGTCAAAATCCTAGCGACGCTCGGCCCGGCTTCCTCCGAAGAGGAGATGATCCAGAAGCTGCATGAGGCTGGTGCCGACCTGTTCCGCATCAACATGAGCCATGCCAGCCATGACCTGATGCGGACGCTCATCCAGCGCATCCGCGCAGTCGAGGCCCGCTGTGGTCGTCCGATCGGCATTCTCGCCGACTTGCAGGGTCCCAAGCTGCGTGTCGGTAAGTTTGCCCAGGGCAAGGTCGATCTCAAGCCCGGCCAGACCTTCACGCTCGACAACAGCGATACGCCCGGCGACAATACCCGTGTGTTCCTGCCGCATCCGGAAATCCTGGAGTCGGTCCAACCCGGCCATCGGCTGTTGATCGACGACGGCAAGCTCGCGCTTCGCGCTGAAAAGTGCGACGGCAAGAGCATTGTCACGACCGTCATTTCCGGCACGAAGATTTCCGACCGCAAGGGCGTCAGCCTGCCGGATACGCTGCTTGGCGTCGGCGCGCTGACCGACAAGGATCGTACCGACCTCGACGCCGTGCTCGCCACCAATGAAGTCGACTGGGTGGCGCTCTCCTTCATCCAGCGTCCGGAAGACCTGTCTGAAGTCCGCAAGATTTCGCGTGGCCGCGTCGGTCTGATGTCGAAGATCGAGAAGCCGCAGGCCGTCGAGCGCATCGAGGAAATCATCGAGCTTTCCGACGCGCTGATGGTCGCCCGCGGCGATCTTGGCGTCGAGATGCCGCTCGAAGCCGTTCCCGGCATCCAGAAGCAGTTGATTCGTGCCTGCCGCCGTTCCGGTAAGCCGGTCGTTGTCGCTACGCAGATGCTGGAATCGATGATCTCGGCGCCGGTTCCGACCCGTGCTGAAGTCTCCGACGTCGCGACCGCCGTTTTCGAGGGCGCTGACGCCGTCATGCTGTCGGCTGAGTCCGCTTCGGGCGACTATCCGGTCGAGGCTGTGTCGACAATGGCTTCGATCGCCAGCACAATCGAGCGCGAGCCGCACTATCCGGGCATCATCTACGCCCAGCGCGCGCAGCCGGAATCAACCGGCGCCGACGCCATCTCGCTCGCTGCCCGTCAGATTGCCGAGACGCTGAAGCTCGCCGCTATCGTCTGCTACACCTCGTCTGGCACGACCGGCCTGCGCGCCTCGCGTGAGCGCCCGCAGGTTCCGATCCTGGCGCTGTCGCCGATCATCCAGACGGCACGCCGCCTGTCGGTGGTCTGGGGCATGCACTGTGTCGTCACCCATGACGCCACGGACCTTGACGATATGGTCAACAATGCCTGCCGCATCGTCGCAGAAGAAGGCTTCGGCAAGCCCGGTGACCGCATCATCATCTCGGCCGGCGTGCCGCTCGGCACTCCCGGAGCGACCAACATGCTCCGTATCGCCTATATCGGCTCGGATGGCCAATCCGGCGTGTAATCGCCGGGTTTTAACTGATATCGAAGCCCGCTGCCTGAGAAAGGCGGCGGGCTTTTTGCGTTATCAGGGAGCAACCACGGCCGTTCCAACCCTCGTGTTGAAAAAGATAGCCCGACTACCGCCGTGAAATTGGCGGCGAATAACGCTGCCCAAAACCGCCTTTATCTGAGATAATTACCTGGGTAGGGTTGCGTCCGCGGCTTGTTCAGTCGCGGGAACGGTCTCGAATTGATATCCCATTGAAGCATTTGATCCTGCCCCGTCGGCAGCGATGAGCCTGCTGTCGGCAAGCATTTCGCGAACATTGTCATTGTTCAGCAAACGCGAGCCAGGAGCACTTCACATGGTTACGTGGAAACCCGATCCAAGCTTTTATCCGTCACCGCGCATGGCCATGAAGGCCGCCCCGGAGACGCTTGCCTATGTCGTCGCCTTCGATCCGACACGCGCAGTTCCCGACGAGCTCGCGGTCGTCGATGTCGATCCCAAATCCGCCTCTTACGGTCAGATCGTCACCTCCGTCGCGATGCCCAATGTCGGTGACGAGCTGCATCATTTCGGCTGGAACGCCTGTTCATCTTGCCTTTGCCCGAATGCGCCGCATCCGCATGCGGAGCGCCGCTATCTGGTCGTGCCGGGATTGAGGTCCTCGCGCATCCATATCATCGACACCAAGCCCGATGGTCGGAAGCCATCGATCGTCAAGGTCATCGAACCCGGGGAAGTCGCCGAGCGGGCCGGATATTCCAGGCCTCATACCATTCATTGCGGACCGGAAGGGATCTACGTCGCGGCCCTTGGTAATGCCGAGGGGAAGGGGCCGGGCGGCGTGTTCCTCATGGATCACGAGACGTTCGATGTGCGCGGTCAATGGGAAATGGATCGTGGACCGCAACAGCTTTCCTATGACGTCTGGTGGCACCTTGGTCACGACACGCTCGTGACCAGCGAGTGGGGCACGCCGGATACCTTCGAAAATGGCCTGATCCCGGAAGTCCTGCTCGGCGCGAAATATGGCCGCCGTCTGCATTTCTGGGACCTGCACAAGCGCAAGCATCTGCAGACGATCGATTTCGGCGATAAGTATCAACTCGTGTTCGAACTCAGACCGGCGCATGACCCGACCAAGGCCTATGGTTTTGTCAATTGCGTGCTCAGCCTCGAGGATCTCTCCTCATCGATATGGGTCTGGCACCGTGACGGTGAAAAGTGGGCGGTGACAAAGGTGATCGACATTCCGGCGGAGCCTGCCGATCCGGAGCAGTTGCCGCCGATGCTCAAGGGTTTCAAAGCCGTGCCGCCGCTCGTCACCGACATCGATCTTTCGATGGATGACAGATTTCTCTACGTCGCCTGCTGGGGAACCGGCGACCTGCATCAGTACGATGTGTCCGATCCGTTCAAGCCCAAGCTGACGGGTAAGGTCCGGATCGGTGGCATTATTTCACGCGCTTCGCACCCGGGAGCGAAGAATGGCGCGCTGAATGGCGGTCCGCAAATGGTCGAGATCAGCCGCGACGGTCGCCGCGTCTATTTTACCAACTCGCTTTATGGCGCGATCGATGAGCAGTTCTATCCCGACGGACTTTCCGGCTGGATGGTGAAGCTTGATGCGGGAGAGGAGGGCGGCATTGCCTTCGACGAGAAATTCTTCGTCGAATGGCCGAAGTCGCATCGTCCGCATCAGGTCCGCTTAGAGGGTGGAGACTGTTCGTCGGATTCCTATTGTTATCCGTGAGCGAAGATTAGCCGGGCGAGGTGCCCCATGAACGAACTCTGGCCCTGGGTGCTGCTGGCGGGATTGGGAGCCTTTCATGGTCTCAATCCCGCGATGGGATGGTTGTTTGCCGTGGCGCTCGGCGTTCACCGGCAGAGTTCCGCCGCCGTGGTCAAGGCGGTCCCTGCTATCGCCCTTGGCCACGTCGCGTCCATCGCATTGGTCGCCGGCGCCGTCGTTGCCGTCGGTCTTTTCGTGGATCAGGGCGTTGTGCGCTTGGTCACCGGGGTCGGCCTCGTCGCTTGGGCTTTCTGGCATCATTTCTTCGGACACCGGCACCGCGTTCGCATCGGCATGCGCACCGGGCTTGCAGGCCTTGTGCTCTGGTCATTCCTGATGGCGACGGCTCACGGTGCGGGGCTCATGCTCCTGCCGGCCTTGATGCCGCTCTGTCTAACGGGATCGCCATTGCATGGCATCGGCGGGGACGCGTCCGCGACGATCACGATCACGATCGCGGCGGTCGGCGTCCATACATTTGCGATGTTGGCGGTCACAAGTCTCGTTGCCCTGGCGGTCTATCGCTGGGTCGGGCTCGAAATATTGCGCAGCGCCTGGATCAATGTGGATCTCGTTTGGACGCTGGTTCTGCTTGGCACCGGTACTGTGCTGCTGATCGTGTAGAAAAGGCGATGAAGATCTCGATCGGTCTCTGTGGTGATGAGGTCGAGGAGAGTGCGGCATACTCAATATTTATGACGAGCACAGGGATACCAAAAGCACATGCTTGCCAAGCATAGCGGTGCATGCAAGTTTCCGACAACCATGGGGAGGAAATCATGCACATTGCCACGCTGCTTGCTTTTGCCACCGTCTCCTTCATCGGCATCGCGACGCCGGGGCCGACTGTTCTGTTGGCTCTGACCAACGGTTCGCGTTACGGCGTGCGCCGTGCGCTCGCCGGCATGATTGGTGCCGTGCTGTCGGACTTCGTGCTGATCGGCGCGGTTGCCATCGGGCTTGGCGCGTTGCTGGCGGCCTCGGAATTCTGGTTTTCCTTGCTGAAATGGGCGGGCGCTGCCTATCTCGCTTTTCTCGGGATCATGATGCTGCGTTCCAAGGGAACGATCGACGGCATGCTCAAGGCCAATGCCGGGCAGGGGAAGGGCACGCTGTTGTCCATCGGGATGAAGAGCTTCATGGTCGCGGTGACCAATCCCAAGGGCTATCTGTTCTTCTCGGCCTTTTTGCCGCAGTTCATCGATCCGGCCGCGCCGCAGATGCCGCAGTACGCCGTCCTCGCGCTGCTCTTCGCCTCGCTCGATTTCGCGATCATGTTCGGCTATGCCGCGTTCGGCTCGCAGGCGGTGCGTTTCCTCAAGACGGAAGGCACGAAATGGCTGGAACGCGCCTGCGGCGGCGCACTCCTGGCTTTGGCCGGTTCGCTGGCACTTTATCGTCGCGCGGCGAGTTAAACGTTAGTGATGGCGCAGCGCCGTCTCGAAAACGTCCATATCGACATTACCGCCTGAGGTGACCGCGATGACCGTGTCGCCGTCGATCTCCTTGCCATGGAAGAGGGCCGCCGCCAGCGCTACGGCGCCGCCGGGCTCGACGACGATCTTGAGGCGGGTGAAGGCGAGCGCCATGGCGTCCAGCGCTTCCTCATCGGTTACGACGAGGCCGGGGCTGCAGAGGCGCTTCAGGATTGGAAAGGTGATGTTGCCGGGTTGTGGCGTGATGATGGCGTCGCAGATCGAGCCCTGCAGGGCAGCGTTGCGTTCAATCTTGCCGGAGGCGAGAGAGCGTGTCGTGTCGTCAAAGTTCTTGGGTTCGCAGGGGCGGACCTTGAAGCCGGGGGCGCGGGATTCCAGTGCGAGCGCGATTCCCGAAGTGAGCCCGCCGCCGCCGCAGGGGACGAGCACGGTTGTGGCATTGATGCCCTCTTCTGCTGCCTGTTCAGCGATTTCCAGCCCGGTCGTTCCCTGGCCGGCGATGACAAGCGGCTCGTCGAAAGGCTTGATCAGCGTCAGGCCGCGTTCCCTGGAGAGCCGCGCACCGATCTCGTCACGATCCTCCTTGATGCGGTCATAAAGCACGACTTCGGCACCGAAGGCGCGGGTATTGGCGATCTTCAGCTTCGGCGCATCCGTCGGCATGACGATGACGGCGGGCACGCCGTGCAGTTGCGCGGCGAGTGCCACGCCCTGGGCGTGATTGCCGGAGGAAAAGGCGATGACACCTCTCGCGCGCACGGAGGGCTCCAGCCCCGAAACCGCCGACCAGCCGCCACGAAACTTGAAGGAGCCGGTATGCTGCAGGCATTCCGCTTTCACGAACAGCCGCCGCCCGGCGATCTCATCGAGGAAAGGAGAGGAGAGAAGTGGCGTTCGCCGGGCGCGGCCGTCGAGGCGGTCGCGAGCGGCTTCAATCATTGCAATATCGACCATGGAGGGAACACTCTTCTGCTGCGGAAAGGCTGTTCAATCCATAAAACGCTGCGGTCCTCTTTAAAACAACGACTTTGTCCCGGTGACACTTCAACCAACGTCCGACAAAGAAAGGTGGCCGACATCGTAGATCTGGACACCGGGCCTCAAAACGTCTTTTGGCAGATCGGCAAGCAGACGGAAACGCACCCGCGTCCAACTGGTCGGTTCGAAGGCGGCGACGGAAGCAAGCGCTTCGCCGCGCGCGACTTCGCCAGTCGCGTCATCGCTTTCGCGCTGACGAATCTCGGCAAGCGGCGCATAGGGCCCCGTTTGAAAGATCTCGCGGATGGCGAACCGGGCATTTTGAATATCCGGCGAGATATCGGCGCGCCAGACGATCCAGGTCTTCACCTGCGGCCGGCCAAAACTCTCCGTTACCCCGGCAAAGCCGGGACCGCAGATGAAGTTGCTCAACCCCTCATCCTTGTCCCAAACATAGAAGGGCGAATAGAGATTCTCGCGGCTTCCCGTCCTGGCATCGCCTTTCCGGGCGGAGAGATAGGCCTTGAACTTCAGACCGGGAAAATTGTCGAGCATGGGCCCCTTGTCGCGGATGCGACGGTCGAGGATCGCCATGTCGTAGTCGGCAGGCAGGGTGAAGCTGTATTGCATGGCAATCATGGTCAATCCTCCAGCCAGGTCACGGCGGCGCCGTTCTGTTGAGCCTGGATGCTGATATAGGCGAAAGTGCTGTCCGGCGTTGCGCCATGTCGGTGACGCTCGCCGGGTGCGAAGATTATGCAGTCGCCGGCGCGCAGTTCCTCGGCCGGTTCGTTGTCACGCTGCGCAAGGCCTACACCCGATAGAACATAGAGGATTTGCCCGTGTGGATGGGTGTGCCAGCGTGTCATCGTGCCGGGTTCGAGCGTACAGCGCATGGCTGTGAGCCCGCCGTCCTCGTTGTCCTGAACCAGCATCTCCACCCAGAAGGGCCTGTTAGCGATGCCTTCCGGCGAACGCTGGATGGCGGTGCCGGCGCGATGGATTGGCAACGGCTGTCGAATGCTTGTCCGGTTCATCGTTGTCAGGCCTGTTCGATCATTTGCGCGATCCCGTCCGAGAAGGACCAGTCCTCGCGCGTCGTCGTGACGATATTGATCATGACATCTTCGGGCCGCAGGCCCGGCGCATCCGCAAGCAGGGCGACGAGGCGGCGATAGAAGGCCTTCTTGACTTCCGTCGAGCGCGGCTTGCCGATCGTGATTTGGAAGAAGACGTAGTTGTCCGAGCGTGGGCCGCCGAGATAGGTGCGGTCGAAGATCAGCTCGTTCGGCTCCAACTGATGAATCTCCTGGAAGCGATCGGTGGGCGGCACGTCGAAGGTCTCGACCATGGCGCGGTGGAAATTATCCGAAAGCGCCTGCAAATATTCCGGCGACTTGCCGCGGAGAAGGGAAATACGAGTGAATGGCATGGGGTGCTCCTGTCATCGGGTCTACTTGACGAGCACACCATGCCACGGGATAATAGTTCGGAAAATCAGATAATATTTGACTTATAATCCCGAAAATATGGATAGTTGATCATGCGGAAAGTTATCTTCGACCTCGACGTCCTGCGCAGCTTCGTGACAGGCATGGAGCTTGGCAGCTTCGCCAAGGCGGCAGAACGGCTCGGGCGTTCGACGTCCGCGATCAGCGCGCAGCTCAAGAAACTGGAGGAACAGGCGGGTACGCCGATCTTCCGCAAGGCCGGGCGCGGGCTGGCGCTTACGGAGGCCGGCGAGACCATGCTCGGCTATGCGCGGCGGCTGCTGGATCTCAACGACGAGGCGGCGACTGCGATCCATGGTGCCGATCTGGAAGGCTGGGTTCGGCTCGGCTTGCAGGAGGATTTCGGCGAGACGCTGTTGCCGGAGGTACTAGGCCGCTTTGCCCGCGCGCATCCGAAGGTGCGGATCGAGGCGCGTGTGGTGCGAAATGCAGAGCTCATCGAGCGCGTGACGTCCGGCAAGCTCGACCTGGCGCTTGCCTGGAGCGACGGCTTTCGCACGACCCATACCGATCGGATCGCCGAAGTGCCGATGTGCTGGGTCGGGCCGGCGCATGGTGCCACCCAATGGCATGCCGATGGCGGCGAGCCGCTGCCGCTTGCATCATTGGAGGCGCCCTGCCTGCTGCGGTCGATCGCGACCAAGGTGCTGGACCATGCCGGCATCGGCTGGCGCATTTCCTTCGTCAGCCCCAGTCTTGGTGGGCTCTGGGCTGCGACGGCGGCGGGGTTGGGCGTGACGGTGCGCACGCCGCTGGGTCTGCCGGTTAAGGTGCGGCCCATGGCACCAGGGGAAGCCGGCCTCCCGCCGCTGCCGAAGCTCGACCTCTTGCTGCATCGCGCCGAAGCGGAAGCGAACGCGGCGACGGAACGGCTGGCTTCGATCATGCTGCAAGCCGTGCGGCAAACGGTGGATGCCACGCCGCAGGGGCGGGTGTTTGCCGATGCGCCGAACTACGAACTGGTGACTGCCTGAGTGGCGGTGGCTTCGGCCGGCAATGTAGTCTTCGGGCGGGCGAGGCGGGCTTCCGCTTCCTGAGCGAATGCCTGGAGATCGCGTGACTGGCCGGCGAGATGCTCCATTGCCGCGATGGCCACGTCGGTCGCGACATAGTCCGGCTTGTGGCCGAGATGACGGATGGTAACAAGTTCGGCGCCGGCGATGTCGCGCGCCAAGCCGCGCGAATGCAGCTCTTCCATGACGATATCGTCGCTGTCGCCGGTGATGATGACGGTCGGCGGCGTGATCTCGCGGTAGCGCGGTGCTTCGGCGACGACATAGGCTAAGAGATTGGCAACGTCGGCTGCATTATTGATAAAAGCTCTTGGCCGTAACACCAGCTCCGGTGCGGTTTTCACCACGTAATCGGCAGGGCGCTGATTGGGGTGGAAGACGCTGAGCGTGCTGCTTTCGACACGCTGCAGACCGACCGGCATCACCACCAGATGGGCGAAGAGCCAGCCGAAGACCGGCATGGCGGCAAGCGTATAGTACCAGTCGATTCCGCCCGGCCACGGATGAGTCGCCGGCGCAAGGAAGAGCAGGCCGGTTGTCTTGTCGGGATGACGCATGCCGAAGGCTGCGGCGATGGCGCCGCCGAAGGAATGGCCGACGATGATGGCGCTCTCGATACCGCGTTTCTCCATCAATCTTGCGATCGCGTCGGCCTGACCGGAGGGCAGGGCATTTTCCGGGCCGCCACGTTCGGAATAACCGTGGCCGGGCCGATCGATGAACAGCATTTCCGCCCGGCCGGCGAGCGGGTCGGCAAAGGCTTCGAACTGGTCGCGCAGATTGCCGCTGGCGCCGTGAATGAAGATCAGCGGCGGCAGGTCGGCGGTGACCGGGCACGCCAGATGCAGGGCGTTCATGCGGAATTCGCCGATATCGGTCAGTTCGCCGATATTGGGATAAGTCTGTTCGATCGCGCGCGTCTTATAGGCCGAAAAGCAGGCCGCGGCGGCAGGAATTAGAACAAGGGCACAAAGCAGAATATCGATCATTGCGGTATAAAGTAGATAATGGGAACTATCGGTCTATGCGACTTTCACGATCGCTCATGTGTTGTAGATATGCCCTTTGTTGAGAAATCCTAGACCATTCCGTTTCAGGCGGAGCGACCGTCAGCGAATAGATGCTCTAAAGCTCGTCGCGATCTTTCAGATTCGCTCCCACACTTTAGCTCCTTGTTTGTGCATGTCGTTTTCGCAAAACCGCCGCACACTTTTGCGCGACATGCATTAGGTTCGGCTACCGGCGATCTTTTCGGAGAGGGTATTAAACTGCTCCTGGGCGGCGCGATTCGCCGGATAGATTTCAAGGAAGCGTGCCCAAGCCTTCAGCGTTAGCTCGTCATTGCCGGTTTCGCTCAAGATCGCGGCCATGCCGGCGAGCGCGCCGAAGTGGCGCGGCTCTATCCGCAGCACCTGATTGATGTCTTCCATCGACTTGCGATAGTCACCGATGGCGTAATTCAGCGTCGCGCGGCGGTTCCAGCCCTCGGCGTAGTCCGGCTTCAGCGAGATCACCTGGTCGAGGAAATCCATGGCGGCGGCATTGCGCTTTTCCTGGATGGCCTTATCCGCCCATTGCATCAGGAGATTGATGGTGGCGCTGCCGGAATCGCTCCATTCCATGCGAATCTGATCGGCGATGAGGCTCGCCTGATCGGGATTGCGCTGGCGCTTCAAAGCGATGAAGAGATTATCGATCTGCTGCTTCGAGGAGAGCGTGCCGGAGGCGGCGTTCGGATCTTTTTTCTCGACGATATCAGAATCGTCCGCCATGGCGATATGCGGTGTGGCGGCGGTCAGGGCGAGGAGAATCGGCAGTGCCAGATATGACGAAGCAAAAATGCGCATGGCGGGCATAGTAGCCCGCCAATGTCGAAGATCAAAATAATTTTGATGTGATCATCTCAAGCGACCGCGAACGGTCCGCCCGGCCCGTGGCCAGGCGCCACGCAAAATCAGCCCTGACGAGCCTTGTAGCGCGGGTTCAGCTTGTTGATGATGTAAATGCGGCCCTTACGGCGGACCAGACGGTTGTCACGGTGACGCGCCTTGAGCGACTTGAGCGAATTCTTGATCTTCATTTTTCTGATCCGCGATGTTTGAGGGGGAATGTCACATTCGCCCGGTATCTTTAACAATCAAAAGCGCGCTCACGGCGCGCTCTTTAGGGTGGGCAGCAAATACCCCGTCGCCTTAGCCCTGTCAACCACGTCAGGGGTTTTTTCCCTGCGCTGTTAGCGACGAAGCTGTGTAATATGCCCCATTTTGCGGCCGGGACGCGACTTTGTCTTGCCGTAGAGATGCACCAGCACGTCGTCCTGGCTCAGCCAATCAGGAACCGAAAGGATATCGTCGCCGATCAGATTCTGCATCACGCAGTCGGAATGGCGTGCTGGATTGCCGAGCGGTAGGCCGGCGACGGCGCGGATATGCTGCTCGAATTGCGAGACGACGCAGGCGGCTTCCGTCCAGTGCCCGGAATTGTGAACGCGCGGCGCCATTTCATTGGCAATCAGGCTGCCGTCGGCGAGGACGAAGAACTCGATGCCGATGACGCCGACATAGCCGAGCGCGGCCAATACCTTTTCCGCCGCCACGCGTGCCGCTGCCGCCGTCTCGGCGGAGATGCTGGCGGGGAGGGTGGAGGTGTGGAGAATACCGTTGCGATGGATATTTTCCGCCGGATCGTAGCAGGCGATGGTGCCGTCCAAGCCGCGGGCGGCAATGATGGAGATCTCCCGCTCGAACGCCACGAAGCTTTCGAGAATCAGCGGAACGCCGCCGAGCGCGGCAAAGCCGCCTTCAGCGCTGTCGGCCGACGAGCGATAGACGCGCTGGCCCTTTCCGTCATAGCCGAGGCGCCGGGTCTTGAGTACGCCCTGGCCGCCGAAGTCGGCAAGCGCCGTTTCGAGATCGGTCTGGCTGTCGACGGCGTGAAAACGAGCGGTCGGAATGCCGCAATCGTTGATGAAGCGCTTTTCGGTCAGCCTGTCCTGTGCCATCTCCAGCGCCATTGGCGGCGGGTAGACGGCAATATCCTTGGCGAGCCTTTCGGCGGCGACGACCGGCACGTTTTCAAATTCGTAGGTGACGACGTCGCAGCGCTTCGCTAGTTCGGCGAGAGGGGCCCGATCGTCATAGGCGGCTACGATCTGCTCGTTCGCTACCTGCGCGGCGGGACAATCAGCTTCCGGCTCCAGGATGATCGTGCGGAAGTTCAGGCGAGCCGCCGCCATGGCCAGCATGCGGCCGAGCTGGCCGCCGCCGATAATGCCAATCGTTTTCGCGGTCATAGGTCGTCCATCGGATATTCAGCAACGGCAGCGCTCTGCCGGGCGCGCCATTCGTCCAGCCGTTCAGCGATATCCTCATCACTGAGCGCCAGTACGGCGGCAGCAAGAAGGGCGGCATTGATCGCGCCGGCCTTGCCGATCGCCAATGTGCCGACGGGAATGCCTGCCGGCATCTGCACGATGGAAAGAAGACTGTCCTGGCCGGACAAGGCGCGTGACTGCACCGGTACGCCGAAGACCGGCAGCGGCGTCATCGAGGCGGCCATGCCCGGAAGGTGGGCGGCGCCACCAGCACCGGCGATGATGACCTTAAAGCCTTCGTCGCGTGCGCCCTTGGCGAAGTTCACCAGCCGATCCGGCGTACGATGTGCGGAGATAATGCGCGCGTCGTAAGTGATTTCCAGCGCTTCCAGCGTGTCTGCGGCGTTCTTCATGGTTTCCCAGTCGGACTGGCTGCCCATGATGATGGCGACGGGTGGTCTTTCTGTCATCATCGTCGCGTCTTGCTCCTCAGGCGATAATGTCGGGAATGATCTGGTCTTCCAGCTTGGTGAGCTTGTCCTTGATGACGAGCTTCTTCTTTTTCATGCGCTGGATGCGAAGCGCATCGCAGCCCGTCTGGATCATGGCGTCGATCGCGGCGTCATAGTCTTCATGTTCCTGGCGCAACCGCGCCACGATCAGCCTGATTTCCGCCTGTTCCTGATCGGCCATGCTCATGTCCCCAATGCCCTGCGGACCCGTGTTCGTTCCGCCTCGTGAATCCCGCAAGCTCCTATCACCAAATGATGGTAACGGGAAGTTATCCCTCATCACGAATTTGCCGCTCATAGGCCACGTTTTCGCCTTCGACAAGGGTTCGATATTATGGCACACTGGTAGGGTTGACACCTAGAGCCTTGGCGATGGATGGCCAGGGATCGTAAGAGGAAGGAAGGGTCATATGACTGTTCAAGCTCATCTTGAATCGCTCGAAAAGAAACATGTCGCTCTCGAGGAGGAGCTGCATTCTGCACTGACATCTCCCTCTATCAATGATACTGAAATAGCCGATATCAAGCGCAGGAAGCTGCGCCTCAAAGACGAAATCCAACGTCTGCGATCGTCAGTTCACTGACGCAACGTCTTCCAGAGACGGAAGCCACCGGTCGTGGCAAGGAAGACAGGCGGGCCGAAAGGCCCTGAAACAATTCCCTTGTAAGAGACGGTGACTGCTCCCAGTCGATACGGATGCGCCAACTTCAAAACGTGAGGAGTGGGAGTTGGCGCAACTTTCCTGAGAAAGATCGGGAAATTGCTACAGAGCGCGCCAGAGAGCCGATCTCAGGCCCAGAACTGATCCAGCCACAAATTGAGCTTGTCGAAACCGCGGCTGTTGACCGCGTAGATGCGTTTCGTCCCTTCGGTGGTGACGGAAACGAGATTGCTGTCGAGCAGTGCCTTGAGATGCTGCGACACCGCCGGCCTGCTGATCGGCAAGCCCTGCGCCAGTTCGTTGACCGTTTTGGGTGCGCGGCGCAACTCTTCCAGCAGGTAACGCCGGTTCGGATCCGCGATGGCTGCGAAGGGGTCCATGGTCGACATGGGCCGAAAGCTACGTCAAACGCCCAAGAGCGGCAAGCTAATTGTGCGCCGCAATGATGATTGTGCCGGCGGCTCTAACATTATTGCGGTGAGGAACGGCTCCCGGGCCTCTGCAACGTGAAATAGCGCTCGTGGATGTCGGGTGCTTTCAACGCGCTGCCCCTTGTCAGACCGCCCCAACGGATTTACTCACAAATATAGAACCGGGTGCGCTATTCCCAGCGATCGAACCCATAAATATGGAAACCCGCATGACCGTGCCCGAAGACCGCTGCCGCCTCGTTCTCATCGTTCCCGATATCGCCGATATCGAAGAGCAGGCGAAGGCGGTGGCCGATGCGCTGAGGGGCGGGGATGTGGCGTCGGTCATCATCCCGCAATATGGGCTCGACGACAGCACCTTTCAGAAGCATGCGGAAAAGCTGGTGCCGGTGGTACAGGCGGCAGGCGCAGCCGCATTGATTGCCGGAGACAGCCGTGTCGCAGGCCGCGCCAAGGCCGACGGGTTGCACATTACCGGTAATCTTGCCGAGCTCACCGAGGCGGTCGAGAAATTCGTACCGAAGCTCATCGTCGGCGGCGGCAATGCCACGGACAGGCACAATGCGCTGGAAATCGGCGAGCTGCGTCCCGACTACATCTTCTTCGGCAAGCTCGATGGCGACATCAAGCCGGAGGCGCACCCGAAAAACCTGGCGCTCGGCGAATGGTGGGCATCGATGATCGAGATTCCCTGCATCATCATGGGCGGCACCGATCCGAAATCGGCGCTTGAGGTGGCTTTGACGGGCGCCGAATTCGTGGCGCTGCGCGGGGCCGTTTTTGCAGACCCCTCGGCGGCCCCGTCCATCGTTGCGGAAGTGAATGCGCTTCTGGACGAAAAAGCGCCACGGTTTGAAGATTGATAGCAATCCATGTCGCTCACGCCCCGATTCAGTCACCGGTTTTTCCTTGCTGCGCTCGCCGTTGGGCTGACGGCGTTGCCGCCGATTGTGGTGGCGCAATCGAACAATAGCGACACGTCGCTGCCGGGCATCACAACACAGCCGGACAAGGGCGCTCGGCCGACCGACAGCGGACAATCCGACGATGCCGCGCCGTCGGATGAGGCTGCTGCGCCCGACGATAGCGCGCCGCCGCCGCCCGGCGACAGCGTGATGACGCGGCCATTGGACGCCGCCGCCGGCACTTTCAAGACCGAGAAGATCGGTCCCGGCGCTGAGCCGAAGACGGACGATGCCATCAAGCCCTCCCAAGGTGTTGGCGTCTTTGACCGTATGGGCGCGAAGCTGCCCGACCTGCCGCCGGAAAAGGCCTTCACCGGCAAGGTCGACGAAGCCTATGGCGCCTTCCAGCGGGGGTATTACCTGACCGCGTTTCAGAAAGCCCTGCCGCGTGCGCAGCTCGGCGATCCCGCAGCGCAGACCCTGATTGCCGAATTGATGTCGCAGGGTCTCGGCGTCAAGCGCGACACCAAGGATGCTGCCTTCTGGTACGGCAAGGCAGCCGAGGGCGGCGATTCGACTTCGATGTTCAAATACGCGTTGCTCCTGATGGAAGGACGCGATCTGCCGCGCGACGAGAAGAAGGCGGACGAGTGGATGAAGAAGGCGGCCGATGCCGGCCAGCCGTCCGCCGAATTCAACTGGGCGCAGAGCCTGACGGCAGACAATCCCGGCATCAAAGGGCTGCAGATGGCTCTTCCATATTATGAGAAGGCGGCGCAGCAGGGCATTGCCGATGCGCAATATGCTGTCTCTCAGCTCTATCAAAATCTGCCCGACCTGCCCGAGGAAAAGAAGTCGCAGGCGCGTGAATGGCTGTCGCGCGCGGCCAATGCAGGCTTCGACACCGCACAGCTCGACATGGGCATTTGGCTGATCAACGGTATCGGCGGCAAGCAGGATCTGGAGAACGGTTTCAACTGGATGCGGGTTGCCGCCTATCGCGGCAATGTCGTAGCGCAGAACAAGCTGGCGCATCTCTATATCAACGCGCTCGGCACGAAGCAGGATCCGGTTGCCGCTGCGACCTGGTATGTCATCTCGCGCCGCGCCGGCCTCAAAGATCCGGAGCTCGAGGATTTTTACCAGGGCATCGAGGACTATCAGCAGAAGGCCGCGATCGACGCCGCGAACAAGTTTCGCAGGGTGCAGTAACGCTTAGAGCGCCAGCGTTCATTTGAACGCATGGCGCTCTACGGAATTCCAATTCTGTTAGAACAGAGCGTCGGCGAAAAGATCTTCGTCGTCAGCCTTGGCCGGCGCTGCGGCAGCCTGTGCGGTGCTGGCGTCCATGGCGATGATATCGCGATGGACGTCGCGCTCCTGCGCCATCGTGTAGGTCTTGAAGATGCGGGCGCTGAGCGGCGCGATGATTTCCTCCAAATCGCTGACATCGGCCATATCTCTGCCGGCCATGTCTTCGAGCGTATCGGCGCAATTTGCCAGGATCTCGCCGAGGTCGCGCTGGAAGTCGAGCTTGCCGATCGACAGCATGATCTTGTTGGCCACTTCGCGGCCATGCGCCGAGAGCGTTTCCAGTTCGCCATCCATGATATTGGCGGCGCCACGGATGGCGTCGACGGCCGAAATCAGCCTCTCGTCGAGACTATAGTCAGAGGCTTCCTGGCCGGAGGCGACGTGGCCGGCTGCCGTTTCGAGTGACGCGAGCCCGGAGACGATCGCGTCGGCGGATTCATCGAGTTTTGCCGCGAAGATGCGCAGTTCGGCGGTGACGACGTTGATCGAACGGCCTTCCTCGCCCATGCGGCTGCAGCGCAGATTGGTGTTGAGCGCCATGTAGTGAATATCGGTCTTGACGGCGCGGATGGTCTCGATGCGGTGCAACAGGTTCGAGGCCGTGCCGAGTGTCGACTGGCTGATGCCATCGGCCTGAACGCGGGCGGTTTCGACCTGTTTGACGATCGTGTGGGCGGCGGAGACGCTCTGTTCCAGTGCACGCAGCACATTGGCATCGCTGTTTCCGTCCTCGGGCTTCATGGCGTCGCGCAGTTTCAGGATTTCCTGCGTGTCGTGGCTGAAGCTGGCAATCGTCTTGACGACACTGCCCGACTCCCTCTGGAAATCCGTGACCATGTCGCGCATCTGCGCCGCCGTCAGGTGATGGATGACATTTTCAAGCCGCTGGTAGGCATCGGCATCGAGCTTGTGGCCCTCGTCGCTTGCGAGAAATTCTCCGAGAAAGGCGAAGGCGCTTTGTACATGCTCGATACGCTGGCGGGTGACGTCGCCGATCTGCAGAGCCGAAAGGGTGGTTGCGACCTTGCTTTGCACGCCGCGGGCGATGGCGCCAACCTCGGCGGCGATCACCGCGAGTTCCTTGCGGTGCGCAGCGATGGTGCGGGCATCCTTTTCGAGTGCTGCGACCACTTGCGGAACGTTGCGGTCATAGGCTTTCGCGGTGGTGGTGCCAAAGGTCATGGCGACCTTCAGGTCGCGTTCGAGGGCGCCGAGCTGCTGGGCGAAGGTGTTGACTTCAGTGGTGCCGGAGTGAATGCGCTCCAGAATCTCCTCGGCAAAACCGGCAAATTCGGCAATGCCCGCACCGGTGATCTTCACCGTGACGGCGAAGGTACGCAGGTAACGCATAGTCTCCTGCATATCGGTGACATGCGAGTGCAGCTTGGCGCCGGCCTCGGCGAGAACGGTGAAATTCTCCTGGCGCCTGGCTTCGAGGCCGGGCAGGTCCGACAGACCGCTCATCGTCTGCACTAGATCGGCGGTGGTGTCGCTGGCGCCATCGCTGTCGAGCGCCTTGGTCAACCGGTCGAGAGATGACAGGAGCTGGTTCAGGACCTCCATGACCGACAGGAGAACAGCGCCACCGTCGAGAAAACGTTTCTCTACCTCGGTACGCGCCGCCTCCAGGGTGCGGCTGACATCCATGGCCCGCGGGACTCCCCGGGGGCGATCGATGCGGCGTGCCAGAGCTGTTCCATTTTTCATGTTTGTCCCTTTACTTGGAGAAAGGCTCGTTTGACTCAACTCTTAAATGTGGGATGGAAAATTCCGGTAAATTCTCCGGACTCGTAGACGTTGCACCCCGGGCTTTCCCCAGCAGGGTTAAGATTCACTCACCGGAAAGTCGGTGTTTTGATCTTTTCGATTTAACTGCCTGAATCCCAATCATATTTCTCATCGTAAAGATTGAGCGGTCATTTATATCAGGTGAAAATTCACAGCCCCTGAAATCTCGAATTATACAACCTGTGTTTACTCCCTCTTAAGGCTGACATGAGATTCAATAGTTATCGCTTAAGTATTCGTTTGGTAGCGGGGCCAGATTTGAAATGGATGACAAATATTCTGAATCTATTTCCCTGCCTGATATCTTGAGCATCAGGAACATTTCCGAAATCTATCAAAGTATGACTGTGAAGTTTCGGGACAGCAAAACGCTTGTCCTCGAAGTTGCCGAGGATGCGGAAGCTGATTTGAGCTTCGTGCAATTGGTCGACTCGGCTCGGGCCGAGGCGAAGGCTTCCGGCAAAACACTTCGTCTTTCTTCTCCGGCTACCGGTTCTGTTTTGAAAGTCTTGCAGAGGGGCGGATTCGTCGAAGCCTTTACGGCGGAGGACGCGCAATTCTGGCTCCATAAAGAGGTACATTCATGAGTGCGAAGATTCTGACTGTCGACGATTCCGCCAGCATCCGTCTGACGACCAAGGTGACGCTGACGAATGCCGGTTACGAGGTCACCGAGGCGGAGAACGGTGCCGAGGGCCTGGACAAGGCCAAGGCCGGGCAATTCGATCTCATCGTGACCGACCTCAACATGCCCGTCATGGACGGACTGACCATGATCGAGGAGCTGCGCAAGCTGCCGGCTCACATGGGCGTTCCGATCATCTTCCTGACGACGGAATCCGATGCCGATCTCAAGGCGCGCGCCAAGGCCGCCGGCGCCACCGGCTGGCTGACCAAGCCTTTCGATCCGGAAAATCTCGTCAAGATCACCAAGAAAGTGCTGGGCAGATGAACTCGCTCGATCCAATTGCTGTCTTCCGTACCGAGGCTGCAGAATGCCTGGAGCAAATCGAGGCAGGCCTTTTGGATCTCACGCATCAGCTTGACGACAAGGCTTTGATCGACGCCGTGTTCCGCGGCCTTCATACGCTGAAGGGCTCGGGCTCCATGTTCGGCTTCGATGCGCTCGCAGCCTTCACCCATCATTGCGAAACCGCCTTCGATCGCGTCCGCAAGGGCCAGGCGCCGGCAACGGCCGAGCTCGTCGCTGCCGTTCTCGACGCGCAGGACCATATGCGCGCCCTCGTCGACGATCCCAATCGCAATCACGACGCCACCAGCCAACGTCTTCTGGCGCAGTTGCATGCAGCCGTCGGCGGCGCCGCCGACGCTGCAAAGCCGGTTCAGCCGGTCGCCGCGATTGCGCCTGTCGTTGCCGTCTCGAAGCGAAAGACCTGGCGTATTCGCTTCAGTCTGCCGCAGAACGCGATGATCAACGGCACCAATCCGCTGGGGTTGCTGGACGAGCTGCGCGATCTCGGCGAATGCCGCATCCTCGCCAATACATCGGCCATTCCGCCGCTGAGCGCGCTGGTGCCGACGGAATTGTATCTCTCCTGGGATGTCACTGTTACGACCGAGCAGCCGCGGTCCGCCATCGACGATGTCTTCATCTTCGTGATGGACGACATGCAGCTCGATGTCGAGGAAATCGATGGCAGTGCAGTTGCTGCAACGCCGGATGAGCCCGCCGTTTCGGCTGACTCGCAGGCGGTTGTTGCTCCCGCCGCGCCGGCCGTTGCCGAGATTGTCCCGATCAAACGAGAAGCCGCGGCAACGGCACCACCCGCTTCCGACCAACGGCAAGCGAAGGCTGCCGAAAGCGTTCGTGTTCCGGCCGAGCGCCTCGATGAACTCATGGATCGTGTCGGCGAACTGGTCATCGCGCAATCGCGCCTCAGCCAATTGGCGAGTGCCAGTGCCGATATCGGGCTGAGGTCGGTGTCGGAAGAGATCGAACGCCTGTCCGGCGAACTGCGCGACACGATGATGGTGCTGCGCATGGTGCCGGTCGCGAGCCTCTTCAACCGTTTCCGCCGCCTGGTGCATGATCTGGCGCGCGAGACCGGCAAGGTCATCGAACTCGTCACCGAAGGTGAGACGACGGAGGTCGACAAGACCGTCATCGAGCGGCTTGCCGATCCGCTGGTGCATCTGGTGCGCAATTCCATCGACCATGGTCTTGAACCACCGGAAGAGCGTCTTGCTGCCGGCAAGGCGAAAGCTGGAACCATTACATTGTCGGCCCGGCAATCGGGTGGCGAAGTCATCATCTCGATCAAGGATGACGGCCGCGGCATCAATCGCGAACGTGTCCGGGCCAAGGCGGAATCGTCCGGGCTGATCCAGCCAGGTCAGCAGCTCAGCGATGCCGAGCTTCTGCAGCTCATCTTCGCGCCCGGTTTTTCGACGGCGGCGCAGATCACCAATCTTTCCGGCCGCGGCGTCGGCATGGATGTGGTGAAGCAGACAGTAGAAGCGCTGCGGGGCACCATCGATATCGTCAGCCAGCCGGGACAGGGGTCCGATGTCTCGCTGCGCATTCCGCTGACGCTCGCCATCATCGACGGCCTGCTGGTGCGCGTCGGCGCCGGGCGCTATGTCATTCCGCTGTCGGCGGTCGAGGAATGCCTGGAATTGTCGCTGGAAGAGGATTTGCGTTCGCGCGGCCGTAGCTTCATTTCGCTGCGCGACAGCCTGGTGCCTTTCCTGCGGTTGCGGGACGTATTCCGCACCGGCACCAAGCCGGACGTGCATCAGAAGGTCGTTGTCATCTCGACCGGCACCGAGCGGGTCGGCCTCGTTGTCGACCAGATCATCGGCGACCACCAGACGGTGATCAAATCCATGTCGAAGCTGCACAATGACGTCGCCCACTTCTCCGGGGCGACGATCCTCGGCGACGGCAGCGTCGCCCTCATTCTCGATGTCGTGCATCTGGTCGCAGCAGGCCAGCAACAGGAGGCGCATCTGCGTGCAGCGGGATGAGCGGAAAAGCCATGAAATCCGACAATCTCTGGAATGGCACTCATTGGAATGAAAACGGCGAGGTCGAAGTTCTGACCTTCGATCTTGCCGGTGAAACCTTCGCCCTCGAGGCGGTCATGGTTCAGGAAATCCTGGACATTCTGCCGGAAACCGCCGTTCCCGGCAGCCAGCCCTTCGTGGGCAGCGTCATCAATTTTCGCGGCAAGGTGATCCCCCTTGCCGATCTCCGCCTCGCTTTCGGCATGGAAGCGGCGGAAGCGACTATCGATAGCCGTATCATCGTTATCGAACTTGACCTGCAGGATGAACCCACGCTCGTGGGTCTGCGGACCGACAGGGTGAATGAAGTCACCACACTTGCAAAAGCTTCCAGCGAAGCACCGCCTAGCGTGGGGATGCGTTGGCGTCCCGACTACATCAACTGCCTGGTCAAGCGCGGAGGGGAATTCATCATTCTCCCCAATCTGCAGGCGATTTTTTCTGCCCGGCAAAACAAGGCGCTTTCCGCCTGACCATTGCTGTGGCCGAATTTTCGAGGGAATCAAGACGATGCGTCTAACGATCAAAGCCAAGCTGGTGGGGGCGTTTGCCTTCATCATCCTCATGTTGATAGGCACGGCCGGCTACGGCATCATGAGCCTCAGCGCTTTCAACGACACCATCAGCAATGTGCTCGAAGGCCCCGTGGAGCGACTGGAGTTGACGCAGCAGGTCAACATCTCCCAGCTCCAAGTCATTCGTCAGCAGAAGAACCTTCTTGCGGCCCACAATGACGACGAAGCCAAGGCGGCGCTCGCTGCCGGCGACGTCGCACGCAAGCAGCTTGCTGACACCTTGGCCGCCGTGGACAAGGTCGCGACCGAAGAAAGCCGTGCTCATTGGGATTCCGTCGAAGCCACCGCGGCGAAGTTCATCCAGGCCGACGATCAGATTCGCCAACTGCTGAAGGCAGGCGACAAGGAAGGCGCAAGCACCGTCTCCGTTACCGATGCCCGCAGGGCCGCCAACGAGATCGACAAGGCACTCGACGCTCTGCTCGTCATCGAAAAGCAGAAAATGAAGGAAGCGGATGACGGCGCCGACGTGCAATATGCCGGCACCCGTCTGACGATGCTCGTTGCCGCCGGTGTGGCGCTGCTGATCGCCGCTGTGACCGCTTATTGGATCGCGAACACGATCAGCAAGGGTCTCGCCCGCGCCAACACCGTCGTTCGCGAGGTTTCCGAGGGTGATCTGACGAAGACGGTAGAGATCACCAATCAGGACGAAATCGGCGAATTGCTGGGCAACGTCAATGTCATGATCGAACGTCTGCGTGGCGTCGTTGCCGATGCGCTGGGTGCGGCTGACAATGTCTCCTCGGGCAGCCAGCAGCTTTCGGCAAGCTCGGAGCAGGTGTCGCAGGGCGCGACCGAACAGGCGGCGTCCGCCGAAGAAGCTTCGGCTTCGATGGAGCAGATGGCGGCCAACATCAAGCAGAATGCCGATAATGCCGCGCAGACGGAGAAGATCGCGCGTCAGTCGGCCAAGGATGCGGAAGCAAGCGGCGATGCCGTGACCCGCGCCGTCAGCGCCATGCGTACCATCGCTGAGAAGATCGGCATTGTGCAGGAGATCGCCCGCCAGACTGATTTGCTTGCTCTGAACGCGGCTGTGGAAGCGGCCCGTGCCGGCGAACACGGCAAGGGCTTTGCGGTCGTCGCCTCGGAAGTGCGCAAGCTTGCCGAGCGCAGCCAATCGGCGGCTGCCGAGATCAGCTCGATGTCGAGCGATACCGTCAAGGCGGCCGCCGAGGCCGGCGATATGCTTGGCCGTCTGGTGCCGGACATCCGCAAGACGGCCGAACTCGTCTCCGAGATCAGTGCTGCCTGCCGTGAGCAGGATATTGGTGCGGCCCAGATCAACGAGGCGATCCAGCAGCTCGACAAGGTGACGCAGCAGAATGCCGGCGCTTCGGAAGAAATGTCGGCCACTTCGGAAGAGTTGGCCGCCCAAGCTGAAGAGCTGCAGGCCTCTATCGCCTTCTTCAAGGTCGATACCGCAGGCAGCAAAGTCTCGGCCAGGAAGTTACCCGCCAAGGCGGCGGCAAACAAGGCTGTTGCGCCGCTCGCCAACCGCCGCGTCACGTCGGCTGTTCCGGCGCAGACCGTCGCCGCCCAGCAGGCTCGCGCCAAGGGCTTTGCTCTCGATCTTTCCATGGGCGGCCCGGATGCCGGTGACGAGGATTTTCGCGAAAGCGCCTGAGCGCTTCTTCGATGACTTCTGCCGGGACCTTCGTGGTCCCGGCGTTCTGATATCCCCAACGTGTGTATGCGTTGGCGTCGTGGTTCCTGAGATGTCCGGTGACGGGGAAGTGAATGGATCGCTTTCCCTGGTTCGAAGGCTCTCTTTATCGGTACGACGCTGTCAAACGGTGACGCCGTTCCGCAATACCCATTTTGCCTCTTTGTTTTCGGGGATAGGACAATGCGTTTCTCCATCAAACTGAAATTAGGTCTCGCCTTCGGCACAATGACGCTGCTTTTGATCGGCATCGCGGTCTATGGCAGCATCAGTCTTGGTCACCTCAATGATGCCAGCAACGGAATGACGGCGGGTCCTGTCAAACAGTTGCAAACAGCGCTCGACGCCAACATCGCCGCCGTGGAAGCCATTCGGGCGCAGAAAGATGCGCTGATTGCCAATGGCGATGCGGAAACTGCCTTCTACAAGGAATCCAGCACCTATCTCGATACCATGTCCTCTCAAGCTCAGGATGGGCTTGCTATCGCGACAGTGGAAGGCAAACCCCTCTGGGAGAAGCTGATATCGCTTGGCCAGACCTTCCGCCAGCGTTCCACCGAGCTGCAGGCGCTTGAAGCCAAGGGCGATCACGCCGGCGCCGAGGCGCTTTCGGACGGCGAACTGACCGACCTCAGCAAACAGATGACCGGCGCGATCAACAGTCTCGTCGACATTCAGAAAAAGGTGCTGGCGGCCACGGACGCGGCCGGCGATCAGCTTTATGAAGACACGCTGATGATCCTGGCTGCCGTTTCCGCCGTGGCGTTGATCATCGCATTGAGCGCCGCCTTCTGGATTACGCTCGGGATCAATCGCGGCCTGGGCAAGGTGTCTGACATCGCCAAGGCCGTGGCGACCGGCGACCTCAATCAGAAGGTCGAGGTCAAGACGAATGACGAGATCAAGGATCTGATCGATACCGTCAATGTCATGACCTCGAACCTGCGCGCCACCGCCGCTGTGGCGGATCGCATCGCGATGGGCGATCTCTCCGTTGCCGTGAAGCCGCTCTCCGACAAGGATGTTCTCGGCCTGGCGATGCAGAGCATGGTCGCCAACCTGCGCGTCACATCCGATATCGCCACGAAGATTTCCGACGGCGATCTGACGGTCACGCCGAAGCCACTTTCCGACAAGGATGTTCTTGGCTTGGCGCTGGAGCAGATGGTCGAACGTCTGCGTGGCGTCGTTGCCGATGCGCTGGGTGCGGCTGACAATGTCTCCTCGGGCAGCCAGCAGCTTTCGGCAAGCTCGGAGCAGGTGTCGCAGGGCGCGACCGAGCAGGCGGCTTCGGCTGAAGAAGCTTCGGCTTCGATGGAGCAGATGGCGGCCAACATCAAGCAGAATGCCGATAATGCCGCGCAGACGGAGAAGATCGCGCGTCAGTCGGCCAAGGATGCGGAAGCAAGCGGCGATGCCGTGACCCGCGCCGTCAGCGCCATGCGTACCATCGCTGAGAAGATCGGCATTGTGCAGGAGATCGCCCGCCAGACTGATTTGCTTGCCTTGAACGCGGCTGTGGAAGCGGCCCGTGCCGGCGAACACGGCAAGGGCTTTGCGGTCGTCGCCTCGGAAGTGCGCAAGCTTGCCGAGCGCAGCCAATCGGCGGCTGCCGAGATCAGCTCGATGTCGAGCGATACCGTCAAGGCGGCCGCCGAGGCCGGCGATATGCTTGGCCGTCTGGTGCCGGACATCCGCAAGACGGCCGAACTCGTCTCCGAGATCAGTGCTGCCTGCCGTGAGCAGGATATTGGTGCGGCCCAGATCAACGAGGCGATCCAGCAGCTCGACAAGGTGACGCAGCAGAATGCCGGCGCTTCGGAAGAAATGTCGGCCACTTCGGAAGAGTTGGCCGCCCAAGCTGAAGAGCTGCAGGCCTCCATCGCCTTCTTCAAGGTCGATACATCGTCCAATCGCACAAGCCGGACGGTCGCGGCCAAGGCGACCGGCAGGGTGCCGGCAGCGAACGTTCGTCAGCCGAGAGCGGCGAAGCCCACCACGGTTCAGGCGCAACAGGCACGTCTCAAGGGGTTTGCTCTCGATCTCTCCATGGGCGGCCCGGACGATGACGACCTCGAATTCAAGGAAAGTGCATGACCATGGCTACACCCGCTTTGGAAGCGCAATTCGTCACCTTCAGCCTCGGCGAGGAAGTCTTCGCCGTGCCTGTCGAAGTCGTCCGCGAAATCCTGGATTATGCCGAGGCTTTCAAGATTCCGAACGGGCCGGATTACCTGCTCGGCCTGCGCGATGTGCGCGGGCAGGGCGTTCCGACCATAGATCTCCGTCTGAAGCTTGGCCTCTCCAAGACCGTGCCGACCCCGCATACCCGCGTGCTGGTGCTGGATATTCCGATCGAAGCCAAGGTGCTGACGCTCGGCCTCGTCGCCGACCGCGTCTTCGAAGTCACCCCCTTCCGGCGGGACCAGATCGAAGCGGCGCCGGATATCGGCGTGCGCTGGCGTTCCGACTACATCGCCGGCGTCGTGCGCCGGGAGAATGGCTTCGTCGTCATCGTCGATCTCGCCCGCTTGCTGTCGCGGGAAGACACCGTCGCGCTCGATCCGCATCGCGCCGGTCATGCTGCATAGGAATTCGTCAGGGAGTGGATGGATGGGAATGGCCGCAGTTCAGGAGAGCCAAATCATCGGTGACCGCATCAGCACGCGGAATTTCGAGAAGCTGGCGCGTTTCATCTATGACTATAGCGGCATCAAGATGCCGTCGACGAAACTGACGATGCTGGAGGGGCGGTTGCGGCGGCGCCTGCGCGCGACCAGCATTGCATCATTCGACGAGTATTGCGATTTCCTGTTCAATCATGGCGGCCTTGAACAGGAAACGGTCTATCTCATCGATGCGGTAACGACCAATAAGACTGATTTCTTCCGTGAAGCCAAGCATTTCGAATTCATGCAGACTATGGCTTTGCCGATGCTGATGCGCGCCGGCCATCGCCGCCTGCGCGCATGGAGTGCCGCCTGCTCGACTGGGGCTGAGCCCTATTCGATGGCGATGGTGATGGAGGAATTTTCCGCGAGCGAAGGCGGCATCGATTATGCGATCCTGGCGACGGATCTCAGCACCGACGTGCTGCAATCGGCCAGGAGCGGCATCTACACTGATGATATGGTGTTGCCCGTTCCGGCCGAGTTGAAGCGCAAATACGTCATGGCCGCGAAAGTCCCGGACAGGCGGGAGGTGCGCATCACGCCGCGGCTGCGCTCGAAAATCGGCTTTGGCCGGATGAACCTGATGGACGAGAAATATCAGGTGGGCGATGCCATACACATCATCTTCTGCCGCAACGTCCTCATCTATTTCGACAAGCAGACGCAAGCCGGCGTTCTTTCGCGCCTCTGCGATTGTCTGGTGCCTGGCGGCTACATGTTCATCGGCCACTCGGAATCGATTACCGGCTTTGACTTACCGCTGAAACAGGTTTCCAACACGGTCTTTCAGCGAATCTAGGGCAGGTCAGCATGCCGAAGAAAATCCGCGTTCTGATCGTCGACGACTCCGCCAGCGTACGCCAGACGCTTGCGGCACTTTTATCTGACGATCCCGAGCTCGAGGTCATGGGGGTAGCGACCGATCCCTTCATGGCCGCCCGGAAGATCCAGGAGGAGGTACCCGATGTCATCACGCTGGATGTCGAGATGCCGCGCATGGATGGCATCACGTTCCTGCGCAAGCTGATGTCGCAGCGGCCGATCCCCGTCGTCATGTGCTCGTCGCTGACGGAGGCGGGTTCGGAGACGTTGCTGCAGGCCTTGGAAGCCGGTGCGGTGGATATCATCCAGAAGCCGCGGATCGGCGCGGCCGATTATCTGGCCGAGGAGGCGATGCGCATCCGTGAGGTGGTCAGGAGTGCATCCCATGCCAGGATGCCGAATGTCCGGCGCTTCGAAGCACGCTCAGCTTCCGCTTCGGGACCGGCCAGGAAGCTGACGGCCGACGCCATGCTGCCGCCGCCGACCGGCCGCGCCATGGCGAAGACGACGGAAATGGTCGTCTGCGTCGGCGCTTCGACAGGCGGCACCGAAGCATTGCGCGAGATGCTGGAGGCGCTGCCCGCCAATGCGCCGGGCATGGTCATCGTCCAGCACATGCCGGAAAAGTTTACCGCCGCCTTCGCCAAGCGGCTGAACAGCCTCTGTGAAGTGGAAGTCAAGGAAGCGGTCGATGGCGATCCGGTTCTGCGCGGCCATGTGCTGATCGCCCCCGGCGACAATCATATGCTGCTGGAACGGCAGGGTGCGCGTTACCATGTCGCTGTCAAAAAGGGGCCGCTGGTTTCGCGCCACCGGCCCTCCGTCGATGTCCTCTTCCGCTCGGCGGCGCGGGCGGCCGGATCGAATGCCATGGGTATCATCATGACCGGCATGGGCGACGACGGCGCGCGCGGCATGTTCGAGATGAAGCAGGCCGGCGCCTATACCGTTGCCCAGGACGAGGCGACCTCCGTCGTTTTCGGCATGCAGAAGGAAGCGATCGCCCGTGGCGGCGTCGATCGCGTCGTACCGCTGGAGCAGATCGCCCGTGAGATCCTGATGGCGCAGCAGAAGTTTTAGAGCCTCTTATCCGCTTATACGTGTTGGCATGGTGTGATGGTTTTTGGCCGAGGCGGCCATGTCACGACGCCGGCCTGATGAGAAAACCAGGCCTTCCGCCTCGCTGTACTTGAAATTCCCCCGATTTTGTGGTCTTGAGGCCGCCAATCTTTATCGCGCTGCCGATCCCGCTCCGCCGGGGCCTGTTTTCGGGTCCGGTCAGTGCCTTCTATATTACCCAAGGAAGCCCGATGGCCCGTTCAGCTCTTCTCAATGTCATGGTTCAGGCTGCCCTCAAGGCAGGCAAGTCGCTCAGCCGCGATTTCGGTGAAGTGCAGAACCTGCAGGTTTCGGTGAAGGGGCCGGGCGATTTCGTCAGCCAGGCCGATCTCAAAGCGCAGAAGATCATTCACGACGAGCTGCTGAAAGCGCGGCCGACCTATGGCTTCCTCGGCGAAGAGAGCGAAGAGATCAAGGGCACCGACGGCGCGCATCGCTGGATCGTCGATCCCCTCGACGGCACAACCAACTTCCTGCACGGCATTCCGATGTTCTCCATCTCGATCGCGCTGGAGCGCAATGGCGAGATCGTCGGAGGCGTCGTCTTCAATCCGGCGACGGACGAGCTCTACACTGCCGAGCGCGGCGGTGGCGCCTTCCTCAACGACCGCCGCCTGCGCGTCGCCTCGCGCCGCGTGCTTTCGGATTGCGTCATTGGCTGCGGCGTTCCGCATCTCGGCCGCGGCAACCACGGCAAGTTCCTGGTCGAGCTGCGCCATGTGATGGGTGAAGTCGCCGGCATCCGCCGCCTCGGTTCGGCAGCGCTCGATCTCGCCTATGTCGCCGCCGGCCGCTTCGACGGCTTCTGGGAAATGGGCCTGTCGCCGTGGGATATGGCAGCCGGTATCCTGCTGGTGCGTGAAGCTGGCGGTTTCGTCCTGGATTTCGACGGCGGCACCGATATGCTCGGCACCGGCTCGATCATCTGCGGTAACGAGCATATTCAAAAGGCGCTGGCCGAGGTCGTCAAGCGGCCTATCCCGACGAAATAAGGATCGCTTCCCGGCAATTGCCTGCGGCAAAACAGGCTGTTGCCAACGGATTGTTTTGTGTTTTCCGTCTCTTCAATTCGGCGCAATGTTGCTCTAGTCTCCGGGGCGGAGAATGCGGAGGCGAAGCGTGCGATGGAAAATGTGAATCTGGGGGATCTGGGGTCGACCGACAATGTGTCGGGCAATTACACCTACAAGCTCTCCAGCCCGATGGCCTTCTTTTGGACGATGATCCTTTTCCTGGTCATTGTCGGTTTTATCGTGGCGATCCTGTTTCGCCAGGCTCAAGTCGCCTTCCTGCATAATCCAGGCCTCAACGGATTGATCCTCGGCGTGCTGGCCGTCGGTATTCTGCTGGTCTTCAATCACGTCCTGATGCTCAGGCCGGAAGTTCGCTGGTTCAACCATTTCCGCGCCGTCGGCAATGCTGCCGACAAGGTCGGTCGCAATCCCAGGCTTCTGGCGCCCATGCGGGCGCTGATCGGCAACCGGCGCGGCATGCAATTGTCGACGGCGACACTGCGCTCGATCCTCGATTCCATCGCCACCCGCCTTGACGAGTCGCGCGACACGTCGCGCTATCTTATCGGCCTGCTCGTCTTCCTCGGCCTGCTCGGCACCTTCTGGGGCCTGATCGGTACGATCGGCTCGATCAACGATGTTATCCAGAGCCTTGATGTCGGCTCCGGCGACACCGGTGACATTCTCGGCGCGCTGAAGACCGGCCTTTCCGGCCCGCTGGTCGGCATGGGCACGGCATTTTCTTCCTCGCTGCTCGGCCTTTCCGGCTCGCTGATTCTCGGGTTTCTCGACCTTCAGGCCGGCCGCGCGCAGAACCGCTTCTACACCGAACTGGAAAACTGGCTTTCTTCCGTCACCGATGTCGGCTCGGATATCTCTCCGGTGATCGAAGGTGCCAACGGTGCATCCTCCGAGGATGTGCGTGCGCTTTCGGAATATCTGCGCAAGATCGCGGAAGAAGGTGGCGGCGGCCAGCGTTCGGTGACGGCCATGGCGAACCTCGCCGAGGGCATCCAGGGCCTGGTCAAAAACATGCGCAACGAGCAGCAGATGCTGCGCGACTGGATCGAAGCGCAGCAGGAAGAGGCGAAATCGATGCGCCGCACGCTTGATCGCCTCGCCGATCGCATCAGCCACACCGAGAAGACCGGGAGCAAGTAAGTCATGGCGCTCGCGCGAAACAGTCGCCACAAGAGAACGGTCGATTATTGGCCAGGCTTCGTCGATGCGCTCTCCACGCTGCTGATGGCGATCATGTTCCTGCTGACGGTATTCGTCGTCGGTCAGTTCATCCTGAGCCGTGAGATTTCCGGCCGCGACGAGGTGCTGAATCGCCTCAATAGCCAGATCAACGAATTGACGCAGGCATTGGCGCTCGAAAAGAGCGGCAAGCAGGATCTGGAGGATTCCGTCGCCAATCTGCAAGCGTCGCTTTCGGCGGTAGAGGGCGACCGCTCGCGTCTGCAGGCGCTGCTCGACGCCGGCTCCGGCAACAGTCAGGCGGCGCAACAGCGGGTTGGCACGCTGACGCAGCAGCTTGACGAGCAGAAGCAGGCGAGTGCCCGCGCGCTGAGCCAGGTCGATCTTCTCAACCAGCAGATCGCTGCACTGCGCAGCCAGATCGCCGCCGTCGAGGCCGCGTTGCAGGCATCGGAGCAGAAGGATCAGACGTCGCAGGTGAAGATCGCCGATCTTGGACGGCGGCTGAATGTGGCGCTGGCGCAGCGCGTGCAGGAGCTGAACCGTTATCGTTCCGACTTCTTCGGGCGCTTGCGCGAAATTCTCTCCGACCGCGACAATATCCGTATCGTCGGCGACCGCTTCGTCTTCCAGTCGGAAGTGCTGTTCCCTTCGGGTGCGGCGGATCTCAATCCGGACGGTCAGGCGGAGATGGCCAAGCTTGCTGCCGCATTGATCGACCTTTCCAAGGAAATTCCGCCCGAGATCAACTGGGTGCTGCGTGTCGACGGCCATACCGACAATGTGCCGCTCTCGGGCAGCGGCCGCTATCCTGACAACTGGGCTCTGTCGTCGGCGCGCGCCATCGCCGTCGTCAAGTTCCTGATTGCCCACGGCGTTCCCGCGGATCGGCTTGTGGCCGCCGGCTTCGGAGAGTTCCAGCCGATCGCTCCGGGTGATACGCCGGAAGCCCGCGCCACCAACCGCCGTATCGAGTTGAAGCTGACGGAGAAATAATCGTCAGTTTCGGTCGGCCTGAATGGTATCGAGGCGCGCCTGCAAGAATTCGCGGACGGCGGAACTGTTGCTAAGCCCGATCGCAGTGCGATAGGCCGTAACGGCGCTTTCCGTTTCTCCGGTTTCCGCAAGCAGATGGGCGCGGACGGCCCAATAGGGTTGGTAGCTGAGGATATCGCGCTCAGCCAACTGGTTCAGCTTGTGCAATCCGGCCGCAGCCCCCTGTGCCCGTCCGATAACAGCGGCCTGGCTGACGCGAGCGCCGACGGTGGGTTTCATCAGCACGAGTGCGTCATAGAGCTTTGCGAGCGCCGTCCAGTCAGTGACACCGGAGCGTCGGCGTTCAGAATGAACGGATTGGATGGCCGCCTGGCATTGGAATGGGCCGAAGCGATCGAAGGCCCCTGCCTGCCACAGCAGGCTATCGGCTTCGGCCATCATGATGGCGTTCCACCGCGCAGTGTCCTGATCTGCGAGTGGCACATAGCGGCCATCCGCATCCCGGCGAGCGGTACGGCGGGCTTCGCAGTAAAGCATCAGGGACAACAAGCCTGTCACCTCTGGCTCTTGTGGCATGGTGGCGAGCAGGGCGCGGCCAAGCCAGATGGCTTCGTCTGCCAGGGAGTTGCGCTTGTCATCTTCGCCATCGAGCCCATCCCAGCCGAGGCCATAGGCGGCATAGATCGCCGAAAGGACGCTCGTCAGCCGTTCCGGCAGCGCGGAGCGGTCGGGGACGCTCAAGGGAATATGGGCCTCGCGGATTTTGGTCTTTGCCCGAACCAGCCTCTGGCTCATCGTTTCCGGTGAGACGATGAAGGCTTGCGCCATGGTCCTGGCGTCTATGCCGAGAACCGTTTGCAGCATCAACGGCGTATGGACGGACCGGTCGATCGCCGGATGGGTGCAGGTAAACAGCAGCTTCAGCCGCTCGTCGGGGAAGGTGGGGCCATCCGCATTCATGCGCTCCTCCGCTTCCTCGAAAGCCAGGGCGATCGTATCGCGGGCGGCGGCCTTGACGTTTGCATGCCTGGCGGCGCCAAAAAGATTGCGTCGTGCCGCGACCAACAGCCAGGCCTCAGGATTGTCGGGAATGCCGCGTGCCGGCCAAGTGCGAAGTGCGGCTGCAAGTGCTTCGGACAGCGCATCCTCCGCCGCCGGCACATCGCCAGAGCGCGCTGCGAGGAAAGCGATCAACTTGCCGTAGGATTGGCGCGCCACCCGTTCGGTGGCGCGTCCAACGTCATGGTTCATGGCCATCTCACATTTTCAGGCGCGGCCGTACTTCGACGGATCCCTGCTGAGAGATCGGCACGCGCCCGGCCCATTCCAAAGCGGCGTCGAGATTCGGAACATCGATCAGATAGAAGCCGCCGAGCTGCTCCTTACCTTCCGGGAAGGGACCGTCCTGCACATCGTGGTCTTCGCCGCGGCGGCGCACGACCGTTGCGGTTTCCGGCTGGGTCAATCCGGCACCGCCGGTCATGATGCCGGCCTGGATAAGCGCCTGGGTATAGGCGATCCAGCCATTCTTGTAGGCGGGATCCTCGCGCCGCTTAAAATCCTCGGCCGATTCACGGATGATCAACGCATATTCCATGGGGAAACTCCTGCTGGCTGTGTTGGCGGTAAGCCGGACTGGACGCTGCATCTAAGGAGCAAATGCTAAAATGTGCAACGCCGCCGGCGAAACGGCTTCATGCCCGTTTCAATACCATGAGCCGCGAGCGAGGCCGATTTCGACAGACCGGAGCAGATTTTCCGAAATTTTTTTGATGGGCAAACGAAAACGGCCGGTGCGCCCGAAGGCGACCGGCCGTGGAAGGCTATAGTGCTCGACGCGAAGTCTTAGGCAGTGGTCTGGTCGTCGATAGCGGCAGCGCCGACATGGGACTTGATCGATTCAATGGCGTGGAGGGCCGAAGCCTTCGCCTTGTAGCCTTCGGAGGCAAACATGGTTTCGCCGTTCGAGGCCTTGAACCGGAAGCGGAATTCGCCAGCCTTGTCCTTGTAGACTTCAAATTTATACATGGTTCCCGTCTCCTAGAATCGCGTCAGCGCGAGATAACGCCAAAAATCTAGCGCAACTTTAAAGCTATTTCCACCTGTTGTATTCAGCTTGCTTGATCCCTCGTCATTTGACGGCAAGCATGCGGTCCTCGATGCCGGCGTCGAATTGCAGCCGCGCCAGTTTGGCGTAGATGCCGCCATGATGGATCAGGCTTTGATGCGTGCCTTCTTCGACGATGCGGCCCTGATCGAGCACCAGGATGCGGTCGGCCTTCAGAACCGTTGCCAGGCGATGGGCGATGACGAGGGTGGTGCGCGTTTCCATCAGGCCATCGAGTGCCTTCTGCACCAGCGTTTCGCTCTCTGCGTCGAGTGCCGATGTCGCTTCGTCGAGCAGCAGGATCGGCGCATTCTTCAGGATGGCGCGGGCAATGGCGATGCGCTGGCGCTGGCCGCCGGAAAGGGTAATGCCGCGCTCGCCGACGTTCGTGTCGTAACCTTTGTCCAGCCGCGAGATGAACTCATCCGCCTGAGCGGCGATCGCTGCGGCGCGGACCTCGTCGCGGGAGGCTTCGGGGCGGCCGAAGGCAATGTTGTCATGGATAGAGGCGGCGAAAATGGTCGTGTCCTGCGGCACGATGGCGATGCGGTCACGCAGGGCATCGGGCAAGACGCGACGGGCGTCGATGCCGTCGATGGCGACGCTACCCTGTTGCGGATCATAGAAGCGCAGCAGCAGCGAGAAGACCGTGCTCTTGCCGGCACCGGAAGGGCCGACGATCGCCACGGTCTCGCCCGGCTTGACGGAAAGCGAGAGGCCATGCAGCGCCGATTTGCCCGGCCGCGACGGATAGGAGAAATGTACGTCGGAGAATTCCACGCGGCCCTGCGGCGGCTGGGGCAGGAGCAGCGGATCGGCGGGGACGGCGATCGGCGAGACTTCAGCCAGAAGTTCGCCCAAGCGATCAGCCGCGCCCGCGGCTTGTGACAGCTCGCCCCAGACTTCCGACAGCGAGCCGAGCGACGTGCCGGCGATCACGGAGTAGAGGAGGAACTGGCCAAGCGTTCCCGCCGACATCGTTCCGGCCAGAACATTCTGCGCGCCGACCCAAAGCACGGCAACGATGCTGCCGAAGACCATGGTGATGGCAAAGCCGGTCAGCAGCGAGCGGGATTTGATCGCAGCACGCGCCGCCTGATAGGCATCCTCGACCGCGGCGCCATAGCGCTGCGCTGCCGCCGCCTCGCCGTTAAAGGCCTGGATGGTGCGGCTGGCGGCGATGGTTTCGTTCGCATAGGCGGATGCATTGGCGAGCGTATCCTGTGCGGCGCGCGAGCGCTTGCGCACGGAGCGACCGAAGCTGACGAGTGGCAGCACGATGACCGGAATGGCAATCAGCACGATGCTCGATAGCTTCGGGCTGGTGACGATCATCATGCCCACGGCGCCAAGACAGAGAATGAGATTGCGCAGCGCCACCGAAGCCGTTGCGCCGACAGCAGACTTGATCTGCGTCGTGTCGGCCGTCAGCCGCGAGACGATCTCGCCGGATTGATTGACATCGAAGAAGGAGGGCGACAGCCGCGTCACATGATCGAAGACTTCGCGGCGCATATCAGAGACGATGCGCTCACCAATGGTAATGACAAAATAATAGCGCAGCGCGCTTGCGATCGCGAGGATGACGGCCATAGCCATCATCGCGGCGAAATAGCTGTCGATGAGACCGCGATCGGACTGATCGAAGCCATGGTCGATCATGCGCCGCACGGCAAGCGGCAAAGCGAGGGAGGTGACGGCAGCAACGGTCAGGGCGATCAGCGCGCCCAGCACCATGCCGCGATAGCGCCTGAGATAGGGTGCCAGGCGGCTAAGCGGCCGAATGGATCTGCGTTTTTTCTCGTCTGCCTGGGCCGTCTCTGACAAGTCGTCTCCAATCCCCATATCAGCAAGGGACTTCGCTCTTTCGCCCCTTGTTATCCTTGCTGCCTTCATGTATAGGCACGCCATCTTAATTGGAAGCCGTGGCCTCAATCGGACTGCGGCTTCATTTATTCAATCGGTTCGGTTGCCGCAATGGCTTGCGACAAATGGACCCTGGCATGACAGGAAGATTGTTATGAAGGCCAACATCCATCCCGACTACCACACGATCAAGGTGGTCATGACCGACGGCACCGAATACGAAACCCGCTCGACCTGGGGTTCGGAAGGCGCTGTCATGAACCTCGAAATCGACAGCAAGTCTCACCCGGCCTGGACCGGCGGCAACCAGCAGCTCATGGACCGCGGCGGCCGCGTTTCCAAGTTCAACAAGCGTTTCGGCGGCCTCGGCATCTAATCGCTTCGAGATTTGGTATTTTGAAAGAGCCCGGTTTTGCCGGGCTTTTTTGTTGTCTTGTCAGGCCCATCGCTGCCATTCGTCTTCCGACCAAACAAAATAAAACCGGCTGTGCAGAACACGACCGGTTTATTCGTCAGCCATAGGCTACTGAATTCAGGTATTTCCAAATGCCGTCTGCAGCAGGCTGAGCTGCGCTTTGACGCTGTTCTGGTTGTCCGGAACGATCGGAGCTTCCGTCGGGCGATAGATCTCGCGGTCGAGCAGGGCGACGCGATTCTGAAGGCGCAAGGAGCGCTCGACGAGGTCACGGAAGGCTTCCGGAAGGTCGTTCCAGCCGGGTGCGTTGCGGTCGACGTTGAAGCCGTCGAGACGGACCTTGTTCTTTTCAGCCAGCACCTGATCCCGCGACATTTCACCGTTGTTGACGGCGCGCTGCAGCAGCAGCCACGAGGCCATCTGCATGAGGCGGGTGGTCAGGCGCATGGATTCAGCCGCATAAAGCACGGAGGCCATGCGCGGAAGAACCTTGGAAGCGGCACGGCCCTGACCGTCGAGGTAAGCCGCGGTTTCTTCAACCAGCGCCATGCCTTCGGAATAAAGCATCCTGAACTGCGCCGACGAAGCTGCATGGCCAGCAAAGCTGATGGTATTCAAACCAAGTTCCGACATCGAAATAATCCCTGCTTCACGCAACACTTTTGTTCAGGAAAATCCGCTCAAGTTCAGAAGAACTCTCGGGTCCGCTCTTATGACTTCAAGATGGTGGTTTTAACTGAAATTCGCAAGGCGATTCTTAAGAAAGGGTTAATCTCCACAGTTTCGTCGGGCGCGCTGCGTCGAGGCGAAAAAGAAGAGCCGCAAAAGCGGCTCTCAAGGTAAAACAGGGAGAAAAATCAGACCAATTCGCCAAGTGGAGGAACTGTCTGAGTCCAGAGCAAATCTGGATGGTCATAGTAATATGTCGTAAAGCTTAATATTCCGTTGAACATGTCTCAATCTGTACTTCGATCGCACAAATCTGCGCTGATGCAGGCTTACGAGCGGAACAGGTTTTCGGCGGCCTGACGGCCGGACGCCTTGGTGGCGATCTCGGCTTCCAGCCGGGCGATCTCCGCCTGCATCAGTGCGACGCGCGCCCTGAGCTCGTCGACGGAGAGCAGCGACAAATCGCTGCCGATTTCGTGCGCGGACGGCTTCTTCGGGCGGTCATCATCGAAAATGCTCATCTGTCTCCTCCTTCTTGCCGTCGCCTTGTCACCCCGGCGGCTCATGTGCCGTAGTTTACCGTCATATCTTCCTTTTTCGAAGCCTCGCTGCGCGCCAGCGACATGCTTTCCGGCGTGATCATCTGCGCATTCGCCGAAGGCATCGTGGTGTAGGCGTCGCGATCGCTGGCGGGCTTGGCGGCGCGCATGCGGCTGCGGAAGATCGCGTAGGTCGTGATCAGCACATGGGCGACAGCGGTGACGAAGAACAGCGAGTAAGGGCCGATGGCGGACATGACGGGACCGCCGAGCGTCGGGCCGATGATCGTGCCGATACCGTAGAGCAGCAACAGGCCGCCGGAGACCTTCACGAAATCCTCAGGTGCGGCGAAGTCGTTGGCATGGGCGACGGTGATCGGATAGAGCGTGTTGGCGACGGCGCCATAGATGACCACCATGCCGATCAGGAAAAGAGGACCGGTCGGCTGCAACAGGAAAAGCAGCAGCCCGTCGATGGCTGCAATCGCGGCCATACCAGCCAGCACGTAGCGGCGGTCGATGCGATCGGAAAGACGGCCTGCCGGAAACTGCATCACGGCGCCGGCAAAGATGGTCGAGCTCATCATCAGTGCGATATTACCATCCGAGAGACCGGCATTGGCGCCGAAGACGGCGCCGAGCGTACCGTAGGCACCATTGGCGATGCCGACCAGCAGGATGCCGATGGAGGCGACAGGCGAATTGCGATAGAGCGCCTTCAGATCCAGGCTGACGGCTTTCAGCGGCTGCGGCGAAGCGGCTGTCGAGAGCGTCGTCGGCAGCATGGCGACGCAATAGCAGATGCCGCAGAACATGAAGAGGATCGGCGTGTGAATATCCTCGAAGGGGATCATCATCTGGCCGGCGACGGCGCCGATCAACGTGATGCCGATATAAAGCGAGAAGATGGCGCCGCGGCTTTCATTGGTGGCGCGTTCGTTGAGCCAGCTTTCGATGATCATCGAGGTGCCGGCTGTGCAGAAGCCGGTAACGGCGCGCAGCAACACCCACCAGGTGGCGTCGACGATGATGCCGGTCAGCAGCGCGATGATGGCAATGACGGCGATGAAACCGGAAAAGGCGCGGACATGGCCGATGCGCCGGACCAGTTTCGGCGCCGTCAGGCAGCCGAGCACGAAGCCGGTCGCCCAGGTCGTGCCGAGCAGGCCGAGTGTCGTCGTGGCGTAACCCTCGGCTGTGCCGCGCACCGGCAGAAGCAGGCTGTGCAGGCCATTGCCGGTGAATAGGAAGAGCGTACCGAAAAGCAGGGCAAGAACGGGTAAAATATTTCTCTTCATGTTCCCACTTTCATGCGGTTCCGCTTAAAGAACCGATAAGGCAGGACAAAGCCCTGCCAGTTTTCGCTATTGATTGTGCCCCGGATTGCCGTTATCGGCGTGTAGAAACAGTCTGTTGGCGCGGAAAAATGTCCGTCCTATGACGAATAGAGCATGATCGTGAAAACTGCGCAGTGGTTTTCGAAAAAGCCATGCTCACTCTTGCGCAAACGGGGAAAAATACCGTGACAAAAGTGATCGCGGTGCTGCTGTTGCTGGCCATGGCGGTGCAAATCATCAAGCCGCTGGGCCTTCCCGGCCTCAAACGGCGTGCCGATTTCTGGAAGATCGCCGTGATTGCCTTCGCAATCTGGACGATCGCTTTGGTCATCAACGAGACATTTTAACGCATGAGCTTGAAGGCGGGGCGTCGACGGCTAGTGCATGTCGCGCAAAAGTGTGCGGCGGTTTTGCGAAAACGACATGCACAAACAAGGAGCTAAAGCGTGGGAGCGAATCTGAAAGATCGCGACGAGCTTTAGAATGTGACTTCGCCGCGCATGACGCTGACACAGTCGCCAGAGATGAAGACGTCGGCGACGGAGCCGGCGGATTTCCTGACATCGAGGTTAATCAGGCTGCGCCGGCCCATTTCCACGCCCTGTTCGATGGTGATCTGCACTTCCGCGTCGGCTTTAGGCAGCAACGAGGTGAGATAGGCGCCGAGTGCGGCGGAGGCGCTGCCGGTTGCCGGATCTTCGAGAACACCATCCAGCGGCGCGAACATGCGGGCGCGGATATGCTGGGGTTTTTCGGCCGAGCGCGTATAGAGGAACAGCGAAAAATCGGTCTTCTCGTCCTCATGGCGGGCGGCCGCTTCCGCGAAAACGGCGGCGTTCGGGCGGGCCTTGCCGAGGGTTTCGAGACCATCCACTTCGGCGAAGGCGAAGAGCAGCCCGACGGAGGCGAATGTCGGGCCATGCGTCGTGTGACGGATGGATGCGGGATCGAGCTGAACGCAGCGAGCAACGAGATCGCCGGCGATGGCGCTGCCGACTTGCAACGCGCCGGGCGCCCGTATCTTCGCGCCGCTTACCTCATTGCCATTGCGCAGCAGTTCCACATCCACCAGCCCGGCTTTCTCTTCGAAGAGAAGCCTGTCACCCGGCGTCTTTCCGAATATCTCCGTTTGCCGCCCGAGCACGAAAGCCGTCCCGACATTCGGATGGCCAGCAAAGGGGATTTCCTTGGTTGGCGTGAAGATGCGGACACGCGCCGTATTGTCGGGATTCTCTGGCGGAAGAACGAAGGTCACTTCGGAATAATTGACCTCCGTCGCGATCTTCTGCAACGCCTCGTCGCTCAAACCGCGCGCATCCGGGATAACGGCGAGCGGGTTGCCGGCGAAGCGTTCGGAGGTGAAGACATCGGTGGTGACATAGGCGACGGCGTTCATAGGCTGCTCCCGAGCTACGGCAGAACTGCAGGGATTTAGCCGCTGTTTGACTGAGCACGAAAGCGGGAACTTGTGCCGGTGACAACTTCGCGACCGGCTTTCTTTCCGGGGTTGCCCCTCACCCTAGCTCTCTCCCCGTTTTGACGGGGAGAGGGGACGACCTCGGATTTATGTCTGTACCATTGCCGGGATGGAAGGCTGTGGGCGCGTCTATCCCCTTCTCCCCGCGGGCGGGGAGAAGGTGGCCGATAGGCCGGATGAGGGGCTTTTCGGGCATATGGACAACATTGGTAAAGACAAAAAGCCCCATCGCATCGCGATAGGGGCTTCTCGTCAACGCGTTACGTCAGATCAGGCAGCCTTTTCGCTGTCCTTGGTCCAGCTACCCTTAGCGGCGAGATAGTTCATCTCGGCGCGGTGGGTGAAGGCGCGCTGGCCGGCGGCGACGTTTTCCGGCTTGCCGCCCCAGGCCTTCAGCGAGGCGTCCTGCAGGGCGCGGCCGTAGGAGAAGGTGACGTGCCAAGGCAGGTCGTAGCCGTTGATGGCGGAGAGATGCGCGGTTGCTTCTTCCGGCGACTGGCCGCCGGAGAGGAAGGCGATGCCGGGGACGGCGGAGGGAACGGTTTCCTTCAGAACCCTGACGGTGGCCTCGGCGACCTGTTCGACCGATGCCTTGCGTGCCTTCTTGCCGTCGATGACCATGCTCGGCTTCAGGATCATGCCTTCGAGTTTGATGCGGGCTTCGGCGAGTTCCTGGAAGACGATCTGCAGCGTCCAGCGGGTGATTTCCTCGCTACGGGCGAGATCGTGCGTGCCGGGTTCGCCGTCCATCAGGACTTCCGGCTCGACGATCGGCACGATCTTCGCCTGCTGGCAGAGAGCGGCGTAGCGGGCCAGCGCATGGGCATTGGCCCTGACCGAGCCGTAGGTCGGCAGGGCGTCGGAAACGGCGATCACGCCACGCCATTTGGCGAAGCGGGCACCGGCATCGTAGTATTTCGCCAGGCGGTCACCGAGACCGTCGAGGCCTTCGGTGATGGTTTCGCCCGGGAAGCCGGCCATCGGCTTGGCGCCGGTGTCGACCTTGATGCCGGGAATGCTGTCGGCAGCGCGGATGATGTCGACGAAAGGCGTGCCGTCGGCAGCCTTCTGGAAGAGGGTTTCCTCATAGAGGATGACACCGGAGATATACTTCTTCATCGCCTCGTCAGAGCGGAAGAGCATTTCGCGGTAGTCGCGCCGGCTCTCTTCGGTGGAAGCGAGAGCGATCGTGTCGAGACGTTTCTTGATCGTGGCGGTGGATTCGTCAGCCGCCAGCAGGCCTTTGCCACCGGCCACCATCTTTACGGCAATGTCTTCAAGTCGTTCGCTCATTTTCGTTCTCCAAGGCGTTTTCAGTCAGCGACGGGTCATATAAGTCGGCGATAACAGAAGTGAATATAGAGGGAAATGGGCAGCTAAATTATTGAAACGATTGAAATGATTTCAACCGTTTGAAAGTTTGGACTATCACTTTAGCATCCTGTGGAAAGCTGCGAAAGTCCGGCTCGCAGCTCTCCTTTTTCGTATGAAATACGGCTGTTTATTTTTCGGTATGGAGAACAGCGACGCCCGGCAGGACCTTGCCTTCCATCCATTCGAGGAAGGCGCCGCCCGCCGTCGAGACATAGGTGAAATCGTCGGCAACGCCGGCATGGTTCAGAGCGGAGACGGTATCGCCGCCGCCGGCAACCGAGGTCAGCTTGCCGGCCTTGGTGCATTCGGCGGCATATTTGGCGGCCGCGACCGTAGCAGCGTCGAAGGGCGTGATTTCGAAGGCGCCGAGCGGGCCGTTCCAGACCAGCGTCGTTGCGCGCGCGATCCAGGCGTTGACGGCTTCGACCGATTTCGGGCCGACATCGAGGACCATGGCATCGGCCGGAATGGCGTCGATCGAAACGACTTCATTGTCCGCGCCTGCCTTGAATTCGCGGGCGATGACGCCGTCTTCCGGCAGCACGATGGCGCAGCCCGACGTGGCGGCTTCGATCATGATCTGCTTGGCAGTCTCGGCCAGATCATGCTCGCACAGCGACTTGCCGACATTGGTGCCGCGGGCGGCGAGGAAGGTGTTGGCCATGCCGCCGCCGATCACCAGCGCGTCGACCTTCTTCACCAGGTTCATCAGCAGGTCGATCTTGGTCGAGACCTTGGCGCCGCCGACAATGGCGACGACCGGCCGGGCCGGGTTGCCGAGGCCTTTTTCCAGCGCTTCCAGCTCAGCCTGCATGGTGCGGCCAGCATAGGCGGGGAGGTGATTTGCAAGGCCCTCGGTCGAGGAATGGGCGCGATGAGCGGCGGAAAAGGCGTCGTTGACGTAGATATCGCCGTTGGCAGCCAGCTTTTCCGTAAAAGCAGCGTCGTTTTTCTCTTCTTCCTTATGGAAGCGGGTGTTTTCGAGCAGTAGAATATCGCCAGCGTTCATCTTGGCGATGGCGTCGGCCGCCGGAGCGCCGATGCAATCGGATGCGAAGAGAACGGCGTGATCGAGCACTTTTTCGACTGCGGGGATGATCAGGGAAAGCGACAGATCCGGCGACGGGCCATCCTTCGGGCGGCCGAAATGGGCAAGCAGGATGACCTTGGCGCCCTTTTTGGACAATTCCAGAATGGTCGGTGCCACGCGCTCGATACGGGTTGCATCGGTGACTTTGCCGTCCTTGACCGGCACATTGAGGTCGACGCGCACGAGCACGCGCTTGCCGGTGATGTCGGTGAGATTGTCGAGGGTTTTGAAGGCTGCCATGAGGAGGATCCAATGCTGTTGGTACCGCGAAGTGCGCCGACCATACTACGGATGATGCGAGACGCAAGGCGTTCAGGCGTCGTTTTTGCCGGTATTGGAATCGGTTGAAACCACCTCTTCGGCGTGTTCGCGGCGCCGGCGCAGGAAGCCGCGAATACCATTCAAAATATCGTGGAGATTGATGAAAATCGGCAGGATCGTCGGCGGTTCCAGCGCTTCCAGCGACATGCCGACCGACTGGATATGGTCATTCTCATCGAGATCGCGGACGATGAGGATAATCTCGCCCAGACGGACACGATCGGCGTAATCGGCCTTGCCGCCGAGGCGCTGACGCATAAGCTCGGCGATGGTCAGCCCCTTTTCCGCTTCGCTCAGAAGCCCTGGTCCATAGGCCGCGTCGAGATCGGCGGCAGGGCGCAGCGGCGAGATCGAGAAGGCGCCGAAGAAATCGGCATCATCCGGATCGACCGGCGCGCGGCTGGCGAACAGGCGGTCGAGAAGGCGCGAATAGCTGGGTGAGATGAAGAGATAGACGAGATCGTTCTCGCGCAGGCGCCCGGCATATTGATAGCGCATCGACTTGCCGTCCCGCACGACGAGCGACGGCATGGCCCAGCGCGGAATGCGTTCGCCGCGCAGAACCGGACTATCCTTGACGACGCGATAGGAAAGCAGCTCATGATTGACCGTGCCCGGGAGGTCGACCTCGACTTTGTCGACTGCGCCCATGCGCGGCGGCACGATGAGGCCGAGCCGACGCGCCATCGGTTTGATCGTCCAGCCTTGAACCAGCAGCGACACCAGCACGACGATGAAGGCGACATTGAAATAGGTGTGGCCGCCCTCGAGATTGCCGAGGATCGGCATGATGGCGAGCAGGATGGAGACGGCGCCGCGCAGGCCCACCCAGGCGACGAACCCCGTCTCCCGTTGCGTGTAGTCGAAAGGCAGCAGACAGAGCCAGACGGCGACCGGCCGGGCGATGAAGATCAGGAACAGCGCCAGCGCCACCGCGGGGAGGGCGATTGCCGGAAATTGCGATGGCGTGGCGAGCAGCCCGAGGACGAGGAACATGATGATTTGCGCCAGCCAGGTCAGGCCATCCTGAAAGCGCTTGATGCTGGCCGAAGCCGGCATCTTGCGGTTTCCGGCGTAAATGCCGGCCACGTAGACGGCGAGAAAGCCGCTGCCGCCGACGGCGCCGGTAAAGGAGAAGACGAGAAGGGCGAGCGCCAGCACGAAGATTGGCGTCAGGCCGCGGTCGGTCTCCAGATGGCTGACGATCAGCACGATCATCATGCCGCCGAGCAAGCCGAGGATGACGCCAAGACCCATCTGCTGGAGGAAGGTGGCGAGCATGACGAGATTGAGGCCGTGATAGCCTTCGCCGCTTGCCAGCAGTTCGACCAGCGCCAGCGTCAGGAAGATCGCCATCGGATCATTGGTGCCGGATTCGACTTCCAGCGTCGATCGCACCTTGTCGCGGATGTTGATGCCGCCGATGCGCAGCAGGAAGAAAACGGCGGCCGCATCCGTCGAAGCCACGATCGAGCCGAGAAGCAGGCCCTGCAGCCAGGTAAAGCCAAGGAGCCAGGTGGCAGCGAGGCCGAAGAGTGCCGCCGTGACAAGAACGCCGGTAGACGCCAGAGCCATGGCCGGCGCGGCTGCCAGTTTGAAGGCCTGGATGGGCGTGCCGTATCCGGAATCAAAGAGGATGATGGCCAGCGCAAGCGAGCCGAGAATATACGCAAGATAGTTGTTGCTGAATTCGATGCCGAGTCCGTCCGTGCCGGCCATCAAGCCGATCATCAGAAAAAGCAGCAGCAACGGTGCGCCGAAACGGAAGGCAAGCAGGCTCGAGAAGGCCGCCAACAGAATTAGGACCGTGCTCACCAGCACGACGACGTAAAATGCCTCCACTCCTTTTTCCCCTTTCCCGCGCGCCCTTGGCCGGGTCGAAGCCCGAAACGTTCGCAATTCTCCCCACTCACTATGCCGCCGCACGCTTAAAATTAGTACATGCAAATATTATTCGGAGAAGGCGCTGGATCGATGCCCGCTCCGACGATTGCGACTTCATGATGTGATGCGTTTCACCAGAACAGTGAAACGGTCCGGAACGTCTTGGGAGAATTCCTGTGAAAAATTTATTTGTAAATCTGGACCATAGCAGGGCAGGGAGAGGGAAGATTCAAGATGTTTTTAGATGATGGAATAATTTACATCGATATCGACTGATGGTATGAATTCCATCATGGAAGCAAAGCTAATCCAGAAGACAAGGCGCCAACTCCGTGAGGGAGCATTCTTCGAAATTGTGATCTGGCAAGTGCCAATTCCTCTGCGCGGTAGCCTCCACACGATAAAATACCGTTTAGCGCTGGTCGTCGAAGGTACGTGTGTGTTGCGCTATGATAACGAGGCCGGCAAGGGCGACCACAAGCATGTGGGTGATACTGAGGTGTCATATCACTTCGAGAATGTCGACAAACTGCTCGCCGATTTCATGCAGGACGTGAAAGGATGGTTCGATGACAACGCTTAAAGTCAGAATAGAGACGTTGGAAGAAACATTGAGCCGTGCGGCAGAGGCGTGGAAATCTGTGGAGTCCGGACAGGAGACGGCGGCGGATGAGAGCCTTGCCTTTGCTTCATGGGATCTGATGCACCGCGTCCTCGCGCCCAAACGCCTTGAAATCCTGCGCGTCATGAGTGGGCAAGGGGCGATTAGCATGCGCGAGGTAGCGCGTCGTGTGGACAGAGATTTCAAAGGCGTCCATGCCGATGTTGAGCTTTTGCTGCGCAACGGTGTGATTGACAGAACAGACGATGGCATCGTCTTTCCCTATGATCGGATACATGTCGAGTTCGATATTGAGGCCGCAGCTTGATCGGCCGCATCAAACATCCACACGCTTGAAATAGCTCGGATAGTCGATCACCAGGCCATCCGCATCGACCGGCAGGTCGACGGTGAAAGCTCTGTCTTCGGCGGCGTAGCGATAGAGTTTTTCCGGCGTGATGCAGGTGTAGCGCTGGCCATCGCGCACCGGCACGAAGCTGTCGGACGGGATATAGAGCATGGCTAGCTTTGCCGTTCCAGCTTCGGGCGTCAGCTCAAGCCGGCGGATCGGCAGGCTGTTGGTGAAGGGGGAGCCATAGAGATCGATATCGATGCAGCTGTCGAATTGCGGCAGGGCAACGCCCTCTTCGGTGTGCCAATGTCCTTTGCCGTCGGAAAGCAGGGCGAGGCGCCGGCCATCGGTGGTTTCGATCGAGAAGGAGAGAACGGTCCAGTCGGCTGCGCAATCGATGCGGTAGAAGACGCCATAGGGCGAACCTCCGCGGCCGCCGATGATGGTGCCACAGGCGCGAATGGCTGCGCCGGTGGCCGCGTCGATGGGAGCGATCGTCAGATGCTCCAGCCCGTCTCCTTCCATGGGACGCCAGCGGACTGTCGTCGGAAGGAGAGGGCGGAAGGCCATGATCAGATCAGCTTGGCAAAAGCGACGGCCGTGTCGGACATGCGGCTGGAGAAGCCCCATTCGTTGTCGTACCAGGACAGGACGCGCACGAAGTTGCCTTCCATGACCTTGGTCTGGTCGGTCGCGAAGATCGACGAGTGGCTGTCATGGTTGAAGTCGCGGGAAACCAGCGGCTCGTCGGTGTAGCCGAGGATGCCCTTCAGCTTGCCGTTTGATGCAGCCTTGATGGCTTCGTTGATTTCGCCGACCGTCGTTGCCTTCTTGGACACGAACTTGAAGTCGACAACCGAGACGTTCGGGGTCGGAACGCGGATCGACGTGCCGTCGAGCTTGCCCTTCAGGTGCGGCAGAACGAGACCAACCGCCTTTGCGGCGCCCGTCGAGGTCGGGATCATGGACAGGGCCGCGGCGCGGGCGCGGTACAGGTCCTTGTGCATGGTGTCGAGCGTCGGCTGGTCGCCGGTGTAGGAGTGGATGGTCGTCATGAAGCCGTGGTCGATGCCGACGGCGTCGTCGAGAACCTTGACCACCGGCACCAGGCAGTTCGTGGTGCAGGACGCATTGGAGATGACCAGGTGCTCCTTGGTGAGCTGGTCGTGGTTGACGCCGAAAACGACGGTTAGGTCGGCGCCGTCAGCAGGAGCCGAAACGATGACGCGCTTGGCACCGGCCGTCAGATGAGCGGCGGCCTTGTCGCGGGCCGTGAAGATGCCCGTGCATTCCATGGCGATGTCGACGCCGAGGTCCTTATGCGGCAGGGTTGCCGGATCCTTGATCGCGGTGACCTTGATCGGCTTGCCGCCGCCAACGATGATGGTGTCGCCTTCGACCTTCACTTCGGCAGGGAACTTGCCGTGGATGGAATCGTAACGCAGCAGATGGGCATTGGTCTCGACCGGGCCGAGGTCGTTGATGGCAACGACTTCGATGTCAGTGCGGCCGGATTCGACGATCGCGCGCAGAACGTTACGGCCGATGCGGCCGAAACCGTTGATGGCAACTTTTACAGTCATAGTGTGTTCACTCCCGTTCACTCAGGGTATTTCTATTGAAATGGAGAGCGCCTTTCGACGCCCTCAGGAAAGCTTTGCCTCGGCGGCGGCGACAACCGCTTCCGTGGTGATGCCGAAATGCTTGTAAACGTCCTTGTAGGGCGCGGAAGCGCCAAAGCTCTTCATGCCGATAAAGGTACCTTCCGGACCGATGAATGCGTCCCAGCCTTCGCGAACGGCAGCTTCGACGGCGATCTTGACCGGCGAGTTGCCGAGCACTTCCTGGCGATAGGCGTCCGGCTGCTCGAAGAAGAGTTCCGTGCAGGGAACGGAAACGACGCGGGTGGAAATACCCTTGCCTTCCAGCGCTGTGCGGGCGGCGACGGCGATTTCGACTTCGGAACCCGAAGCGAAGATCGTCACCTTGGCATCGGCCTTGCCGACGAGCGTGTAGGCGCCCTGTTCGCAGAGGTTCTTCTCGCTGTATTCGGTGCGCGCAGCGAGCAGGTTCTGGCGGGTCAGCGCGAGGCCGGACGGACGATTCTGCGTCTTGATCGCGAGCTGCCAGCATTCCGCCGTCTCAGTGGCATCAGCCGGACGGAACAGCAGGAAGTTCGGAATGGCGCGCAGGCCGGCGATCTGTTCGACGGGCTGGTGGGTCGGGCCGTCTTCGCCGACGCCGATCGAGTCATGCGTCAGAACGTGGATGGCACGAATGCCCATCAGCGCGGCGAGACGCAGCGGCGGACGGCAATAGTCCGAGAAGATGAGGAAGCCGCCGGAGTAAGGGATCAGGCCGCCATGCAGCGCGATGCCGTTCATGGCGGAGGCCATGCCGTGCTCGCGAATGCCCCAGTGGACGTAACGGCCGGAGAAATCGGTCGGGGTGATCGACTTCATCTGGCTGGTCTTGGTGTTGTTCGACGGCGTCAGGTCGGCGGAACCGCCGAGTGTTTCCGGCAGGAAGCCGTTGATGACTTCGAGCGCGTCTTCCGATGCCTTGCGGGTTGCGAGCGTCGGCTTGGTTTCGGCGAGCTTCTTCTTGTAGTCGCTGATGGCGGCATCGAAGCCAGCGGGCAGCTCGCCGGTAAAGCGGCGGTTGAATTCGGCCTTCTTGCCGGCCTCCGCGTTCGCGACGCGGCCTTCCCAGGCGATCCGGGTCTCGACAGACCGCTCGCCGGTAGCGCGCCATTCGGTGAGGAGGTCGTCGGGAATGACGAAAGCGTCATAGGGCCAGTTCAGCGCAACGCGGGTGGCTGCGATTTCCTCGGCGCCGAGCGGCGAGCCGTGAACCTTGTGGGTGCCCTGCTTGTTCGGAGCGCCGAAGCCGATGATCGTCTTGCAGGCGATCAGCGTCGGGCGGTCGGACTGGTGAGCGGCCTCGATAGCTGCGCCGATGGCGGCCTGATCATGGCCGTCGACTTCGATCGTGTTCCAGTGAACGGCCTTGAAGCGGGCGACCTGATCGGTCGAATCCGAAAGCGAAACAGCGCCGTCGATGGTGATGGAGTTGTTGTCCCAGAAGAGGATGAGCTTGTTCAGCTTCAGGTGGCCGGCGAGCGCAATCGCTTCATGGCTGATACCTTCCATCAGGCAGCCGTCGCCGCACATGACATAGGTATGGTGATCCATGAGATCGGCGCCGAATTCTTCACGCAGCTTGCGCTCGGCGATCGCCATGCCGACCGAGTTGGCAATGCCCTGGCCAAGCGGACCGGTGGTGGTTTCGATACCGGTGGCATGACCATATTCCGGATGGCCGGCGGTCTTGGAACCTAGCTGACGGAATTGCTTGAGGTCTTCGACCGACATGTCCGGATAGCCGGTCAAGTACAGCAGCGAATAGAGCAGCATGGAGCCATGGCCGGCCGAAAGCACGAAGCGGTCACGGTTCGGCCAGTGCGGATGCTTCGGGTCGAAGCGCAGATATTTGCTAAAGAGAACAGTGGCGACATCCGCCATCCCCATCGGTAGACCGGGGTGACCGGAATTGGCCTTCTCGACAGCATCCATGGCAAGGAAACGGATCGCATTCGCCATCCGGTCGTGTTGTTCGCGAGAGATCATGGTTTTTCCGCAGGGTTCCGGGTTCGGGGGATGGCCACACGCTTGGGAGGCTGGGCCACCGGTTGAAAGGCGGCCGAAACGGAGAAGTCTTTACAAACTCCGTTTTCACTACTGCCTCAGGCGGCTGAGACATAGCAGTTAGGGCGAGCAAGTCAATAAATCCACGGGCCGATCAGGGGGTGGTGCGGCAATTTTTCGACATTTGCCCGTCGGCTTATACAAAAGACGACATGGGCAAGACAAAGCCCGCCTAAGTCATAAAGGAGACCTTCATCCACAGATTAGGCCCCCTGCCGCATGGCGGCCTTTATTGACGTTCAGTTGCTGAGTTGAATATTGTTGCGAAATCAGTCGAGTGGCCGGATATTTTGATTCGGGCCTTGCACGGGGAATCGAGAGGCATGACACCCTCAGGCAAAACGGTGGATGTGGCGCTCGCTCAGTTGCGCCAGGCGCTTTCGACTTTGGAAGGCGCCGTCGACGGGCGGTTTGAACGTGAACGCGCGCAAAGCGATGTCGAAGGCGAAGTTCGCCGGGTGCATGCGGATCGCTCGCGGCTCGCGCAGGAACTCGACCAGGCCGAGTTCCGGGCGAACCGGCTCGAAGAAGTCAATCGCGAAGTCTCGCGCCGGCTTGTGACGGCGATGGAAACCATAAGAGCCGTGCTCGACCGCTGATCCCTTGGGACGCAGCCGTCGCGATCCGCGGCAATGATCGGAAAGTCTGATGGCGCAGGTAACGGTAACGATCGACGGCAAGGCCTATCGCATGGCCTGCGAAGAAGGGCAGGAAGAGCATCTGACGGATCTCGCCACCCGCTTCGACCGCTATGTCATGCATCTGAAGAGCCAGTTCGGCGAGATCGGCGATCTGCGTGTCACCGTCATGGCCGGCATCATGATCATGGACGAGGTGGCGGAATTGACGCGCCGTGTCTCGGCGCTGGAAGCCGAACTCGAAAACCTGCGCAGCAACCGTGACACCGTGCTTGCGGCCAATGCCCGCAGCGAGGAGACGCTCGCGACCGTCATCGACGAAGTGACGATGCGCATTCGCGGCATCACCGAGAAACTGGCGGTTCGTCCGAGTGCCGAGCCGAACTGAGGCTTTCCTTTATTTACAGGGATTGCGTCGTGGCACCCTCTGGTACAAGGCGAGAATTGTCTTTATATAGGATTTGCGGTCTGCGCTTCCCGACAGGAACCACAATCCCTGGGGCCATACTCGATCCAAAGGGAGCTGTCCCTGACCAGGCCCGTGGGCCTGGACACACGGTGCCCACCTACGTTTGTAGGCGCCCAGGATCGTAAACATCCATCGGTCGTCGTGGATCGCTCTTTCTTTCTCGACCTTAAAGAACAGGCAGCGCCGCAGGGTTCTTGTTGCCCCGCTGACGCCGCTCCTCCCCTTAACGTTTCGCTCCGAGATAGGCGCCGCGCTCGAATTCAGAGCGGTTGGCCGCGCTGCGCAGGCGCAGCAGGTCCTTACGGGCGATGAGGCCGACAAGGACGCCGGTCCGCTCATCGACGACGGGAACGCGGCCGGTATCGGCATGGATCATGATATCGGCGACGCGGCCAACCGTGTCTTCGGGATGAGCGACCGGAATGGATGTATCCGAGATCAGATCATAGAGTGTCTGGCCGGCGAGATCGGGTTGGCCCTGCCATCTCAAGGCATCGGCGCGAGAGATCATGCCGACTAGACGCCCGTCGGTCTCGACGACGGGATAAAAGCGATGGGCATCCGGCTGCTCCGTCAACTGCTTTAGTGCCTCTGCCGCCTGCATCGCGGCGGGAAGCGTATCCACCTTCGCAATCATGATGTCGGCAGCGCGGGTCAGTTCGAACGGATCTATGCCGTATTCGCGCGTGATGTGCTGGCCGCGGCGCGCGATCTTTTCCGTCAGGATCGAGCGCTTCAACAGCAACACGGTGACCGCGTAAGCTGCGACCGTGGCGGCAAGCAGCGGCACGAGCGCATGCATGTCGCCGGTCAATTCGATGGCGAAGAAGGTGCCGGTCAGCGGCGCGCGCATCGTGCCGCCCATCATCGCGGCCATGCCGAGCAGCGCCCAAAAGCCGGGATCTCCGGGCAGGACGAGGCCGATAAGCCAACCGAGCGTGCCGCCGAGGATGAGAAGCGGCGCAAGCACGCCGCCCGACGTTCCCGACGACAAGGCGACCAGCCAGATACCGGCCTTGACCAAGAGAATGGCAACTACGGCAATCGCGACGACATGGTCGTTCAGCAGATCGGAGATGATGTCATAGCCGACGCCGAGCGCGCGCGGCTCGATCAGCCCGCCGAGACCGACGACGAGGCCGCCGAGTGCGGGCCACCACATCCAATGGATAGGCAGTTTCTCGAAGGCGTCTTCGATGCGGTAGAGCAGCGTCGTCAAAAGGCCGGATTGCAGGCCGGAGACAATGCCGAGGCCGGCGGCCAGCAGGATGCCCCACCAGCTTAGCTGCATGTCGAAATGGGCCGGAAAGAGCGGGCCGCTGCCAATGAGCAGGGGCCGCCAGGCGATGGAGACACAGGATGCGATTACCACCGGGATGAAGCTGCGCGGCTTCCATTCGAACAGCAGCAGTTCGACAGCCAGCATGACGGCGGCGATGGGCGAGCCGAAGATTGCGGTCATGCCGGCGGCGGCGCCCGCGACCAGCAGCGTCTTGCGCTCGGCAGCGCTCAGATGAAAGAACTGGGCGAACAGCGAGCCGATGGCGCCGCCGGTCATGATGATCGGCCCTTCCGCGCCGAACGGGCCGCCCGTGCCGATCGAGATGGCGGAAGAGAGTGGCTTCAGCACGGCCACTTTCGGCGACATGCGGCTGCCGCCGATCAGGATCGCCTCGATCGCTTCCGGAATGCCGTGGCCGCGGATCTTTTCCGAGCCGTAGCGCGCCATCAGGCCGATGACGAGGCCACCGATGATGGGCGCGGCCACCATCCAGGGGGAGCGGGCGACGGTGCCGAGCGACAGCGGTTCGACGCTGATCTTGAACAGCCAGACGGCGTTGGTGACAAGCGCGATGAGGTTGATCAGCACCCAGGCCGAGAGAGCGCCGCCGGTGCCCACGACCAGCGCCATGGCCGCAAGCACCAGGACGCGCTTGTCCGTCGTGAAATCCCCATTGTCTTTCCGCGAAGCGCCACCCGAGAAATCATGGGCGGGCCGATGATGTACGTTGATATCCTGCATGGAATGCTTTCTGTGCTAAAGCGCGGCGGCAAATTGGCCGAAACTGCAATGGCAATTATATCGTAATGCGATATAAATCAACGGCTGAAAACAGAATGTATTTGTGAGGAAGATGGAAGTGGCGCGGGATTTGGATGAAACGCTATCGCAGGCGGATTACGAGGCTCTGGCGACACTGCGCTACACGCTCCGCAAATTCATGGATTTCAGCACCTCCGCTGCCCATCAGGAGGGACTGCCGCCGCAGCAGCATCAGGCGCTTCTGGCGATTAAGGGCAACCCAGAGAACGAGACGATGACCATCGGCATGTTGGCGGAACGGCTGCTGATCGCACCCCATACGGCGACCGAATTGGTCGGCCGGCTGATCGATGCCGGCTATGTCACCCGCCATCCCGATCCCGCCGACAAGCGCCGGCAAACGCTGCGGCTGACGGAAAAATCCGAAGAGATCCTGCGTCGGCTGACGGCCATCCATCTGCGGGAAATCCGGGACATGGCGCCGGAACTCATCGATATCCTGACGCATCTGCAGGCGGATGTCGGCGGCAAATGAAGAAGCCATTGCCGTGGATGATCGGCAACGGCGCGCTCGCGGTTATTGACCGAGACGGATGCCGCCGTCGCAGATCAGCGTGTGGCCGCTGGTGAAGCCGTTGCTGATCAGGAAGGCGATGGCTTCGGCGATCTCCCGCGGGCGCCCGACACGTCCAACCGGCGTACGTGCGGCGAAGCCGGCAAAGGCTGGCGCCTTCTGTTCTTCGCCGAGGAAATCCCACCACGGCGTGTCAACGACGCCGGGCGAGACGCAGTTCACCCGGATCGGCTTGAGTTCGACGGCAAGAACTGGCGCAAGGGCGGCGATTGCGGCGTTGACGGCTGCAAGCCCTGCTGTTCCCGGTAAGGCCGCCTGGGCTGAGACGGCGGAGACGAAGGTGATGCTGCCTTCCTTTGAGAGATAGGGAAGACAAGCCTGAGCGCAGGCAAAATGCGCCATCGTCTTCTGCTCGAAACCCTTCTTGAGATCGGCAAGGTCGACGGTTGCGAAGGGGCCACCGCCATTGCCGCCGCCGAGTGCCAGGACGAGATGATCGAAAGGCCCGATCGTCTGGAAAATTCCGGCAAGACCAGTGACGTCGGCGGCGTCCATGACGATCGTCGCGACATCGCCCGAGAGGTTTTGCGCTGCCCGAAGCTTTGCCTCGTCGCGACCTGTAATGGTCACCCGATATCCTTTTTCGAGAAGATGGGCGGCGGTCGCAAGGCCGATGCCGGATGAGCCGCCAATGATGACGGCGTGTTGGGATGACATGGTTCGTCTCCTTGTTGGATGATTGATGGCGGAGATGTCGGGGTCGCTCAGGCGAGACCGGTGAGGTCGTAGCTGAGGGCGCGCGGCCGTTTGCGTGCTGTCGCGTCATAGGCCTGGGCGTTGGCGCGGGAGGGGCGCTGCCCGTCGTAATAGAGGCCGGTGCGTCCTTCGAGGTTGGAGGCTGCTGCCAAGTTGAGAATGGCGTTGGCGCCTTGGTCGACTGTGCTCAAGGGTGTCACGCCTGCCTGGCGCACCATGGTCGTGTCCATGTAAGTCGCGGGGTGCAGGCAATTAACGGTGACGCCGGTGCCTGCCAGTTCCTCGGCGAGATCGAACGTGAACATGATCTGCGCCAGCTTGCTCTGGCAATAGGCGCGCACGCCGCTATAGCCACGCGTCAGCATGACATCGGAGAAGTCGATCGGCTGCTGGCCAGCCGAGGAAACGTTGACGATGCGGGCCGAGCTGCTCGCCTTCAACAGCGGCAGCAGGCTGCGCGTCAGCAGGAAGCCGGCAAGATAGTTCACCGCAAAGCGCAACTCGTGCCCGTCACGGCTGACCTGGCGCCCGGCATTGCCGCTGCTGGTGCCGACACCGGCATTGTTGATCAGAATGTCGAGGCGATCATGGTCGCGCTTGATCGCGTCTGCGAGGACACGGACCTCGTCGAGCGATGAAAGATCGGCGGGATAAAAGGCGGCTTTTCCGCCCGCATTATGAATATTGGAAAGCAGGCTCTCGCCGCGCGCCTTATCGCGTCCATGCACCAGCACCATAGCGCCCGATACAGCAAGCCTTTCGGCAACCCGGCGGCCGACGCCGTCTGTCGAGCCGGTGATCAGGATCGTCTTGCCGCTCATGTCCATCGCAATCACCTCCATTTCATCCATGCAGTGATATTTGGCAGTTTGCGAAAGCGGCAAACAGTTCCGGTTTTATCCTAGTATTCATCCTGCTATGATGAGCCATGACCATCAATCAAAACCAGACCGTTCTCGAAGCTAAACGCCGTGAGTTCGGCGCTTTTCTTCGATCTCGCCGGGAGAAGCTGACGCCGGCAAGCGTGGGTCTGCCGGATGGATTTCGCCGGCGGACGCCGGGGTTGCGACGCGAGGAAGTGGCGCTTCTCGCAGGCGTCGGAGCCACCTGGTACACCTGGCTGGAGCAGGGGCGGGATGTGCGTGCTTCGGCGGAAGTGCTGTCGGCGCTTGCCGATGCATTGCGGCTGGACCCTGCGGAACGACGGCATCTCTTCACCTTAAGCGATCGGCCGTCGGCGGAAATTCCTTCGCGCGGGCCGGAAGAGGTGCCGGAATCCCTGCGGCGGATGCTTGCGAGCCTCACCGGCCAACCCGCCTATGTCCTCGGCCGGCGCTGGGATGTGCTTGCCTGGAATTCGGCGGCGGTGGCTCTTTTCGGCGATTACGGCGCGTTGCAAGGCGATGCGCGCAATAGCGTCCATCGGGTATTTACCGATCCTGCGCACCGCGAGCTGTTGGTCGATTGGGAGATCGTGGCGGCAAATTCGCTCGCCATGTTCCGCGCTGACAGCGCGCGCTACGCAGGCGATCCCGACTTCGAACGGCTGATCGCTACGTTGACGCAGACAAGCCCGGAATTTCGCGCCTGGTGGCCGAAACAGGAAGTGCTGCGGCCGCTCGCAGGCTACAAGCGCTTGCGCCATCCGCAGGGCGGGCTGATGACGTTCGAATATACGGCACTTGCCGTCATCGACCGGCCGGATATGAAGCTGGTCGTCTATACGCCGCTGGATGAGGACGGAACCGGCGAGAAGCTGAAGACACTCCTGGGTCGGAACGCAAAAAGCTGATCGCGCGGCGCGCCAGCGCATAAGGCCCCTGTAACCTCAGCCTTCAAGATCGCTTTTCAGCCGGTCAAGGATCGATAATGCGTGGCCGGCATAGGCGCTGATCCACCGGTCGTGAATCTGCTTGATCGGCAGGCTGTTGAGATGATTCCAGCGCTCACGACCCTCCTTCTTGGCAATTACCAAATCAGCCTCTTCCAGCACCTTCAGATGCTGCATCACCGTGCAGCGGTCCATATCCGCAAAAGTCTCGCAGAGCATGCCGGTCGTCCTCGGTGCCTCCTTGAGCATGTCGAGGATTTCGCGCCTACGGCGGTGCGCCAGGGCTTTGAAAATGAGGTCGCTGTCCGATTCGCTTGACATGTTATGTTTTTATAACATAATGACCTTGATCGCAATGGAGATGAGCACAGCGGAGGAAAACCATGACGTTGAATGTTCGTATTTCGGGACGCATCGGCCGCAAGGTGGATGAGGTCTTCGATGCAGTTGTCAATCCGAAGAAGCTTTCGAGCTATTTCACCACCGTCGGCGGCGCCAGCGCGCCGCTCGTGGCAGGAACGACCGTGATCTGGTGGAAAAACGCGCCGGTCGAGGTCAGCGAGGTGAAGCCCGACCGACGGATCGTCTTTCACTGGGAAGGCGGCACCGGCGAAGACGGAGCGCGCTACAGGACCAAGGTGGAGATGACGTTCGAACCGCTGGAGGATGGCGGTACCCTGGTGACGATCGAGGAATCCGGCTGGCGCGAGGACGCAGCCGGGCGGCGCGGCACCTATTTGAATTGCGAGGGCTGGACGCAGATGCTTTGCTGCATGAAGGCTTTCGTCGAGTACGACATCAATCTGCGCGAGGGATTCTTCCTGAGCGAAATGCGCGGCGAGCCTGCGGAGGCGCCGGATCGATGAGGCAACAGGCAGCGCTCATACGCTGCTCACCGTTCACCGTCTCAACCGCGCAAGCTTCCCGGCGGCGCGTTGCCGCCGAGAAGACCAGTGCAAGCGCTTACCCCCGGTGCCAAGCGTGCAAACTCTGCGTCAGCCTGCGCGCCATGGATAGTTGTCGAGGCGACCGCGTCGGTCGCGCTTCCAGCCGAATAAAGCACATAACCGGCCACCAAACCGATGAATATCGCCAAAGATTGGAGCGGGTCGACAAGCTCGAGCTGCGCTCGGGAACGCAACGTGTGCCGGATTTGGAAGATACGATCGTCAAAAAGATGCATCGGCAGGTGTGACTAGCTGGAATTTCCTGATAGAGAGCTGCGTTGATTGCAGGTCACACTGTTCACTTTTCTGTGTGGATAAGCTCAAAATCCGGGTGAATGACAAATTCCTTTAAATAATAACAGATTCATTGCTGGCGGAACGGGTCCTGCGCCAAAATTGCCCAAATTCAGAATGATGGGAGCGCTCGAGAAAAAGAGCCCGTCGTAAGAAGTGCAGGCGGTAACACGAAGATGCAGACTACCGTTACTGCATATCCGAGCAAACGGGACCGGCGAAAGCCAATTCAAACAGGTAGAGCATGTCGACCCCAATCGATCTGGAAAAAGCCGATGAGGAACTGGAAGCGCGCGGTGGCATAAGCGGATTCTTGAACCGCAATCGCACGCTGATCGTCGCTATCCTCACCGTTGCCGTCTTCGGTATCGCCGCCTATGCGATCTTCGATCTGACGAACGAAGTGCGCTATGACGATGTGGTGCATGCGCTGGCGACGACGAAAGTCTCGTCCATCCTGCTTGCCCTGTTCTTTACGGGTCTCAGCTTCTTTTCGCTGATCTTCTATGATCAGAACGCGCTGGAATATATCGGCAAACGGCTGTCGTTCCCGCATGTGGCACTGACCTCCTTCAGCGCCTATGCCGTCGGCAACACCGCCGGCTTCGGTGCGCTCAGCGCCGGCGCCATCCGCTATCGCGCCTATACCCGGCTCGGTCTGGCCCCGGACGACATTACCCGTGTCATCGCTTTCGTGACGCTTGCCTTCGGCCTTGGGCTTGCCGCCGTCGGTGCCATCGCGCTGATGATCATCGCCGATGAGATCGGCCCGCTGATCAACGTCGACGGCCTGTGGCTGCGTCTGATCGCCGGTGCTATTCTCGCAGCGCTGGCCATAGTGATCATCGTGGGCCGCAATGGCCGCGAGGTTCGGATCGGGCCGATCGCCATCCGACTGCCGGATTCGCTGACCTGGTCGCGCCAATTCCTGGTGACCGCGGTCGACATCGCCGCGTCGGCCTCCGTGCTCTACGTCTTGCTGCCGGATTCGGCCATCGGCTGGCCCGGCTTCTTCGCGATCTACGCCATCGCTGTCGGCCTCGGCGTGCTCAGCCACGTTCCGGCCGGTTTCGGCGTTTTCGAGACGATCATCATCGCGTGGCTCGGCAGCTCCGTGAACGCTGACGCCGTTCTCGGTTCTCTGGTTCTCTACCGCGTCATCTACAACGTCATCCCGCTGGCGATCGCGATCCTTGCGGTTTCGGCGGCGGAGCTGCGTCGTTTCGTCGACCACCCGGCCGCTTCCAGCATGCGGCGTATCGGCGGTCGGCTGATGCCGCAGTTGCTGTCGACCTTCGCGCTTCTGCTGGGCATGATGCTGGTGTTTTCGAGCGTGACGCCGACGCCGGACAGGAACCTCGAATTTCTTTCCAGCTTTCTGCCGCTGTCGCTCGTCGAAAGCGCGCACTTTATCTCCAGCCTTCTCGGCCTGGCGATGATCGTTGCTGCCCGCGGCCTCGGCCAGCGTCTCGATGGCGCCTGGTGGGTTTCGATCATCTCGGCGGTCTTTGCGCTGCTGTTCTCGCTGCTGAAGGCCATCGCGGTGGTCGAGGCTGCGCTTCTCGCCTTCCTCGTTTTCGGCCTCGTCGTCAGCCGCCGGTTGTTCACACGCCCGGCTTCGCTGCTCAACCAAGCTTTGACGGGCGGATGGTTGACGGCAATCGCCGTGATCTGCATCGGCGCCGTTGTCATCCTGTTTTTCGTCTATCGCGACGTGGATTACAGCAACCAGCTCTGGTGGCAGTTCGAATTTACCGAAGAGGCGCCGCGCGGGCTTCGTGCCGTGCTCGGCATCTCCATCGTGTCATCTGCGATCGCGATCTTTAGCCTGTTGCGGCCGGCTACCGCGCGCCTGGAGCCGGTTTCCGACCATGCCGTCGAACGAGCCGTTGAAATCGTGCGCAAGCAAGGCGTCGCCGACGCCAATCTCGTGCGCATGAGCGATAAAAGCATCATGTTCTCCGAAAAGGGCGATGCTTTCATCATGTATGGCAAGCAGGGCCGTTCGTGGATCGCGCTGTTCGATCCGATCGGGCCTCGGCACGCGCTGCCGGAGCTTGTCTGGCGCTTCGTCGAAGCTGCCCGTTCGGCCGGCTGTCGTTCGGTGTTCTATCAGATATCGCCGACACTTTTGTCCTATTGCGCCGATGCCGGTTTGCGTGCTTTCAAGCTCGGCGAGCTGGCGGTGGTCAATCTCGCGAATTTCGAGCTGAAGGGCGGCAAATGGGCCAATCTTCGCCAGACGGCGAGCCGTGCCGTGCGTGATGGACTAGAATTTGCCGTTATCGAGCCGCAGCATGTGCCCGATGTCATCGATCAGCTTGCCGAAGTTTCGGAATCATGGCTTGCCGATCACAACGCCAAGGAAAAGGGTTTTTCGCTTGGCGCTTTCGATCCCGACTATGTCGTGTCGCAGCCGGTAGGCGTGTTGAAGAAGGATGGTAAGATCGTTGCTTTCGCAAACATCCTGATGACGGAGACCAAAGAAGAGGGCTCCGTCGATCTGATGCGCTTTTCGCCCGATGCGCCGAAGGGGTCGATGGATTTTTTGTTCGTGCAGATTCTCGAGTATCTGAAGGAGCAGGGCTTCCAGCGCTTTAACCTCGGCATGGCGCCGCTATCGGGCATGTCGAGGCGGGAATCGGCGCCGGTTTGGGACAGGGTCGGCGGAACTGTCTTCGAACACGGCGAACGCTACTACAATTTCAAAGGGCTTCGTGCCTTCAAATCCAAATTTCATCCCGAATGGCAGCCACGTTACCTAGCCGTTTCGGGAGGTGTCAGTCCAATGATCGCGTTGATGGATGCCACATTCCTCATCGGGGGCGGACTTAAGGGGGTCGTGAGGAAATGATCTTGAAATACGCAATGTCATTCGCTTTCGCATTCATGTTGACAACGGGCCTACTGGCATCAGGCGCGGCGAAAGCGGACGAGGACGGCACCAAATACGATCTCGGCATGATCTCCCCGCCGCATATCATGCGTCCGCAGGGTAAGGTGACGAGCGAGGTCGTTCTGATCTCCGACGCCAGCGGCTGGGGCGACAAGGAAAAGGGCGTTGCCGACAAGCTCGTCGCCAATGGTACCCTGGTCATCGGTATCGACTATCCGTCCTTCCTGGCGTCGCTCAACAAGTATGACGTCAGCCAGAATGACGGCTGTATCTACATGGTCTCCGATCTGGAGTCGCTGAGCCAGCAGGTGCAGCGCTCCCTTGCCGACAGCACCTATGAATTGCCTGTCATCGCCGGTGTCGGCGCCGGCGGCGCCATGGCGATGACCATCGCCGCCCAGACCCCCGACGCCACCGTGGCCGGCACGCTTGCTGTCGATCCGACCTTCGGCATCGCGCTGAAGCAGGAGCTTTGCACGCCGGCCGAAAAGAAGACCGATGGCGACATGGTGTCCTTCGGCCTGCAAGACGGCGCGCTGCCAAACCCGATTCTTGCCACCTTCACCTCGAAGGCTCCCAAGGATGGACGCGATCATGTCGAGGAGATCCAGAAGGAGCATCCAGACGTCAAGGTCACTGATTCCGACCAGGATGACGCCTATGCGGCGCTGAGCGACGGGCTGGTGGATCTGATGAAGACGATCGACAGTGAAAAGTCGCCGCTCGGCCTGCCGGTCGATGTCATGAACACCAAGCCGACGGAAGACACGCTGGCGATCGTCTATTCCGGGGATGGCGGCTGGCGCGATATCGATAAAGAGGTCGGCAGCTATCTGCAGGACCAGGGCATCCCCGTCGTTGGTGTCGATTCACTGCACTACTTCTGGTCGGAGCGCGATCCGCAGCAGACGGCCGACGATCTCGCCCGCATGATCCAGTACTACACCAAGCGCTTCAAGGTGAAGCATGTGGTGCTGATCGGCTATTCCTTCGGCGCCGACGTGCTGCCGGCGAGCTACAACCGCCTGAAGCAGGCGGATAAGGACAAGATCGTGCAGATGTCGCTGCTGTCGCTGTCGCGCAAAGTCGACTATGTGATCTCGGTCATGGGCTGGCTCGGCGCCGAGAGCGAAGGCAAAGGCGGCGATCCCCTCGCCGATCTCAAGTCTATCAATCCGAAGACGGTTCAATGCATCTACGGCAAGGATGACGACGAGGACGTCGCCTGCCCTTCGCTAAAGGGCACGGGCGCCGAAGTCATCGCCATGGATGGTGGCCACCATTTCGATGACGACTACGAGGCGCTGGCCAATCATATCATCGACGGTCTGAAGAGCCGGCTCGGCGAATAATATAGCGCTATGCGCGGCGGTCTGCTCCGTCGCGCATCCTGCCGCGATGATGGATATGCCAGAGCTCGGTGAGCCGGCGTTTTCCCACCTGCCATCCAGCATTCATTTGCTTCTTGCCGCCGCTGTCGGTAGTCGGAGCAGAGATATCGTGAGTGAGCCCTGGCTCGCCGACTGATCCCGCCAAACCGAAAGGGACTAACCTTGTCCGCCGCACCGTCTTTCGCCTTTGACAAAAGCTATTCCGGATTCCTGTTCGACATGGATGGCACGATCATCAATTCGATCGCTGCCGCCGAGCGTGTCTGGGGGGATTGGGCGCGCGGCAAGGGGCTGGATGTTGAGGCGTTCATGCCGACCATGCACGGTGCGCGCGGCGTCGATACGATCGGCCGGCTCAACCTGCCGGGCGTCGATCCGGTAGCGGAGTCGATGTTGATCATGGAAGCGGAAATCGCCGACGTGGAAGGCGTGGTGCCTCTGCCGGGTGCCATCGAATTCCTAGCCTCGCTGCCGCCGGAGCGCTGGGCGATCGTCACTTCCTCGCCACATCGGCTTGCCCTGGCGCGCCTTGCCGCCGCCGGCATCCCGGTTCCACGCTTCATCGTCACCGCCGAAGACGTCAAGATCGGCAAGCCCGATCCGCAATGCTACATTCTCGGCGCTGAGCGCCTCGGTCTGCGACCGTCCGATTGCCTGGTTTTCGAAGACGTGATGGCCGGCATCAGGGCGGGCGAATCCGCTGGCGCCGACGTCATGGTGATTACGGCGACGCATTCCCATCCGGTCGATACCAATCATCCGACGCTGCTGAACTATGAGAATGTTCGAGCGCATGTCGATGGAGATGGCGGGATTTCGGTGATGCGCCGGGACGGTTGACGTCCGACTGGCGAGCATGCAATCACCGCATGTCGCGTTCACGCATTGCAATGGGCCGCCAGCTCATTATGTTTTCGTGATATTGTCGAAATCCACGAAAGCCCGATGACCCCCAAAGAGCTGAAAACCCTATATCGCACCGAGCGCCTGGCAGCGCGTGATGCCATTTCTCCCGATGAGCGTATCGAAAAGGGGCTGGCGATGCTCGCGCATGCCGGCGATGCGATCGAGTTTCAACCCGGAGAGATCATATCCGGCTTCCTGCCGATCCGATCCGAAGTGGATATACGGCCGCTGATGGCGCGGCTGCGCGAGCGGGGTGCAAGGCTCTGCGTGCCGGTCATCCTCGACAAACGCACCATCGTTTTTCGCGAACTCGTTGCGGGTGCGCCGCTCGTTTCCAGCGGCTTTGGCACAGCAGGGCCGGGGCCAGAGGCTGCGGTGTTGGACCCGCATATTATGCTGGTGCCGCTTTCGGCTTTCGACAATACCGGCCATCGTATTGGCTACGGCGCGGGCTATTACGACCGCGCCATCGATCGATTGCAGCAAAAAGGGCTGAATCCACGGTTGATCGGCATTGCATTCGATTGCCAAGAAGTGCCATCAGTACCGGCTGAGCCGCATGATGTCCGCCTGGACGCGATTTTGACCGAGAGCGGACTCAATTTCGTCTCCGTAGAGATTGGATAGGAAATGCGGCTGCTATTTTTAGGTGACATGGTCGGCAAGACCGGACGGGTTGCGGTTTGGGATCGCCTGCCGGGCCTCATCTCCGATCTGAAGCTCGACTTCGTCATCGTCAATGGCGAGAACGCCGCCGGCGGCTTCGGCATCACTGAGGACATTTTTCTGGAAACGATCAATGCCGGCGCCGATGTGGTGACGACGGGCAATCACGTCTGGGATCAGAAGGAAGCGGTGGTGTTCTGCGAGCGCCATGATCAGTTCCTGCGCCCCGCCAATTATCCTGCCGGCACACCCGGTCGTGGTTCCGGCATCTATTATGCCCGCAATGGCGCCCGCGTACTCGTTGCCAATATCATGGGCCGCGTCTTCATGCATCCGGAACTGGACGATCCGTTCAAGTCGGCGGAAGCGATCCTCGATGCCTGCCCGCTGAAGGAGCAGGCGGACGCCATCGTGTTCGATTTCCATGCCGAAGCGACCAGCGAAAAGCAGTGTTTCGGCCATTTCGTCGATGGCCGCGCCAGCTTCGTCGTCGGCACGCACACGCATGTGCCGACTGCCGACGCGCAGATCCTGAACGGCGGCACCGCCTACATGTCGGATGCCGGCATGTGCGGCGATTACGATTCGTCGCTTGGCATGGAAAAGGAAGAGCCGCTCAACCGTTTCATTTCGAAGATGCCGAAGGGTCGTTTCGAGGCCGCTTCCGGCCCGGCCACCATCTGCGGCGTCGGTGTCGAGATATCGGATGCGACGGGGCTTGCCGAAAAGATCGCGCCTCTCAGGATTGGACCGCGCCTGGCCGAGACCATTCCGGAATTCTGGCGTTAGCCCAGCCGCTGACCGCCCGGCGGCGATGACGCGATTGTGAGCAATCCGATCGGGATTGCCGCTGGACGTACCTCAGGCCATGCCGCATCCTTCGCCCTCTGTGGAGCTGAAAGGGTGGCATGATGCTGCGATTTCCCGTCTTCGCTGTGATCTTCCTGCTCACTGTGGCAGGTTGCAGTGTCGCAGACGCCCAGGAGAGACCTTCCCGCCCACATGTCAGCCAATGTCAGGCCGTCGCGCAGTCGCTGCCGCAGGCGACATTTGCCAGCTTTACCGGTTCAGCCCCGACGCCGGCCAACGATTCCGTCGGCGGCGATGTAAAAATCACTTTCCTCGGTCATGCCACTCTCTTCATCGAGACTCCCGGCGGCGTGTCGATCGCGACTGATTTCAGCGGCGTCTTCCCACCGCCCCATACGCCTGATGTCGTTACGATGAACAAGGCGCATCCGAGCCATTACACGCTGACGCCGGACCCGGCGATCAAATATGTGCTGCACGGCTGGAGCGATACGCCCGGCGAGCCGGCGAAGATCAATTTGACCGTCGGCGATACGCTGATCCGCAATGTGGTGACCGATATCCGCTCCCTGTCGGGAGGCGTCGAGGCGAACGGCAATTCGATCTTCATCTTCGAAGTGGCGGGCCTTTGCATTGGCCATCTTGGCCACCTGCATTTCGAGCTCAACGACAAGCAATATGCCGAGATCGGCCGGCTCGATGTCGTCATGGTGCCGGTCGATGGCGGCCTTACCATGGGCGCGGATAGCATGAGCCGGGTGGTGAAGCGGCTGCGTTCGTCGCTCATTCTGCCCATGCATCGCTGGGGACCGCCGATACAGCAATTCCTGACGATGTTCGGTCCGGATTTCGACGTAGCCTATGCGCCGACCGCAAGCACCACGATTTCGCTGAAAACGCTGCCGCGAAAGCCGCTGATTTACGTGCTGAAGGGGCTTTGAGCCGATCAGCACGATGCCCGGGCGGCCCTCTCCCTCCGCCCGGGCACACCTTCGAAGGATATCGCTGCCGGGCGCCCTGTCGGGGGCGTCATCGCGGGCTTTTTGCTTGAATGAAAGCCACTTCGCTCTTATAAGGCGGCCCATTCCCAACAAAAGACGTGAACAGGGGTGCCATGGCTGGCCATTCACAGTTTAAAAACATCATGCATCGCAAGGGCCGTCAGGACTCCGTGCGTTCGAAAATGTTCTCCAAGCTGGCGCGTGAAATCACTGTCGCCGCCAAAACGGGTCTGCCTGATCCGAGCATGAACGCAAGTTTGCGCCTGGCGATCCAGAACGCCAAGGCGCAGTCGATGCCGAAGGACAATATCGATCGCGCCATCAAGAAAGCCTCCGGCGCGGACACCGAGAATTACGATGCGGTCCGTTATGAGGGCTACGGCCCGGGCGGCACGGCGATCATCGTCGAGGCTCTGACCGACAATCGCAACCGCACCGCGTCGAACGTCCGTTCGATCTTCACCAAGGCTGGCGGCGCGCTCGGCGAAACTGGTTCCGTCTCCTTCTCCTTCGACCATGTCGGCGAAATCACCTACAAGCCCGAGGTCGGCGATGCCGATAAGGTGATGGAAGCCGCCATCGAAGCCGGCGCCGACGATGTCGAGAGCGACGAAGAAGGCCACACCATCATCTGCGGTTTCGAAGCGATGAACGAAGTCGCCAAGGCGCTCGAAGCGACGCTTGGCGAAGCCGAAACCGTCAAGGCGATCTGGCGTGCCCAGAACAATGTGCCGGTCGACGAAGAAAAGGCACAGTCGCTGATGAAGCTCATCGACAGCCTGGAAGATGATGACGACGTGCAGAACGTCTACTCGAACTTCGAAGTCTCCGACGAGATTCTGGCCAAGCTTTCGGCCTAATTTCTTCTGCCAAAAAAATAGACCCCATTCTCACAAGGCTTTGCCTAACGGAGAATGGGGTCTTTTGTTTTTCAGGCCGCCTTTTTGAACGACGGCAATTGCGCGAATAGTTCCACCGATCTCAGCCGCGCCTCGATGTCGTGGATCGGCATCGAGATGATCACTTCGTCCGCTTCCGTATCCTTGATGAACTGAGAAAGCTTGGCTTCCGCCGTCGCGGGTGAGCCGACGACGGCATAGCGCAGCGTGTGCTCGACGTTCAGCTTTTCCATCGGCGTCCAGAAATCATCCATGTCCTTGCGGGGACGGGGGAAGGGGCCACGGACATTGCGGCGCAGGTTGACGAATTGCTGCTGTGCCGAGGTGAAGTGATATTGCGCTTCTTCATCCGTATCCGCGGCCGAACCCATCACGCCGACCATCACATAGGGCTTGTCGAGCGTTGCCGATGGCGTGAAACGGTCGCGATAGATGGCGACTGCGTCGAGCAGCGCTTCCGGCGCAAAATGCGAGGCGAAGGCATAGGGCAGACCGAGCATGGCGGCGAGATGGGCGCTGTAGAGGCTTGAACCGAGCAGCCAGATGGGCACCTTGGCACCGTTGCCGGGCACGGCAAGGATCGATTGGTTCTCGTCGGCCGGGCTGAATAGGTGCTGCAGCTCGACAATATCGTTGGGAAAGCTCTGAGCGCCGGCATCGAGATTGCGGCGCAGTGCCTGCGCGGTGCGCATATCCGTGCCCGGCGCGCGGCCGAGGCCGAGATCGACGCGGCCCGGGAACAGGGCTTCCAGCGTGCCGAATTGCTCCGCGATTACCAGCGGAGAATGGTTCGGCAGCATGACGCCGCCCGAGCCGATGCGGATACGCGAAGTCGCTGCTCCGACATGGCCGATCACGACCGCGGTCGCGGCGCTGGCGATGCCTGGCATGCCGTGATGCTCGGCCAGCCAGAACCTGGTGTAGCCAAGCGCTTCCGCCTTCTGCGCCATGCGCTTCGAGCTCTCGAAGGATTGGCTGACGGTGCTGCCCTCGGCAACGGGCGAAAGATCGAGAATGGAAAAGGGGACCATGGCAAGAAACCTGCGTGGTGAAAGGGGAGGAGCAATTCTCTCCATGTAGGAGCGCGGACACTCCATTCCAAACCCCGCCCTGCAATTTCGTCATCGTGATTTCAGAACTACAGAAAGGCGATAGCGTCGGGAGTTTGTTTTTGTTTTGTTCACATTTTGCTGGCACATCTGCTGCTCCAAAGATAGGTTAACGCATGCAGAACATGATTCGAATCATCGGCATCGATCCCGGCCTGCGCCGTACCGGCTGGGGCATTATCGACACATTGGGCAATTCCCTGCGTTTCGTTGCCTCGGGAACAGTGACATCGGATGGCGAGATGGATCTCGCGTCGCGCCTATGCCAGCTTCATGACGGGCTTGCCGATATCGTCCACAGCTACAAGCCGGATGAAGCCGCCGTCGAACAGACCTTCGTCAATAAGGACGCGGTGGCGACGCTCAAGCTCGGTCAGGCGCGCGGGATCGCCATGTTGGTGCCGGCGCGCGCCGGACTGCAGGTTGCGGAATATGCGCCGAACGCCGTCAAGAAGGCGGTGATTGGCGTGGGGCATGGCGAGAAGCAGCAGATCCATATGATGCTGAAGATCTTGATGCCGAAAGTAGAGTTCAAGGGAAACGACGCCGCCGACGCGCTGGCCATCGCCATCTGCCATGCCCACAATCGCGGTGCCAGCCGGATGCGTCAGGCGGCACTGGCGGGGTAGTTTGTTTTCGTTACCGCTCCTACTTTCCTTCACTTGACCTCATCTCCCCGAAACCCATCCCTGACGGACATCATTCATGATCGGCAAGTTGAAAGGCACAATCGAAGAGATCGGCGAGGACTATGCGCTCGTGGATGTACATGGTGTCTGCTACGTCGCCTATTGCTCGGCGCGCACGCTGTCGAAGCTTGGCTCCGTGGGGGAAGCCTGCGTTCTCTTCATCGAAACCTATGTCCGCGAGGACCAGATTCGCCTTTTCGGGTTTACGTCGGTGTTGGAGCGGGAGTGGTTCAATCTTCTGCAGACCGTGCAGGGCATTGGCGCGAAGGTGGCGCTGGCGCTGTTGTCGACGCTGACGCCGGCGGAGCTTGCCAACGCGATCGCGCTGCAGGATCGCAGCGCCGTGTCCCGTGCGCCGGGTGTCGGGCCGAAGGTGGCAATGCGCATCGTCACTGAGTTGAAGAACAAGGCGCCGGCTTTTGCGGGCGAGGCGATCAATATCGGCCTCAAGCAGGAATTGGGTGAGGGCGTCGCTTCCGCTCCGGTCGCCGATGCCGTTTCCGCGCTTACCAATCTCGGTTACTCCCGCGATCAGGCCGCGAACGCAGTCGCGGCCGCGATGAAGTCGGCGGGCGAGGGGGCAGATAGTGCCAAGCTGATCAGGCTGGGATTGAAGGAACTGTCCCGGTAATTCCTTTCTTTCCTGAATATTCCTTGCTAAGATAAAAATGTAAGGAGACGAGCCATGACCATTTACGATGCTACGGTAACCTCCAAAGGGCAAACCACGATCCCGGTCGAGATTCGCGAGAAGCTGAAACTCAAACCCGGCGATAAAATCCGCTTCATCATGCATGGCGACAAGATCTACCTACGCGCCAAGAACAAGAAGGCTGCGGATTTGGCTGGCCTTCTGCACGATCCCAACCGGCCGCCCTTGTCACTTGAGGATATCGACGAGGCAATCGGCGAATATCTTGAGGAAAAGGATCAGAGAATAAAAGATGATTGGCATCGACACCAACGTTCTACTTAGATTTATCTTGGCAGACGATCCCGCTCAGCTCGAGGTTGCGAGGCGCTTCATCAATCAGCGTTCAATGGCCGATCCGGCGTTCATTTCCTTGCTCGTTTTCGCGGAGGTTTGCTGGGTGCTCCGGCGAAGATATAAATACGGCAATGAGGTGATTGCCGCGGCCTTTCGTCAATTGCTGGCGGCGGAAGAACTGATCTTCGAAGATGAATACTACATTGATGAACTTATAGCGGACGATGCACCGTTGAATTTCGATCTGTCGGATCATGTTGTGGCCCATATTGCAGCTCGTAATGGCTGCGCCAAAACCGTAACCTTCGATGAAAAAGCCGCGAAACGCATACCCGGAATGGAATTTCTGACATGAGCGAAGCCGCACGCCTGATATCGCCGGAAAAGCGGGGCGAAGACCTGGATGTGACGCTGAGGCCGCAGTCGCTGGACGAGTTCACCGGCCAGGCGGAGGCGCGTGCCAATCTCAAGGTGTTCATCGAGGCGGCGAAGGGGCGAGGAGAGGCGCTGGATCACGTCTTGTTCGTCGGTCCACCCGGTCTCGGCAAGACGACACTGGCGCAGATCATGGCGAAGGAGCTTGGCGTCAATTTCCGCTCGACGTCCGGTCCGGTTATCGCCAAGGCCGGCGATCTTGCGGCACTTCTGACCAATCTCGAAGAGCGCGATGTGCTCTTCATCGATGAAATCCATCGCCTCAACCCGGCCGTGGAAGAAATCCTCTATCCGGCCATGGAGGATTTCCAGCTTGACTTGATTATCGGCGAAGGCCCGGCGGCGCGGTCGGTGAAGATCGACCTCGCCAAATTCACGCTGGTTGCCGCTACCACCCGTCTCGGCCTGTTGACGACGCCGCTGCGTGACCGTTTCGGCATTCCGGTTCGCCTGAGCTTCTATACCGTCGAGGAGTTGGAGCTGATCGTGCGGCGCGGGGCGCGGCTAATGGGGCTCGGCATGACTGAAGAAGGCGCGCGCGAGATTGCCCGGCGCGCCCGCGGCACGCCGCGCATCGCCGGCCGCCTGCTGCGCCGAGTGCGTGATTTTGCCGAAGTGGCGAAGGCCGAGGCTGTGACCCGTGAGATCGCCGATGAGGCATTGACCCGGCTGCTGGTCGACAATGTCGGTTTCGATCAGCTCGACAAGCGCTATCTCAACATGATCGCGGTGAATTTCGGCGGCGGCCCGGTCGGTATCGAAACCATCGCCGCAGGCCTCTCCGAACCGCGTGATGCGATTGAGGATATCATCGAGCCCTATATGATTCAGCAGGGCTTCATTCAACGCACGCCGCGCGGCCGCGTGCTGACGGCGATCGCTTGGCGGCATCTCGGGATGCAGCCGCCGAAGGACCTGGAGGCAGCGCAGTTCAGGCTGTTCCAGGAGGAAGGCGAGTGATTGGCCGACGCGGGTTTCTGAAGCTTTTCGGCAGTAGTATCGTCGGGTTGCTGACACTCGGTGGCTATGCTTTCGGATACGAGCCCGTGGTGCGTTTGAGCACAACCCGTTACCAGTTGACTCCCCCAGCCTGGACGCCGGGGCTGAAGCTAAGGATCGTGGCGCTTGCCGATTTTCATGCGTGCAGGCCGTGGATGACGGCCGATCGCATCGCATCCATCTGCGCCCGCGCCAACGATCTCGGTGGCGATATCATCGTTCTCCTGGGCGATTACACATCGGGAACAGATTTCGTAACTGGCCATGTCGATCATGGCGTATGGGCGGCGGAGCTTGCAGCCCTGAAGGCGCCGCTCGGCGTTCACGCGATCGTCGGCAATCATGACTGGTGGCACGATGCTACTGCGCAGAAGAACGGCCATGGCCCGACATTCAGTCACAAGGCGTTGGTCGATGTCGGAATTCCGGTTTATTCCAATCGATCGGTTCGCTTGGAAAAGGATGGACATGGCTTTTGGCTTGCGGGTGTCGAAGATCAGCTTGCCCTGCGCCGGAGCGTCCGCTGGAAGCGTCAGTTCACGGAAGGGCTCGATGATCTCGACGGCACGCTGGCGCAGGTGAATGACGATGCGCCGGTCATCCTCCTTGCGCACGAGCCCGATATCTTCCCAACCGTACCGTCGCGCGTGTCGCTGACATTGTCCGGCCATACGCATGGCGGGCAGGTCAGGGTTTTCGGCTGGTCGCCCTATCTGCCGTCGCGCTATGGCGACCGATATGTATATGGCCATATCGTCGAGGAGGACCGGCATATCATCGTCTCCGGTGGCCTCGGCTGTTCGGTCGCACCGGTTCGTGTCGGCGTGCCGCCGGAAATCGTTGTGATCGATCTGGGATAGGACGATGTCGAAACGCAAGATCATCAGGTTGAACGCCGGTCACGCGCGATATCAGATGCGTGTTGCCGGCCTCGGTTTTCGTGAGGGGCATGTGCTCGTCCATCGCGCCGTGCATGAACCGTTCTGGACCTTTCCGGGCGGCCGCGCGGAAATCGGCGAGACGTCGGAGGAGACGTTGCGGCGGGAGATGATCGAAGAGCTGGGCGTCGAGGTGGTGGTCGGCCGGCTGCTCTGGATGGTGGAGAATTTCTTTCGCTACGAACGGCGTAACTGGCACGAGCTGGGACTCTATTATCTGATGGATATCCCCCGGAGTTTCCCGTTCCATCCCGAGGAGATCGTTCATCGCCTCAAAGACGGCGACGATCATCTCGAATTCAAATGGGTGCCGGCCACGCGCGAGGCGCTGGTTGCACTGGATATTCCGCCCTATTTCATCGCCGACGAGATCGAAAGCCTGCCACAGACTGCGCGCCATCTGGTTTGGCGGGACGGTGATCTCGACAAAGCGTAGAGAAGGGAGTGCAAAGTATGTCCGGTTTCGATCCGATCCGCGTATTCCGCAAGCTCGCTTACAATAACGCCCTGGCGAATACCCGATTGTATCGGGCCTGTGCGGCCCTTCAGCCCGGTGAGTTCGAGGCCAGGCGGGTGAGTTTCTTTCCGTCGATCAAGTCGACGCTTAACCATATTCTCACGGTCGACTGGTTTTATGTCGATGCGCTGGAAGGCGGCACGCTCGGTCTTAAGGCGTTCGACATCGAGGAGCCGTTCGACACGCTGGATGCATTGTCGGTGGAGCAAGACAAAGTCGACCGGCGGCTCGTAGCTCTGTGTGAACATCTGAATCCCGAGGCGCTGGTGCGGGTGATCGACCTGCATCGCGGCAATCGCATCCAAAGAGAGCGTGCGGAGGATGTGCTGAGTCATCTTTTCCAGCACCAGACCCATCATCGGGGGCAGGTGCATGCCATGCTCGCCGGCAGCAGCGTCGCTCCACCGCAACTGGATGAATTCATCGTTGCCGACGACGCGAGGTTCCGGGGTGAGGAATTGGCGGCGCTTAGCTGGGACGAGACAATGCTGATGCGCTGAACGTCGCAGGGCGTAGCGGCATCGCCAATCTCGCAATCGCCTCTTCCAGCAAAGCCGGCCCACCGCCGCGCCAGCCAAGCGCACGGATTTTCGACATATCCATTACGCTGACGACGCCCTGTGGCGCGGGTGCGGGCAGGGGGTGCGGACAGCCGGTTGCCCGCTGCAACTGCGACAGGATCTCATGCGTGTCGGTGAGAATATCCGAAAGGTTGAAGGCCTCGCCGTTGATGCGGCTGGTCTCGGTCTCCAGCAGAAGGCGGGCGGCGCGGCCGACGTCCCGGCCGTGGACCTCGGTTCCCGCGCGGGAGGAAACCGGCTTTCCCGCAAGATAATCCGCAAAAAGATCATCCCATTTGTTCGGGCGGAGATCGCCATAGACGCCTGTCGCTCTTAGGCTTGCGGTGGCAAAACCGGGAGCGGATAGGGAGAAGAGAGCGTGCTCGGCATCGCGCTTTACTTCGCCATAGAGCGTGTTCGGCGTCGGGATCATGTCCTCCATCAGCGTCTCGCCGGCCAGCCGGTCGCCATAGACGGCGCGCGACGAGAGAAAAATGCAGCGGCGGATGCCGGCACGTTTCGCAGTCTCGAACAGCTTTATGGTGCCATCCCGGTTGAGCCGGCGAAAGCTCTCTGGGTCATCGCCTTCGCCGCCGCGATACTTACCGGGGACATGCGCGAAGGCCGTGTGCACGAAGAAATAGGCATCGTCGAAGACGTTGCTCTGGTCGCCTGAAGGGTCGAGGCGAAGCGGCACGAAGGCGACGGGCTGCGAGAAAAAGCCGGGTTCCGGCGCATTGCGGCCGCCGACGGCAACTCGATATCCGGCGGCCAGCAGTTCCTCGACGATATAGCGACCGACGAGACCTGTTCCGCCCGAGACCAGAACTTTCATGCTGCTGCTTTCGGATTGGCGAATGCGGCTATGTCAGGCACGTCGCGCCCGGCATGGAAATGGTGCCACAAATCGATCAGAGGCTTCAGTTGATCAGCCTTCGGATGGTTCTTCTCCCAAGGCTTCTCATACTGGTAGTGCAGGATCGAAATGCTGTTCCAGTCCCAAAGCGCGGGCATGGTGAACCATACATATTGCAGCATGTTCATGAAGACCGGCAGGCCGTGCCAATCCGAGAAGAATGTCTCAAGAAAGGTCTGGTCGGTGCGTCGCCAGAAAACGTCGGGACGGTCAAGCAGCTTCAGCATGTCCTTGAAGGTCGCAAGCGAAGGCTTGGCGACGAAGACGCCGGAATTCATTCGATGAAAATCCGCAAGGCTTTCATAAACATTGGGTGCGGCGGAAAATTCCGGATAGTCGAAGAGCTTGTCGACATTCTTCAGCACCAGCGCATCCGCATCGATGAAGACGCAGGTGTCGTAATCGATGAGCTGCCAGAGCCTGAGCTTGCAGAAATTATCGAGCGGCGAGTGAAAGGACGGCTTGCGGCCTTTGGTGAAGGGGGCGTTGGCGTGGAGATTGCCGCGCGCGTGGCGCTCGTTGAATTCGTCGGAGAGCGGCAGATGTTCCACGTCCACCAACCGGCAGCCGAGTTCCTCCAGCGGCACAAGATCGCTTTCGTCGACGCCTGCCGTGTGCAGCACGACCATATCCGCTTTGGTGTTGGTGCACGAAATCGAGTGCATCAACGCCTTTGCGCCCATGGCGTAATCGGCATTGGTGACGAGCGTGACAAAGGCTTGCCGCGCCCGAGGGCTGGAGCGTGGCCGCACTCCCTGCAGCATTTCGCTTCCGAACATCATGAGACCGATTTCAATCGCTTACCTTCGGGATCGTGGTTGATGGTCGCCGCGAGATCCTTCGTCCAGGCGGAAACGGCCGGGACGCGGGAGCGATCGACGCGATAGGCATATTTCCTGGCGACATCGACGATTTCGCTCAAAAGACCCGCTTGCAGGGTGATTGGCGCGAGACCGAGATCGAGGAACTTGTCGTTCTTGACGATCAGGTCGTTCTCCGGCGCTTCCTTGCGAGGATTGGGCAGACGAATGATTTCCGCACCGCTCAACTTGGCGATCATCTCCGCGAGATCGCGGACCCGATGCGTCTCCGTCATCTGGTTGAAGATCTCGACGCGGGCGTTGCGCGGCGGCGGGTTCTTCAGCGCCAGCTCAATGCAGCGCACGGAATCCTGGATGTGGATGAAGGCGCGGGTCTGCCCGCCGGTGCCGTGGACGGTCAGCGGATAGCCGATCGCCGCCTGGATGAGGAAGCGGTTCAGCACCGTGCCGTAATCGCCGTCATAGTCGAAACGGTTGATGATCTGCTCATGGCGGCGGGTCTGCTCCGTGTGCGTGCCCCAGACGATGCCCTGATGCAGGTCGGTGATTCTGAGGCCGTCGTTCTTGGCATAGAACTGGAAGAGGAGCTGATCCAGGCACTTGGTCATATGATAGATCGAGCCTGGATTGGCCGGATAGAGAATATCCTGATTAACCGTTCGACCATCGGCGGTCTCGATGCCGACGGGCAGGTAGCCTTCCGGAATGGCGGCGCCGACCGTCGAATAGCCGTAGACGCCCATGGTGCCGAGGTGGACGAGATGGGCGTCGAGGTTGAGCTCCACCAGCGCGTTCAGGAGATTATGCGTGGCGCTGACATTGTTGTTGACCGTGTAGTTCTTGTGGCGGTCGCTCTTCATCGAATAGGGCGCGGCCCGCTGTTCGGCGAAGTGCACGATTGCATCCGGGCGATGCTCGGCCAGCCACTTTTTCAAAAGCTCATAATCCTTGGCGAGATCGATGAGGTTGAAATGGATGCGGCGGCCGGTCTCGGCGTGCCAGATGCGGGTGCGCTCCTGGATCGAATCCATCGGCGTCAGCGACTGGACGCCGAGTTCCGTATCGATCCATCGGCGGGAGAGATTGTCGAGAATATGGATCTCATGACCTGCGTCGGAGAGATGCAGCGAGGTTGGCCAACCAATAAAACCGTCGCCGCCCATAACCGCTATTTTCATGAGATCGTTTCCTTCTGCGTCGACCGCTATCCGGCCTATCCCGGATAGTCAGTATTTATGACAATCGTTCAAAGCTTGCTTGATGGCAGAAGTTCGGCCAAAGAGGGTCCCCAGATTTTTTGGAGATGCGGCGACGATGAACAGCCCCTTTCTGATTGCCGGGGAACTGGAAGCCGGTGGCCACCGGCTGGTGCAGCGAGTCTATTACGAAGATACGGATTTTTCCGGCCTCGTCTATCACGCGCGCTACCTCCACTTCCTCGAACGAGGCCGCACGGACTACCTGCGCTGCCTCGGCGTGGAACAGCGCGAGCTTCTGAATGCCGATGAGGAAGGGCTGGTTTTCGTCGTTCACCGCATGGAGATCGACTTCAAGGGACCGGCGCGAATGGACGATCTGCTGGTGATTCGCACGACGACCGAGAAGGCCGGCGGCGCCAAGATGGTGCTGTCCCAGGAAATCCGCCGCGGCGAGACGCTGCTGATCTCGGCCAAGGTCATTATCGCCGTGATCAACGCCAAGGGAAAACCGCGGCGGTTACCGGAAAAGTTGGCTGCGCAGATGCTGGTGGCGTCCGAGGCTGCGGTTTAACGTCGCGACGCGGGCTGCTAGCGCGGCTGGCAGGCAGCCGCGCACGGCAATATCGCGGTCCGAAAAGTCTCCTTGCTAAAACTTGACTTTTGTGTGAAGGAATTTCCGCGCGCAAGATTTGTTTTGTGCCCGCCGCCGGTTTCGCCCGGTCCGTTCTTTCCAGGAGACAGAATAACCTTCGTCACCGTCCAATCTTTCATGCTCCGACGCTAACATTCTTTTAACCATAATAGTGTCTTACTGCCCTTGTCGGAGTTTGTGCGGCGCACGCCTTCCTTTGACCAAATTTGACGGCAAGAAGGCAGTTGTAAGCTTGGAAAGCTTTGACCAGGGCGTTCAGCGGCGGCTGCCAAACATTTCTTGTGAGATCACTTTTAGCCGCCCGGTCTAGCGCCGGGCGTTTGGATTCGGGGATTTTGGATCAATGGAACAAGTAGCATTGGCAGCGGCCACCACACCGGACATCACTCTCTGGTCGCTTTTCATGCAGGCGGGCTTGGTGGTCAAGCTCGTGATGCTCGGACTGCTCGCGGCATCCGTATGGACCTGGGCGATCGTCATCGACAAGTATCTGAGCTACGCTCGGGCACGCCGGCAGTTCGATCATTTCGAACAGGTCTTCTGGTCGGGCCAGTCGCTCGAGGAACTCTATCGCACCCTTTCGGAGCGTACCAATACAGGACTCAGCGCCATCTTCGTCGCCGCCATGCGCGAATGGAAGAAGTCGTTCGAGCGCGGCGCACGTTCGCCGATCGGCCTGCAGATGCGTATCGATCGCGCCATGGACGTCACGCTGGCGCGTGAATCGGAACATCTGGTCGCTCGCCTCGGCTCGCTTGCGACCATCGGTTCGGCCGGTCCGTTCATCGGTCTGTTCGGCACCGTCGTCGGTATCATGACCTCGTTCCAGGCGATCGCCGGCTCGAAGTCGACGAACCTCGCGGTCGTCGCTCCCGGTATCGCCGAAGCCTTGCTCGCGACCGCGATCGGCCTCGTCGCTGCTATCCCGGCGGTTATTGCCTACAACAAGTTCTCGGCCGATGCCGGCAAGCTGTCGGGGCGCATGGAAGGTTTTGCGGACGAATTCTCCGCCATCCTGTCGCGCCAAATCGATGAGAAGCTGCAGCCGCGTCAGGCAGCGCAGTAAATCGCAGACGGAACCGGAGTAAATCACATGGCAATGTCTGTTGGAGGCAAAGGTGGCGGCGGTGGCCGCCGGGGCGGGCGTCGCGGCGGTGGCCGGGGCGGTCCGATCGCCGATATCAACGTGACGCCGCTGGTCGACGTCATGCTCGTGCTGCTGATCATCTTCATGGTGGCCGCACCGATGATGACGTCTGGCGTGCCGATCGACCTGCCGCAAACGCAGGCTGGCGCCTTGAACGCCCAGACCCAGCCGATCACCATTTCCATCAAGCAGGACGGCCAGGTCTTCCTGCAGGAAACGCAGATCGACGCGGCCGACATCGCCGCCAAGCTGAAGGCGATCGCCACCACTGGCTACAACGAACGCATTTTCGTGCGCGGCGACGGGAAAGCGCCCTATGGCGTCATCGCCGACGTGATGTCGCGCATTCAGGAGGCTGGTTACAAGAATATCGGCCTGGTTACGCAGCAGATAACGGACCACTGACGGATCGACATGAAGCGTAGCATCGCCACATCTGCGGTCATTCACATCTTGGTGCTGATTGGCGCCATGTTGACGCTGAGTGCGCCTGCGCCTCTGGAGACGCCGGAAAGCACGGCGATGGATGTCGATATCGTCACCGCTGATCAAATGCAGCAGGGCGAGAAGAAGGCGCCGGTTACGGATCACGTCTCGCGGAAGCAGACGACTAAGCAGGATCAGGTCGCCAACGCTCAGAATGTTGGCGAAAACAACGTCGATATCAAGAATCCCGTCGTGCCAACTCAACGGCCGGAGAGCGACACAGCGGCATTAGCACCGAAGAAGGTGGATACGCCTGTTCCGCAGAACGATCCGCGGCCGAATGACGTCAAGACGATCGAGCAGCAGGATACGGAAGCCGCGCCGAAGGAAGTGGCAGCCATTCCGCAGCAGAAGCCGGACGTGACGCCCACTCCAACGCCGACGCCGCAGAAAACGGAGCCGACCCCGCAGAAGAGCGAGGTCACGCCTGCACCGACCCCAACACCCACGCCGACTCCGACCCCTACACCGCAAAAGGCTGATCCGAAGCCGGTGACCGAAAACCCGACCGAGCAGGCTGCTCAGCCGCCGGCGGACAAGGTCCCCGTGCCCGACGTAAAGCCGCAGCCAGTGCAGCCGCCGAAGACCGTGGAGACAAAGCCCGATCCGAAGCCGGAGCAGAAACCCGTTGCGAAGCCTCAACAGGTGGCGGACGCCAAGCCGGCGACCAAGCCAACGGACAAGACGACCACTCAGAGCACGAGCAAGAATACCTCGACCGATGACGGCCAGAAGGACAGCGACAAGAAGCGCTCGACTCCCAAGGGCGCCGATAAAGGTCTGGACGATGGTCTCGCTGACCAGATCAACAGCTTACTGAACAATACATCGTCGAAGGGTGGCGGGGCGCGTTCGTCCAAACAGGCTTCCGCCGGCGCCGATACCCAGGTCGCCTCGCGCGGCGGCATGAAATCGCTCGGTGGAGGCAAGCTTAGCCAGAGCCAGCAGGATGGGCTGCGTGATTTGATCGCCAAATACTGGAACTTGATGCCTGGCCTCGAAGGTACCGGGGATGTACGGATCAAGGTGCATTTCAGGCTCGATAAGTCTGGGCAGATTGTCGGTGAACCGGAGGCGACGGCGAGTGGCGGACCGGCTTCGACGCAGTCCGCCATGCAGCTCGCTGCGGTGCGTGCCGTGCAGCGGGCGCAGGTGGATTACCTGAAAATTTTGCCGCCGGACAAGTATGACGACTGGCAGGAAGTCGTCGTCAATTTCAGTGCAGCGGATATGGGGATGTGATGACGAACCACTGTCCTCGTTTCGCCCTGAGCTTGCTTATGGCTCTTGGGATCATGCTAGCAGGTTCCGTGTTAGCCGAGCCTGCGAAAGCCGCTGGCGTGCATCAGCTTGGGCGTGCGGCTGAGGACAGTATTTGCGAGAAAGTCGCGGAGAACTGGAACCTCGTACCGGGGCTGCCCGGCATAAAAAATGTCCACGTTCGGGTTCGCCTCAGGCTCGATCGCACTGGGCAGATCGTGGGCGAGCCGTACCTCACGACAAGAGGCGGCCCCAAACAGACACAGATTGCTGCTGCGGCAAGCGCTCTGCGCGCTGTCCTCAGGGCGGCACCTTTCAAGAACTTGCCGCAGACTCAATTCGACAATGAAACTAGCTCGGTGGAAGTCATCCTGAACTTCACACCAAGCGACATGGCGCTTTAATGCTGAAAGGCTTGGCACATATGATCAGAAAATCCCTCGTTCGTCTCCTGCTGGTGCTGGCAGGCCTGACGGCAGCCCTCGCCACTCCAGCCTATGCTGTGGTCGAACTCAATATCAACAAGGGCAACGTCCAGCCCATGCCGATCGCCATCACCGACCTTTTGTCGAATGATGGTTTGGGCGCTCAGATCTCGGGCGTGATCGCTGCCGACCTGCAGCGGTCCGGCCTGTTCGCGCCGGTCAACAAGCAGGCCTTCATCGAGAAAATCAGCAATCCCGACTCGACGCCGCGCTTCCAGGACTGGACGGCGATCAATGCTCAGGCGCTGGTGACCGGCCGGGTGACGCAGGAGGGCGGCCGCCTTCGCGCCGAGTTCCGCCTGTGGGATACTTTTGGCAGCCAGCAGATGATCGGCCAGCAGTTCTATGCGCAGCCGGACAATTGGCGCCGCGTCGCCCACATCATCGCCGACGCGATCTATGAGAAGATCACGGGCGAGAAGGGCTATTTCGACACCCGTGTCGTGTTCGTCGCCGAAAGCGGCCCGAAGACTGCCCGCAAGACGCAGCTCGGCATCATGGACCAGGACGGCGCCAATGCCCGCATGCTGACGGACGGCAGCGACCTCGTGCTGACGCCGCGCTTCTCGCCGAACCGGCAGGAAGTGACCTACATGTCCTTCGCCAATCAGCAACCGCGCGTTTATCTGCTGCAACTGCAGACGGGCCAGCGTGAGCTGGTCGGCAACTTTCCTGGCATGACCTTTTCGCCGCGCTTCTCGCCGGATGGCCAGCGGGTGATCATGAGCCTGCAGCAGGAAGGTAACGCCAACATCTACACGATGGACCTGCGCTCGCGCACGACGACCCGCCTGACGTCGACGGCTGCCATCGACACGTCGCCATCCTATTCGCCTGACGGCACGCAGATCGCTTTCGAAAGCGACCGCGGCGGCAAGCAGCAGATCTATGTGATGAATGCTGATGGTTCCAACCAGCGCCGTATTTCCTTCGGCGACGGCGCCTATTCGACGCCGGTCTGGTCGCCGCGTGGCGATCTCATTGCCTTCACCAAGCAGTCCGGCCAGACATTCTCCATCGGTGTCATGAAGACGGATGGTTCGGGCGAGCGTCTGCTGACCACAGGCTTCCATAATGAAGGTCCGACCTGGGCCCCGAATGGCCGCGTCATCATGTTCTTCCGCGAAGCGCAGGGCTCCAGCGGGCCGCAGCTCTTTTCGATCGATCTGACGGGTTATAACGAACAGAAGATCCCGACCCCGGGCTTCGCCTCGGACCCGGCCTGGTCGCCGCTCCTCGAGTAGGGCGGGCCAGGCATGATCGTGAACTGACGGTTGGTGCAGCGCAAAGCGCTAAGCCGTTCCGGATAAGATCATGCAAAGAAAACAGTTTGAGCGGGTGGCGGCCTTAAGAATCGCTGATCCGCTCAAGCGTCACTTTGTCGCCGCAAAGTCCTGTGAGTGGACCACTTCGGGACAACTTTAGGACATCATTAACCATATTTGTTGGAATCGGATTAACCGAACCCGGTTACAGTCTGGCAACCTTAATAGAGAGATGTAAGGAGAGACCGGCCATGAGCCGCATCGCAAACCCGGCCGTTGGCCACATGCAAAACCTCGCCCGCAACCCGATCATGATCGCACTTTTCGTCGGCCTTTCGCTTGCCGGCTGCGCATCCAAAAAGGGCTTGCCGAACGATGCCAACGGCCTTGGCCTCAATGGCGCCGGCAATGCCGCTCCGGGCTCGCCGCAGGATTTCACTGTCAATGTTGGCGATCGCATCTTCTTTGATACCGACAGCTCGTCGATCCGCGCCGACGCTTCCCAGACGCTCGATCGTCAGGCTCAGTGGCTCGCCCGCTATCCGAAGTATGCAATCACCGTCGAAGGCCATGCCGACGAACGCGGCACGCGCGAATATAACCTGGCTCTCGGTGCTCGCCGTGCTGCGGCTACCAAGGACTATCTCGCTTCGCGCGGCGTTCCGGCTCAGCGCATGAAGACGATCTCCTACGGCAAGGAACGTCCGGTCGCCACCTGCGACGATATTTCCTGCTGGTCGCAGAACCGCCGCGCCGTCACCGTGCTCAATGGCGCCGGTTCCTGATAGGCGGAAATTCCGTTCGAAATTCACAAAGGCGGTCCTTGCGACCGCCTTTACTTTTTTGACCACACTTTAGCCGAACTCCGTTGCTTTTTGAGATTAATTGTAAAAATCTCCTGTTCGCGCCCTGGGGTGCGAAGAATCAATGGGCAGGATGATCCGTATGAGAAAACTTGTCGTGGCGAGCTTACTTTGTCTCGCCGCCGTCGCCGGTAGTGAGCGTGACGCCTCTGCCTTATCGCTGTTCGGGCTTCATTTAGGCGGTCGCAATGCCACGGAACAGGCTGTTCCGAACAATGCGGCTCCCCAGAGGCAGATCGGGCAGGCACCTGTCATCAACGTCCAAAACAGCGATGCCGAAGTCCGCTTGCAGCAGCTTGAAGACCAGATGCGCCAGTTAAACGGCCGCGTCGAGGAAATGAGCTATCAGTTGCTGCAGATGCAGGAACAGATCCGCAAGACGCAGGAAGACAATGAATTCCGTTTCCAGCAGCTTGAAAAGCGTGGCGGCGGGGGCGCTGGCGGTGCGACCGGCTCTGGAACTGGCACCGGCACTGGCGGCTCGATGAAGAAGAGCGAAGCCGATGTCCCGGCCCAGGGCGCGGGCGGCGGTCAGCAACAGGACGATATCGCCGGCGTCATCAGCGATTCGCAAGGCGGCGATGCGCCGAATACCGCGCAGCAGGGTGGCGGTTCCGGCAAGCCGCCGAGCCAACTCGGTTCGATCCAGTTCGATCAGAGTGGCAAGCAGGTTGGCTCGACGGCGACGCGCGCCAATAACGGTTCGGGCGCTGCGCCGGCTGCGGGCTCTGGAACGCAGACGGCCTCGCTCGGCGGCAGCGAAGGCGATCAGTATAAATCGGCCTATGGCCATGTTCTGTCCGGCGACTACAGCGTCGCCGAACAGGAATTCCGCCAGTATATCGACAGCTACCCGAACAGCGCTCGCGCGGCCGATGCCAACTTCTGGCTTGGTGAAGCACTTTATTCGCAGGGTAAATACAATGATGCGGCCAAGACCTTCCTGAACGCGCATCAGAAATACAGCACCTCGGAAAAGGCGCCGGAAATGCTCCTGAAGCTCGGAATGTCGCTTGCTGCCCTCGACAACAAGGATACGGCCTGCGCTACGCTTCGCGAAGTGACCAAGCGCTATCCGAAGGCTTCGAAGGCCGTTACCACAAAGGTAGCCAGCGAACAAAAGCGTCTTGCCTGCTGATCGAGATGTCCGGTGACGCTGTGACTGGTGCTGCCACAGCCCAAATGCCAGACGCTGCAGCGGCCGATTTTATTCATTCCCTTTTCAAGCCTGCCCATATTCTGGTCGCCATTTCCGGCGGCAGCGATTCCATCGGCCTTCTGGTTGCTCTTGCCGAGCAGTTGAAATCCTTTCCGAGTTCAAACATCGCCCTTTCCGCCGCCACGATCGATCATGATTTGCGGTCGGGATCCGCTGATGAAGCGCGCGATGTAGCCGCTCTCTGCGCATCCCTGGGCGTGCCCCATGTCGTTCGTCGCTGGGAGGGCGAGAAGCCGAAGAGTGGTATCATGGCGGCCGCGCGCGAAGCTCGTTATGGGCTGCTTGCCGATATCGCCGCGGAACTCTCTGCCAATGTTGTCGTTACCGCCCACACGCTTGATGACCAACGCGAAACATTGGCCATGCGCGCAGCACGTTTGAACGAAGGGGAGGGCACTGCCGGCACCGGCATTGCCGACGCCATACTCTTCGATCGGCGCCTCTGGATCGTCAGGCCATTTCTCGCCTGTCGGCGGGCGGATATTCGGGCTTTTCTTACGCAGCGGGGCATCTCCTGGCTGGACGATCCGAGCAATGAGGATGTCCGTTACGAGCGCGTGCGCACGCGCAAACGCCTGGCGCAAGATGCCGCGCCGTCTTTGGCGCAGGACAGCGGTGCGGCACGCGCGGCACTTTCGACGGATGCGGCTGCGTGGCTGGAGAGATACGCAACAGTCCATGCGGGCGTGCTTTGCGTCATCAGCCGCGATGCGCTGGCTGCCGACGAGGTCGTGCTCTCTTATGCGCTCTCCTATCTGGCCGCCGTATTCGGCGGTGGGCCCTACGGGCCGGGACGCGAACGGATGCGCCGCATCCTGGATTTCATCGGCGAGGGGGAGCCGGGACGGCGGACGGCGGGCGGGGTTGTTTTCGACCTGCGCCGGGACGGGCTTTATCTCATGCGCGAAAGCCGCGGTATCCAACCGCTTGTGCTGGCTTCGGGCGCGGATGGCATTTGGGACGGCCGCTTCTGGATCGCCAATCACGGTCCGGCCAGTGTCCGTATCGAAGCAGCAGGGGTAAAAGGTACAGCGGAATTTCCGGAGGGTTTGCCGAAAGGTGCCGTGCAGCGTGCGCGGGCGGTGCTGCCACAAATGGTCGCCGATGATGGCGAGAACGCCGCGTCTGCCGTGATTGTGCCGTATCTTGCGCCTTTCGACCGCTTTTTGACACGATTCGATCTCACATTTGCGGATCGGTTGTCGACCTGCTTTGGTCGAGAACCCTATGTGCGGCCGCCTCTTTGAGAGTTATTGACGGAAAAAGCATGTGGTGACGCGGTTTGCCTTGGCAAGGGCTTGGCGCAACCCTATGTTAGGGAACAAGTAATGCCGCCGCTCAACGGCGGAAGTTTCAGTGCTGGGGAGTTCGATGAACCCTAATTTTCGTAATTTCGCTCTGTGGGCAATCATAGCTTTGTTGCTGATTGCTCTGTTCAGCATGTTTCAGAACGCGCCGGCACAAACAGGCTCCAGGGAAATTCCATATTCGCAATTCCTTCGGGAAGTTGATTCAGGCCGCGTCCGCGACGTCACCGTCACCGGCAATCGCGTGGTCGGCAGCTATGTCGAAAACGGAACGCCCTTCCAGACCTATGCTCCGGTCGTGGATGACAGCCTGCTTGAACGCCTGCAAAGCAAGAACGTCAACATTGTCGGCCGTCCGGAATCGGATGGTTCCTCGAGCTTCCTGAGCTATCTCGGCACGTTGTTGCCGATGCTCCTGATTCTCGGCGTCTGGCTGTTCTTCATGCGGCAGATGCAGGGTGGCTCGCGTGGTGCCATGGGCTTTGGCAAGTCCAAGGCCAAGCTGTTGACCGAGGCGCATGGCCGCGTCACCTTCGATGATGTCGCCGGTGTCGACGAAGCCAAGCAGGACCTCGAAGAAATCGTGGAATTCCTGCGTGATCCGCAGAAGTTCCAGCGTCTTGGCGGTCGTATCCCGCGCGGCGTTCTGCTCGTCGGCCCTCCGGGCACGGGTAAGACGCTTCTGGCGCGCGCCATTGCCGGCGAGGCCAATGTGCCGTTCTTCACCATTTCTGGTTCCGACTTCGTTGAAATGTTCGTCGGTGTCGGCGCAAGCCGCGTCCGCGACATGTTCGAACAGGCGAAGAAGAATGCGCCCTGCATCATCTTCATCGACGAAATCGACGCCGTCGGCCGCCATCGTGGCGCCGGTCTCGGCGGGGGTAACGATGAACGTGAGCAGACGCTGAACCAGTTGCTGGTCGAGATGGACGGCTTCGAGGCCAATGAGGGCATCATCCTCATTGCCGCCACCAACCGTCCCGACGTTCTTGACCCGGCGCTGCTGCGTCCCGGCCGCTTCGACCGTCAGGTTGTCGTGCCGAACCCGGACATCGTCGGCCGCGAGCGTATCCTGAAGGTGCACGCCCGCAACGTGCCCCTCGCTCCGAACGTCGATTTGAAGACGCTTGCCCGCGGTACGCCCGGCTTCTCCGGTGCCGACCTGATGAACCTGGTCAACGAAGCCGCCCTGATGGCCGCGCGCCGCAACAAGCGTCTGGTCACCATGCAGGAATTCGAGGACGCCAAGGACAAGATCATGATGGGCGCCGAGCGCCGCTCTTCGGCAATGACCGAGGCGGAAAAGAAGCTCACGGCCTATCACGAAGCTGGTCATGCGATCACGGCGCTCAATGTCGCCATCGCCGATCCGCTGCACAAGGCGACCATCATTCCGCGCGGTCGTGCGCTCGGCATGGTCATGCAGCTTCCCGAGGGCGACCGCTACTCGATGAGCTACAAGTGGATGGTGTCGCGCCTCTGCATCATGATGGGCGGCCGCGTTGCCGAAGAACTGACCTTCGGCAAGGAGAACATCACCTCCGGTGCGTCCTCGGATATCGAGCAGGCGACCAAGCTTGCCCGCGCCATGGTCACGCAGTGGGGCTTCTCCGATGAACTCGGCCAGGTTGCTTATGGTGAAAACCAGCAGGAGGTCTTCCTCGGTCACTCCGTCTCGCAGTCGAAGAATGTCTCCGAGGCGACCGCGCAGAAGATCGACAACGAAGTGCGCCGCCTGATCGACCAGGCTTACAAACAGGCCATGGACATCATCACCACCAAGCACGACGAATTCGTGGCGTTGGCCGAAGGCCTGCTCGAATACGAAACGCTGACCGGCGAAGAGATCAAGGCGCTGATTCGCGGCGAAAAGCCCGCTCGCGATCTCGGTGACGACACACCCCCGAGCCGTGGCTCGGCTGTGCCGAAGACCGGCGCTAAAAAGGATGGCCCGCTTGGCACCAAGGGTGACGAGCCCGAGGGCGGTTTCGAACCGCAGCCACGCTGACGCACAGGATCGATTGAACATGCAGACGAAGAGGCCAGCTCCCATTTAGCAAGGGACTGGCCTTTTTCTTGGTAGCTACGGGTAACGAACGGAGGCGGAGGCCGGTATCGATGAAGGCCCGAGAATCGAAAATGAGTGGAGGGTGGATCCGTTGTCTGTGGTCCGCGATGTTCTTGTCGGTCAAAGCATCGGCCTCGTCTGCATTCATGTCGTGGAGGGCTGCAGTCCGAAAATCAACATCAGCCGGTCCCGTCGCCGCTGTTGCCCTGCTGACGATCGGGCATCTCTATGCATGAAGCATCCGTGATCCTCAGCTCAACGATTACCTGTCCGATCTGCCGCTTCAAGGCGACCGAAACGATGCCAACCGACGCTTGCCAGCATTTCTATGAATGCAAGGGCTGCGGTGTCATCCTTCGGCCAAAGGTCGGTGATTGCTGTGTGTTCTGCTCATATGGAACCGTTGCTTGCCCATCGATCCAGGCTCAGGGCGGGCGACACCGTTGAGGATGTATGAGAAATGCTCGGAGTTCCACCGCAGCCGTACCAACGGCCATCGCCATTTACGCCGATAGACTAGGGGGCGGTTCCGTTTCAGTGGAGAACTGGCCTTTTTTAGTGCTTATTAACGGTAACGCGTTGTAATACGCTTTCTCGGTAATTTAAGTGCTGAGTTTTGCAATGTATGGCATGAGCCTCAAGCATCGATGTTCGCGCCGCCCATGGAATTCCGGGGAGGAGAACGGGATGCCGCAGTCCCTCAGAGGGACGCTGCAATCACGGGAGTGCATATGAAACGTCGCTATTTCGGAACGGACGGAATCCGCGGTCAATCCAATATCTATCCGATGACGCCGGATCTTGCCATGCGCGTGGGTATCGCCGCCGGCACGATCTTCCATCGGGGTAGTCATCGCCATCGAGTGGTCATCGGTAAAGATACGCGTCTCTCCGGCTACATGCTGGAAAACGCCATGGTGGCCGGCTTCACCGCAGCCGGTGTCGATGCGTTCGTTCTTGGCCCTATCCCGACGCCCGCGGTCGCCATGCTGACACGGTCGCTTCGCGCCGATATTGGCGTCATGATTTCCGCTTCGCACAACCCTTACGAAGACAACGGCATCAAGCTTTTCGGCCCTGATGGCTACAAGCTTTCCGACGACCTCGAAACGAAGATCGAGGATCTGCTGGAAAAGGACATGACGGTGCATCTCGCCAAGTCCGAGAATATCGGCCGCGCCAAGCGCGTCGACGGCGTGCATGACCGCTATATCGAACATGCCAAGCGCACGCTGCCGCGCGACGTTACGCTGCAGGGCCTGCGCATCGCCATCGATTGCGCCAATGGCGCCGCCTACAAGGTCGCGCCCGCCGTGCTGTGGGAACTCGGCGCCGACGTCGTGACCATCGGCAACGAGCCGAACGGCACGAACATCAATCTCAATTGTGGTTCCACCAGCCCGGTCGCACTGCAGAAGAAGGTGGACGAAGTGCGCGCCGATATTGGCATTGCGCTCGATGGCGACGCCGATCGCGTCATCATCGTCGACGAAACCGGAACGATCATCGACGGTGACCAACTGATGGCCGTCATTGCTGAGAGCTGGGCCGAGAACCAGTTGCTGCGCGGCAATGGCATTGTTGCGACCGTCATGTCCAATCTCGGTCTGGAACGCTTCCTGGAAGATAAGGGCATGGCACTGGCCCGCACGGCAGTCGGCGACCGTTACGTCGTCGAGCATATGCGCCAACACAACTACAATGTCGGCGGCGAGCAATCCGGTCATATCGTGCTCTCCGACTACGGCACGACCGGCGATGGCCTCGTGGCGGCGCTGCAGATCCTGGCTGCGGTCAAGCGCACCGGCAAACCGGTCAGCGAAGTCTGCCGACGCTTCGAACCGGTGCCGCAGCTCCTGCGTAATGTCCGCATTTCCGGCGGCAAGCCGTTGGAAGACATCCAGGTGCGCCAGGCGATCGCCGATGCCGAAAGTGAGCTGGCCCGCAATGGCCGCCTGGTTATCCGCCCCTCCGGCACCGAGCCGTTGATCCGCGTCATGGCGGAAGGCGATGACCGCGGTCAGATCGAGCGCATCGTTGGCGGCCTGATCGATGTGATCTCAAACGTTCGCAACGCTGCCTGATTAAGCTATCGGCTATTTGCATATTTGCATGAGTTTATGGCCGCCTCACAGAGGCGGCCGTCGGTCTCGCTTAGCGGTGGTTGCGAGTGTCGCCGGTATCGCCCCCGTCAAGAGGATCACCGGAACATTTCGCCGGGATAAGCACCCCAGAGCATGCTCTGCCTGATATAGCCGCTTGCGGAATGCTTCTGCACGGAGACACTGCACCAAGTGCCGGTGCAGGAGCGCAGCTGCAGCAGGACGCCGGGCTGCAGTTCGGCGATGAGTGTGGCCGTTGTGTCCGGGCTTCGGCGCAGCATTGCGTTTGTTTTCAGCCATGGCCCGACGACCGCCGTGCGCAGTCCGGAAAGAAGCGCGCTATGCATCCATCCGGTGGTGCCGGCGTCATCGCGCACCTGCCGCCAATGGCCGTATTCGTCGATAATCTCCAGCGGCAGGCCGGGTTTCATATAGATCCATTTTGTCGGATAGATCGTTGAGGGTCCTACGCGCATGCGGGCTTTATAAGCCTTCAGCGACACGTAGCGAGGAATCGGCAGCCCCGTTTCCAGCCCCTTGTTCCAACTCGTAGCCGCGACGGGCTGTATCCGCATTGGTCCAGCGTAGGAGGCCGTCGCCAGAAAGATAAGTGCGAGGCATAGACCAGCGTACAGATTGTGAAAGTAAGTCAAAGACTTCCTCCATGTTTTACGCCCCGGCTTTGCTCATGGTAACGGCCCGATTATTGCCAATTGGTTTAGAAGCCGGAAACAGCTTGGCCTTATGAGCCTGACCGCCCCTGCTGTAAAAGCCTATCGGCCAAGACAATCCGCTCTCTCAAATTTAATTTTATGAATTACTAATGTATTGCGCAAAGTATATCGAGCAAGTAAACAGGGTAAATATTCGTAGTTAATTAGGTTTTAACCCTTATCATTCATTATCCTTATCATGTCTTTTGATTGGCGGGCGTTTGTCGTGCCAATGCCAATAAATTTGGAGCCAAAGCCATGATGAGAACTTTGATGGGAGCCGCTGCCGCTCTGTTTTTCGGCACATCCGCTTTTTCAGCCGATCTCTATACGCCGGAGCCGGCTCAGCCGGCGCCGGAAGTGGCCGTCAGCCAGTCGAGCGGCTGGTATCTGCGCGGCGATATCGGTTACACCTTCACCAATCTGCGCGGCGCCAACTACTTCCAGGGCTCCAACTCCAGCCTTGTCGATTTCGATAGCGCCTCGCTCGATGACAATGTGACGCTCGGCGGCGGTGTCGGTTACCAGATCAACAACTACCTGCGCACGGACGTGACCCTGGATTATCTCTTCAAGTCCGATTTCAAGGGTTCGACGAGCGGCGATTGCGGCGCCTGCGGCCCCGGTTTCACTGCCGTGCCTGCGACCTCCCGAGACATAGCGTCGCTGACGGCCTATAGCTTGCTTGCCAACGCCTATGTCGATATCGGCACCTACGGCATCTTCACCCCCTATGTGGGCGGTGGTCTCGGCGGCACTTACGTTAAATGGAGCAACCTGAAGAATACGTCTTGCTCCGACGCCGATTCGAGCTCCTGCGACGACACCGTTACGCATAAAGGCCGCGGTAGCTGGCGCTTCACCTACGCGCTGATGGCTGGTACTTCGATCGATCTCTCGTGCAATCTCAAGGCCGATGTCGGCTATCGCTACCGCCACGTCGAAGGCGGCGATATGTTCGGCTATGCGGAAAACGGCGGTCCCGGCTACGACAAGGGCCTCAACCTGCATGAAGCCCGCATCGGCGCCCGCTATACTTTCGGCGGCTGCCAGACGGCCAGCTACATGCCGCCGGCTGATATCCCGGTCCAGCAGCCGGTCTATAAGTAAGCCTCCCAAGTCCAAGCCCTTGAAAAGCCGTCCGGTTCGTCCGGGCGGCTTTTTTTCTGTCGCCGTTAAGCAATTCAGCCGCGTTTTAAACCTTCATTAACCATAAATTCCCTATGGTTAATGAAATGAGAATGGCTGCGGCTCCGTCCGGTCTCTCCTTTGGGAGAGCCAGAATGGCGGGGACGACAGGGGCAGGTCGGCTTGAAAGCCAAGCGCCGGCCCGAGGTTGGAAGGCGAGGGGTGATGATCCGTTTCGACGCTTTGGCGCTGGCCGCGATAATGGCGGGCGCGGTTGCGGGCACTGCCTTTGCGAGTGATCTGCCGCCGGAAATCAAGATGCCCGAAGTCAGCGTCAAGGATGCCCGGGGCTGGTACGTGCGCGGCGATCTCGGCTATGCCGTCAATGCCAGCCACGACGACACGACCTTCCGCACGTATGATTCCACCAGCGGCGATTACAGCTCCAGCCGCTTTAATTCCGATCGCTTCAGCGGCGATTTTTCGGGCGGTCTCGGCGTCGGCTATCAGTTCAATGATCTGTTGCGTGCCGATGTCACCGGCGACTATTTCAGCGGCGATTTCGATGGCCGGATTTCAAGCGCTTCGCCCTGCGCCGGTGGCGTGACCGGTACGGGCTGCTCCAGCAAAGCGCGCTCCTCTTTCAAAGCCGGCAGCCTGATCGTGAACGGCTATGTCGATCTCGGCACGCTCGCCGGCTTCACGCCCTATGTCGGCGCCGGCCTGGGGGCTACAAGGGTCTCCTGGAGCAACGTCAATGCCATCGGCTCCTGCGTCGACGGCGTCTCTGGCTGCGGTGGTGCTGCTTCGGTCAGTACGCGCTATCCCGGCGAAAGCGACTGGCGCATGACCTATGCCTTGATGGCCGGCGTCGCCTATGAGGTGGCGCCGAATGTGAAGCTGGATCTCGGCTATCGCTTCTCACATATCGCCGGGGGTGACATGTTCGGCTATTCGGCCGCGGATTCGGCGGCCGGCGCCAGCGGCACGATGGGTCGTGACGGAGCTTTGTCGCGACACGAGATCCGTATCGGTTTGCGAATCACCACCTGGTAGGATCGCTCCCTACGGCGTCGTCAGCACGTAGGCGATGCGGCGGAAGAAATCCAAGGTGCGGAAGAGGTGCGCTGGAATGCGGCGCCATGCCGTGGATTTCGCGGCACGATAGTCGCGGCGCCAGCCGATCATCGTGGTCCGCTGCAGCGGACTGAAACCGACAATGTTGGCACGCGTGGTGAAGATGGATGTGTGCATATCCCAACCGCGTTCGACGGCGACATCCCAGGGCAGGGACATGACCGCGAGCGCCTTGACAATCTTTTCCGCGCCGCTGCGTGTTACGAGGTAGCAAGCGGTCGAGCCTTGTGGGCCGAAAAGGCAGCGGCCGATCACATCTCCCGTACGGGTGCGGGTCGCGGCCAGGAAACCGCCCCAGCGATGGTTGACGAGCTTGATGACGTCGGCGCTGGGAGCTGCTTCCTTCGCAGCCATGGCGCGGGCGAGAAAATCACCGTCCAGCGCAATGTCGTCTTCGATGATGACGGCCGATTCGCCGCCATCGGCAAGAAATTGGCGCAACGCCATCAGATGGCTGCGATAGCAACCATATTCGCCGGGCAGGATGACCCTGCCATGCCGGCGCTGGAAGCGATCGTGATCGACGTCGATCCATTGATTCCGCGGCAAAAGAGCGCCGTCGACACCCTCGACGCGCTCGATCTTGATGCCGAATTGATTGCTCTGCCGGTTAATTTCCGCCAATCTGTCCGTCGCCCGATCAATATTGATGAGGTAAACGGGCAGCGGCTGCACGGGCGTGCGGGGACTCTCGGACAATATGGCTTGATACATTAAAGACATTTGTTCTTCATCTGTCGGCGCAGATCCATTCAACGCCATTACATATGGTGGGTGTCTGCAAAGATGCCAGCTTTTGTGTGGCTAACTTAACGTGATTATGCTGCGCGAAGCTTATCCACCGGCGCTATTGCTGCACGAATTCGTGAAGCCTTGTCGACCCGCTTATTTTATCTATTGCGCTGGCGGGCTGCTTCCAATATATCCGGCGGCGGGACACTCCTCCCCAACGAGGAGCTTTCTATCTGAGAGGATAGCATCATGACTAAGCTCGCCAAGCCGGACATCCGTCCGAACAATACCCATTTCTCTTCTGGCCCCTGCTCGAAGCGCCCCGGTTGGACGCTCGATGCGCTTTCCGACGCGCCTTTTGGCCGTTCGCATCGTGCGAAAGTCGGCAAGGCCAAGCTGAAGCAGGCCATCGATCTTACTCGCGAAATTCTGGAAGTGCCGGCGGATTACCGCATCGGCATCGTTCCGGCTTCCGATACCGGCGCCGTCGAAATGGCGCTGTGGTCGCTGCTCGGAGAGCGCGGCGTCGACATGCTCGCCTGGGAAAGCTTCGGGGCCGGCTGGGTCACCGACGTCGTCAAGCAGCTCAAGCTCAAGGACGTCCGCAAGCTTGAAGCCGCCTATGGCGAGCTGCCCGACCTTTCCGCCGTCGATTTCGACCGCGACGTGGTCTTCACCTGGAACGGCACGACCTCCGGTGTCCGCGTTCCGAATGCCGATTTCATCCCGGCCGACCGCAAGGGCCTGACGATCTGCGACGCCACCTCGGCCGCTTTCGCTCAGAACCTTGATTTTGCCAAGCTCGATGTCGTCACCTTCTCCTGGCAGAAGGTTTTGGGCGGCGAGGGCGCACACGGCGTCATCATCCTGTCGCCGCGCGCCGTCGAGCGCCTGACGACCTATCAGCCGGCCTGGCCGCTGCCGAAGATCTTCCGCATGACCAGCGGCGGCAAGCTGATTGAAGGCATCTTCACCGGCGAGACCATCAATACGCCGTCGATGCTCTGCGTCGAGGACTATATCGATGCTCTTCTTTGGGCCAAGGACCTCGGCGGTCTCAAGGCGCTGATCGGCCGTGCCGATGCCAACGCCAAGGTCATCCATGACTTCGTTGCTGCCAACGACTGGATTGCCAATCTCGCAGTCAAGGCTGAGACGGAATCCAACACTTCCGTCTGCCTGAAGATCGTCGACAAGGACATTGCCGCTCTCGATGAGGACGGTCAGGCGAATTTCGCCAAGGGTCTGGTCGCGCTGCTTGAAAAGGAAGGCGTCGCCTATGACGTCGGCCACTACCGCGACGCGCCGTCGGGTCTGCGCATCTGGGCCGGTGCGACGATCGAAGCTGCCGACATGCAGAAGCTGATGCCCTGGCTCTCCTGGGCTTTCGAAACGCAGAAGGCGACGCTCTCCCAGGCTGCTGCCTGAGATCATAGCGTCCACGGGCTCCGCCGAGAGGGCGGAGCCAGCATTCGCAATTCTCGTTATTTTCACGCAGTTCCCAACGGAAAACCGCTTCGCATTTTCCTGGAATTGCTTGTCATCGTTGACCCATTTCCCAGGAGGCCTCCATGGCACCTCGCGTTCTCGTATCCGACGAACTGTCGGAAACCGCCGTCCAGATCTTTCGCGATCGCGGCGTTGAAGTCGATTTCCAGCCGCAGCTCGGCAAGGACAAGGAAAAGCTGCTCGAAATCATCGGCAATTATGATGGTCTCGCCATCCGTTCCGCCACCAAGGTGACCGAGAAGATCATCGAAGCGGCGAAGAACCTCAAGGTCGTCGGCCGCGCCGGTATCGGCGTCGACAATGTCGATATCCCGGCTGCTTCGCGCCGCGGTATCATCGTCATGAACACGCCCTTCGGCAATTCGATCACGACTGCGGAACATGCTATCGCGCTGATGTTTGCCGTTGCTCGCCAGCTTCCGTCTGCCGATGCCTCGACCCAGGCCGGCAAGTGGGAAAAGTCGAAGTTCATGGGTGTCGAAATCACCGGCAAGACGCTCGGCGTCATCGGTGCCGGCAATATCGGCTCCATCGTCATTGCCCGCGCCATCGGTCTGAAGATGCACGTCGTTGCCTATGACCCGTTCCTTTCCAAGGAACGCGCCGAGGAAATGGGCGTCGTCAAGGTCGAGCTCGACGAACTCTTTGCTCGCGCCGATTTCATCACGCTGCATGTGCCGCTGACGGACAAGACGCGCAACATCATTGACGCCGACGCGCTCGCCAAGACGAAGCCAGGCGTGCGCATCATTAACTGCGCGCGCGGCGGTCTGGTGGATGAGGCGGCCCTTGCCGCCGCCATCAAGTCCGGCCATGTCGCCGGCGCCGCCTTCGACGTGTTCGAAGTCGAGCCCGCCAAGGAAAGCCCGCTCTTCGGCCTGCCGAATGTCGTCTGCACACCGCATCTCGGCGCATCGACCACGGAAGCGCAGGAGAATGTCGCTCTGCAGGTCGCCGAGCAGATGTCGGATTACCTCGTCAAGGGCGCGGTTTCCAACGCCATCAACATGCCCTCGATCACCGCTGAGGAAGCGCCGATCCTGAAGCCGTTCATCAAGCTCGCCGATGTTCTCGGCGCCTTCGTCGGCCAGGTCACTGAAGATCCGATCAAGGAAATCGAAATCCTCTACGATGGCGTGACCGCCGGCATGAACACGAAGGCTTTGACGAGTGCGCTGCTGGCCGGCCTGATCCGCAATCAGGTTGCTGACGTCAACATGGTTTCGGCGCCGATCATGATCAAGGAAAAGGGTATCGTGCTCGCCGAAGTCAAGCGCGACAAGACCGGGGTCTATGATGGCTACATCAAGCTGACGGTCACCACCGACAGCATGACGCGCTCCGTCGCCGGCACCGTCTTCTCCGACGGCAAGCCGCGCTTCATCCAGATCAAGGGCATCAACCTTGACGCCGATGTCGGCAACCACATGGTTTATATCGCCAATACCGACGTTCCCGGCATGATCGGCTTCATCGGCACGACGCTCGGCGCGGCCAATGTCAACATCGCCAACTTCCAGCTCGGCCGTGACAAGCAGGGCGGCGATGCCATTGCGCTGCTTTACGTCGATGGCGCGATCAACGATGAGGTTTTGGGCAAGCTGACCGCTCACCAGGCGATCCGCCAGGCAAAGCCGCTGGTGTTCAACGTCGACTAAGTTAAGCTCCTCCCAAGAGCGACAAGAAGGCCCGGCGCAACGCGAGTTGCACCGGGTTTTTCGTGATTGCAAACGGGTTGTGGATAAGTTCACGCAGGAGGCTATCGGCTCCCGCGGAACGCGCCTATCTCTTTGTCATGGGGGCGTCACAACGGAATAGTTTCGACAGCATCAAGGGCAGGGCGGCGACGGCTTGGCTCGCGAAACCGGCTGCGGTCGCGATCGTGCTGTTTGCGCGCGCCATTACCGCCGTGAGAGCGATCTGGTCGGAAAGCGGCGTGCCCGCCGGCCGTTGCGTTTATTTCGCCAATCACTCCAGCCATGGTGATTTCATCCTCATCTGGGCGGTGCTGCCGCCGCGGCTTCGCCGGCGAACCCGCCCGGTCGCCGGCGCCGACTATTGGCTGAAATCGAAGCTGAACAGCTTCATCGGCCGTGACGTCTTCAACGCCGTGCTCATCGAACGGGACCGCGAAGCGCGGACGGAAGACCCGATCGAGCAGATGGCGGCCGCCATCGATGCCGGCTCCTCGCTGATCCTATTTCCCGAGGGCACGCGGAACCTGACCGACGTACCCCTGCAGCCTTTCAAGAGCGGGTTGTTTCATCTGGCGAAGATTCGCCCCGATATCGATCTCGTTCCCGTCTGGATCAACAATCTCAACCGTGTCATGCCCAAGGGCGAGTTCGTGCCCATTCCGCTGATCTGTACAGTGACCTTCGGTGACGCGCTGCGCATTGGCGCAGACGAAGAGAAGGCGGATTTTCTGGCACGGGCGCAATCGGCGCTGCTGGCCCTCTCTCCCAATCAAGCGGGGCCAAAACAAGCGGGGAATGGCGAATGAGTGCGGCGAGCGCCGATCTGATCCATCTCGTCCTCGGTATCTTCGGCGTACTGATCGTCGCATCCGTCATCGGCTATGTGCTGCAGCACCGCCTGTCGCCGGATGGCTCCAACGCGGCGATCGAAAACCTGAATGCCCGCATCAAGGCCTGGTGGGCGATGGTGATCCTGATCGGCATCGCCTTTCTGATCGGTCGTGTCGGCGTTCTCCTGCTTTTCGGCTTTTGCTCCTTTGCAGCGCTGCGCGAATTCATCACGCTGACCAACACCCGGCGCGCCGACCATTGGGCACTGGCAACCGCCTTTTTTGTTGTCCTGCCAGTGCAATATTATCTGCTCTGGGCCAGGCAATACGGCATCTTTTCCATCTTCATCCCGGTCTATGCCTTTCTGTTCATGCCGATCATCGCGGTCTTGCGCGGCGATACGGAACGCTTCCTGATGCGCATCGCCGAGGTGCAATGGGCGCTGATGATCTGTGTCTTCTGCGCCTCGCATGTGCCGGCATTGTTGACCCTGCAGATACCCGGCTATGAGGGTCGCAACGTCCTCTTGATCGCCTTCCTCGTCATCGTCGTGCAGCTCAGCGATGTCCTGCAATATGTCTGGGGCAAGCTGTTCGGCCGCCACAAGATCGCGCCGAGACTATCGCCATCCAAAACGGTCGAAGGCTTTCTCGGCGGCGTCGCCAGCGCGACGCTGATCGGGGCGGCGCTTTGGTGGATCACGCCGTTTACGCCGTTTGAGGCCGGCCTGCTTGCCTTCGTGATCACCCTCATGGGCTTTTTCGGCGGGCTGGTGATGTCGGCGATCAAGAGGGATCGTGGCGTCAAGGACTGGGGACATCTGATCGAAGGTCATGGCGGGCTGATCGACCGGCTGGATTCAGTCGTCTTCTCCGCGCCGATCTTCTTTCATCTCGTCCGCTTTTGGTGGTCGCTGTCATGACGGCGCGGGTGAAGGCGCTTGCCGGCAGCAGCATCGTGCATGTGCTTTTCGCCTTTCTCGCCATGGGCGGATGGGCCGTCTTTGCCAACCGCCTGCATCCGATGCCGCAGCCGGTGATCGCAGGTCTCGTCCAGGGCATTCTTTCCGGCTGCCTGACGCTGTTTCTGAAGTCGGTGGTGGAAGCCCTGTCGAGACGGTTCAGCGGCTTCACGGTTCTCTGGGCGCCGCCATTGATCGCCTGTCTCGGCTCTACCGGCATATTGGTGACGATCCATGCGCTCAGCGGCACGCCGGAAATATTGAAGACGATCGCGGTGCCGCTGCTGGTTTCGACCAGCTATGCGGCGATCTACAATTATTCGATTTCCAGCGGGAGGCGTTAGGTTCATGGGCGAGGGAACGGGCGACAGGCGGCCCTTGGCGAGCCGCAACACACGCTGGGCGCAGGCGCTGGCGCGGCGTATGACGAGGCTCTCGGTGACGCCGAACCAGATATCGCAGGCGAGCATGGTCATGGCGGCGCTGGCTGGCGGGGCCTTCTGGCTGTCGGGGCAGGGCGGCGGCGGGTCGCGCGCCATATGGCTGATCCTTGCGGCCCTCTTCTGCCAACTTCGCCTGCTCTGCAATCTGCTGGACGGCATGGTCGCGGTCGAGGGCGGCAAGGGCGAGGCGGATGGGCCGTTCTGGAATGAATTCCCCGATCGCGTCGCCGATATCCTGATCTTTGCCGGCGTCGGCTATGGTATCGCCGCACCGGGCCTCGGCTGGGCCGCCGCTGCCTTTGCCGTTCTCACCGCCTATGTCCGCGAGCTCGGCCGCGCCACTGGCAATCCCAGCGATTTCGGAGGCCCGATGGCCAAACAGCATCGTATGGCGACGATCACCGCGGCTGCCCTGCTGTCTGTTATGGAAGTGCTGTGGAGCGGCAGCTCCTGGGTGCTGACCATCGCGCTCTGGGTCGTCGCCGTCGGGGCCGCGGTGACGGCGCTTCGGCGCGGTTTCAATCTTATCCGGCAGCTAAAAGCCAGAGGTTGATTGGCGATCTCATCCGATGGCGAGCGGCTGTCGCAATGTCGGTGATTCGCCGCCCCTTGCGCCGGGCAGCAATCCTTTCTATATCCCTGATCCATCAAGGCTAGGCGGCCAAATTGCCGTATGCCCGCAGACGATAAAAATCCGCCGCTTTTGCATGGCAACCGGTGGACAGAAGACAGCACCGAAGATCGACTGAGATTGGCGGCAAGACCGTGAACACACTGGATTTTGACAAGAGGCCGGAAGATACGCGCGTCGTCGTCGCCATGTCTGGCGGCGTCGATAGTTCTGTTGTCGCCGGCATTCTGAAGCGCCAGGGCTATGATGTGCTCGGCATCACGCTGCAGCTCTACGATCACGGCGCTGCCGTGCACCGCGCCGGCTCCTGCTGCGCCGGCCAGGATATCGATGATGCCCGCCGCGTCTGCGAGACGCTTGGCATTCCGCATTACGTGCTCGATTACGAAAAGCGTTTCCGCGAGACAGTGATCAATCCCTTCGCTGAAAGCTATGTTGCCGGCGAGACGCCGATCCCCTGCGTTGCCTGCAACCAGACCGTCAAGTTCGCCGATCTCCTGGCAACCGCCAAGGAACTCGGCGCCGATGCGCTGGCGACCGGCCATTATATCCGCTCGCGCCCGAACTCGTCCGCCGACCATCCGGGCCGCCGTGCGCTCTATCGCCCGGCCGATGCCGATCGCGACCAGAGCTATTTCCTCTTTGCCACCACGCAGGAGCAGATCGACTATCTGCGCTTTCCGCTCGGCGGCATGCCGAAGGCGGAAACGCGTGCGCTTGCCGAGGAAATGGGCCTCGTCGTCGCCAAGAAGGCCGACAGCCAGGACATTTGTTTCGTGCCGCAGGGCAAATATTCCGACGTGATCGCCAAGCTGAAGCCGAATGCGGCACTTGCCGGCGAGATCGTCCATCTCGATGGCCGCGTGCTCGGCCAACACGAGGGTATCCTGCATTATACGATCGGTCAGCGCCGCGGCATCGGCATCGCGACCGGCGAGCCTCTTTATGTCGTCTATCTCGACGCCCGCTCGCGCCGCGTCATCGTCGGCCCGAAAGAAGCGCTGGAGACGCACCGTGTCTATCTCCGTGACGTCAACTGGCTCGGCGACGAGCCGCTGAGTCAGGCGGCTTCCGGCGAAGGGTTTGCCTGCTACGCCAAGGTCCGCTCGACCCGCGCCCCGGCACCCGCCGTGCTGCATGCCGATGCGACCGGCATTTATGTCGACCTGACGATCGGCGAAGCCGGCGTTGCCCCGGGCCAGGCCTGCGCGCTCTATTCCGCCCCCGGTGACGACGCCCGCGTCTATGGCGGTGGCTTCATCGAACGCTCCGAGCGCGAACCGACGGCGGAAGCCTCGTTGAAAGCATTGCTGGCCAGCCCCGTCGCCGCCTGAAGGCGGCAGCGCGCCGGGGTAGGGGAAAGCATTGATTTTTCCAAATCATCCGCTTGACACAAAGCCGAACCGCACCTTATAAGCCGCTCAACCGACGAGCCAACGCTCCTCGAGCGGCGGTTTCGTTTGGCCCTTGCACTTAGTCTAACCGACTATGTGCTGTAGTGGCGGAGTAGCTCAGTAGGTCAGAGCAGAGGAATCATAATCCTTGTGTCGGGGGTTCAAATCCCTCCTCCGCTACCATCAGTCCCCCCAAGCAAATCAGCAGGCTTGCCGATCAGTGTTGAAAGATAGCTGATAGGTTCGGCTTCCATGCCAATTCAGTTCGCGGACACCGCCTTCAAACGCCCAAAATCGCATCGATCTGGGCAATCAGGGCGGCATAGGTTTCGATATGTCGGTGGTATTCCGCCTTGATCTCCTCGGTTATCTCGGCAAGAGGGCCATTGCCCTCCTGGCGAAAATGACGGATGTCCTTTTCTTCCATCGACTGAAGTTGTTCCTGATGCTCGGCAATTTTCTGCTCGTAGCTCTTCCGACGTTCATGCAAATCCATCGCACCCTCCATTCGGCAAGCAATCATTTGCTAAGATAGCTCTTTCGGCCGTCATCGGTAAGGCAGTAATGGCCGCCGCGTGGCCCGACGCAATACGATCCACCTCGGCAGGAGCAATCTGTTGAAGTCGTTGGTTCCATGTCCGCGGGCGCTGATCCGAGAAGGGATGCGCCGCCCATGTAAGACTCGCACGATTTCTTGCTCGCGCTGACAGATCCGTCATTGCAGATGAAAGTTGATCCCTGGCAGTGATCGATGCCGCCTTTGCGGCCGCTGCAGGGTGTATTGGCCGCCTCGCAATAAGCCGGCACCAAGATCAAAGTCGCTCCGCAGATTGCAATCCATGCTCGCATCAAGTCCCCTCTGTGCGAGAACTATTCGATCGCTGCAATGAGACGCGAAGGTCGAATGAGCCGCGCGCAAGAGGCCGCTTCGCCTGAAATTATGACGATTTTATCCGGAATTGCGTGAAAATCGAGTGCGAGTATTCGCCGATAAGTCGCGACGTCGGCGGCGCCAACGTCTCAGAAGTCAATGAAGAAGCTGCAGCACCATAAGCGCTACCGTGGTTATACCAGCGCATACCGTCATGGCAGTCAGAATCGAAGTCGACATCATCTCGCTCCTCAAACCGAATTTTCGGAACTGATTACAGAAGCGGGAGCGGGATGTCGCGTGACAGATAGCGTGACGTAGCGTGAGTTCACCTCGGCGACCGGAAGCCGGACGACTTCGCAGCCTTTATTTATTCAGCCTCCGCTCGAAACTAAGCTGGAATGACATCTCAAAAAAGCCCCCGCCTACTTGAGTTTCAGCGGGGGGAGGAAATATGACAGAACTCTTATATTAGAATATGCGAATTCTATATCAAAGGCGAAAGCGGATTCAAAAACCTCTGTTCGGCCAGTTTGGGTAACTTTTTGTTTCTGCGGTGGCCCAAAAGACTTGTTGCGATCGCAACAGCGTAAGCGAGCCACACTTACTGAGATATTTGATAGCGAAGAAATCAGGCCGACTCAGCTTTCACCATTATCAATGCGTCGTCTCAAATCCTCGGCGAAATATTTGTAGTTCTCCAGCATGTCCTCATAGTGAGTGAGGACTATGGCCGTGATGTCCTCCCAAGGGCCGTCACCGAATTTGGCTTGATGCTGAATTTCCCCGGCCTGAATGCGAGAGATGCGCTGCGAGAACTCCTCGATTTGCCCGACGCAGTCTGCCAAACGTTCGACAAGCGATGTACCCATCTTCTCCTCCGTCCTGCGCGTAATGACTGTGCAGAAGTCAACAATGATAGGCGCGGAAAGACAAGCTATCCGAGAGGGCATACGCCTGTCAGCTCGCTTTTGGGCAAGGACGATGCGGCGTGCGCGGCGCTATTGGCGCTGGCGGCAGGCAATGGGCTTCATGTTTGCCGGTTAATTTCATGCTGCAATGCCGCAATAGTGCCGTCCGCGAACGCAATGTCGCCTTGATGCTGTGAGAGGCCCTGCCGCGACGGTTGCCGATGCTCGGCCGCTTTTACCAGGAATTACGAGACCAGCGATGCATTGGGATCTAATAACAATCGCAGCAATTTTTGCTCTGTTTGCCGCCGTGCGAGAGGGCCGGCTTATCCTTGCCAAGGCAAGAGATTCGAATTGGAATAGCTTCAGGCTCCGCTAGCCGCAAAACACTTCACGATAACGCCGTGAGTCCAGGCGACAGAAAAAGTGCGCAACGAGTTCATTCTTGCGTCCTTTTTGTGAAGATTATGACTCCTTGCCGCGTTGGTGCGGCAAGGGGGATGCATCATGGATTACTACGTGACACTCGCAGTATGCGTTACCGCCGGGTCGTTCGTCTTTGCGGTTATGAATATTCGCTAGGATCGGCACGGCTGGTGTAAGGGAACGCCGTACAGGCGCGAGTCCAATGAACGCGCACCTGTATCGGTCGAGTGGTGTCCGAGCCTACAGCCTCGGGCAGGTCAAAGGCGTGAAGAGCTCAATGCATCATAGGCATTGATCAAACGGTCGACATCCAGCCCATGCTCTTGCGGCCCGAAGCTGAGGTGGCTGACGGTAAAGTCCGCGTAGATCGCGGTGGGCCGATCGAGGAAGGTCGGCAGGTCGACCGTCAGGGCGTATTCGTCATCGCCTTTCGGAAGAGCCATATGCAGCAGGTCTTTGCCGAGCCAGGATATGAAGTTGATCGATTGGCGCTCCGTCCATTCGATGACCTTATTCGGTAAAGGCAGGTACTTGTCGTCCTTTTCCAGGAAGTAGTCGTGAAGCTGGGTTGCGCGCTCGGCGCTCTGCCACAGGCTCCCGCCGAACCCGCCAGGGGGGCGCTCGAAATGGCCGAGGTCATCGGGCAATGCGCCGCCTTGTTGTTGCCAATAGGCGCACACGCCGTTGTTCACGACATTTGCGGAGACGACGAAGTAATTCGGATTGGCTCTTCTGAACTCGATGAATTCATTGAGTTTTTCGATGTCCAGATAGACGATGTCGTCGTCGCACTTCAGGAATACCGCGCTGGAAAACCGCTCCAGCCGTTTCGCGTAGTAGTCATAAGCCTGCCAATAGGGCAGTTTTTCATTGGGATTGCCGACATAACGCCGCACGGGGGCGTTTACATCGCAAAGTTCCAAATCGGCGCCCCATCCCCCGCGGACCATGACCGATGCGCCGGAACCCAAGTTCAGCTCGGGCCATTTGCCGATCGTCACGCCGTTCACCTGAAGTACGGGAGCGCCGGCCGAGTCGATGCTGAGGACGACCTGGTTCGGCAGGCTTGGTGAGAGAACGCCGGGAGTCGATTTGCTCCAAATCGTCGTGGCTTCAGCCCTGCTTGCGAAATTATTGAGGTCGCTGCGGTTGATGCTGCGAAGAACCGAGTGGGTATTGACCCAGCCACCGACGACAATTTCGTAACAGGTTTCGTCCTCACCATTCGGAAGAATGGCGATATGAAGATCGTGGTCTATTTTCGCATTGGTGCGGAAAGAGGAACGCGACGTGACCGCTCCCTTTACCTGATAGGGCGCTTCGGACCCCATGTATCGCGCCGGGCCGAATTCGCGCGTAACCCAGTCGCTATCTTCAGAGGAACGCGTGAAATCCCATATGTGCCATTCATCAATGATGCCGTCATTGATTGCCTTGCGGATGTACTTGGTCAAAATCTCCATTCGCTTTTGCCGCCCGGCGAATGTCACAAGTATTACAGGATTCATAGTGTCCTCTTCGCTCGCAGCCGTTGCCGCAATCCAACTTTAAAGTGATGCCGGCTCAGTCAACAAACGGCTGTCGCTCGCAAGCGGTGCGTAATCGTTCCATTGGGCCAGTTTCTGGAGATAGCGGCGCCGGTAGTCTTGATCGTCCTCGAATTCGATATTCTCCAGAACGATCTCGGCGCCAACCTCGTAGTACACATCAAGATTGCGCAGGTCGGGCGCGGGCGTTTCTCCGCGCTCGATCTCGCCCTGCATCTGCCAGAACAGATGCTCGAGACGCCGCGCAAGGCCTGGAATATCGCGCAACGCGCTGGTCTCGCGCTGGCGCTGCAAGGAATCCCGGATCGCCGTGAGGCTCTCGCGGTCATGCGCGAACGCGATAGCGCGGCTGACATAATCATCCGGTCCGCTGCAGATCAGCTCGGGAACGCCGGCAGCCGCAACGATGCTGCTGCAGAAGCGCGAGGCGAAGCTTTTTCCGGGCATGGTCAAGACCGGCAGCCCGACGGTGATGGCGTCAGCCGCGGTGGAATGCGCCCCATAGGGGAAGGTGTCCAGGAAGAGATCGGCCAGCGCCATTCGCGCGAGATGGTTTGGATTGGCGGCCTTGGACGCGAAAATAAGACGCTCGGGCGCCACGCCGTTTTGCTCGGCCATCTGGCGCAGGCGCTGGTTGACGTCCGGTGCCTCAGCCAGCAGCCACAGCACGCTGTCGGGTGTCGCGGAAAGGATCTGCATCCAGCGGGCAAAGCAGTTGGCGGTGATCTTCTGCATGCCGTTGAGGCAGGCGTAGACGAAGGCGTCCTCCGGCAGGCCGGCTTCCGCGCGGGTCGGCCGCGCGGCGATCAGCCGTTTGCGGTCGATGGGCTGGTTGCAGGCAATCCGCAGCACCTTTTCCGTATAGTAGATTTCGTTCTCCGGCGGGATGATGTGCTCGTCCGCGATGATGTATTGATGGAACGGGCTGGCAGTCGTGCCGGGATAGCCGCAGAAATTGACGATGACCGGCGCCGGGCGGTAGGCGAAGATCTTCGCGCGTGCATGTTTGGTGTATCCGTTGACGTCGACGAGAATGTCGATCTCGTCAGCGCGGATTTGCTTTGCCGCGTCGATATCGCTGAGCGTAGAGATTTCCCGCCAGCAATCCACCGCGTTCTTGATCCGCGTTTGTGTTGCGTCGTTGGATCGGGGCTCGCCGCAATAATAGGCGAAGACCTCGACGCTGCTCTTGTCATGCAGCTCCAGAACTTCCCTAAGCGCAAAGCCGACCGCGTGATCGCGCAGATCTGATGAGACATAGCCGACGCGCAAGCGCTCTCCAGTCCCCGATTTCTGCTTTGGGGCCTGGCGTGGGAAATCACGGAGATCGGGCCGCCCGATCAGAGATTTGTGATAGCGATAGGCCTTGGCGAGCTGAAATAGGGGATCGTCGGTGTAGCAGCCGAGAATCAAGGGCGACATCGCGTCCAACAGGTTCCGGGCCGAAACGTGTTCGGACGTGACCAAAGTCGGCCACTTACATTGGTGCTGCCGCAACGACGTCCAATGCTGTCCTGCCTCGGTCTTGGTGGGCTGCAGCTCGATCGCCTGCCATAAAGCCGCTTCCGCCTCTTCGAGCGAACCGACGCTTTCGAGAACGCGGCCGATGTGCTGGAGGGCCATCAGGCGATAGCCAATCTTTTCAGCCGTGATCTCGGCGGTCGCTTTTGCGAAATCTCGCCATTGCTCGACAGCCCGGCCGTGCAGGCCGCTGTCTTCCAGCAGACGGCCAAGGTTGATGTGCGCCGGCCCGAATTGCGGAGACAGCTTCAGACAGGCTCGCAGCGCGTGGATCGCACCCGCAGTATCACCACTTTGGTTGGCGGCAACCGCATAGTTGAAATAAGCAAGATGCAGCAGGGGATTGGTGTCGTTGAAGGCGATCCACGTCTTGTAAAGCTCAACTGCCTGCGCGTGCTTTCCGATGCCGTTCAAAACTTCGGCGAGTTGGAACAGTTCGCCAAGCGGCAATTGCTGGTTCCGCGCCCTCTCCGACGCGCTGACGAGCGGCGAGACCTGGGGCGAGACAGAGGCAATATTGACGGTCATGGACATCCTGCGACAAGACGGCCTTGCGGCCGAGGGTGTGAACTGACGAGCGAAAGCGTCATCCCTTCTAGCGCAGCTAGCTTGCGTCGGACTGGTTGTTTTCAGTGGGAGCTGTGGCAGGGAGCGGGACGTCCTCCGCCCATGACACACGGCGAAGTGGGCCCTCCGTAGCCTGCCGAGAGGCATGACGAGCAAATCGCAACGATTCCGATTCACATCTCACGAAGAAAGCGCCGCGCAATCTCTCGCGCGACGCTGAGGTCTATTGCGGCGCGTATGAAACCGCGCCGCAATCCGTTGGATCTTAGTTGTAGGCCGCGTAGGCCGAGATGACCGCTGAGACCTGTCCTTGATCCAGTGCCTGCACCTGTGTGGTGGTGAAAGCGTAAAGCTGGGCGCTGGAGAGCGACGCGATGTCATCCGTGGACAGTCCAGCCAGACCCGCCGTGCTGATCGCCGCGATCTCGTCAGTCGAGAAGGTTGCGATGTCAGCGGTGGAGAGGGCGCCGACTTCGGAGGCCGTCATCGCGCCGATCTGCGTGCTCGTGAGAGCGGCGACCTGATCGGTGGAGAGGGCGGCAACCTGTGCGGAGCTCAGGGCCGAGACTTGGCCGGTCTTCAGCACACCGATCTGATCGGTGGAGAGGGCGGCAACGTCGTCGGTGGAGAGCGCGCCGATCTGCGAGCTTGTCAGCGCGCCGACCTGGTCGGTGGTCAGGACCTTGGCCTGGTCGGTGGAGAGAGCGCCGATCTGGGTGGTGCTCAGCTTAGCGATCTGGCTGGTCTTCAGAGCAGCAACCTGATCGGTGGAGAGAGCAGCAACCTTATCGGAGGTCAGTCCGGACAGAGCCGAAGTGCTGATCGCCGCGATCTCGTCGGTCGAGAAGGTTGCGATATCAGCGGTGGACAGAGCACCAACTTCCGTTGCCGTCAGAGCGCCGATCTGCGTCGAAGTCAGAGCGGCAGCCTGGTCGGTGGAGAGGGCTGCAACCTGTGCGGAGCTCAGGGCTGAGACTTGACCGGTCTTCAGTACACCGATCTGAGCGGTAGTGAGGGCGGCAACATCGTCAGTCGAGAGTGCACCGATCTGCGAGCTTGTCAAAGCACTGACCTGGTCGGTGGTCAGAACCTTGGCCTGGTCGGTCGAGAGAGCGCCGATCTGAGTGGTGCTGAGCTTCGCGACCTGACTGGTGGTCAGAGCGGCCACCTGATCGGTCGAGAGGGCAGCAACCTTGTCGGAGGTCAGGCCCGACAGAGCCGCGGTGCTGATCGCTGCGATCTCGTCAGTCGAGAAGGTCGCGATGTCAGCGGTGGACAGAGCACCAACTTCGGTTGCCGTCAGGGCACCGATCTGGGTCGAGGACAGAGCAGCAGCCTGGTCGGTGGAGAGGGCTGCGATCTGGGCCGACTTCAGGGCGGCGACCTGAGCTGTCTTCAGAACACCGATCTGAGCGGTGGTGAGAGCGGCAACGTCGTCAGTGGAGAGGGCTGAGATCTGGGTCGAGGACAGAGCGGCAACCTGATCAGTGGTCAGAACCTTGGCTTGGTCGGTCGAGAGTGCGCCGATCTGGGTGGTGCTGAGCTTCGCGATCTGGCTGGTCTTGAGAGCGGCCACCTGATCGGTCGAGAGCGCTGCAACCTTGTCAGAGGTCAGTCCGGACAGAGCCGCGGTGCTGATCGCTGCGATCTCATCGGTGGAGAAGGTCGCAAGGTCAGCGGTGGAGAGTGCGCCAACTTCCGTTGCCGACAGGGCACCGATTTGCGTGCTCGTGAGAGCGGCAGCCTGGTCAGTGGAGAGGGCTGCAATCTGTGCGGAGCTCAGGGCTGCGACCTGGCCGGTCTTCAGCACACCGATCTGATCGGTGGAGAGGACGGCAACGTCGTCGGTGGAGAGTGCACCGATCTGCGAGCTTGTCAAAGCACTGACCTGGTTGGTGGTCAGAACCTTGGCCTGGTCGGTGGAAAGTGCGCCGATCTGGCTGGTGCTGAGCTTCGCGACCTGGCTGGTGGTCAGAGCGGCCACCTGATCAGTCGAGAGGGCAGCAACCTTGTCAGAGGTCAGGCCCGACAGAGCCGCGGTGCTGATCGCCGCGATCTCGTCAGTCGAGAAGGTGGCGATATCAGCGGTGGAGAGGGCGCCAACTTCCGTAGCCGTCAGAGCGCCGATCTGGGTCGAGGTCAGAGCAGCAGCCTGGTCAGTGGAAAGGGCTGCGATCTGGGCCGACTTCAGGGCGGCGACCTGAGCCGTCTTCAGGACACCGATTTGAGCGGTGGTCAGAGCGGCAACATCGTCAGTGGAGAGTGCTGCGATCTGCGAGCTTGTCAAAGCACTGACCTGGTTGGTGGTCAGAACCTTGGCCTGGTCGGTGGAAAGTGCGCCGATCTGGCTGGTGCTGAGCTTCGCGACCTGGCTGGTGGTCAGAGCGGCCACCTGATCAGTCGAGAGGGCAGCAACCTTGTCAGAGGTCAGGCCCGACAGAGCCGCGGTGCTGATCGCCGCGATCTCGTCAGTCGAGAAGGTGGCGATATCAGCGGTGGAGAGGGCGCCAACTTCCGTAGCCGTCAGAGCGCCGATCTGGGTCGAGGTCAGAGCAGCAGCCTGGTCAGTGGAAAGGGCTGCGATCTGGGCCGACTTCAGGGCGGCGACCTGAGCCGTCTTCAGGACACCGATTTGAGCGGTGGTCAGAGCGGCAACATCGTCAGTGGAGAGTGCTGCGATCTGGGTTCCGGACAGAGCGGCCACCTGGTCGGTGGTCAGAACCTTGGCCTGATCGGTCGAGAGTGCGCCGACCTGAGCGGTGCTGAGCTTGGCGATTTGGCTGGTCTTCAGAGCGGCCACCTGATCGGTCGAGAGCGCTGCAACCTTGTCAGAGGTCAGACCCGACAGAGCTGCAGTGCTGATCGCTGCAATCTCGTCAGTCGAGAAGGTGGCGATGTCAGCGGTGGACAGAGCACCAACTTCGGTTGCCGTCAGAGCGCCGATCTGGGTCGAGGACAGTGCAGCAGCCTGGTCGGTAGAGAGGGCTGCGATCTGGCTGGACTTCAGAGCCGCGACCTGAGCCGTCTTCAGCACACCGATCTGATCGGTGGTGAGGGCAGCAACATCGTCAGTAGAAAGAGCGGCAATCTGGGTCGAGGTCAGGGCGGCCACCTGATCAGTGGTCAGAACCTTGGCTTGGTCGGTCGAGAGTGCGCCGATCTGAGCGGTGCTCAGCTTGGCAATCTGGCTGGTCTTCAGAGCCGCAACCTGATCGGTGGAGAGCGCTGCTACCTTATCGGAGGTCAGACCAGACAGAGCCGCGGTGCTGATGGCTGCGATCTCGTCGGTCGAGAAGGTTGCGATGTCAGCGGTGGAGAGAGCGCCAACTTCGGTTGCCGACAGGGCACCAATTTGCGTGCTCGTCAGAGCAGCGGCCTGATCGGTGGAGAGGGCTGCGATCTGGGCCGACTTCAGGGCGGCGACCTGAGCTGTCTTCAGAACACCGATCTGAGCGGTGGTGAGAGCGGCAACGTCGTCAGTGGAGAGGGCTGAGATCTGGGTCGAGGACAGAGCGGCAACCTGATCAGTGGTCAGAACCTTGGCTTGGTCGGTCGAGAGTGCGCCGATCTGGGTGGTGCTGAGCTTCGCGATCTGGCTGGTCTTGAGAGCGGCCACCTGATCGGTCGAGAGGGCAGCAACCTTGTCAGAGGTCAGTCCGGACAGAGCCGCGGTGCTGATCGCTGCGATCTCATCGGTGGAGAAGGTCGCAAGGTCAGCGGTGGAGAGTGCGCCAACTTCCGTTGCCGACAGGGCACCGATTTGCGTGCTCGTGAGAGCGGCAGCCTGGTCAGTGGAGAGGGCTGCAATCTGTGCGGAGCTCAGGGCTGCGACCTGGCCGGTCTTCAGCACACCGATCTGATCGGTGGAGAGGACGGCAACGTCGTCGGTGGAGAGTGCTGCGATCTGGGTTCCGGACAGAGCGGCCACCTGGTCGGTGGTCAGAACCTTGGCCTGATCGGTCGAGAGTGCGCCGACCTGAGCGGTGCTGAGCTTGGCGATTTGGCTGGTCTTCAGAGCGGCCACCTGATCGGTCGAGAGCGCTGCAACCTTGTCAGAGGTCAGACCCGACAGAGCTGCAGTGCTGATCGCTGCAATCTCGTCAGTCGAGAAGGTGGCGATGTCAGCGGTGGACAGAGCACCAACTTCGGTTGCCGTCAGGGCGCCGATCTGGGTCGAGGACAGTGCAGCAGCCTGGTCGGTAGAGAGGGCTGCGATCTGGCTGGACTTCAGAGCCGCGACCTGAGCCGTCTTCAGCACACCGATCTGATCGGTGGTGAGGGCAGCAACATCGTCAGTAGAAAGAGCGGCAATCTGGGTCGAGGTCAGGGCGGCCACCTGATCAGTGGTCAGAACCTTGGCTTGGTCGGTCGAGAGTGCGCCGATCTGAGCGGTGCTCAGCTTGGCAATCTGGCTGGTCTTCAGAGCCGCAACCTGATCGGTCGAGAGGGCAGCAACCTTGTCAGAGGTCAGGCCGGACAAAGCCGCAGTGCTGATCGCAGCGATCTCGTCGGTCGAGAAGGTGGCGATATCAGCCGTGGAGAGAGCGCCGACTTCGGAAGCCGTCAGGGCACCAATCTGCGTCGAGGACAGTGCAGCCGCCTGGTCAGTGGAGAGAGCTGCGATCTGGCTGGACTTCAGAGCTGCGACCTGCGCCGTCTTCAATACACCGATTTGAGCGGTGGTGAGGGCAGCAACGTCGTCAGTAGAAAGAGCGGCGATCTGGGTTCCGGACAGAGCGGCCACCTGGTCGGTGGTCAGAACCTTGGCCTGGTCGGTCGAGAGAGCGCCGATCTGAGCGGTGCTGAGCTTGGCGATCTGGCTGGTCTTCAGAGCAGCCACCTGATCGGTGGAGAGGGCAGCTACCTTGTCAGAGGTCAGGCCCGACAGAGCCGCGGTGCTGATCGCTGCAATTTCGTCAGTCGAGAAGGTTGCGATGTCAGCGGTGGACAGTGCGCCGACTTCCGTTGCCGTCAGGGCGCCAATCTGCGTCGAGGACAGTGCAGCAGCCTGGTCGGTGGAGAGAGCTGCGATCTGGGCCGACTTCATGGCTGCGACCTGCGCGGTCTTCAGAACACCGATCTGAGCGGTGGTCAGAGCGGCAACGTCGTCTGTAGAAAGAGCTGCGATCTGGGTCGATGTCAGAGCGGCCACTTGATCGGTGGTCAGAACCTTGGCCTGATCGGTCGAGAGTGCGCCGATCTGGGCAGTGCTCAACTTAGCGATCTGGCTGGTCTTCAGAGCCGCAACCTGATCAGTAGAGAGCGCTGCGACCTTATCAGAGGTCAGGCCGGACAAAGCCGCGGTGCTGATCGCTGCGATTTCGTCGGTCGAGAAGGTTGCGATGTCGGCCGTGGAGAGAGCGCCAACTTCTGTTGCCGTCAGGGCGCCAATCTGCGTCGAGGACAGTGCAGCGGCCTGGTCGGTGGAGAGAGCTGCGATCTGGGCCGACTTCATGGCTGCGACCTGCGCGGTCTTCAGAACACCGATCTGGTCGGTGGAGAGGGCGGCAACATCGTCAGTGGAGAGGACTGCAACCTGCTTCGAGGTCAGAGCGGCCACCTGGCTGGTGGAGAGAGCCTTGGCCTGATCGGTGGAGAGGCCGGCAACGTCGGCTGTGGTGAGCGCGGCGACCTGTTCGGTCGAGAGGCCCCCGAGCTGGGTCGTGGAGAGAACAGCCAGTTGGTCCAGGTTCAAACCAAGAATGGCGCTCGTCGATACGGCGCCAATCTGCGTGGAGGTGAAGGTGGAGATGTCCTGCGTTTCAAAAGCGGAGAGTTGCGTTGAGCTCAGCGCCTTGATCTGCGTGGTGCTCAGTGCTGCCACGTCGTCGGTGGTGAGCTGCTTAATCGTTGTGGTGGAAAGAGCTTTGATCTGAGTGATGCTCAGAGAAGAAATAACTGAAGTCATGGACGCGCCCCTAGTGTTAGCTGAATGCGAATATCACCCCTCTGCCGTCGGCCGCGCGAGAAGACCAGCAAAGTCCCTTTACGGCGTCGTTGGACGCGCGTTTGCTGGCAGCGTTACCCGCTTAATCGGACACCAATACCGGCGTCGACAATTCGGGCGTCCTGTCGGAAGAGAATGAAGTTACACGGAACATGGCTCGGACGAGCCGGCGCGTTGGAAGGGCATCATGCTTCCAGAGCCATGCACGGCCCTGATCCCTACGCCATTGGACGCTGACGTCTTGCCTGCTACCCCCGTTCGCCCAGATGCGTCTTTTACTCATGGGCGAATCGCGTTTTTCAGCAGACTTCTCGCGACCCAAGACCGCTTTTATTCGTTTGCTTTTAATTTTGAATTAACGACCGTCAAACTCCAGTTTTTCTTAGCAAAAGATCCGGCCTAATACTCCGCGCCATGAAAATGTGTTTGCCCGGCGTCATGCGCTTATCAGGGCATGCGCCTCGCGGCAGGCGGCGACGAAAGCCATGCGGGTTTCGTTCGCGGTGGTATATCCTTCAAAGCAATCGATGCAGGCGCGCAACGCGGCCTCATAGGCGTTTCCGTGGCGTATCGGCCAATCCACGGTCAGGCAGTCCGTAGCCTCGGCCGCTGTCCGGATGATGCGGATATTTTTCGGCAGGCGTACGACGACAGGCTTTCTCCAGGCGGTTTGAAACATCGCGCTCCTCGTTTTGGCATTTCAAAACGGGATAGCGGCGGTTTCGTTCCAAGCATTGTTGCGGACAGAGGCACAAAGCCACGGCGCGAGAGGAGAATCAGGTGATGCGGCGGTTTATTCGGCCATTGTGGTTTCGATCGGTACGCCTGCTTCCTTGGCGGCGGCGACGAAACTGTTGCGCGCTTCCAGCGGTTGCCTGATCCCGCTTTCAACATCCGTGCATATCTGCAAGGCCATCATGAACGCCTTGCCTTCGGCAACGGGCCATGCATTCAAGAGCATGTCCAATGCCTCTTTCGTGGTGCCAACGGTATAGATTTTCCCTGTTCGCGTGCAGATGACCATCACCGGGAAATTCCAATGTCTATTACTCATCATTCCAGCTCCGACCCACGCGCTCACGTTAACGCCAGGGTGGGCGAAGGTACAAGTAAAATTGCAGCGGATGTCCAGCGCGCGTTACCTTGCGCGGAGGCACGAGATCGTAAAAGACTTGAGTCTTCGTCAGAGAGGAGGGGCAGGTGGGCAGCTTCGCGGAAATTCTGGAACGGGCGGAAAAGCGCAAAGGCGGGGCGGAAGCGCTGAAAGCGCTGATGCCGAAAGCGCCCGATCATGATGCCTTGCGCGCCATGCCAGACGACAGGTTGCTGTCGGAAATGACGCGCTATGTCTTCTATGCCGGCTTCGTGCGCAATGTCATCGATTCCAAATGGCCGGGTTTCGAAGCGGCTTTCTCCGGTTTCGATCCGGTGTTCCTTAATTTCGCGCCCGACGATTACTGGCATGATCTGACCTCGGACACGCGCGTCGTGCGCAACGGCGCCAAGATCATGTCCGTGCGGGCCAATGCGCATTTCATTCGCCAACTTGCCGAGGAACATGGCAGCGCCGGGCGCTTCTTCGCCGATTGGCCGGTGGAGGATCATATCGGCCTGCTCGCCGTTCTCGACAAGCGCGCCAACCGCCTCGGCGGCATGAGCGGCCAATATTTCCTGCGCGCCATCGGACGCGACAGTTTCGTCATGAGCCATGACGTGCTCGTTTGCCTGCGCCTTTCTGGCCTGCTGATCTCGGAGACGAAGCCGACCAAGAAAGATTTCAAGCTGATCCAGGATCGGTTCAATGCCTGGGCCGCGGAAACGGGCCTGCCGCAAACCTATCTCTCGCGCATCTGCGCCTTCTCTGTGGGCATGCCGGGAGGGGAAGACGAGCCCTGATTGATTTGGCTGGTCGAATGATATTGGATCGTCTCTGAGAATAGGGAGAGACTTTCATGTCGACTGATAACAGGCCTTTGGCCATCAGCGCGCCCGAGCCGCGCTCGCTTGAACTCATCTTCAGCAAGGATGCGCTGTCGCTCCTCCATTCGAAATACCGGATCGTCGAGGCGGATCCGGAGAATATTGCCGGGCTTGGCGACGATGTGCTCGGCGAGGCGCGCTATATCATCGGCCAGCCGCCGCTTTCAAAGGACACGCTCGACCGCATGCCGCGCCTGCGCTGCATCCTGAATGTCGAAAGCAATCTCATCAACAACATGCCCTATGATGTCCTGTTCCAGCGCGGCATTCATGTCGTGACGACCGGACAGGTCTTTGCCGAGCCGGTGGCTGAAATCGGGCTCGGGTTTGCGCTCAGCCTGGCACGCGGCATCGTCGATGCGGATCTCGATTTTCGCGAGGGCAGGGAGCTTTGGGGCGGTGATGGCAATGCCAAGGCCCGGCTGATCTCCGGCAGCGATATCGGTATCGTCGGCTTCGGTGATCTCGGCAAGGCGCTGAGCAGGGTGCTGTCGGGCTTTCGCGCGACGGTCAGGGTGTTCGACCCTTGGATGCCGCCTTCGATCCTCAGGGAACATGGCGTCCAGCCGGCCGGCCTCGACGAGGTGCTGTCGGGCAGCGATTTCCTGTTCGTGGTGGCCTCCGTCACCAGCGAGAACAAGGGTTTTCTCGGCGCCGAGGCTTTTGCGCGCATGCGCAAGGGGGCGGCCTTCATCCTGCTCAGCCGTGCCGATGTGGTGGATTTCGACGCATTGATGGCCGAGGTCGCCTCCGGCCATATCGTTGCGGCGAGCGATGTCTATCCGGAGGAACCGCTTGGCAAGGACCATCCGGTGCGCGGCCTCAAAGGCTTCATCCGCTCGGCGCATCGCGCCGGTGCCCTTGACAGCGCCTTCAAGAAAATGGGCGACATGGTGTTGGAAGATATGGACCTGATGGATCGCGGCCTGCCGCCAATGCGCTGCAAGCGGGCGGAGCGCGAAACGGTGTCGCGGATGCGCTCGAAGCCGGTGACTAGAAACTGAAGCTGTAACTTCGCCATGCAGACCCGCAATGGGTGCATTTCCGCGCCGACTCATCTATGTCTCCGCCATCGAAGAGATGATGAGGAAATCGATGGCGAACCGGGAAATCGACGTGGCGTCTGTGGCAACCAGGAGCCGAATGACAGCATTTTTGGGCATTGTCGCCGTTATCGCCGTTGCAATGATCATCTTCAGCTCATGGTACACGATCGACCAGGGCGAGCGCGGTGTGATCCTTCGCACCGGGGCCATGGTCGGCACCGCGGAACCGGGCCTGCATTTCAAACTGCCGTGGATTGAAACCGTCGTCAAAATTCCCGTCACCCAGCAGGTAACCTATTGGACCTGCCAGAGCGGCACGAGCTGCCAGACCGGCGAGCATCAACAGATGCAGGCCTATTCACAGGACCAGCAGCCCGCCGATATGCGCGTGACTATTTCCTGGCATGTGCCGGCGGATGCGGTCGAGAAAGTCTATTCCGAATTCGGTTCGCTCGGTAACCTGGAATCGCGGTTGATTTCGCGCCGCGCGCCGCAGGATGTGAAGACTGTGTTCGGCAAATTCACCGCCGCCTCCGTCATTCAGAACCGGGCGCAGTTCAATACCGATGTTCAGGCGGCGATCGAGGCTGGCATTCAGGGGCCGGTGCAGATCGACAGCGTCCAGGTCGAAAATATCGATTTCTCCGATGCCTATGAGAACAGCATAGAGCAGCGCATGCTGGCCGAAGTCGAGGTGCAGAAGCTGCGGCAGAACGCCGAGCGGGAAAAGGTGCAGGCGCAAATCACTGTGACACAGGCCCAAGCGGCTGCCGATGCACGCCGCGCCGATGCGCAGGCTCAGGCCGACGCCGTGCGGCTGCAGGCGGAAGCCGATGCACAGGCGATCCAGCTCCGTGGAGATGCGGAGGCAAAAGCGATCAAGGCGCGCGGCGACGCGTTGCGTGACAATCCCAACCTGATCTTCCTCACTCAGGCGGAAAAATGGAACGGGCAATTGCCGACCACCATGCTGCCGAATGCCTCGGTGCCTATGCTCAATCTCGACGCGCGGCAGAATTCCGTCGTGCCGGTGGCTGGACAGCAGTAGGGTCAGCTTTGACGATCGGCTCAGCGATGAGCTGACCAAGGTACGAAGCGGCGTTCAATCAGCCGGACGCCGATTTCGAACAGGAAGGCAATCAGCGCGATGACGATGATGCCGCTGATGACGATGTCGGTCACCAGAAACTGCGCCGCCGACTGGATCATGAAGCCGAGGCCCTGTGTGGCTGCGACCAGTTCGGCCGCGACGAGCGTGGACCAGCCGGCGCCGAGCGCGATGCGGATGCCGGTGAGGATCGACGGGATGGCGCCCGGCAGGACGACATGGCGCAACACCTGCGCTCTGCCGGCGCCGAAGGAGCGGGCCGCATTGATATAGTCGACAGGCGCGGCTTTCACGCCGGCGGCAGTCGATAGAATGATGGGCGGCAGCATGGCGAGCGCGATGACGGTGATCTTCGAGGCTTCGCCGATACCGACCCAGATGATGATCAGCGGCAGATAGGCGAGCGGCGGAAGCGGTCGCAAGAATTCGACGATCGGGTCAAGGATGCCTTTGCCGATGCGGCTGGTGGCAATCGCCAGCCCGGCGGGAATGCCGATCACCAGCGAAACGGCGAGGCCGCCAAAAATCCTGAACAGGCTGGCGAATGCGTGTTCGGCCAGCGTCGAATCGACAAAGCCGGCAGTGTTCAGCGTGTAAATCGCCTTCGCGACGGTCCAGGGCGAGGGGAGAAAGACCGGCGAGACGATGCCATAGGCCGCTGCGACCGCCCAGATCACCAATAGCGCCAGGACAGTTGCAAGCGAAATCCACAGCGTCGAGCTGGACGAGCTGGTTTTGCCAGTAGTCCCTGCGTCGGATTGGGTGTCAATGGCTGCGATTTTTTCGATATCGGCGGTCACGCGGCCTCCTCCTCAGTCTCGTCGTGGATCAGGCCGGTCAACTCATCGTGCAGCCTTTTGAATTCAGCCGAAGCTTTGATCTCGGCAAGCGGCTCGCCGGCAAGGTAACGCTTGCCGAAGGAAAGCGGGATATCGGCGGTGATGCGTCCGGGATTCGGCGCCAGGGTGATGACGCGGGTGGCAAGGATCAGGGCTTCGTCGATGCTGTGTGTGATCAACAGCGCGCCTGTGCCGCTCTCCGACCAGACCTTCAGCAGGAATTGCTGCATGCGCGTGCGGGTCAGGGCATCCAGTGCGCCGAGCGGTTCGTCCATCAGCAGAAAACGCGGATCGGAGGCTAGCGCGCGGGCGATGCCGACACGCTGGCGCATGCCGCCAGATAGTTCCCAAATGTTGCGGTCACCGGCGCCGTCGAGACCGACTTTGGCGAGCAAAGCATCGGCGCGGCGGCGGCGCTCCTCTTTCGGCACGCCGTGCAGGCGTAAAGGAAAGGCGATGTTGTCGCGAGCATTCAGCCAGGGATAAAGCGCATCATCCTGAAAGACGACAGCCCGGTCGGCGGCCGGCCCTTCGATCTCCTTGCCGTCGACGAGGATGCGCCCTTCGGAAGGCGTCAGAAAGCCAGCGGCTAGATTGAGCAAGCTGGTCTTGCCTGAACCGGAACGGCCGATGACTGTGACGAATTCGTCGGAGGCAATATGCAGTGTCAGATTATCGAGCACGCGATGGCTATTCTGCCCCCGACGGCCGCCCGGAAAGTTCAGCGAAATGGATTGCAGGGACAGGATGCTCATGCGCGGGTACTCCAGTGAATGGGCGCAGGCCGGAAAACTCCGGTCTGCGCCGAACGCGTGAATCAGAGGCCGGCCTTCGCCGCATCGGTGACGAATTTGGCGTTGACGTAGGGTGCATAGTCTTTCAGCACGGCGGGGACCTTGCCTTGTTCCAGCAGGAAGGCAGATGTCTGGGCGATCGCGGTCGTCGTGCCGCCGCCGAGAAATTCGGCGCTCGCCTGCTCCTTGAGCGTCGGGAAATAATAGCCTTTCAGCAGTTCCGGCACCTCTTCCGGCTTTGCACCGGTGAGCTTGGCGATCGCGGCGGCTTGCGGCGACGACGCGCTCCAGCTCGCCGGATCGGCGCGGTAGGAAGCATAGGCCTTGCCGGTGACCTGAACGAAACCGGTCACGGCGTCGGGATGAGCGTCTGCGAATTTTTTGCTCACGATCCAGGCGTCGAAGGTCGGGCCACCCCATTTTGCCACATCTCCTGATGTCGCGAGGACCTTGCCGTTCTTCTTGATTTGCGACAGCACCGGATCCCAGACATAGGCGCCATCAAGATCGCCGCGCTCCCAGGCGGCGGCGATTTCAGGCGGGCGCAGGTTGAGGATTTGCATCGATTTCGGATCGATGTTCCAATGCTTCAGCGCGGTCAGCAGGCTGTAATGCGAGGTGGAGACGAAAGGTGTCGCGATCTTCTTGCCTTTCAAATCCTCCGGCTTGTCTATGCCCTTGACTGCGAGCGCTTCCGCGTCGCTGATGTTGCCGACGACGAAGATGGTCTCGATCGGCAGTTCGCGGCTGGCGGCGGCGGCAAGTGGCGAGGAGCCGACATAGCCGATATCGATCGAGCCCGAGGCGATGGCGGCAACGACATCGGCGCCGCTGTCGAATTTATGCCAACTGATCTTGGCGCCGGTTGCCTTGTCATATTCACCGTCGGCCTGCGGTACGCGCGACGGCTCGACGATCGGCTGATAGCCAATATTGAGCGTTACATCTGCGGCACTTGCATAAGAACCGAAAGTCGCGGCAAAAACAGCGACGGCTGTGGTGGTCAAGAAATTGCGTCTGTTGATGGTCATGTTTCCCCCGGCGTGGTGTTGCGAAATGATCTTTAACCGCTGACGATGCAGCCGGTCCGTATTAATCATTGTAAAATTGATAGAAAATATAGAGATATAAAATTCCGGATTTGCGGCATCCCCCGCAACGCACTTCCAAATATTGTGAAACTCCGGGTCTTTTGCGATCAGTCAAGGAACAGGCAGGACGATGACGTCGAGAGTTGAGGACAAGGCCATGAAGCCGATGCGGATCTATGCCTTCGATATGAACTGCGTCGGGCACATCAATCACGGCCTCTGGACGCATCCGCGCGATACTGCGTTGAACTATACCGACCTCGACTACTGGGTGGATTTCGCGCGCACGGCCGAACGCGGCAAGCTCGACGGCGTTTTCCTGGCAGATGTCGTCGGTGTCTACGATCTCTATAAGGGCAGCCCCGAGACCTCGATCCGGACGGCGGCGCAGATACCGGTCAACGACCCGATCATCCCATTGTCGGCCATGGCCTATGTGACCAAACATCTTGGCTTCGGCGTTACCGTCAACACGACATACGAGCCGCCTTTTCTCTTTGCACGGCGCATGTCGACGCTGGATCATCTGACCAAGGGCCGCATCGGCTGGAATATCGTGACCGGCTATCTTGATAGTGCTGCCCGCAGCATGGGCATGGAGCGCCAGCCGGATCACGATGCTCGGTATGATGCCGCCGAAGAGTACCTGGAGGTCGTCTATAAGCTCTGGGAGGGAAGCTGGGACGATGATGCCGTCAAGCGCGACAAGGTGGGTAGGCTCTTCGCCGATCCGTCCAAGGTGCGGGCCGTCCGGCACGAGGGTAGCCATTATCGGATGGATGGCATTCACCTGAGCGAACCGTCGCCGCAGCGCACGCCGTTGCTGTTTCAGGCTGGCGCTTCGGCGCGCGGGCAGGATTTTGCCGCGCGCCATGCCGAATGCGTCTTCATCGCGAGCCCGACGCTGCAGGGCGCAAGGCCACTGACGGAGGCGCTTCGGCAACGGGCCGTTCACTTCGGCCGACAAGCCGATGATCTCAGCATCCTCAATCTCATCACCGTCGTCGTCGGGCGGACGGAGAAGGAAGCCGAGGACAAGTTGGAGGACTATCGCCGGCATGCCAGCGTCGAGGCGTCGCTCGCGCATTATTCCAGCTCGATCGGCATCGATCTTTCCAAGTTCGGCCTGGACGAGCCGATCGAGCAGAAGACCACCAATGCCAATCAATCGGCGCTTGCCGTTGTCAGCGGCAAGCCGGCGATGACGCCACGGCAGATCATCGACCAGATGGTGCTCGGCAGCCGTCAGAAGCCGATGGTCGGCTCGCCTGAGCAGATTGCCGATTGCTTGCAGGTCTGGGTGGAAGAGGGCGGCGTTGACGGCTTCAATCTGGCACGGACGGTCGCGCCGGAAAGCCTGCGCGATTTCGTCGATCTCGTCATTCCCGTGTTGCAGGAACGCGGGCTGTTCAAGACGGATTATGCCGAGGGGACGTTACGCCAGAAATTGTTTGGCCGCGGCGATGGGCGGCTGCCGTCAAGTCATCCGGCAGCCGCATTCCGTCATCACGAATAAGCGCTCGTCCTAACGATGATCGAGCTTGGCGACGAGGCGGTCGCCGAGCCATTGCATGCCGCAGACCAAGACGATCAGCACGATGACGACCGCGATCATCACGCCGGTCTCAAAGCGCTGGTAGCCATAACGGATCGCCAGATCGCCGAGGCCGCCACCGCCGATGGTGCCGGCCATGGCCGAGGCGCCGATCAGGGTCACCAGCGTCACGGTGAAGCCCGCGACGATGCCGGGCAGGGCTTCCGGTACGAGCACTTCGCGGATGATGGTCCAGCGGTTGCCGCCCATGGCGCGCACGGCGTCGATCAGGCCACGATCGACCTCGCGCAACGAGACTTCGGCGATGCGGGCGTAATAGGGAATTGCTGCGATGGTGAGCGGCACGATCGCCGCAGTCGTGCCGAGTGCGGTGCCGACGATCAGCCGTGTCAGCGGGATCAAGGCGATCAACAGGATGATGAAAGGCACGGCGCGGAAGCCGTTGACCAGCGCTGCGAGGATGCTGTTGACGGTGAGTTGTTCGGCAATGCCGTCGCGGCTGGTGACGACCAGGGCGAGGCCGAGCGGCAGGCCGATGACGAGCGAGATCAGGCCGGATGCTCCGGTCATCCAGACAGTTTCCCAGAATGAGCGCCAGAGCAGGCCGAGGATGATGTCAGTTGTCATAACCTAAAACCTCCGCCCGGGCGGACCGGGCCGTCAGAAAATCAGTCACCCGTGCCGGCAGTGCTGCATCGCGTGTCGGCACGGCGATGAAGAAGCGGGCGACGGGCTCGTTCTGAATATGATCAATGCCGCCATGCACGAGCCGGAAGGAATGCGGCAGCGCCGCCGAAAGCTCGGCGAAAAGCGCGCCTTGCGCGGCCGGGCCGGCGAGATCGACGCTCAGTATCGCCTCGACACCCGACGTCTGCGACAGGCGCTCCGCAATATGCTCAGGAAGTTGCGGGCGGATGATGCTGAGCAGGCTTGCGGTGATCTCGGTCTGCGGATTGGCGAAGATTTGCCAGACCGGGCCTTCTTCGACGATCTTACCGGCATCGACAACGGCGACGCGATCGGCGATCGAGCGCACCACTTCCATCTCATGGGTGATCAGCAGGATGGTCAGGCCGAGCTTGCGGTTGATATCCTTCAGCAGCGTCAGGATCGATCGTGTCGTCTCGGGATCGAGCGCGGAGGTGGCTTCGTCTGAGAGGAGAAGAGCGGGGCGGGCGGCCAGCGCTCGGGCGATGCCGACACGCTGCTTCTGTCCGCCCGAGAGAGCCGAAGGATAGGCCTTCGCCTTGTCGGCAAGACCGACGAGTTCGAGCAGCTCGCGGGCCCGCGCCAGCCGCTCCGCCTTGGCAACACCTTCGATCTTCAGCGGCAGGGCGACATTGCCTTCGACCGTTTTTGCCGAAAGCAGATTGAAATGCTGGAAGATCATGCCGATGCGGCGGCGCAGCGGCTGCAACTCGTTTTCCGACAGGCCGGCTATATCACGCCCTTCGATATGGATTTCGCCGCTATCGGCGCGCTCCAGCCCGTTCAAGCAACGGATCAACGTTGACTTGCCGGCGCCGCTGCGACCGATAATGCCGACGATCTCGCCGCGGCGGGCCGCAAGCGAGATGCCGTCGAGCGCGGGGTTCGTACCGAAACGGCGCCGGACATTGACGAGGCGGACGATCTCATCGCTCTCTGATCTACCGGGCGGAGTATGTCCTTTAATGGCTATGGCTGGGATGAAGGGATTCATGGTGGTTCTCTTTGCAAAAAGCGGCCCTTGAATGTGCCGCACTTCTGGCATCCCCCTCTGTCACTTCGTGACATCTTCCCCACAAGGGGGGAGATCGTTTGGAGAATGTCGCATCCTGTCGGAAAACACCGAAGGCGACCCGAGCAGGAATGCCCCGGCCGCCCAGGCGCTCAGCGCTGCCCCCGCCGCTGAATTGGTGTTAGTAGGCGCTGAGACCCGTGCCCTTGTAGACCTTGTCGAACTCGGCCTTGACCGTATCGTTCTGGTAGGAGGCGACCAGGGTCTTCACCCAGGACTCATTCTCGCTGCCCTGCTTGACGGCGATGAAGTTGCGGTAGGGATTGCCGTCGATCGGCTCCTGGGCAATGCGGTCCTTCGGCGAAAGCCCGCTTTTCAGCGCCCAGTCGGTGTTGACGACGGCGGCGTCGAGATCGTCGATCGAGCGGCCGACGATTCCGGCATCGAGTTCCTTGATCTCGACGTTCTTCGGGTTTTCGACGATGTCGGCGGTGGTGGCGAGAATGCCGGTGCCGTCCTTGAGCTTGATGACGCCTTGGTTCTGCAGCACCCGTAGCGCGCGGCCCTCGTTGGACGGGTCGTTCGGCACACCGATGACCGCGCCCTTCGGCAGATCCGCAACGGTCTTGTATTTCTTGGTGTAGAGGCCGATCGGCCAGACGCCGGTATAGCCGACGCGGACGATATGATAGCCGTGCTGCTTGATCTGGTTGTCGAGATAAGGTTGATGCTGGAAGGCGTTGGCGTCGACTTCGCCGCGCTCCAACGCTTCATTCGGCTGGGTGTAGTCGTTGAAGGCCACGGTCTCGATCTTCAGGCCCTTCTTGGCGGCTTCCGCGGTGACGACGCGCCAGACGTCTTCATCTTCGCCGCTCATGATGCCGACCTTGATCGTCTTGTCGGCGGCAAAGGAAGGGGCGGCTGCCGTCAAGCCGAAGACGGCGACAGCGGAGGCGATGAGAGCTGCAAGGCCAGTCCGGCGCGAGAAGCGCTGCGCAGTTAGACCTTCAGAAGACTTTTTCGTCATGGGAAATCCTGTTCCATGTGATTGAGACGCCATTGTCTCGTTGACCACATGGATCATCTCAGACGGTTGTGGGTCACGCGAAGCAGGATCATTTGTTGTGCGCAGCACTTCTGAAAAACTCTTTTTAGCGTACGGCGGATCGTGAACTAATTTTCTATAGAGATAGTAGATTTTTGTGCAATGCGGATTTCGAATGCATCGAAATTGCGCAAATCAGCGATGGATCGGGTCTTTCCAGAGCACTTCTTCCGGCTTTTCCACCGGTTCGATATCGAGATTGACGACGACAGGCTCCTGCCCGGAGCGGACGAGGACGCATTCCAGCGTCTCGTCGCGGCTGGCGTTGATCTCCTGATGCGGCACGAAGGGTGGCACAAAGATGAAATCGCCGGGGCCGGCTTCGGCGACGAATTCTAGGTTCTCGCCCCAGCGCATCCGCGCCTTGCCCTTGACGACATAGATGATGCTTTCAAGATCGCCGTGATGATGTGCGCCGGTCTTGGCGTTGGCGTGGATCGTCACCGTTCCGGCCCAGATCTTCTCGGCGCCCGCGCGGGCATGATTGATGGCGGTGGCCCGGTTCATGCCCGGCGTCTGCGCTGTGTTCGGATCGAGCGCATTGCCGGGGATGATTTTGACGCCATGCTCGCGCCAATCGATCGGCTCGTGGTGCTCGCCATGATCGTGTTCATGATCGTTGCTCATGGCTGTCCTTTCGTTGCCGAGGAAGGGATTCGCGTCTCTTCCAGGGATTGGTGTCTAGTCAGACTACGGCGAAACCATTCAAAAATATAGGGAATCGCAGAAAGTTTCGAAAGAGGCTTTTCAAGCCGGGATTAATCTATAGACTCGATCAAGTTAAGTGACCGGTGGGAACATTTCGTGTTATCCCGCGTTGCGCCGGTCAGAAATGGTTTGCCGCGCCGCTTGTCCGATCAAATGCGTTCGGGGTGCGCCAAATTCAGAAGCAGCGCGTAGGCCTCTCTGCGAGAGACCGGATAGTTTTTCAAATTATGCGCCGGACTTCCACTTGAAAGGAGACAGACATGAGCAATGCCTTGCCGCCCCTTCATGAGGGTCATGCCCCCATTACTTTGCAGCAGCTCTTCAGGGAAGCGCTCTATGCTTTCGAGGAATGGGACACAGAAGTCACTGAACCGATCGTGATGTTCGAAGGGAAGATTATTCCCGTTAGCGTCGTTTTCGAAGCCATGCGTGAATGCACCGACATCGTGCCCAACAACATCGTCTCGGCCGTTACGGAACGGTTGACCAAGCCCTGGGAAGGCGAAGGTCCTCTCGACACGATGACCTTTTCGACCGCCGCCCGGGTCATGGGCGTTCTCGTCCGCAAGCGTCTCTTGGTCGTCAACAACGGTGTCGATGTCGCCGCCGTCGTTGCGGAGAGCCAGACCGCGGAACAGTCAGACCGATAAGAAACAGCGCATGATTTATCAGGGAACCCGCCGGACTATACCGGCGGGTTTTTTGTGAGATCAGCGACGGCTGACGTCGAATTCCGGATCGACGGGGATCTGCATCGCCGTCACCAAATGGTTCGTCTGTCCGGCAAGGCCGATGACGGCCAGCAATTCGCCATGCTGTGCATCCGTCATGCCTTTTGCCCTGGCGGCGGCGGTGTGGGAGTGGACGCAGTAGGTGCAGCCGTTGGCGGTGGACACGGCGATATAGATCATCTCGCGCACCAGCGGATCGAGCGTGCCGTCAGCCATCATCACCGCCTTCAGCCCTTCCCAGGTGCGCTTCAAAAGTGCCGGATCATTGGCGAGGCCGCGCCAGAAATTATTGACGAAATCGGATTTTCTGACGGCGCGAATGTCATCGAAAACGGCCTTCACCGCCGGGATCGCCTCGATCTCCGCATCATCGAGCAATTTGACTGTCGTCATCTCAAGTCTCCTTCCAACAATCCGAATTGGTGCGAAAGCTATAGCGCATTTTCGCGCGGTCTTCGCTGAAGGATCGCGTGACCAGGGCGCCTCTTTTCATTTGCAAAAATCATCCATATGTGAAAATACTATTCACATAAGAAAAGTGAGGCGCGGGACGCAGGGGATTCGGCGGGCGAAAATCTGCCGAAGCGGGGATGCGCCGCCTGCCGGATCGATGCTAGGAAGCGGAAATAGTCATGGTGGTGGAGAAGGAATTGCCGTTGGCCGGCCTGGTGGTCGTGGATATGAGCCAGTTCCTGTCCGGACCCTATTGCACCCTCAGACTGATGGATCTCGGCGCCCGGGTCATCAAGATCGAGCGGCCGGAAAGCGGCGATCTCTCGCGAGGGCTTTATCTCAGCGATACCGAGAGCGGCGATTCGACCATTTTCCACGCAATCAATCGTTCGAAGGAAAGCCTAGCGATCGATTTGAAGAGTGAGCGCGACATGCAGGCGCTGCGCAAGCTGATCTCCAAGGCTGATGTCCTGGTGCAGAATTTCCGGCCGGGGGTGATCGAGCGGCTTGGGTTGGATTATCCGGCGGCGCAGGAGATCAATCCGCGCCTCGTCTATTGCTCGATCAGCGGCTACGGTGATGAAGGTCCCTGGGTGTCGCGTCCGGGGCAGGATTTGTTGGCGCAATCGCGCTCCGGCGTCATGTGGCTAAACGGCGACGAGGGGCAGGGGCCTCTGCCGTTCGGCCTGGCGATCGGCGACATGCTGGCGGGTGCGGCGGCGGCTCAAGGCATTCTGGCAGCGCTGGTGCGCCGCGGCGTCACCGGCAAAGGCGGGCTGGTGGAAACGAGCCTGCTGGAGGCGCTGGTCGATCTGCAGGTAGAGGTGCTGACTGTTCACATGAATAGCGGCAACAAGCTGCCCCAACGCTCTGGATTCCGCAGCGCCCATGCCTATCTCTCCGCGCCCTATGGCGTTTATCCCGCTGCCGACGGCTATCTCGCCATTGCCATGACACCGATTTCGAAGCTCGCCGATCTGCTTGGCATGGATGAACTCGCGCCCTACCGCGACGATCCGAAAAGCTGGTTCACGGCGCGCGATGACATCAAGGCGCTGATCTCGGCGCGGATTGCCACTGGTACCGTGGATGACTGGCTGGCAATCCTGGAGCCGGCTGATATCTGGTGTGCCAAGGTGCTGAACTGGCCGGAGCTGTTGCAGAGTGAGGGATTTGGCGTGCTTGATATGCTGCAGACCGTCGGTCGCGAGGACGGCATTTCCGTGCGCACCACGCGCTCGCCGGTTCGTATCGACGGGCAGCGGCCAAAATTCGAACGTGCAGCCCCGCATGTCGGCGAGCATAATGCGGCGATCTGGGAAGAGTTCGACCTCGGGTGAGTGTCCGAGAGATCGCCCGACAGAATTAAAAGGAGTTTTCCCATGACGCGCATTACCAACCTCCGTGTATTCGACCTGCGCTTTCCGACCTCGCAGAGCCTTGACGGCTCGGACGCGATGAACCCAGATCCGGATTATTCCGCTGCCTACGTCATTCTGGATACCGACAAGCCGGGCCTCGAAGGCCATGGCCTGACCTTTACCATCGGTCGCGGCAACGACATCTGCTGCATGGCGATCGAGGCGATGCGGCATCTGGTCGTGGGCACCGAGCTTGCCACCGTGCTGGAAAATCCCGGCAAATATTGGCGGCATCTGACGAGCGACAGCCAGCTTCGCTGGATCGGCCCGGAGAAGGGCGCGATGCATCTCGCCACCGGCGCCGTCGTCAACGCTGTCTGGGACCTGCTCGCCAAGGAAGCCGGCAAACCGGTCTGGCGGCTGGTGGCCGAGATGGATGCGGAGCGCATCGCCGATATCGTCGACTATCGCTACCTGACCGACGTTTTGACCCGCGACGAAGCCGTCGCCATCTTGAAGAAGGCGGAAGTCGGCAAGGCGGAACGTATCGCCACCCTCGAGCGCGAAGGCTATGCCTGCTACACGACGTCTGCGGGCTGGCTCGGCTATGACGATGTCAAGCTGCGCCGTCTATGCCAGGAGGCAATCGATGCCGGTTTCAACCATGTGAAAATGAAGGTCGGCCGCGATCTGGAAGACGATATCCGCCGTCTTACCATCGCCCGCGAGGTGATTGGTCCCGATCGCTATCTGATGATCGATGCCAACCAGGTCTGGGAAGTCGGCCAGGCGATCGATTGGGTCCAAAAGCTTGCCTTTGCGAAACCCTTCTTCATCGAGGAGCCGACTAGCCCAGACGACGTCGCCGGCCATCGCAAGATCCGCCAGGCGATCGGCCCCGTAAAGGTGGCGACCGGGGAGATGTGCCAGAATCGTATCATGTTCAAGCAGTTCATCGCCGAAGGCGCGATCGACATCGTGCAGATCGATTCCTGCCGCATGGGCGGGCTGAACGAAGTCTTGTCCGTGCTGCTCGTGGCCGCGAAATATGGTCTGCCCGTCTGGCCACATGCCGGCGGTGTCGGGCTCTGCGAATATGTGCAGCATCTATCGATGATCGACTATATCGCCGTTTCCGGCACCAAGGACGGCCGCGTGATCGAATATGTCGACCACCTGCACGAACATTTCGTCGACCCCTGCGTAATCCGCGACGCCGCCTATATGCCGCCAAACCTGCCAGGCTTCTCGATCGAGATGAAGCCGGAGTCGATTGCGCAATATACGTTCAAGGGCTGATCCTTCGTCTCTTAAGAAGGAGATACAAAGGTCCGCGCGTATGATGATCGCGAAAGGCCTGTTGTAACAACACCTTCTCCCCGCTGGGGACCGTTGCATAATTCGACGCTTGGACGAATGGTTCGCACTTCGATTCCATATTGTTCTGCAAAAGAATCGGAGACGTTCCAGGAACATTTGCGAACTGAAGAATTTTGCAACGGTCCCCGCTGGGGAGAAGGTGTTTTATCTCAACCACGCCTGAATGACTGGCACGTCGGCATCGTCAAGCTCGTGACCAGCGGGAACAGTCTCAAGCTCGACCTTTGCGCCGTCGTTCCGCAGGCGCGCAGCAAGGGGCTGGGCGTATGGGCCGTACATGTCTTTCTCACCTGCGATAACAAGCACATCGGCGTCCGACATGTCCGCCGGCGGCGGATCGGTGAGCGCGGCCATGGAGCGCAGAAGCACGGCGCGGCGAATGAGATGTGGGTGGAGCGACAGCATGGCGTTCAGCAGATTGGCGCCGTTCGAATAGCCGATATAGACGATGCGGTTCGGATCGAGCCCGTAGGCATGAATCGCGCCGTCAATAAAGGCGGCGAAGGCTTCGGCTTCGCTTGCGATATCGGCCTGATCGAAGATCATGGGGCCATTGCGGCGAAACCAGCGCGGCGCACCTTCCTCGAGCGCACGGCCGCGCACCGTCAGTAATGTGGCATCTGCATCGATCTTGTGGGCGATCGGCAGCATCGTCGTTTCGTTGGCGCCGGAGCCGTGCAGCAAAATGAAAATATTGCCATTCGGCTGCTCGGGCGTGAAGAAGCGATGGATGAAGGGCAGATCGCGATAGATGACGCGGGGGTCGCCGGGCATGGAGAATTGCGGCAGCACGACGTTCAGCTCGGCCAAAAGCGCCGGACTGTCACCAGGGGCGAAGAGGCGCGTGCCGAGCGTTGCCTCGTCCTCGTCGATCAACATGCCAGGCGCATCCGTTGCGAGTTCGAACAGGATGCGGCCGGGCTCGCGGACGTAGAGCGAGCGGAAATATTTGCGATCATGCATCGCCGTCGGCAAGGAGTTGATAGCCTGTAGCGCGGTGCGAACAGACTGCAATTCGGCATCATCAGTGGCGCGAAAGGCGACGTGATCGACCGTGCCCGTGCCCGGGGCGCTGGCCCAGAAGCCGCGTGCATCGCGGATGTCGAGGATATCGCCAGGCTCCGAGACGAGCCGGCTGATCGCTCCGCTGATTGCCAACGGCCGGTAGTCGAAGTGATCGACCAGGATTGCTTGCGTCTCCTCCGGCGTCTCGCTGAAAAGCGTAGCGCCCCGAATGCGGCGGATGGCGTGCTCCTGCGGGATGGAATCGCTCGTCCAGGGAGCCGTCGCCTGCAGGGCAGTGGTTCCGACCAATTTGACGATGACGCCATCCGGATCCTTCAACCGCAGAACCGGTTCGCCGAATTCCTCGGAAGGGCCTTCCGGTTTCAACCCTGCGCTCAGGGCGCGTGTCAGCCAGAAGCCGATGCTTGTGGGATCGATCGCGAGCGAGATTTCGCCGACTTGACCGACGCCCGCACGACCGGGAGAGCCGTCTTCCCAAACAAGAAAGGTTACGAGCGAACCGGGCGTGCCCTTGGCGTCGCCATAGAGGAGGTGCAACTGCGTTGCGTCTTCGAAGCCGCCGGTGCGTTTGACCAGCCGCAGGCCGAGAAAACCGGCGTAGAAATCGACATTCGCCTGCACCTTGCGAGTGATGAGCGTGATGTGGTGAATGCCGGCGACCATGTTGATGCTCCAGGATGGGTTGCGCACTTGGTCGCTATGTAGGGCGGAAGCCTCCGCTAGTTCAATGCGCTGCCCGTGGAGGCAGTGTTCACAGAAAGCGCAACGTCAGCCGCTGAAACAAGCCATCGATGGAACAAACTTTGCCTATTCTTGTGCCTTCGTCGTCTTTCGTTTGGCCTTTGCCTTCGGTTCCGGTGGCGGCTGCAGCGCCTCCTTCTCGAGACGCAGTTCGCGCAGGCGTGCCGTTTTGCGTTCGCGGTTCATCTGTTCGCTGGCGAGAATTTCCTTGACGGTAGAGTCGAGCTGGTTGGACTTGACTAGCGATGCCTCTTTCTTGGATCCGAACAGATTGTCTTTGTTGGGCGCCATCTTGGCCTCCATGGTTTGTGTCGGCGTTGGCGTTTCCTATGGATTTGAGCGGGTAGTCATCCGCTTCCACTGGAGGGAAGTACCATCCTGCATCGGGTGGTATCCATATTGCTAGCGTTAATTCTGGCGCTCACAGGAAATACGGCGGAACTGCATCACCGGAACCGGGATAAAAAGAGAAGCGCCGGTTATTTCTATATGGGATGGCGCAAAAAACTCGGAAACAGCTCCAAAAGGGCTATCCGAATTCGATCCTCACCGAACGATAATTTTATGTCACACGAGCCGATTTATGCGAAATATCTAGCCATTTTCGATATTTCTCATGTTTCTCCTTGTGGCACATCTAGCCATCCACTATAAGCTGTGCATCGATATTGGTGAATGAACTTTGCATCGCCGCACTCTGCGCGACATTGACGAACTTCCCTCCTCAAAATCGGTCTACTGCACCGGGCGGTTGTCTGGATGCGATCTCTATATGAGTGATTGAAAGGTCATTGTTATGAGCACAGGTACTGTAAAGTGGTTCAATGCTACCAAGGGTTTTGGTTTCATTCAGCCTGATGATGGCGCAACGGATGTCTTCGTGCATATTTCCGCGGTTGAACGCGCTGGAATGAGCACGCTGCGTGACGGCCAGAAGATCTCCTACGAGCTCGTCAAGGACAAGCGTTCGGGCAAGATGTCGGCTGACCAGCTTGAATCCCTGTAAGGATTTGCTTCCGGTCTTTGACCACGGATGTACTGGCATCGATCGTTGAGGCGATGGAGGAAGAGGTCGGGTTAGCCCGGCCTTTTTTGCATCTTGCTCGAGGAGCTCAGTGCTCCCCGAGTGCATCCTCTGCCGACTTCTTGCGGTGGCCGCTGATCTCCGTGCCGGCGGTACGCGAAAAGCTGGCGTTCCAGATCACCGCGAGCAGCGCAATGGCCGTGACGACGATGAAGGCGACGGAGAAGTCGATCATCTCGGCCTTCGCATGGTCGCGGAACTGCATCGAGCCGTGCAGGGCAAGAGCGGCGACGCAGATGCCGAGCGAGAGCATCAACTGCTGGAAGGTCGAATAAAAGCTGGTCGCGATGCTCATCCGGTCACGTTCGATCTCGTCATAAGCGATCGTGTTGTAGGCCGTGAACTGGAACGACATGAAGAAGCCGCAGAAGAACAGGATCACGAAGATGACCGGCAACGGCCAATTCGGCTGGAAGATGGCGCACATTCCGTAGCCGAGCGTGCCGATCAGACCGAAGACGATGAGGGCTGTGCGGAAGCCGAGCGTCCGAAGGATGCGCACCTGCAGGGGCTTCATGGCCATGGAGCCGAGCGCGGTCGCAATGGCGATCTGGCCGGCCGTAGCGGCCGACAGGCCGAAGCCGAGCTGCAGCATCAGCGGGATGAGGAAGGGATGGGCGCCCTGGCTGATGCGTGTCAGCGAGCCGGCGATGACCGAGGTGCGGAAAGTCGGCACCTTCATCAGCGAGAAATCCATGATCGGCGAGGGATGCTTGCGGGCATGGCGCAGATAGGCGATGCCGAACAGCAGGCCGGTGGAAATCAGGAAGACGGCCAGATAGCCTTCACCCTCGCGGCTCGACATTTCGAAACCGAAGAGCAGCGAGCCGAGCGAGATGCCTGACAGGATGAAGCCCGAAAGGTCGAAGCGGCCATTGCGCGGCCCTTTCACCTCTTCGATGAACATCGACACCAGGATAAAGCCGATAATGCCGATCGGCACGTTGATGTAGAAGATCCAGCGCCAGTCGAGATAGGTCACGAACATGCCGCCGACCGGCGGGCCGAGAATGGGGCCGACAAGCGCCGGGATCAGCAGCCAGGACATGGCGTTGACCATGTCTTTGCGGGCGACGCTGCGCATCAGCACCAAGCGGCCAACCGGCAGCATCATCGCGCCGCCGAGACCCTGCAGCAGCCGCGCGATCACGAGGAAGAACAGGTTCGGCGACTGCGCGCACAGAAGCGAGCCGACGACGAAAACCGCGATGGCGTATCGGAAGACGGTGCGCGATCCGAAGCGGTCTGCGATGGCGCCGCTGGCGGGAATGAAGATCGCGAGGCTGAGCAGATAGGATGTCAGCGAGATACTCATCGCCGGCGCGCTGACGCCGAAATCTCTCGCCATGGTCGGTAGCGCGGTGGCGAGCACGGTCGCGTCTAGCTGCTCCATGAACATGGCGCTTGCTACGATAAGCGCGATTACACGAAAATTAGGTGCGGCCCGCCGGGTTGGGGCGGCCTGGAAAATCTGGTCCGACATTGTCGGGGATCGCTCTCGATGGTGCGGTGGGGTCCAAAGACAGAACCGCAAGTCTGGTGACGGCGCAAAGGCCGATTGGAACGAGGGCTGGTATACGCCCGCTCAGGCGGGATGACTATATCCGAATTTGCAAATCTTATTGATCGAAATGGAAAAAACGACGCAGGCGGGCAGGAATGTCACAGCCGATGAATGCCAGATGAACGTACGCCAAGTGCAGCGGTGGTAGCGTCGATCACGGTCGATTTTCCCGCGTAAGATGCTGTGTTTCAATTGTTGATTTCACGTCATGAATAAGCTGACATAACGGCACTTAAGTCACGCCGCATGCTGTTGCATAAAGGTTTCCGAAGCCAAACCGGAGACCGCCATAGCGTCTGGCGATTCCATGGCACTCGCCGCGCGAACGCCAGCGATTTTCGACGCCGGCCACTCCGGACTGTCTGGCTTCCGACACCTAACCAAATCCTCATGGAGAAGATCATGTTTGCAATCACTGCCGTCACCGGCAAGGTCGGTGGCACGACCGCACGCGCGCTCATGAACGCCGGGCATAAGGTCCGGGCCGTCGTTCGCGACCGGGCGAAAGGTGCGGAATGGGAAAGGCTCGGCGCGCAAGTTGCCCTCGCCACGTTCGATGATGCCGATGCGCTCGCGCGGGCTTTTGACGGCACCGAAGGCGTCTTCGTCATGGCCTCGCCGAATTTCGCACCCGATCCGGGTTTTCCGAGCGCCCGCAGGGATGCCGCAGCGCAGGCGGCCGCCATAAAGCGCGCGCAGCCGGGTAAGGTGGTGATGCTGTCGTCGATCGGCGGCCAGCGTACCTCCGGCCTCGGGCTCATCACCCAGGTGCACATGCTGGAAGAGGCGCTGGCGCCGTTGGCCATGTCGGTCGCCATGCTGCGGCCGGCGTGGTTCATGGAGAATTCGTCGTGGGATATGGCACCGGCGCGCGAGACCGGCGACATGCCGAGCTATCTGGCGCCGCTCGACAAGCCCTATGCGATGATCGCCACCTCCGATATCGGCGCCATTGCGGCCCGGACGATGGCCGAGCGCTGGACCGGCCGCCGGGTGATCGAGATCGAAGGGCCGAAACGCTATACCCAGATCGAAATCGCGACGCTGATCGGCCAGGCAATCGGTCGTCCAGTCATCGCCAAGCCTATCCCACGCACTGAATGGGAGGAGCGTTTCAAGGCTCAGGGGGCTGCCTGGCCGGAGCCGCGCATCGAGATGATCGAAAGCTTCAACTCCGGCTGGATCGACTTCGAACCGGCTGGCGTCAATGAACACGTCATTGCCGCCACGCCTTATGAGACTGTGCTGGCCGAACTTGCCAAGATCGGTTGACGCTCAATAGCCTTCGGCAAGACCGGAGCCGGCGCGGCTGTCCATCGCGCCGTTGTAGCGGGCACCGCCTCCCTCGGCGATTTGGCCGAGGCTCTTGCCGCCGACGAGAATGCCGGCGGCCTGACCCCAGACCGGCCAACTGCCGCCGATTTGGACATTGTAGCCCATGCCAGTCAGCAGTTTGATCGTATCGGGAGACAGCGTGTAGGGCTCGGTGTAGATCTTATCCGGCAGCCATTGATGATGGACACGCGGCGCATCGATCGCCTGCTGAATATCCATGCCGAAATCGATGACGTTCACGATCGCTTCGAGCGTGATGGTGATGATGCGCGCGCCGCCGGGGCTGCCGATCACCATGAAGGGTTTGCCGTCCTTGGCGACGATCGTCGGGCTCATCGAGGAAAGCGGCGTCTTCTTCGGCTGGATGGCGTTGGCCTCGCCCTGCACCAGACCGTAGAGATTGGGTACCCCCGGCTTGGAGGTGAAGTCGTCCATCTCGTTGTTGAGCAGGATGCCGGTGCCGGGCGCGACCACGCCGGCGCCGAAGGAGCCATTCAGCGTGTAGGTAACGGCAACCGCATTGCCGTCATTGTCGATGATCGAGTAATGCGTGGTCTCCGTGCTCTCGCCGAGGCCCTTCGGCATCAGATCCTTGGAGACGCCGGCGCGATAGGGATCGATGCTGTCGCGGATCTTCTTCGCGTAGTTCTTGTCCAGCAGTTTGCTGACGGGATTGTCGACGAAATCGGGATCGCCGAGCGCGGAATTGCGGTCGACATAGGCGTGGCGCATGGCCTCGACCATGAGATGCACGGTGTCGGCCGAGCCGTAACCGGTATAGGAAAGCGGGTAGCCTTCCAGCACATTGAGAATCTCGCAGATGATCACGCCGCCGGAAGAGGGTGGCGGCGAGGAGATGATCTCATAGCCGCGGTAATTGCATTTCACCGGGTCGAGTTCGCGGACCTTATATTGCTCGAAATCCTCCTTCGCCAGAATGCCGCCCTTGTCGTGGCTGGCCTTGACGATCGCGTCGGCGGTCGGCCCCTTGTAGAAGCCGTCCGGGCCTTGTTCCGAAATGCTGGCGAGGGCCGCGGCAAGGTCGGGCTGGATCAGCCGATCGCCGCTGGAGAAGGGGGCGCCGTTCGGCTTCGTGAAGATCGCCGCTGTCGCCGGATCGCGTGACAGCCATTTCTTGCCTTCGTTCAGCTCGGCGGCGTCCGCCTGGTTCAGCGTGAAGCCTTCCTTGGCGTAGCGGATCGCCGGCGCCATCAGTTCCTGGCGGGTTTTGGTGCCGTATTTCTCGCGGGCAGTCTCGAAGCCCATGACGGAGCCCGGCACACCGACGGCGAGATAGCCATCCGTGCTTGCGCCTTTGACGACATTGCCTTTGTCGTCGAGATACATGGTCTTGGTCGAGGCAAGCGGTGCGCGCTCGCGAAAATCGAGGAAGGCGGTCTTGCCGTCCTTCGTTCGGATGGTCATGAAGCCGCCGCCGCCGATATTGCCGGCGGTCGGATAGACCACAGCCAGGGCGTAACCGACCGCAACCGCGGCATCCACGGCATTGCCGCCGCTCTTTAGCACGTCGACGCCGACATCCGTCGCCAGATGCTGGGCAGTCACCACCATTCCATGCTCGGCTTCAACCGGCTGCGGCGCTGCGGCTTGAACGATGGTGATGGAAAAGAGCCCGAAGGCAAAGATAGTCGCTAACGATATCGCCCGCTGGCGGAATTCGCGCATGATGGTCCCTCCCTAAGTCAAGTTTCAGGTAAGGCAGCCCAGCGTTGTGTCTAGGGCTGAAGAATAATTTCTGCGGCCAAATTTCGTCGGCGACCGCGCCAGCCATATGCCCGGAATCTGGATCGGATAGAAGACGACCCGGCCTCTCCAAGATTGACGAGATACTCATCCCGTCGATTGGGGATTAATTCCAGGGTATTAGCGGAAATCGCGCAATCGATCTTTCGTATTAGCATCCGTTAAAATGTCGGGGATAAATGCCTGCCCGCACTCGCAATATTTCTTTCATCAGAGCAGTCTACTTTAGGTAATGGACTTGTTGAGGCGGGAGTATCGCATGGGGGTATTGATGGCCGTCACGAAGCTTGAGCAGTGGAAGAACGAGCGCAACAGCAAACCCAAGGCGTTCGTCATTGCTCAAAAGACGCATGTCGTCGAAATCGAGTGCATGCATTGCCATCACCACTTCTTTCGGTGGTCGTCGACAGCGCCGGCCTATTGGCGCTGCGAGGATTGTTCCGTCAATCAGTGAGGCGTTCCGGTCCTGACGATCAAACGATCAGGATCGCCCTGAAATCATTGACATTGGTGCCAGTCGGGCCGGGGACGAAGAGGTCGCCGATTGCGTTGAATGCCGACCAGGCGTCGTTGTTTCTCAGCATCTCAGCGGGCATAAGCCCGGCCTTGCGCAGCCGCGCCACGGTGCTTGCGTCGGCAAAGGCACCGGCATTGTCTTCGCTGCCGTCGATGCCGTCGGTGTCGGCGGCCATGGCGTGAATGCCGGCGTGACCGTCGATATCGATCGCCAGCGACAGCAGGAATTCGGAGTTTCGGCCGCCCTTGCCCTTGCCCGTCAGCGTCACCGTCGTCTCCCCACCCGACAGCAACACGATCGGCTTGGCGAAGGGCCGATTGCGATGGAGGATCTCGCGGGCGAGGGCGGCATGCATGTGCGCTGCCTCGCGGGCTTCACCTTCGATCGCATCGGACAGGATCGCCGCCTCGATGCCGGCTTCGCGCGCCATTTCGGCCGCGGCCTCCAGTGAAACGCCGGCCGACGCGATGACATGCACCTCATTGCCGGCAAGGCGTGGATCCCCCGGCCGCGGCGCATCGGCTTCCGGCCTTTCGATATGCGCGAGGACGGCGGCGGGAAGCTCGATACGGTAGAGACGGATGAGGTCGAGCGCTTCGGCGCGGGTGCCAGCGCCGGGCACGGTCGGTCCAGAGGCGACAAGAGCCGGATCGTCGCCCGGAATGTCGGAAACGACCAGCGAGACGACCTTTGCCGGATAGGCCGCTGCGGCGAGGCGACCGCCCTTGATGGTCGACAGATGTTTGCGAATGACGTTCATCGCCGAAATCGGCGCGCCGGAGGCGAGCAGCGCCTTATTGACGGCGATCTCGTCGGCAAGGGTGAGGGCACCGGCGGGGGAGGGCAGCAGCGCCGATCCACCGCCGGAGATCAGCGCGATCACCAGGTCATCCTCGGTCAATCCTTCGACCAGCTTCAATAGCCGCCCGGAGGCGACGAGGCCTGCCTCATCCGGGACGGGATGAGCGGCTTCAATGATTTCGATGTACTGGCAGGGGGCGGCGAAGCCGTAGCGCGTTACCACCAGCCCTTCCAGTGGACCGTCCCAGCATTGCTCGAGGGCGGCCGCCATCTGTGCCGATCCCTTGCCGGCGCCGATGACGACCGTCCGTCCTTTCGGCTTTGCCGGCAGATGGGCGCGGATGCCGGTCATGGGATCGGCGGCGCGGACGGCCGCATCGAAGAGGGAGGTGAGGAAGGCGCGGGGATCGGAAACGGTCATTTGGAAATCTACCTGTCTGCGATGAGCTTATAAGCATTTGGTGGCGCAACTGGCGCGAACACGCAAGGGCAGGTCACGCCCGATTGTGTCGGGTAAGCGCAATCCCTATGTTTTAGGGAGCAGTTTCAACGATTTTATCCGAGGGATTTTCGAGATGGCCGAATTGAAGGTGAAGACGAGACAGACGGGCGCGACAGCGACGGTCGGCCGCACTGGCCTGCCGCATGTGACGTCGGTGACCGGTGGCGAGATCGATATCGTCACCTCGCCGTCACTGCCTGGCTTCAATCCGCTCGATCTGCTTTATTCCTCGCTGTCCGCCTGTCTCGTGCTCAGCGCCCGCATGGCCGCGAGCAGTCTCGGCGTGCTCGACAAGCTGACGGAAGTGACTGCCGTCGTGACCGGCGAGAAGGCGACGGAAGGGCTGTCACGCGTCGAAAAATTCAACATCGCCTTCACCATCAAGGGCGATTTCGGCGACGAAATCCGCAGCGCCATCGCGCATGCTGCCGAGGAGGAAATTTGCACGGTCAGCAACACGATCCGGGGGAATCCGAAGTTCGAGATGGTGATTTCGGGGTGAGATCGGATTAAGCAGCGAAAGCTCCTCATCCGCCCTGTCGGGCACCTTCTCCCAGTTCTGACGGGGAGAAGGGGATTGCAGCGCCATCACCGTCCCTCTCTCCGCATGGCGTTGGGCGAGGGTTTTGGCGACGTCGCTCCCTCTCCCCGTCAAAACGGGGAGAGGGTTGGGGTGAGGGGCTTTCTCCGCTACTCTGGCGGCAGCTCGAATCCTTCCAGATAAGGCCCAAGCTCGGGATCGATATCCACCTTGACCACATTGTTGTAGACCGCCGTCGCAATCATGATGCCGGCGAAAGCGACGAGATTGGCGAGCGTCGGTTCGTCGTAGCGTGCCTTCAACCGGTCCCACAATTCTTCCGGCACGGTGTTGGAATCCCTGACGATCGCCTTGCCGAAATCGATCAACAATGCCTCGTCTTCCGCGGGTACGAGCGTTTCCGGCGTCAGGCCGGCATTGATCAGCGCCCGGCGGAAGAAGCCGACCGGGATGATCGAGCGGCTTTGCAGCGAAATGGCATGACAGAAAAGCCAGACCGCGCGGTCGTCGAGCGCCGGGCGCAGTTCTTCGCGCAACGTGAACCATTCGGCGTAGATGCGGTGCGCCACCGGCGAGTGCAGCAGCGTCCGCTTCATATTGGTCATGCGGCCGCGCAGTTGCACTTCGCGGTCGTGTTCGGCGCGGACGGCTTCGGAAGCGGTGTCGTAATCGATCGGCGTGATATGGCTCATCGGCTGTTGTCTCTCATTGCGCCGCTTCGGACGTCGGGGTGAAGAAGCGGTTTGCCGGACGCGGCAGGCCGAGATGGTCGCGCAGTGTCGTGCCCTCGTATTCGCGGCGGAAGATGCCGCGGCGCTGCAGTTCCGGAACGACGCGCGTGGTCACGTCCAGCAAGCCCTGCGGCAGGAAGGGGAAGACGACGTTGAAGCCGTCGGAGCCTTCCTCGCGCAGCCATTGTTCCATCTCATCGGCGATCGTCTGCGGCGTGCCGACGAAGGCGAGACCGGCATAGCCGCCAAGCCGTTGGGCAAGCTGGCGGACGGTCAGCTTCTCCTCCACCGCCAATGCGATGACGCGCTCCCTGCCGCTCTTGCTGGCATTGGTTTCCGGGATCTCCGGCAGCGGACTGTCAGGGTCGAAGCCTGAGGCGTCATGGCCCAAGGCGATCGACAGGGAGGCAATGGCGCTTTCGTAATGGACGAGGCTATCGAGCTTGGCGCGTTTGGCCTTTGCCTCCTCGACGGTATCGCCGACGACGATGAAGGCGGCGGGAAGTATCTTCAGGTGATCCGGGTTGCGGCCGATGTGCTTCATCCGGCCCTTGATGTCGGCGAAAATCGCCTTGCCGTCGGCGAGATTGCGTGGGGCGGCGAAAACCGCCTCGGCGGTTTCGGCGGCAAGCTGGCGTCCGGCATCCGATTGTCCGGCCTGGACGATCACCGGCCAGCCCTGCGGCGGGCGGGCAATGTTGAGCGGCCCGCGAACGCTCAGTTCCTCGCCCTTGTGGGCAAGCACATGCATCTTTTCCGGATCGAAGAAGAGGCCGCTTTCGGCATTGCGGAGGAAAGCGTCGTCGGCGAAGCTGTCCCAGAGGCCGGTCACGACATCGTAGAATTCACGGGCGCGGTGATAGCGCTCACCGTGCTCCATATGCTCTTCAAGGCCGAAATTCAGCGCTGCGTCCGGATTGGATGTCGTGACGATATTCCAGCCGGCGCGACCGCCGCTGATATGGTCGAGGGAGGCGAAACGGCGGGCGATGTGATAGGGCTGATCGAAGGTGGTGGAGGCCGTGGCGACGAGACCGATCTTTTCGGTGACGGCGGCAAGCGCCGAGAGCAGTGTGAAGGGCTCGAAGGACGTGACGGTATGGCTGCGCTTCAGCGCCTCGACGGGCATGTTCAGCACGGCAAGATGATCGGCCATGAAGAAGGCATCGAATTTTGCCTGTTCCAGCGCTTGCGCAAAACTCTTGATATGTTTGAAATTGAAATTCGCGTCCGGATAGGCGCCGGGATAGCGCCATGCGCCGGTATGAAGGCTGACGGGGCGCATGAAGGCCCCAAGCTTCAGTTGCTTCTGTTCAGTCATGGGTCCATCCCTCTCGAACATCACGGGTTCATGGCGGCATGTGCGGGCAAGCCAGCGAGAATGTCTCCCTCGACGTAGGAGCCTAATCGGCGCATTCAAAGAGCCGATTTCATTTATTTGATCGGTTCGATGGAATATTTATCCAGCGCCGCTTTCCACCTCGGTCTGCCGGGCAAAAACCTTGACGAGCCAGTCGATGAAGACGCGCACCCGTGGTGAGAGTTGGCGGTTGCGGGGATAGAGCATGGAGACGGGTGTCTTCGTCAGTGGAAAGTCCTTGAGGACGTGAACCAGCTCGCCGGATTTCAGGGCATATTCGGCGTGATAGCGCGGCACCTGGATCAGGCCGAGGCCGAGCTTGGCCGCTGAAAAATAACTCTCTGCAGCATTGACGGAGACCGTCGCGGGCAAGGCGATATTGCGCACTGCGCCGTCGACGATGAATTCTAGCGGCAGCAATACGCCGGTCGCCGAGGAGCGGAAGCCGACCATGCGGTGACCGTCGAGGGCGTCCGGATGCAGCGGCATGCCGAAGCGTTCGATATAGGCAGGTGCCGCCAGCGTGATCTCCTCCAGCATGGCGACGCGGCGAGCGATCATGTCGCTGTCCTGTGGTGTGCCGACACGCAGCACACAATCGATGCCTTCGCGAATGAGGTCAACAAGGCGGTCGCCCTCTGTCATGTAAAGCTCGATTTCCGGATAGGTCTCCAGGAAAGACGACAGGTTCGGGAGTACGAAATGCCGGGCCAATGTTCCATGGACGTCGACGCGCAGGAGACCCTTCGGCTTGGCGCCGGCAAAGGCACCCTCGGCGTCCTCTATGTCTGATAGAATGCGCAGGCAACGCTGATAGTAGGCCTCGCCATCCAACGTCGGGCTGACATGCCGCGTCGTTCGCTGCAGCAGGCGAACGCCGAGGCGCGCCTCCAATTGTTTGACGGCATCCGTCACCGTGGAGCGCGGCAGACCGGTATCTTCAGCAGCCAGCGTGAAGCTGCGCCGTTCCACGACGCGGGAAAATACCCGCATGGCATCGAATCTGTCCATTTTTCTTTGTTCGGAAATTTCGGCTAGTGATGCCGATTAATGGCTGATTATCCGCCGTTTGAAAAGAGGCATCTTCCTCTCATCGAAACGCGCTACAGCGCAATTACAGCGAAGGATGAAGACAATGGCCAATAACTCCAACAGGGTAGCTATCGTTACCGGTGCATCTCGCGGTATCGGCGCGGCGGTTGCGGAGCGTCTTGCAAAGGACGGTTTCACGGTCGTCATCAATTACTCCGGCAGCGAAGCCGCCGCCGAGGAGCTTGCCCGCAAGATCGAAGGAAAGGGTGGCAAGGCGCTGACCGCCAAGGCTGATGTTTCCGATGCCGAAGCCGTGCGTCGCATGTTCGATGCTGCCGAAGCCGCTTTTGGGGGCGTCGACGTGCTGGTCAACAATGCCGGCATCATGCAGCTCGCCAAGATCGCCGATGCCGACGACGCCCATTTCGATCGGCACATCGCCATCAATCTGAAGGGGACGTTCAATGCGCTGCGCGAAGCCGGCAAGCGCCTGCGCGACGGCGGCCGGATCATCAACTTCTCGACCAGCGTCGTCGGGCTCAAGCTCGAGACTTATGGCGTTTACGCTGCAACCAAGGCCGCCGTCGAAACGCTGACCGGCATCATGGCCAAGGAAATGCGCGGCCGTTCGATCACGGTCAATGCCGTGGCGCCCGGCCCGACGGCGACCGACCTCTTCCTCAACGGCAAGAGCGACGAGCTGATCGATCGCATGGCCAAGATGAACCCGCTGGAGCGGCTGGGTACGCCGGAAGACATCGCCGCTGCCGTCTCATTCCTCGCCGGCCCGGACGGCGGCTGGATCAACGGTCAGACGCTGCGCGCCAATGGCGGCATGATCTGAACCCTCCCAGGTGGCGGCGGGATGAGTCCCGTCGCTACCAGCGCGTCAAATCGCCGCTTCCGTCCCGCAGGAGCGGCGATCATTTGTTTTGGGTGGACTATTTTGCGTTGTGCAACACTTCAAGCCTGCCTATTTGGTATTAAAGCGAATCCTTTCTGGGGCGGGAGATATCCATGAACGATAAGGACATTGGCGAAATCGCCTCCTGGCTCATGCAGAGCGGCCTCAAAGGCATGGGAGAAGCCGACATCCTGGCAGGCTTCTGCGAGGCATGCCGAGAGCGCGGGCTGAACGTCGACCGCGCCATGGCGCTGATGGATACGCTGCATCCGGTCTATGAGGGGCGAGCCTTCCGCTGGGACGGCAACCAGGTGATTGAACGCGAGTTCGAATATGGGCCGTCGCATCAAGGGATCGCCGCCGAGAACTGGCTGCGTTCCTCCTTCTATCATTTGCTGGAAACAGGCGGAGACGAGGTGCGTCGCCGCATCGGCTTCGGCGACCCGATCGATTTCTTCGGGCTCGACACGTTGAAGACTGATGGCCACACCGATTACCTCGCCATGGTGCACCGGTTCGAGGAAGGCGGCACCATCGGCGAGATGGATTGTTTCTATTCTCATTTTGCCACCACCGCCGGAGTGGGTTTCCCTGACGAGGACCTGCGCGTGCTGCGTAAGCTGACACCGGCCCTGGCATTGGCGATCAAATGCACTGCTATGGGACGCATCGCGCGCACCATTGCCGAGGTCTATCTGGGCGAGGATGCCGCCCGGCATGTTCTCGAAGGCAAGATCACACGCGGTAAGGCCGAGCGGATCTCGGCGGCACTGTGGTTCTCCGATCTCGCCAACTATACCCGCATTTCGGACACAGCCGAGCCCGATGAAATCATTCCGATGCTGAATGCTTATGCGGACGCTGTGATTTCCTCGATCCACGAGGCAGGGGGCAACGTGTTGAAGCTGATCGGCGACGGCACGCTGGCGATCTTCAAGGCGCGCGATGCGGGGGATGCTTGCGCTGCGGCGCTGATGGCGGAATCGTTGCTGCGCCAGCGGCTGCGCGATCTCAATTCCCAGCGGCAGATCGAGGGCAGGCCGGTGACGGACGTCTATCTCGGCCTGCATATCGGCGATGTCTTTTACGGCAATATCGGCAGCATGGACCGGCTGGATTTCACCGTCATCGGCCCGGCCGTCAACGAGGTTAGCCGCATTGCGTCCATGTGCCGTTCGGCCGATCGCAACATCCTGATGTCGTCGAATTTCGTCTCCGCTCTGGCGTCCAGCCAGAGCAACGATCTCGTCTCCGTCGGCCGCTACGCGCTGCGCGGCGTCAACCGGCCGCAGGAGCTGTTCACGCTGCTGTCTTCGGCGGCTTGATCACCTCAACGGCGACCTCCGGCGAACATCGGGCCGCCTTTGTGCGGCGGGAAACCGTAGCCGTTGATCATCACCAGATCGATATCGCTGGCGCGGGCGGCGATGCCCTCGGCCAAGAGCGCCTCGCCCTCATCGGCCATCGCCTTCAGCAGCCGGGTGACGATCTCGTCTGCGGTAAAGCTCTTCGGCGCAATGCCTTTTTCGGCGCGGGCGGCTTCGATCAGCGCTGTGACTTCGGGATCTACCGTGCGCTGGCCATCCGGATAGCTGTACCAGCCCCGCCCGGCCTTCTGACCGAAGCGGCCGGCTTCGCAGAGGCGATCGGCGATGACGACATAGCGGGCGGCAGGATCGCGTGTTGGCGCCTGGCGTTTGCGCCGCGCCCAGGCGATTTCGAGGCCGGCCATGTCGTAGACGGCGAAGAGACCCATCGGGAAGCCATAGGCTTCCAGCGCCGCATCGATTTCATGCGGCAGCGCGCCGTCCTCGACCATGAATTCGGCTTCGCGGCGATAGGCAGAAAAGATGCGATTGCCGATGAAGCCCTCGGTGACGCCACAGACGACCGGTAGTTTTCCGAGGCGCTTGGCGAAGGCGAGGGCGCTTGCCAGCACATCAGGCGCGGTCTTGTGGCAATTCACGACTTCCAGCAGCCGCATGATGTTGGCGGGCGAAAAGAAATGCAGGCCGACGACCCGCTCAGGATGCGCGGTTGCGGCGGCGATGATATTTGGATCGAGGTAGCTGGTGTTGGTCGCAAGGATGGTGTCGGCGCGTACGATGCCATCAAGGCGCTGGAACAGCTCGGTCTTGACGGTCAGATCATCGAAGACGGCTTCGATGATGAGATCGGCTTGCGCGAACTCCTGCGCATCGGCGGCGACCGCCAACCGGCTCAGGCGATCGTCGCGGCCTGCTGTATCGAGGCGGCCGGATTGTACAGCTTTGTCGAGGATGCCGGTAATCCGCTCTCGGCCTTTGTCGGCGGCTTCCCGGGTTTGCTCGATGCCGACGACGCGGTAGCCGGCGTTCAAGGCCGCCACTGCAATGCCGGAGCCCATGAGGCCGGTGCCGACGAGGCCGACGGTTTCGATCTTGCGCGGCGCAACTTTTTCCAGGCCTTCGACCTTGCCGGCGGCGCGTTCCGCGAAAAAGACGTGGCGCAGGGCTGCAGCCTCTTCGCTATCCCGAAGGGCGACGAAGGTGCGGCGTTCTTCGGCGAGTCCCTCGTCCAGCAATGTCGTCGCGGCAAGGCGAACAAGGCGGACGGCTTCGGCGGGCGCGTGCTGACCACGCGCCTTGCGAAGAGCTTCCGCGACCGCTTTGTCGATGGCCTCCTCAGAGTCTGACGGGACAGGCAATTTGCCGGTGCGTCGCAAGGGAAGATCGGCTGCGCTCTTGGCGGCGGCAATGGCCGCAGCGATCAGCGAGTTTTCGACCAGGCTATCGATGATACTGAGTTTGTTTGCTTCGCTGGCCGAGACAACGCGTCCATTGGAGATCAGTTCGATGGCAGCGGCGGTGCCGATCAGGCGGGGGAGGCGTTGCGTACCGCCGGCACCGGGAACGATGCCGAGCTTGACTTCTGGCAGGCCGATTTTCGCGGAGGGCACGGCATCGCGCTTGTGGCAGGCGAGTGCCACTTCCAGGCCGCCGCCGAGCGTGGCGCCGTTCATAGCGGCAACAACGGGTTTGGAGAAATCTTCGATGCGGGCAATGACTTGCGGCAGCAGCGGCTCAACGGGCGGTTTGCCGAATTCCTTAATATCGGCGCCGCCGATGAAAGTGTTGCCTGCCCCCGTCAATATGACAGCAACGACCGCGTTGTCCTTCTCGGCGCGATCGAGCGCCGTCATGAGGCCGGCGCGGACATCGGCGGAGAGTGCATTGACGGGCGGATTGTCGATGGTGACGACGAGAACGTCATCGGTCAGCGTCGCCGAAACAGTATCCGAAAAGCGCGATGCCGACATGGCGAGCCCATCCTATTCCGGAATAACGGCGGTCGCCTGGATCTCGATCTTGGCGCGGTCCTCCACGAGGGCGACGACCTGCACGGCGGCCATGGCTGGAAAATGCCGGCCGATGATCTCGCGATAGACCTGGCCGATGCCCTTGAGATTGGCGAGATATTCGCTCTTATCGGTGAAATACCAGGTCATCGAGGTGATGTGCTGCGGCTTGGCGCCGCCCTCGGCGAGAATGGCGACGACATTCTTCAGCGTCTGGCGCACCTGCTCGACGAAATCGTCACTTTCGAATTCGCACGCGGCGTTCCAGCCGACTTGGCCGCCGACGAACACCATGCGACCGGTTGCCGCCATGCCATTGGCATAGCCGATCGGCTTGGCCCAGCCTTCAGGTTGCAGGATGGTGTGCATCGGTCATCTCCAGATGAGAGGTCAGCGCAGCGCGGATATCGTCCGGCCACGCAAGCGATTGATGGGTGTCGAGGGAGGTGGAAACGACACGATGGCGGGCGGTCCATAGGACTTGACCATTCGCCGAAACCTGATGTTCCAGATCGAGCGAGGAACGACCGATGCCGCGCACCGCCACCACGAAATCAAGCTCATCGCCCTGAAAGCCAGGGCGCACGAAGGTCAAGTCGAGCCGTACGGTCGGCACGCCGATGCGGCGGTCGTTGACCAGCGCCTTCCAGGGAAAACCCAACGAGCCGAAAAAATCCTCCAGCACCCCGACGAGGATGTTCAGATACGACGGGAAATAGGCGATCCCCGAGGGATCGCAGTCTCCGAAGCGCAGGGGTCTGGTGGTTTTGAATGCCAAGGCCGGCCTCAGTTCGAAAAAGCGGCGATGCCGGTGATGGCACGGCCGAGGATGAGGGCGTGGATGTCGTGCGTGCCTTCGTAGGTGTTGACGACTTCGAGGTTGACGAGATGGCGGGCGATGCCGAACTCGTCGGAAATGCCGTTGCCACCGAGCATGTCGCGGGCGGCGCGGGCGATCTCGAGTGCCTTGCCGCAGCTATTGCGCTTGAGGATCGAGGTTAGCTCCACCGGCGGATGGCCGTCTTCCTTCAAGCGGCCGAGCCTCAGGCAACCCTGCAGGCCGAGGGTGATCTCGGTCACCATGTCGGCAAGCTTCTTCTGGATGAGCTGGTTGGCAGCGAGCGGCCGGCCGAACTGTTTGCGGTCGAGCACATATTGCCGCGCCTTGGCGTAGCAATCCTCGGCCGCGCCGAGAGCGCCCCAGGCAATGCCGAAGCGGGCCGAGTTCAGGCAGGTGAAGGGGCCTTTGAGGCCGGAAACGTTCGGCAGCAGGTTTTCTTCCGGCACGAAGACATTGTCCATGACGACTTCGCCGGTGATGGAGGCGCGCAGGCCTACCTTGCCGTGGATGGCGGGGGCTGACAGGCCTTTCCAGCCCTTTTCCAGGATGAAACCTCTGATAACGCCGTCTTCGGTCTTGGCCCAGACGACGAAGACGTCGGCGATCGGTGCATTGGAAATCCAGGTCTTGGCACCGGTCAGGCTATAGCCGCCATCGACCTTCTTGGCGCGGGTTACCATCGAGCCGGGATCGGAGCCGTGGTTAGGTTCCGTGAGGCCGAAGCAGCCGATCCATTCGCCGGTGGCAAGCTTCGGCAGATATTTCTGCTTCTGCTCTTCTGAACCGAAGGCATTGATCGGCACCATGACGAGCGAGGATTGCACGCTCATCATCGAGCGGTAGCCGCTGTCGACGCGCTCGACCTCACGGGCGATCAGGCCATAGGCGACATAGCCAAGGCCGGCGCCGCCGTACTCCGGCGCGATCGTCGGACCGAGCAGGCCGAGTTCGCCCATTTCACGGAAGATCGACGGGTCGGTCTTCTCATGGCGGAAGGCTTCGAGGACGCGGGGCGCCAGTTTCTCCTGCGCGTAGGAATGTGCGGTATCAAGCACCATGCGTTCATCGTCGCTCAACTGCTCCGTCAGCCGGAACGGGTCGGCCCAGTCGAAAATCTCGCGGCTCATGCTCTCAATCTCCATCAATTTGTCTTCAGAAGTTCGCGCGCAACGATCAGTTTCTGAACCTCCGTCGCACCTTCGTAAATACGAAGTGCGCGTATCTCCCGATAGAGTTTTTCCGTTATTTCTCCCGCTTTGACGCCTCGTCCGCCGAAAAGCTGGACGGCGCGGTCGATGACGGCCTGCGCGGTTTCCGTGGCCGTCATCTTGGCCATGGCCGCCTCGCGCGTCGTCGGCAGATGCTGCACGTCGCGACGCCAGGCCGCTCGATAGGTGAGGAGGGCTGCCGCGTCGATGCCGGTCGCCATATCGCCGAGGGCTGCCTGCGTCAACTGAAGGTCGCCGAGCGTCGCGCCGAACATCGGCCGCGTGCGGACATGCGCCAGCGACTCATCCAGCGCCCGCCGCGCAAAGCCAAGGCTGGCGGCGGCGACCGAGGCGCGGAAGATATCGAGTGTGCGCATGGCGATCTTGAAGCCTTCGCCCGGTGCGCCGAGCCGGCGCGACGCGGGGATGCGGCAGTTTTCGAAACGGATCGTCGCCAGCGGATGCGGCGTGATCACTTCGATCCGTTCGGCGATCGAGAAGCCGGGATCATCAGCGAAGACGACGAAGGCGGAAATGCCGCGCGTGCCCGGCGCCTCGCCTGTGCGGGCGAAAACGGTGTAGATATCGGCGATGCCGCCATTGGAAATCCAGGTCTTTTCGCCATCGAGAACATAGTGATCGCCATCGGCGCGGGCCGCGCAACTCATCGCGGCGACATCCGAGCCGGCATCCTTTTCCGACAGCGCAAAGGCCGCGAGCCAGTCGCCGGCGCGAACTTTCGGCAGCACGGCGTCGCGCAGTTCGGGCGAGCCGGATAATCCGATCGCGCCGGTGCCGAGGCCCTGCATGGCGAAAGCGAAATCGGCAAGGCCATCGTGCCAGGCGAGCGTTTCGCGCGCGAGACAAACGAGGCGGGAATCGATCAACGGGTCGCTGTCCGAGGTGCCTGTGGCGGCAGCGAGGAGGTCGGCGTCGCCGAGCGCCTTGACCAGCTTGCGGCAGGTGCCGTCGACATCGCCATGGTCGATATCGGCCATGGCGGAGGATTTGGCGAAAGCGTCGACTTCAGCCACGAATTCCCGGTGGCGTTCATCGAAGAACGGCCAATCCAGATGATCTCGGCTCGGCCCGGAGAGGCTTGATGCAGCGGACATAGCCTCAATTCCCCTGGAATTCAGGCTTGCGCTTGGCGGCGAAGGCTTCGAAGGCACGGCGGAAATCCTGGGTGGCCATGCAGACCGCTTGGGCCTGCGCCTCGGATTCGATCATCTCGTCGATGCCCATCGCCCATTCCTGGTTCAGCATGGTCTTGGTCATGCCATGCGCGAACCATGGCCCATTCGCTAGCGAACTGGCGAGCCTGATGGCTTCCGGCTCCAGATCAGCGCTGACATGCAAGCTGTTGTAGAAACCCCAGGCATGGCCTTCGGCCGATGTCATCGAGCGACCCGTGAACAGCAGTTCAGCGGCACGGCCCTGGCCGATGATGCGGGGAAGGATGCCGCATGCGCCCATGTCGGCGCCGGCAAGGCCGACGCGCGTGAAGAGAAAGGCGGTCTTGGCTTCGAACGTCGCCAGGCGCAGGTCGGAGGCCATGGCGAGGATGGCGCCGGCACCGGCGCAGATACCGTCGACGGCGGAAATGATCGGCTGCGGGCACTTGCGCATGGCTTTGACCAGATCGCCGGTCATGCGCGTGAAGGCGAGAAGCTCGGGCATTGCCATGCGGGTCAGCGGTTCGATGATCTCGAAGACATCGCCGCCGGACGAGAAATTACCGCCAGCTCCGGTCAGCACTATAGCGCGGACGTCAGAGGCGTAGGCGAGGTCGCGGAAGAGATTGCGCAGTTCGGCATAGCTGTCGAACGTCAGCGGGTTCTTGCGCTCCGGGCGGTTCAGCCGGATCGTGGCGACGCGGCCGTCATCGCTGACCTCCCAGAGGAAATGCTGCGGCTTGTAATCTTTGAAGGGCTTCAGATGGCCCCGCATCGTCATATCCCGATCGCTCATCCCGCTAAAACCTCCCCACCGGCAACCGCAATTGCCTGACCATTGATCGATGCCGCCGCCGGCGATGCCAACCAAAGAACGGTGTCGGCAACCTCCTCGGGCTTGACGAGCCGTCCCTGCGGATTGGATTTCGTGAACTCCGCAAGCGCCTGTTCCGCCGTGCGCCCTGTTTTGGCGACGATGGTGGCGATCGAGCGTTCGATGATCGGCGTATCGGTGAAACCGGGGCACACGGCGTTGACCGTGATACCAGTCTTTGCCAGCTCCAGCGCCAACGAGCGCGTCAGGCCGACGACGCCATGCTTGGCGGCAACATAGGCGGACACGTAGCCGTAGCCGGTCAGGCCCGCCGTCGAGGCGATGTTGATGATGCGCGCGCCGGCTCCGTGCGCTTTAAGGTCGGGTAGGGCAGCTTGCGTCACCAGGAAAACGCTGGTGAGATCGACCGTCAGGACGCGATTCCACATGTCCAGGCTGGTCTTCTCGAAAGGCGCAGTTGGTGCCTCGCCGGCATTGTTGACGAGAATATCGACAGGGCCGAATTTTTCGCGGGCAGCGTTCACGCCGCCGGCAATCGCTTCGACGCTGGTGACGTCGAAACCGTCAACGACGAGAGCATTCGCGCCAATGTCGGCAGCGACGGCCTCGAGCGGTTCTCTTTTTCGCCCGGCAAGCGTCACGCGTGCACCCTCGGCAGCGAGCGCCCGCGCGATCGCGGCGCCGATGCCGCTACCGGCGCCGGTGACGAGGGCGTGGCGGCCCACAAATTTGCCTGATGTCGTCATCGGTTGCTCACTTCGCCGGCGTGGCCGCTGCCGCGCGGGCAAGATTGTTTTCATATTGCATCTTGCCGGAGAGATATTGCTTCGGCCAGGGGATCGAGGTCAGGCCGATCTTGGCGGCTTCGTGCAGCGACCAGGCGGGATCGGCCAGATGCGGACGGGCGACAGCGCAGAGATCGGCACGACCAGCGGCGATGATCGAATTGGCATGATCGGCCTCCGAGATCGCGCCGACGGCGATCGTTGGAATGCCGATCTCATTGCGGATCTTGTCCGAGAATGGTGTCTGGAACAGGCGGCCATAGACCGGCTTTTCCTCCTTCGACACCTGACCGGACGAACAATCGATCAGATCGGCGCCGGCTTTCTTGAACAGGGCCGCGAAAATCGCCGCATCCTCCGGCGTGTTGCCGCCATCGGTCCAGTCATGGCAGGAAAGACGCACGGACATGGGCTTGTCCTCCGGCCAGATTGTGCGCATGGCCCGGAAGATTTCCAGCGGGTAGCGGGCGCGGTTTTCATGGCTGCCACCGTACTCGTCGTCGCGCACATTGGTGAGCGGCGACAGGAAGCTCGACAGGAGATAGCCGTGGGCGCAGTGCAGTTCCAGCCAATCGGCGCCCGTGGTGATCGCCAGTTCCGTCGCACGGACGAAATCGGCCTTGACGCGGTCCATATCGGCGCGGTCCATGGCCTTGGGTATCTGACTATTCCTGAGATAGGGAACGGCGGATGCCGAGATCAGCGGCCATTCGCCTTCGGCTACTGGCTGATCGATGCCCTCCCAGGCAACTTTGGTTGCCCCTTTGCGGCCGGCATGGCCGAGCTGGATGCCGACCTTGGCGGCGCTGTTTGAATGGACGAATTCGACAAGCCGCCGCCACTGTGCCGCCTGTTCTTCGTTCCAGAGGCCGAGGCAGCCGGGGGTAATGCGGGCATCGGGCGTGACGCAGGTCATTTCCGCAAAGACGAGACCAGCACCACCGAGCGCGCGTGAGCCGAGATGGATGATGTGAAAATCGTTCATCACGCCGTTTTCTGCCGAATACATCGCCATGGGCGAGACTACGATGCGGTTGATGAGCGTCACGTCGCGTAGCTGATAGGGCGTGAACATCGGCGGCAGGCAGCGCTCGTTGCCGACCGCAAGGCCGGATTTCTTGGCGAACCAGCGTTCATAACCTTCCAGCCAGTCCTTATCGCGCAGCCGCAGGTTCTCGTGGCTGATGCGCTGCGAGCGGGTGAGCATCGAATACATGAACTGCTCGGGTTCTAGCGTGTCGGCATAGCGCCTCCCGACCACTTCGAACCATTCCATGGCATTGCGCGCCGCGTTCTGGATGCGGGCGACGTCGACGCGGCGGATCTCTTCATAGGTTTCGAGAATCGCCGGAATCTTTTCCTTGCTGTGCCCGTGGATCTGGAATTGCCGGGTCAGCTCGATCGCGTCGTCAATGGCGAGTTTCGTGCCGGAGCCGATGGCGAAATGCGCGGTGTGGGCGGCGTCGCCCATCAGCACGACATGCGAATTGCCGTTGAAATGACTCCACTTGCCGCAGATCAGCCGGTTGAAGTTCAGCCAGGCCGAGCCGCGGATATGGCGGGCATTGGTCATCAGCGAGGCGCCGTCGAGCACTTCCGAGAACAAGTTTTCGCAGAAGGCGATCGAGCCGTCCTGATCCATTTTGTTGAGACCGTGGGCAAGATAGGCTTCCTCGGTGGTTTCGACGATGAAGGTCGAGGTCTTGTCGTCGAACTTGTAGATATGCGCCTGGAACCAGCCGTACTCGCTCTTGCGGAAATCGAAGGTAAATGCGTCGTAGAGCTTGTTGGTGCCGAGCCAGATGTAGCGATTCGGCCGGGTGATCATGTCCGGCTGGAAGACGTCGGGATAGTGGTTACGAATCTTCGAGTTAAGACCATCCGAACCGATAATCAGATCGGCGTCCGGAAAGTCGAGATCGGACGTTACGTCGGTCTCGAAGATCAGCTCGACGCCAAGCGCTTCGCAGCGCTTCTGCAGGATATTCAGCAGCTTCTTGCGGCCGATGCCGACAAAGCCGTGGCCGGAGGTGCGCTGGCGCGTGCCCTTGAACCAGACCTCGATATCATCCCAATGATTGAAGGCATCTTCGATCTCGGCGGCGCTTTCCGGATCCCATTCGCGCATCGATACCATGGTGGCATCGGAGAAGACGACACCCCAGCCGAAGGTGTCATAGGGGCGGTTGCGCTCAACGACCTTGATGGAAAGCTCGGGATGCAACTTCTTCATCAGAAGCCCGAAATAGAGGCCCGCGGGTCCGCCGCCGATACAGACGATTTGCATCGCTTATCCCTCCTGTGACGCCGAAGCCCGGGTCACGAAAATTATTTAAGTTTAAAATATCTTGTCGCCACCATTCGTCAAGAGTTGTGTTGCGGGATTTTGAGCCCGAAATGCGATTCCGATGGCGCAATCAGATCAAAATATCCTGTGAAATCAATGGGTATTAAATTATTTTAGGCTTAAAATTTCTTGCTTGAACATTTGCGCCTTCGGTGCAATCATTTTCCGCGATGCTGCACACGCTACCGGGAGATCGGCGTTGGGTGTCGAATTGGGTCGAGAGGAATGCGGGAGCGAACCATGCTTGGACCGACGGGTCATGCCGATACATTCACGCGGGACAACCTGCCGCTAGCAGGGGAATGGCCGGAGCTGCTGCTGGACGGTTTCGACTATCCCGAATGGCTGAATGCCGGTGTCGAACTCAGCGACCGCATGGTCGAGCGCGGTTTCGGCGATCATGTCGCGCTGATCGGCAACGGCCGCCGGCGTACCTACAAGGAGCTGGCGGACTGGACCAATCGCATCGCCCATGCGCTTGTCGAGAATTTCGGTATCAAGCCCGGCAATCGCGTTCTCATCCGCTCGGGCAACAATCCGGCGATGATTGCCTGCTGGTTGGCTGTGACCAAGGTCGGCGCCGTCGCGGTCAACACCATGCCGATGCTGCGATCAGGCGAGTTGTCGAAGATCATCGACAAGGCGGAAATCACTTTTGCGCTCTGCGACACGAGGCTGCTGGAAGATCTCGTTGCGGCGGCGAAGGAAAGCCGGTTTCTGAAGCAGGTCGTCGGCTTCGACGGCACCGCCAATCACGACGCAGAGCTTGATCGCATCGCGCTCAACAAGCCGGTGCGTTTCGAGGCGGCAAAGACGGGGCGGGATGATGTGGCGCTGCTCGGCTTCACCTCGGGGTCGACGGGCGTTCCCAAGGCCACCATGCATTTCCATCGGGATATCCTCATCATCGCCGATGCCTATGCCAAGGAAGTCCTGCAGGTAACGCCCGAGGATGTTTTCATCGGCTCACCGCCGATCGCCTTTACCTTCGGGCTTGGTGGTCTCGTCGTATTCCCGCTGCGGTTCGGAGCGTCGACGGCGCTACTCGAAAACGCCTCGCCGAAGAATATGATCGAGATCATTCAGGAATATGGCGCGACGATCAGTTTCACCGCGCCGACTGCCTATCGCGCCATGCTGGCGGCGATGGAGGAAGGGGCGGATCTTTCTTCCCTCCGCATTGCGGTTTCGGCCGGCGAGACGCTGCCGGGGCCCATCTTCGAAGAGTGGACGCGAAAGACTGGCAAGCCGATCCTCGACGGTATCGGCTCGACCGAGTTGCTGCATATCTTCATTTCCAACCGGCTTGACGATGCCAAGCCCAATTGCACCGGCAAGCCGCTTGCCGGCTACGAGGCGCGCGTCGTCGACGACGACATGAACGAAGTCCCGCGCGGCACGATCGGCAAGCTGGTGGTTCGCGGCCCGATCGGTTGCCGCTACCTCGCCGACCACCGTCAGGGCGATTATGTCAGGGATGGCTGGAACGTGACGGGGGACAGCTTCATCCAGGATGAAGACGGCTATCTCCACTTCGCCGCACGCTCCGACGATATTATTCTTTCGGCCGGCTACAATATTGCCGGGCCGGAAGTGGAGGCGGCACTTCTATCGCATGGTGACGTGTTGGAATGCGCTGTCGTCGGCAAGCCCGATGAAGATCGCGGCCATATTGTTCAGGCGCATGTGGTGTTGATGCCCGGCATCGCCGGCTCGGATTTGCTGGTGAAGACGCTGCAGGATCACGTCAAGGCAATGATCGCGCCCTATAAATATCCCCGCTCGATCGTCTTCGTGGACGCTTTGCCGAAGACGGAATCGGGCAAGATCCAGCGTTTTCGGCTCAAATAGCTGGCTTAAGCCGCATCCTCCTGCTCGGTTTCGCGACCGAGCCAGGTCGGGTCGATCTCCGGCAGCGGGATGGCGTCCAGCAGCATGCGGGTATAGCCGGAGGCCGGTGCTGCAAAGACACGTTCGCAATCGCCTTCCTCTACGACGCGGCCGCGGCGCATCACATAGACGCGGTCGCAAACGGCGCGAATGACGGAGAGATCGTGGCTGATGAAAGCCATGGACAGGCCGAGATCGCGGGAAAGCTCCTTCAGCAAATTCAGCACTTGCGCCTGCGTCGAGACATCGAGGCCGGAGACGATTTCGTCGGCAAGCACGAAATCCGGCTCCAGCAGGGCGGCGCGGGCGATGCCGATGCGCTGGCGCTGGCCGCCGGAAAGCTCATGCGGATTGCGGTCGAGACAGGCATGCGGCAGCGTCACGCGGTCGAGGATGGCAGCGACCCGGCGTTCGGCGGCCTGCCGGTCAGTCACCAGCCCGTGCAGCAACAGCGGCTCGACCAGAATGCGGCGGATCGTATGGCGCGGATTGAGCGAGGCCATGGGGTCCTGGAAGATCATCTGCATGCGCCGGCGCAGCGGCCGCATCTCGGTGTCCGGCATGTGAGTAATGTCCTTGCCGTCGAAATGGATCGTGCCGGCGGAGAGGTCGACCAGCCGCAGCAGCGCCCGTCCAAGCGTCGTCTTGCCGGAGCCGCTTTCGCCAACGATGCCAACAGTCTCGCCGCGGCGGATGTCGACATCGACGCTGTGCAGCACCCTGTTGCCGCCGTCGGCGGGGCCAAAAAGATGACGCTTGGCGCCGTAGGTGACGTCGAGGCCTTTGGCGGAGAGGAGTATGTCGGACGCACTCATCTTCCGCCCTCCCGAATGCCGATTTCATGGCGCAATTGTTCGAAAACCGCTTGCGGCACCGGCGTCAGCCCGGCATCGGGCCGGTCATAGCGCGGACCGGCGGCGATGAGGGATTTCGTATAGATGTGTTGGGGATTGCCGAGCACGTCAGCAGTGCGGCCTTCCTCGATAACCTTGCCGGCATAAAGCAGGGTGACGGTGTCGCAGATCTGCGCGACGACGCCAAGATCGTGGGTGACGAAGATGACGGCGGTGCCGTGCGCTTCCTGCAGGCCGCGGATTAGCCGCAGGATCTGCTTCTGTACCGTGACATCGAGCGCTGTCGTCGGCTCGTCGGCAACGACCAGTTTTGGCTCCAGCGCGAAGGCGGCGGCGATCAATATGCGCTGGCGCATGCCGCCGGAGAGTTCGTGCGGATAGGCGCGCAATACCCGTTCAGGATCGCGGATATGTACTTCCGTCAGCAATTTCAGGGCCCGCAGCCTGGCATCGCGCGAAGACAGGCCGCGCTTCAGCCGCAAACCGTCGGTCAATTGCGCCTCGATGCGACGGCCGGGATTGAGGGCGGTCTGCGGGTCCTGCGGGATCAGCGAGATCTCGTTGCCCATGATGTCGCGAAGCTGCTTCGCGGGCAGTTTCAGCAAGTCGTGGCTTTCGAATAGAATTGAGCCGCTGGTAACGCGTACGGTACGTGGCAAAATACCGAGCAAGGCCTTGGCGATAGTGGATTTGCCGGCGCCGCTTTCGCCGACGAGGCCGCGGACTTCGCCGCGTTGCAATATCAGGGAGACATCGCGCAGGATAGGCGCGCCGTCATCGCGGTCGGAGACGGCGTTCAAGCCGGTGATGGAGAGAAGCGGTTCGGTCATCGGCGCATCACCGGGTCGAGGGCGCGGCGCAGGCCGTCGCCGAGTTGGTTGAAGGCAAGCACCGTGGCGAAGAGTGCGATGAGCGGCACGAGGAGCACCCACCAGCCGTCATAGATGATCTGCCTACCTTGGGCGATCATGCCGCCCCAGGTCGGCGTGTCCGAGGAGACCGACAGGCCGACAAAGGAAAGGATGGCCTCGACGATGACGGCGATACCCATCTCCAGGCTGACGAGGGCGATCAGCACAGGCGCGACATTTGGCAGGATTTCGCTGAACAGGATTTTTGCACGCGAGAAGCCGATCGTGCGGGCGGCGGTGACATAATCCATTTGTGCCTGCGCCTGGGTTTCGGAGCGTACGACGCGGCAGAAGCGCGTCCAGTCGATGATGACGATGGCGGCGATGACCGAATGCACGCCGGAGCCGAAAACGGCCACCAGCAGGATCGATAGCAGCACCGGCGGAAAGGCCATCCAGATATCGACGAGTCTGGAGATCACCTTGTCGATCCAGCCGCCATACCAGCCGGCGAAAAGGCCGAGCAGCGTGCCGATCAAGGCCGCCAAGCCTGCCGCGACGAAGGCGACGATGAGGGCGACGCGCGAGCCGAAGATGGCGCGAGACAGTACGTCGCGGCCGAGATCGTCCGTGCCAAGGAGAAAGCCCGGATCGGAACCGTTAAGCCAGACGGGCGGCAAAGTACCCGACATCAGGTCCTGCTCCAGCGGGTCTTTCGGTGCGATATAGGGTGCGAAGATCGCAAGGATGATCAGGATGAGGATGAAGCCGCCGCCGAAGATCACCTTGGGTTCCGATAGCAGCGCGCGCAGGCGCTTAGCGTTGCGTGGTGGTTTGAGGGAGGCGGTCGCAGCGATATCAGCCATGGGCGAGCCTCGGATTGAAGGCGGCCACCAGCAGATCGACGGCCAGATTGATGAGAATAAAGAGGGCGCCGAAAACCAGCACAAGACCCTGGATCAGGGGCAGGTCGCGATTGATGACGGCGTCGATCGCCATATTGCCGATGCCGGGATAGGCGAAGATGCGCTCGACGATGACGGTGCCGCCGATCAGGAAGGTGAACTGCACGCCGGTGAGCGCGATCGTCGGGCCGACAGCATTGCGGAGCGCTTCCTGCAGCACCAGGCGCAGGTTCGACATGCCTTTGAGTTTGGCGAGCAGAATATAGTCCTGCACCATGGCTTCCGAGAGCGTCGTCTTCAGCACACGGGCGATGATGGCGGCGAGCGGCAGGCCAAGCGCCAGCACCGGCATGACCATGTGGGAGACGATATCCGCGAAGATCGAGAAACGGAAGGTGACCAGGCTTTCTATGAGATAGAAGGGCGTCGTGAATTGCGCGTCGATGCTCGGATCGATGCGGCCGGAAAGCGGGAAGAGCGGAAAAAGAACGCCGAGGACCAGCACGAGAGCAAGCGCCCAGACGAAATCCGGCACGGCGAGAAAGAGGCCGTTGAGGCTATCGATAATGGGCTCCAGCGGCGTGCGCCGGACAAGCGTGCCGACAATGGCGACCGTGCCGCCGAGAAGAACTGCCAGCGCCAGGGCTGCAAAGGCTAGCTCCAGCGTCGCCGGCAGGCGTTCGCCGAGCAAGGAGAGAACGTCACGCTTCAACGAGATCGAGGTTCCGAAATCACCCGTCAAAACCGATTTCAGCCAGATGCCGAACTGCATCGGCAGGCTGGAGTCGAGGCCGTAATGGGCACGCAGCGCGGCGATATCGGTCGGAGTAGCGCCCGGCGATATCATCATCGCAATCGGATCGCCCGGCACGACGCGCAGCAGCACGAAGACGATCAACGCCACGCCGAACAGCGTGATGGCGGCCATGATCAGGCGATTGAGAATGGAAACTGCTAGCATTCGTTATGAGTTCCGATCGCATTCGCTGGTGGCGATGGAGAGCCCCGAGCCCCTCATCCGCCCTGTCGGGCACCTTCTCCCCATTTTGACGGGGAGAAGGGGAAAGACGCATCCACAGCCTTCCATCCGACTGCCTTCCCGGGCGAGGGTACAAAGGTCGTTCCCTCGCCCCGCTTGCGGGGAGAGGGCTAGGGTGAGGGGCAAAGCCGCAAGAGCGAAACTCTGCCCATCAAGCCTTCGACACCAGTGTCGGCTGCAGGGCGCCAGAAACATTCGGCGTCACCTTCAGGCTCGACTTATAGACGATCGGCTGGACATATTGCAGCAGGGGGATCACGTAGCCCTGCTCGGCGATATACTTGATCGCAGCCTTCCAGCCGGCAATTCGCTTCGCCTCGTCCTTTTCGACCCAGAGCGGCCCCAGCATGTCGTCAACATCCTTGGTCTTCCAGGCTGAGTGCGGCGAGGGGCCGAACATGGCGAAGCCGGTTGAGGTCGTCGGGTCGCCGATGGCGTTGCCCCAGTTGTAGAAGGCGGCCGGGCCGAGCTTGTGGGCGGCGCGCAGCTCGTAATGCTTGGCGATTTCGTAGACCTCGATATCAGCTTCGATGCCGACCTTGCGCCACATGCCGACGATCGCCTGGATCATCTCGTAATCCTTTGGCTTGAAGCCGCGGGTAGTCTTGATGCCGAACTTCACCGGCTTTTCCGGCGAATAGCCGCTGGCCGCCAAGAGCTTCTTGGCCTGCTCCGGATCGTAGGGGATCTTGATCGAGGCGTCGTAGGCCTCGTATTCCGGCGCTTCCAGCGTTGACAGAGGCTTGCCGTAACCGCGTAGAAGGCGCTTGATGATCGCTTCCTTGTCGATCGCCATATTAGCGGCGAGGCGGACATTCTTGTCCAGCATCGGATCGACATTGCTGATGAAGATCATGCCGATATCGGAGATCGGTGTGGCGACGCCGGCAAGTCCCGATTTCTTCTTCAGGCGGTCGAAATCCTCGTAGGGGATTTCGAGCGTCACGTCGGAGGAGCCGGATTCGATCTCGGCGACGCGGCTGGTCGTATCCGGTACGAATTTGAAGATGACGGTATCGAAGGCCGGCTTGCCGCCGAAATAGTTGGGGTTCGCCTTCAGCCGCAGATAGGAATTGCCCTCATAGGCGTCGACCATGTAGGGGCCGGTGCCGACGGGCTTCTTTTCGAAGCCTTCCGCGCCGACCTTGCTGTAGTAATCCTTGGGCAGGACATAGCCGGTCAGGAAAGCCATCCATTTGAAATAGGTCGGCTCGAAGCGAACGACATCGCCGGTGATGCGGTTGCCTTCCACCTTATAATTGTTGGCCGTCGACCAGATGAACTGGATCGGATTGCCGGTCTCTTGTTTGGCGGCGCGCTCCAGCGACCAGACGACGTCGTCCGGAGTGAACTTGGAGCCGTCATGCCAGGTGACGCCCTCGCGGACATCCATCCAGACCTTGGTCTTGTCGTCGTTCCAGCCCCAGGCGGTGAGCAAGCCCGGCTGGAATTTCAGATCCGGGCCTTGGCCGATATATTGGTCGAAGACGGAGCGATAGATCGCCTGGATCGTCGGATTGACCGCCGAGGGGCCGGTGGTAGGGTCAAAAGAGGGCAAATTGACATTGAAGGCAATCGTCAGCGTGCCGGCCTCGGCGGCTTCCACGCTCGTCCTGCCTGCGAGAATTCCCGTAATGAAAGCGGCCGCGCCGAGGCTCAATGCCTCGCGCCGAGTAAGTGTCGTCATGATCACTCCGTTCCCCTGTTAAGCGGCAGAGAAGCGTGACGCCCACCTGCCACTGGCGATTTATTTTCGGAATGTTTTAATCTTAAAATAAGCCTCCAAAACCGGCAAGCGCTTTCTCTGGGCATTTCGCAGATTCCGGCGTGCTTTTTTGATCGCGATTTCGGCGATGAAGCTCATAATTTATGCAATTGCATATATGTACGTTCGTCATTTATGACTCAGAATAGTATTTTTTGAACCCTCAACTCTATGTCTGCCTCGCGCGATTCGCCGGATTGCGAGGTTTCCCATTTGTTCGTTGACAGCCGGATGGGGTTCAAAATATGATTTTGCAAATGATTTAAAACAAGCCCGATAAGGCAAAGGGGTAGCTTCGATGGCCGAACGGTCGTTTGCGCGCGAAGTCGAGGATCTGAAGCTTGGAGAAGGCGATATCTTCCGTGGCGAAGGTATTCTCGCGATCACCAAGGCGCTGCTGCAATCCGGTGTTTCCTATGTCGGCGGCTACCAGGGATCGCCGATTTCCCATCTCATGGACGTGTTGGCCGATGCCAAGGATGTGATGGAGGACCTGGGCGTTCATTTCGAGACTTCGGCTTCGGAAGCTGCCGCTGCCGCCATGCTTTCGGCCTCGGTCATGTATCCGGTGCGCGGCGCCGTCACATGGAAGTCGACGGCGGGCACCAATGTTGCCTCCGACGCGCTCTCCAACCTCTCATCCGGTGGCGTCACCGGCGGCGCGCTGATCATCATCGGCGAAGACTATGGCGAAGGCTCCTCGATCATGCAGGAGCGCAGCCACGCCTATGCGATGAAGTCGCAGATGTGGCTGCTCAATCCGCGCCCGAACCTGCCCTCGATCGTGCAGGCGGTCGAAGAGGGCTTTGAACTGTCGGAAGCCTCAAATACGCCGGTCATGCTGCAGGTGGGCATTCGTAGCTGCCATGTTCACGGCCAGTTCGATGCCAAGGACAACAAGCGGCCGAAATATACGCTTAGGCAGGCGCTGGAAAATCCGGTGCGCGACGTCAACCGCATCGTGCTGCCGCCGGCCTCCTTCCTGCATGAGAAGGAGAAGCTGGAGAAGCGCTGGCCGGCCGCTGTCGACTTCATCAAGAAGCGTCAGCTCAACGAATATTTCGGTCCGTCCGAAGGCGACGTCGGCATCATCCTGCTGGGCGGCATGTATAACGGCGTCATGCGCGCGCTGCAGCAGCTCGGCCTTGCCGATGTCTACGGTAACTCGGCTATTCCGCTTTATGTCCTCAACGTCGCCTATCCGCTGATCGACGATCAGATGGCCGAATTCTGCGCGAGCAAAAAGGCCGTGCTGATGGTCGAGGAGGGGGCGCCGGAATATATCGAACAGTCGCTCAACACCATCCTGCGCCGCCGTGACATCCAGACCAAGGTTTCCGGCAAGGATGTCCTGCCGATGGGTGGCGAATATACCCCGCCGGTGCTGGTGAAGGGCATCAAGAACTTCGTCGAAACGCATCAGCGCGTGTTGCTCGGCAACCAGCCGCCTTTGCCGGACCCGACGCCTGTTCTCAACGACCCGAAGGTTAAGGCGCTGGCCGAAGTCGTGCCGCCACGCCCGCCGGGGTTCTGTGTCGGCTGTCCCGAAAGGCCGATTTTCGCGGCGATGAAGCTGGTTGAGAATGAACTCGGCCAGCATCACATCTCCGGCGATATCGGCTGTCACCTGTTTTCGATCCTGCCGCCGTTCAACATTGGTAGCACGACGATGGGCTATGGCCTCGGTCCGGCGGCCGCCTCCGCCTTCAATGTCGCCGCCGACAAGCGGGCTATTTCCGTGATGGGCGATGGCGGGTTCTGGCATAACGGCCTGGCGACCTCGGTCGGCAATGCCGTCTTCAACAAGCAGGACGGCGTCATTCTCGTCGTCGACAACTATTATTCGGCGGCAACCGGCGGCCAGGACATCCCGTCTTCGCGGGCGCTGAACCCGCGCCGCAAGACCAACAATTCCATCGTCAACGCCGTCAAGGGCATCGGCGCCACCTGGGTTCGCCAGATCGACCGGACCTATGATGTCGGCAAGATGCGCGACACGCTGCGCGAGGCGCTGACTTCGAAGGAGCCCGGCCCGAAGATCATCGTCGCCTCGTCGGAATGCATGCTGAACAAGCAGCGGCGCGTGAAGCCGCAATTCGCGCAGGCGGTGAAGGCCGGCGCGCGCATGGTCAAGGAACGCTTTGGTGTCGATGAGGATGTCTGTACGGGCGATCATGCCTGCATCCGTCTTTCCGGCTGCCCGTCGCTGTCGGTCAAGCATACCGACGATCCGCTGAAGGATGATCCGGTGGCGGCGGTCGACAATAATTGCGTCGGCTGCGGCAATTGCGGCGAAGTGGCGGAGGCTGCCGTCCTCTGTCCTTCCTTCTATCGCGCCGATATCATCCACAATCCCTCTGGCTGGGATCGCTTCCTCGCCCGCATGCGCGCGGCCGTCATCGGCTGGCTGCAGGCCCGCCGCCGGGCCGGCCGCATCGTCTTTGCGGACTGAGGGATCGATATGAACGAGCATGTCAGCATGACCAATAATATTGGCGCCCAACGTCTGTCGACCGACAAACCGCTATCGCTGGCAGTCCTCGCCATGGGCGGGCAGGGTGGCGGTGTCTTGGCCGACTGGATCGTCGGGCTTGCCGAAGCGGAAGGCTGGATGGCGCAGACCACCTCTGTCCCCGGCGTGGCGCAGCGCACGGGCGCCACGATCTACTATATCGAGATGCTGCCGGTCCGTGACGGCCATGCGCCGATCTTTTCGCTGATGCCGACGCCGGGCGATGTCGATGTCGTCCTGGCTGCCGAGCTGATGGAAGCCGGCCGCTCCGTGCTGCGCGGCCTGGTCACGCCCGACAAGACCGTGCTGATCGCCTCGACGCATCGCTCCTTCGCTGTCGGCGAAAAGGAGAAGCCGGGCGATGGAATCGGCAATCCGGAAGTGGTGGTCGATGCCACGGATTTTGCCGCCAAACGCACCATCGCCTTCGATATGGAAACACTGGCGGTCAAGAACGGCAGCGTGATTTCCGCTTCGATGTTCGGTGCGCTCGCGGCCTCGGGGGCGCTGCCCTTCGCCAAGCAGGCCTTTGAAGCCATGATCCGTGCCGGCGGCAGGGGCATCGAACCCAGCCTGAAGGCTTTCAATGCAGCCTTCGATCGCGCCAAGGACAAGCCGCGCGATCCCGTTTCCGCGACGCCATCGAAACATTTCGATGCCCTGCCGGAAACGGCTGGTCATCCGGCGCTCGATGGTCTCGTATATCGCATCCGCACCGAGTTTCCGGAAGAGGCGTTGCCGCTGCTGTTTGCCGGCGTCAAGAAACTCACCGACTATCAGGACCCGGCCTATGCCGATGAATATCTGACCCGCGTTGCAGCGCTCTATGCCCTGGATCAGAAGGCCGGCGGCGCGGCCAAGGATTTCGCCTTCACCGTGCAGGCAGCGAAATATACCGCGGTCGCCATGGCCTATGACGATGTCATCCGCGTCGCCGATCTGAAGGTGCGCGCGTCGCGCTTCGATCGCGTACGCAAGGAAGTTGGCGCCAAGGACGACCAGATCGTCTATGTGACCGAATATATGCATCCACGCATGGAAGAGGTTTGCGGCACCTTGCCGAAAGGCCTCGGCCTCTGGATCGAGGGCCGGCCCAAGCTCTTCAATCGCCTGGATCGTCTCGTCAACAAAGGCCGCCGTGTGCAGACCGGAACGCTCTTCTGGTTCCTCGGGCTTTACATCGTCTCAGCGCTGCGCCGAACCCGCCGCGGTACGCTGCGCCATATGCGCGAAACCGAGCATCGCGAAACCTGGCTTGCAGCCGCGACCGACTTGTTTGAGGTAAACTACGATCTCGCCGTCGAAGTCCTCAACAACCGCCGTCTGGTCAAAGGCTATTCCGACACCCATGCGCGCGGCCTTTCCAAGTTCGATCGCGTGATGTCGGCGCTATCGATGCTGCGTGATCGCGACGACGGGGCAGCGTGGATGAAGAGGTTGAGGCAGGCGGCGTTGCTGGATGAGAAGGGGATTGCGCTCGATGGGGCGCTGAAGACGGTGGCGACGCTGTGATGATTGACGACCATGCCCAGAATGAGAAGATTCGGGCAAAGATACGACAAGCGCTTGAGGACGGCCGTCCAGATGTCTCGGCTGAGGATGTCTTCGAGGAGTTACGCACCTATCACGCAGAAAAACTCAAGCTGGGTGATGATGTCCAATCTCCGTCGTAGTGAGAAGTTCGCTTTTTCTACTTCAAGAGTGCGCTCTGGCCGAGGAGCTGCGGCGAGCGCGGAGTCTTATCTCGCCCTTGGCGGGCGAGAAAGCAATTTCACTGGTTTAGGAATTGCGGCACAGGAGGCGCGCCATGTGCGGAAGTTTGGCGCAATTTCTAAGCCATTGAAATTGCCAGAGCAGGGGTCCGTGCCTTGCTCAACTTAGTTCAGGGGTTCTGTGCGTCCCTGCCTACCCCCGCCCTTGCAAATTCTAATACTTAGCCTTGCGGCTAAATATAAGAATTTGCTTTCCCGCCTGCCAAGGGCGGGATAAGCGTCCTCAAATCTCATGCTTGCGGATATTGTGCAGCACCTTGTGTAGCGTCGAGATGAACGCCCGGTACTCCGTTTCTTCCACGCCATCGAACATCTGCAGAAACAGATCGTACATGGTTGGCCAGACCTTTTCGAAGGCGGCGCGGCCTTCTTCGGTGATGGAGACGTCGCGGATGCGCATGTCCTCGGTGCGGGGCTGGCGGCGGATGAAGCCTTGCTGCTCCAACGAATCCAGCGTGCGGCTCATCGTCGATTGTTCGGTGACGGCAAAGACGGAGAGTTCGTTGATGGTGACCGAGGAGGACACGCTGAGGACGGCGAGAGCCCGCATCTTCGCAGTCGTCATGTCGTATTCGCGCAGCTCTTCCGACATGTTGATGTTCCAGCGGGCCATCAGCCGGTTCATCAGGTAGGGGGCAAAGTGGTTGAGCCCTATCTCGCCCATGGTCGGACGTTTTTCCGTGCCCTCCTTGCGACGCCGCAAAACGGTACCTGAAAACCGTTCCTCCATAAGATGATATCTCCCCGTGGATTCCTGTTATTTTAATGATGATGCAAGCAGGAAACCCGAACCTCCTCCGAGACCCGGCCCAGGATGTGCCGAAGCCCCAATGTGGTACAGGCCTGCTACATGGGTGCGGTGGTTAACAGAGGACTTGAAGGGGCGCCAGAGGAAAAACTGGTCTATGCCGCAGTAGCCGCCATAGGGGTCGCCGCCGACGAGATTCATGTTCATGGCTTCGAGATCGGCGGGCGAATAGGCGCGTCGGGCGAGCTTTATGCCGGAGAAGTTCTCGATATGGCTTTCGAGCACCGCCTCGATGCGGTCGGCATAGCGTTCGCGCACCTCGTCCGTCCAGCGGCCGTCAGCCGGTATCGCAATATCGCCCGCCGCATCGCCCTTGATATGCCGCGGCGCCTCGGGAAGCTGCAGCCAGAGGATCGATTTGCCCGCTGGCGCTCGGCTGGGGTCGAAGGAGGTGGGCTGGCCGACGCAGATGGTCGGTTCGGCCGGCAGCAGCCCCCGTTCGCATTCATTGGCGGCGCGCGAAACGCCGTCGAGGCCTGGCGTCAAATGAAGAAGCGCGACCTTGGCAAGTTCTGCATCCGCCTTCCAGCGTGGCGGCTCGGACAGCGCGTAGTGGATCTGCATATTGCCCTTGCCATAACGATAACGGGCAACGCTCGTCTTGACGTCCGGGGGTGGCGGCGTCGGCCAGTCTTTCAGCAGCCGGTCGTAGAGTTGGTTCGGCGTTACAGAGCAGATGATGCCGGCATTGGCGTTCAGGGTTTCGCCACCCGCAAGCTTGACGCTGCCGGCGCGCCCGCCGGGGCCGGGACCGATGCTTTCGACATCGGTGCCGGTGCGGATCTCGCCGCCATTGTCCGTGATCAGCCGTTCGAAGGCGGTGAGCAGCGCACCGGTGCCGCCTTTGACGACGGGAGTGCCGGCAAGCTCCAGGGCAAAGCCGATGACCTTTAGCATCTCGGCCGAGTAGGCGCTCTCTGGCCCGAGGCCGCAATGCAGCACCCACGGCGCCCAAAGCGCATGAATATCTTCAGAACGATAGGTGGTTTCGAGATAGCCGCGAGCCGGCGTCAAGGCGTTGCCGAACCAGGCGGCGAGCTTGCGTAGGCCGCGGCCCCAACCTTGCTTGGCGACGGCCTTCAAGGTCGAGCCCGACCACAGTGCGCCGCCGAGCAGCGAAAACAGGAAGGGGGCGTCGGCGGCCAGCGCATCCATCTCGCGCAGGAATGTCTGACCGTCGCCGAGCGACAGTTCGTCGAAGGTGGCGATGTTGCGACGCCGATCTTTCGAGAAGATGACGTGCGAACCATCCGGTCTTAACACGCCGGTGGGCAGGTCGGCATGGGCGAATTCGAGGCCGCGGGCCTCCAAATCCTTGCCGATGGCACCATAGGCCGGCGACGTCAGGAACAGCACCATCGTCGTTGCCATGACATCATGGATGAAGCCTGGTTCGGTGATCTCCTCGCTGCGCAGGCAGCCGCCTATGCGGTCGTTGCGCTCGAGGACGAGCACCTTGCGGCCCTTCTTGCCAAGCATGGCAGCCGCGACCAGCGCGTTGATGCCACTGCCGACGATAATGTAATCGGGGGAGGTCATCGGATATCCCCCACCTTCTTCCCAGCGGGGAGAAGGTCGCGCGCAACGCGGGTTGAGGGGGCGTTGCCGGAAGAATTGCCTTTCGCTCGTCGCTCAAGGCGCGGGGAACTATCGCTTCTCGTCCCCCTCATCCGCCCTATCGGGCACCTTCTCCCCTGCGGGGAAAAGGTAGTGAGCCGCCATATCATGCCACCAGCGCCAGCGCGCGCACTGGAGAGCCCGTGCCCTTGACGAACTTCAGTGGCGCGGCGATCAGCACGGCGCCCTTGGCTGGAAGCTGATCGAGGTTGGAGAGGCTGGCGAGGCCGTAGCGGTTGTTCTTGTGCATCAGATTGTGGGCCGGGAAGGGCGGGTTCATGCCGCCGGCGGAACCGGCGTCGGTGCCGATTGTCTCCGAACCCCAACCGATAATGCCCTTCGTCAGCAGATATTCGATCGCCTCGGCGGTCGGACCCGGCGAATGCGGGCCGTTTTCGTCGGCATTGAGGAAGGCTTCGGTCGAGCCGTTGCGCTTGTACCAGTCGGTGCGCAGAAGCACCCAGGTGCCGGGTTCGATCACGCCGTGTTCGGCTTCCCATTCCTTGATGCTGTCGATCGTCAGCAGATAGTCCGGATTGGCGGCAGCTTCCTTCGAGCGGTCGATGACATTCACCGGAGCGACGAAATTCTGCGGCGGAATGGTATCGGTCGTATTGTTTGGGTTGTCCTTGCCGGTGATCCAGTGACAGGGCGCGTCGAAATGCGTGCCGGTGTGCTCGCCGAGTTCGAGCCAGTTCCAGGCCCAGAACGGACCGTCCTCATTATATTGTGAAATCGTGTGCACCTTGACCGAGGGCGTGTTCTTGCCGAACTGGGGCGGCAGATAGAGCACCGGCGTTTCGGGCCCAAGCGGCGCGGTCAGATCGACGACCTTGATGGAGCCCGAAACGAGGGCCGTGGCTAAGCTGGCAAGAGTGTTGGTGGTCATAGTGCGTTCCCCTTTGTGTGGCCTGGCCTTGTTTGAAAACCCCAGAGGGGTCCTCGTTAAGGGCCAAGCCCGAAAGCCATTATCGCCGGGTGTGCGGACGCGATTCCTGAAATCGCAAAGCCGTCCAGCGGCGACCGGATGAGGCGAGCCTATGTTACAATATATGATATTGCAAGCATTCTGCCGGTGCCAAAAGGACCAAAAATGGCGTCGGTTGCGTGTGTTTTGCAACCCAGGCAGCTACCTGAAAATAAAGGCCATTTATACGTTATTTTCCCACGCGGACGACATTCGGTTGTGGTCGTCGGTGCGCGATTTTCCATGATAGGTACTTGAAGCTTAAAGCTCAAAATGTATGCATATGATGATAATAATCACGATATGAGAGGGTGATCGATGAGCTATGATGCGATCATTGTGGGTGCGGGTCATAATGGCCTGGCGGCGGCGGTGCATCTGGCGGCGAAGGGCTGGAAGGTGGCCGTCATCGAGGGCAATGCCGAGCCGGGCGGAGCGGTGAAAACCCGCGAAGTAACGCTGCCGGGTTTTCGGCACGACCTCTGCGCCATGAACCTCTCGATGTTCGCCGGCTCCGCCTTTTTTGCGCAGTACAAGAATGAGTTGACCGCCGCGGGTCTCGGCTTCGTGCCGGCAGCCGATTGTTTTGCCAGCGTCTTCCGCGATGGCACCTATCTCGGCGTCAGCACCGATCTCGAAAAGACCACGGGCGCGATCGCCGATATTTCGCCAGAGGATGCGGCTGCCTGGCGGGCCATGCTGTCGGAATTCGGTTCAGATGCGCCGCATATTTTCGGCCTGCTCGGTGCGCCGATGCCGTCAGCGGCGGCGGCACGGGTCCTTTGGAAGGCATGGCGAGAAAAAGGGGCCGGCTGGCTTTATGAGACCGCACGAATGTTGTTTGCCTCGCCGCGCGATTTTCTCGATGCGCGGTTCCAGAATGCCAAACTCAAGACGATGATGGCTGCCTGGGGATTACATCTCGATTTCGCACCGGATATCGCCGGCGGCGCACTGTTTCCTTATCTTGAATCTATGGCCAACCAGGCCTTTGGCATGGTGATCGGCAAGGGAGGTGCCGATACGATCATCAAGGCGATGGTCGGCACGCTCAAAGCCAAAGGCGGCGAGCTGATGCTTGGCACACGCGTCGACAAGATCGTCACCACCGGCGGCAAGGCGACCGGTGTTGTGCTCGCAGACGGGCGCCGCTACGAGGCCAAGCGCGCTGTCATCGCCAATATTCATCCGCAGATATTGTTCGGAAAGCTTCTCGATCAGGATGCCTCACGTCGAGAGTTCGACCGCAGGCTTACCCGTTTTCGCGCCGGCCCTGGCACGATGATGATCCATCTGGCGCTCTCCGGCCTGCCGGATTGGACTGGTGGCCAGGAGCTCAAGACATTCGCCTATGTCCACATTGCACCGGATATGGAGATGATGTCGCGTGTCTATGCCGAGGCGATGGGTGGGCTTTTGCCGGCCGAGCCGGCATTGGTGGTGGGTCAGCCAACGGCGTTCGATCCGTCACGGGCACCAGATGGACAGCATGTGCTCTGGATACAGGTGCGTGTCCTGCCGGCCGAGTTCAGTCGCGACGCAGCAGGCGAGATCAATGGGCAGAATTGGGATGAGGTGAAGGATGCCTATGCCGAGCGCGTGCTTGACGTCATCGAGCGTTATGCGCCCGGCCTGCGCGGCAAGATTTTGGGCCGGTCGGTGTTTTCACCCGTCGATCTCGAGCGTGAAAATCCCAATCTGATCGGCGGCGACAATCTTTCCGGTAGCCACCATCTCGATCAGAATTTTCTGTTTCGCCCGCTCGCCGGTTATTCGCGCTACAAGACGCCGATCGGCTCGCTCTATATGTGCGGCGCGTCGACCTGGCCGGGTGCGGGCACGGGGGCTGGCTCAGGCTTCATGCTAGGGAAAATGCTGGCGAAGTAACGGTCTTCGAGCTTGGTGCGTAAACCTTTGACATTTGAAATATTGCTCCGTAGACCGTTCATATATGAAATTGCAACGCGATGATTTGAGCTGACATCATGGCAGAGTCCGAAAGTGGAACCGTCGATCTGGAAATCATCGTCCAGGGCACGCAGGAAGGCAAGAAACAGGAACTGCGGCTTTGGCTGCGCATGCTGTCGACCACAAAGCTGATATCGCAGGAAATCCGCCGCCGGCTTCGCAACGAATTCGGCGCGACACTGCCGCAATTCGACCTGATGGCGCAGCTTTATCGCGAGCGAGACGGTCTGCGGCTGGGCGAACTTTCCAAACGCACGATGGTCACCAACGGCAACGTGACGGGATTGGTCGAACGGCTGGAAACGGACGGCCTGGTGCTGCGCGAGACGCCTGACGGCGACCGGCGCGTAACTGTCGCCAAGCTGACGAAGAAGGGCGAGGAGCTGTTCACGGTCATGGCCGCCGCTCATGAGGGGTGGCTGCGAGACATGATGGCCGACGTCGATCCCGCCATCATCGTTGAACTCTGGAAGGATATTGGCGGGGTGAAATCGTCCGTGAACAATCACCTGTCGGGCGCCGCCTTCGACTGATGGCTGCGTTTGGAGCGGTACAGCTTTTCACGGAATCTCAGCACCGCTCTATCTGTTTGTTCTCTGGGACTTCCGGACGGAAAACTGCTGCGGGCTTTCCTGGACTTGCTTAGTGCGCCTTCTCGCTCTTGAACCTCTTTTCGAGCACGCTCACGAGCCGCACCATCGGCCAGAGCAGGATGATATAGATCAGCGCGGCCATGATCAGCGGCGAAGGGTTGGCATAAAAGCCCTGCGCGTTCTGTCCTTCTTTCAGAAGCTCCGGCAGAGCCACGGTCGAGGCGAGCGACGTATCCTTGAACATCGAGACGCAGTTGCTGGTGGTCGGCGGAATGACGATGCGGATCGCCTGCGGCAGCACGACCTTATAGAGCGTCACCAAGAATGGAATGCCGAGGGCAGCAGCCGCCTCGAACTGGCCGCGAGGCACGCTTTCGATGCCCGAGCGGAAGACTTCCGCCGAATAGGCAGCTAGAACGATTGAGAAGCCCAGGATCGCGGACCACCAGGCCGAGAAGCTGATACCGATAAAGGGTAGGGCGTAATAGATCAGGATCAGCACGACCAGCATCGGCATGGCGCGCATGATGTCGATATAGGCGACCATTAGCAGCCGGAACGGCTTCGGCGCATAGAGCCGGATCAGGCTGACGACGAGGCCGCCCAAAACGCCGATGACGATGCTGACCACGCCAAGCGCCAGCGTCATCCAGAGACCGCGCAGCAATTGGGGGAAGGCCGAAATCATGACGTCGGAATTGAAGAAAGTATCGACGAGCGACATTGGCACTCCCATGAGGCGGAACAGAATGAAGGTTAGCACAATTACGCCGGCCGAAGGGGCCGGCGTAGAGATCGAGAGAATTGATCTTTTGATCACGCCTTGGGGATAGGCATTTCGGTGACAGTGGAGGAGCCTGCGGGTGCTTTGCTGCCGAACCACTTTTCGTGGATCTTTTCCAACGTGCCGTCTTTCTTCATTGCCGTGATGGCGTCGTTGATCTTGGCGACGAGCGGCGAGTCCTTGGTCATCATCAGGCCATACTGTTCGCCGGTCTTGATGCGGTCCTTGATCGCAAAGCCCTTGGTCTTGACGAAGAGATATTGCATGCCGGGAATGTCGCTGACGACTGCATCGATGCGGCCGGCGCCGAGATCGAGGAACATATCCTGCTGCGAGTTGTAGCCTTTGACGTCGGCGAAGCCGTTAGCAGCCTTGTTGTCGTTGACCCACTTCTCGCCGGTCGAGCCGGAAAGGACGCCGATGGTCTTGCCCTTGAGATCGGCGAGACCCTTGATTGCGCTGCCGCCCTTGGTGGCGATGCCCATATCGGAGTCGTAGTAGGGCTGCGTGAAGGACTGCGATTTCAGACGTTCCGGCGTGATGGTGATCGAGGAGATCGCCACATCGATGCGCTTGGAGCTGGTGGCGGCAAACAGGGCCTGGAAGCCGTAGTCGGCGATATTGGTCGTCATGCCGGCGCGCTTGGCGGCTTCGTTGACGATATCGACCTCGAAGCCTTCGAAGGTACCGCTGTCGGTCTTGTATTCGAAGGGCGGGTTGTTCGGGTAGGAGCCGACATTCAGCACATCGGCGGCATAGGCAAAGTGGCTTCCGCCGGCCATGCCGACGACGGTCGCCAGGACCAGTAGATTACGACGGGTAAAATTCATTTGGTTGTCTCCCTCTGGTTATGACCGCCGGCGCCATCTGCCCGCGGGTATTGCCGGTCCGCCAATGTGGGGGACCGTCATTTCATCGCGTCGACCATACGATCGAGTGCAATTCGCATCTGCCCGGTATCGCGGAATGTGCACATCCGCAGGAATGCGCGTGACGATTCCCCGAAATGATAGCCGGGTGCCAGGCCAACGCGTGCTGTTTCCAGAATACGCTCGCAGACTGCGGTCGCATCGGCTTCGCCCTCTAGCGCGAAGAAAGCATACATGCCGCCGCGCGGTTTTTCCGGCAGGATGATCCCAGGTATCTGCGGCAGCTTCTCATAGGCGAGATCGAGGCCGGCTTTGATTCTGGCCCGGATTTCGGCAACCAGCGGCTCACCTTCGCGTATCGCCGCGGCAGCACCCGCCTGGGTCATCGCCGATGTGCCGCTGTTTACGTATTGCGTCATGGCGCCGAGTTGGTCGGCAATATCAGAAGGGTGCGTCAGCCAGCCGACGCGCCAGCCGGTCATCGCCCAGGCCTTGGAGAAACTGTTGACGGCAATCACCCGATCGCCATCTTCGGCTACCTGGAGGATCGAGGGTGCAATTTCTCCGTCGAAATAGAGGCGGGCATAGACTTCGTCTGAAATGATCCAGATGCCGGTGCGGCGGCTGAAATCGAGCAGCGCCTGCATCTCCTCGCGTGTAGCGGTCCACCCGGTCGGATTGGCAGGGGTCGACAGGAAGATGGCGCGGGTGCGGGCATCGCAGCGAGCGAAGAGCTTGTCGAGATCGAGCCGCCAATCGGTATCGAAATCGAGCGACACGGGGCGCGGCTCGCCGCCGATCAGATGGATGGCGTTGTGGATGTTGGGCCATTGCGGCGCGACATAGACGACATTGGTGCCGACATCGACCAGCAATTCCAGCGCCATGTAGAGCGCCTGCATGCCTCCGGGGGCGACGGTGGTGCGCTCGATGGGGATCGGGCGACCGTGCCATTGGGTCTGATAGTCGGAAAGAGCTTCGTTCAGCGTCGGTAGGCCGCGCATGTTCGGCACATAGAAGGTCTGGCCATCGTCGAGCGCCTTCTTGGCGGCGTCGCGAATGAAGGCCGGTGTTACCAGGTCGCCTTCGCCGAACCATAGCGGAATGACGCCGCCAAGCTCGCGAGCACGCTTGGCAAGCACAGCGATATTGTCGGTGCGCAGGTCACGGATCTGGGCGCGAATGCCCTCGAAGGCGTTTCGGCTGCGTGTCGTCTCTGACAAGCTCTGTGATGGAAGAGACAAGGAACTTTTCCTGAAATCCTGATGTCAAAGGGTCGTTCCGCCGCGAATGACAGTGCTCGGATTGCCCTTCATTATGGGATGGTTATCCAAAATGAGACGTATTTCAAGGAAAAAGTTTTAAGCTTAAAAAATCGACGAAAATGTCGAAAACAGCGCGTGATAGGCTGTTTTCGACAGGAATTTCACGCGGGTGGATATGTCTGAGGCATTCACAGAATGCCTCTCTCGACCGCGCGGCGCAGCGGTTTGCCGGACTTGTCGCTCAAGGCCATGATGCGGCGTTCGAGGAAGCGATCCACGGACAGTGCCCCAGCACCTGCTGTCACCAGAACGAACATGCCGCCGGCGATCGCCAAGTCCTTTTCGAAATGCAGGATTTCGTTGTGGTTGGCGAAATCGTTGTGGAACATCAACGCCGTCGACAGGCAGAAGAGCCCGAGCGACAAGGCGCCGAGGCGGGTCAACAGACCGAGGGCTATCGAAAGACCCGCCGCAAGCTGCAACGCAATCACAGCAACCACCAGCAACTCGGAAACACCAAGCTTCGCCATGGCGATGACAGCGGCGTCGAAATTGAGCGCCAGCGCCACGCCCTCATGCAGGAATATCCAGGCGAGCAAGAGCCGACCGGCCAGAAGTGTTATGTCCATTGGATGCACGACATTTGCATTTTCCAAATAGTCCATCTCATCACCTCCAAATGTGCCTGCGAGGCATCGTTCCGCTTCGCAGGCACTGCTTTCTCGGATTAGTTGACAGTCTTGGTGTCGATCGCCTTTTGCAGGTCCTCCAATTCCTCGCAGCCGCTGGGGCAAAGTTGCTTTAGCGTCGCCAGTTGTTCCTTTGCTTTGTCCATGTTGCCGGTCTCGACATAGAGTTCGCCGAGATATTCGCGTGCGCCCTTATGATCGGGCTGCAGTTCCAGGGCCTTGGTGTAGTAGGTCAGCGAGGTCTGGAAATCGCCGGTCTTTCGGAGCGTGAAGCCCAGAAGATTATAGACATCGGCCTGCTGATGATCCTCCGCCAGGCCGCGGAGTTCGGCCAATGCTCCGGTGTAGTCCTTCGCGTTGATCTTGGCGCGAACGGAGGTCAGGTCTGGCGCATCCGTGGTTTCCATGTTGTCGACGGCAAAAGCCGGGAGCGCGACGGCTGCGGGAAGGATGATGGCGGCGCAAAGGCTGGCGGCGCCAAAGATTGCGTATTTGATCATGATAGGTCTCCTTGAGCTTTCAGGCCTGTGTTGTCGGGGTGAAACCATAGGCATTGCCGTCCTTCACGAAGGTGCCGGAGCCCGGGAAGGGGAAGTGCGAGCCGCAGATTTTGATGTTGTCGGCGATGATGCGATCGACCAGCTTGCGGCGCGTGACCACGGCCGCCGGCCCGTCCTGATCGTAGCTCCCCTCCCAATCCGGATGAGGAGCGAGCAGCGCCGGCACGTACATGATGTCGGCGGAGACGAGTAGCTGTTCCTTGCCCGAAGCGACAAGGAAGGTGGAATGGCCGGGCGTATGGCCGGGTGCGGCGACGAGGTGAACGCCGGGAGCTACTTCCGCGCCATCGCCGACCAGTTTCCAGTTATTCCATTTTGGAAAGACGGCGCCGATGCGTTTTCCAGCGTCCTTGCGGCCCGCGGCGAGCTTGTCGACCCGGTCGGGCGCCGTCCACCAATTGAATTCGTCGGCGTTTGTGATGAGCTCGGCATGGGCAAAAACCGGTTCATTCGTGCCTTTTTCCATCAGGCCCCAGACATGATCGGGATGGAAATGCGAGATGATCACCGTGTCGATGTTCTTGTAGTCGATGCCGGCGGCGGCCATGTTGGCGGGCAGATGGGTGGCATTGGCCTGCCATTGGCCGACGCCTGAGCCCGCATCCATCATGATCAGCCGGTCGCCGATCTTCAGGACGACGACGGTGAGCGGAATGGGCATGAATTCGGTGGTTTGGCCGGCGGCGGCCAGCGCCTGCTTGGTATCCTCGACGGAGGCGTTCTTGATGAAGGCGGGATCATGCGGCTTGCGCCAGATGCCGTCATAAATGGCGGTGACTTCGACATCCCCGACCTTATAGCGATAGAAACCGACTTCCGGTTCAAGCGGTGTTGCGGCCTTGGCCAGCGACGGGAGGAATTCCAGCTTCGCCGACAGGCCGAAAGCGGCTGCTGCCGCGGCCGAGCTGAGAACAGTGCGGCGCGTCATGTTGAACATTGTCTTGTCTCCTCTTTGAGTGGCATCGCCACGCGAAGCGGAGGACAGGGATCAATCAATGCCTCCGCTGTCGAAGGAGATCGCCGCTGTCGGCGGATTATTCTCGGTTCGTCGCATCTTTCTGATAAGTTTTTGATATACCTAGCCTAATTCTGCTGGCGCGGTTGTGTGAGCGGGTGCACAGTAGGGCATGTGAGGGACGTGCTGCTGTGCGGCATTGCCGCCAACGAAAAATATTTGCGGGCGGTGAGAATAAAATGCCGTCTGAAACGATCTGGAGAATGAAGAGCAATATTTGCATCTGGGCCTAAGCTGACCGAAACCGACGCTGGAGCAATGCAGGGATCATGACGACGGATATCCATTTCGCCTTCTTCGCATTCGACGACCGGCCTCCGCCGGTTTTCGTTTCTGCGTTGAGCCGCCCCATGACCCGGATGCGGGCTGCTATCGCTTCTATCTGCCAATCCTTAGTGTCATTCGCAAAGCCACGCTCGGCTGTCGCGATCGATGCCGTTGGTCCGATGCTGCAATCGATGCATCACGAAAATGTCGGAAGTCTTTCGCCGGCATCGCGCGATCTGATGTTGCGGTTTCAGAATACGGTCGTCCCGCACCTGGATGCCGCCTATAATTTCGCGCGGTTTCTGAGCCGTGATGCCGATGCGGCGCAGGATATCGTGCAGGAAGCGTTCCTGCGTGCCTATCGCAATTTCGAGGGCTATCGGGGCGGTGAACCCCGCGCTTGGATGTTTGCCATCGTCCGGAACTGCTACTACGTCTGGCTGAGCGAGGGCCGGCGAAAGGCTCGTTTCGAGACGCCAATGACGGCGGACGATGCGAAGGACGAAGACTGGCCATACGGCGGCGCGCATGACGTTGCCTCCGAAGAGGACTCGCCCGAGGCAGCCTTGATCCGCAAGTCGGAGTCGCAGCGGGTCCGGCAGGTCATCAACTCTCTTGTGGACCTGTCGCGGGAAGTGCTGGTGCTTCGGGAGCTGGAAAATCTGTCCTACCGCCAGATCGCCGATATCACCGATGTGCCGATCGGAACCGTGATGTCGCGGCTTGCCAGGGCGAGGCGTGAATTCTGTGAGGCATGGCAATCGGGCGAGAAAGGCGGGGCCGCATGATGAGCGAGAAAACCCCGGAAAGCTGCCCGGAATGGGAAACGATCCTTCATTGTTACGTGGATGACGAACTCGATGCGGTTCACACGATACAATTCGAACAGCATCTTGCGACATGCCCGCAATGCACCGCCGCCTTGGAAGGGCTCAAAGACATGAAGCGGGTCGTCGGCCGGGACGGTGTCAAATGGAAAGCGCCCGATGAGGTTCGTGCACGTATCATGACGGCCATTTCTCTTGAGGAAGCCCGGCGCCAAGCGCAGGCTCCGGGGACACGGCGCCGCGAAAATGCATGGTGGCGCGGCCTGCAATTGTTTGGACAATGGAGCTTCATGCCGTCGATGGCTGCCCTAGCCGCCACCCTCATGCTTGTGCTTGGCAATCCGCAGGTGAACGCGCCTATCCAGAACGAACTGCTCGCGAGTCATGTGCGCTCGATGCTCGCCAACCATTTGGTCGATGTGCAGACATCCGATCAGCATACGGTCAAGCCATGGTTCAACGGCAAGATCGATTTCTCGCCGCCGGTGGTCGATCTTGCAGCCGACGGTTTTCCGCTGATCGGCGGCCGGGTGGACTACATCAACGGCCGGGTCGTTGCCGCGCTCGTCTATCGCCGCCATGGCCACGTCATCAATCTCTTCGTCTGGCCGGGGGCAAAGGTCGAGCGGAGCGAGACGATGCATGATGGCTATAATCTCGTCGAATGGTCCGGCGGTGGGCTGGTCTTCTGGGCGGTTTCGGATGTCAGCCCGCCCGACCTTGCCGCTTTCCGCGATAATTTTTCACGCGCGGCAGGTCTTTAGGCGCGGTGGTCCTATTGTTTCGGTGTGCCTTGCCGACGCGCTTGGGCAACTCCGGCGGCGAGGCCTGCGCCTAAAAACATGGTGTCGCTCGCCAGCAAGAAGAAACTGATGCCGGCTGTCGACCAGGCGCCGATATCGTCCGGCGATGGCCGGAAGATGCCGACTATGCGGCCGGCAGCGAGCGCGGTTGTCGCAATGGTTTCGATGGCTGCGTCGAGCTTGGCTTTGCCGGCTGGCCCCATGGCGTCGATCGAGACGGAGAGGTCGCCGGGGCCGATGAAGATGACGTCGACGCCGTCGACCGCGGCGATCTCCGCGATATTGGCAAGCCCTTCCGCCGTCTCGACCTGGATGGCAAGCACGAGTTCGGCATTGGCTTTGGCCAGATAATCCGGAATGCGATAGCCGTAGGCTGCTGCCCGTCCAGGGCCGACGCCCCGCTCGCCGATCGGCGGATACCGCGTCGCCAGCACGGCAGCTCTTGCCTGCGCCGCCGTAGACACGCGCGGCACTAGTACGCCGGCCGCGCCCGCATCCAGCGCCGAGGCGATGGACTCCGGTGCATGGCCCGGAACGCGGACCATGGCGGGAACACGGTGGACGTCGGCGGCGCGGATCAGATTCTCGATGCGTTCGCGGCCGATCTGCGAATGTTCCCAATCGATGCAGAGGAAATCGACGCCGGATGACGCCGTAACCTCGATGGCGACGGGATGCGGAATAGCGGCGAAGGTGCCGATGAGCAGGCTTTTCTCGAGGCAGCTCTTGCGGAAATGGCCCATGGGTTTCTTCGCTCTCTCAACGATCTCTGCGAAGAGGGATAACCTCAAACCAGATATCTGCGAAGCGCCTATTTATGCCGCGCGATGACCTCGGTCAGCACTTTTTCGAAGCGGGCGATTTCTTCGACCTTGTTGTAGTGCACCAGAGATACGCGGATCGCGCCGGTTTCCATGGAGAGGCCGAGGCGCTTCATCAAGCGCGGGGCGAACATGTGGCCGTCGCGCAGCCCGATGCCGGCTTCACCCATCTCAGCGGCGAATTGCTGCGGCGTGATGCCCGGAATGTTGAAGCAGATAGTCGGCACGCGCTGTTCGAGGCGGGCGTCGTCGGAAATGCCGTAGATGACGGCGCCGTGGCGCTTCAAAACGGCGATCATCTCGCGCGACAGCATCAGCTCATATTCACGGATTGCGCCCATGGCGGCGGCAAGCGCCTCGCGGCGGCTGTGTTGACCGGCCGGCAGAAAGCGAAGGCCGAGGGCTTCGAGATATTTGACGGCGGCATTCATGCCGGCGACGTTTTCATAGGTGAAGGTGCCGACCTCGATCTTGTAGGGAGGCACGTCCGGGATGAAGTCTTCCTTGAAAGTCGGCAGCTTGACCAGTGCGTCGAAGCGGCCCCAGAGGAAGCCCATGTGCGGCGAGAAATTCTTATAGCCAGAGCAGACGAGATAGTCGCAATTCCAGGCTTGCACATCCATCAGGCCGTGCGGGCCGTAGTGGACGCAATCGAGGAAGACTTCGGCGCCGGCCGCATGCGCCAGCTTCCCAACGGTCGCGACATCGACGATCGTGCCGATGGAGTGGGCGGTCACGGTGCAGGCGACGAGGCGGGTCTTGTCGTTCAGCAGCGGCTTCAGGTCCTCGGTATGCAGCGTGCCGTCTTCGCGCATGCGCCACCAGACGATCTTGGCGCCGTCTGCCTGCAGCGCCAGCCAGGTGGCGATGTTGGCGTCGTGGTCCATATCGGTAATGACGATCTCGTTGCGCTCGCCGAGCAGTTTAGCGATGCCGAGGCTTACCAGACGGATGAAGGATGTGGCGTTTTGGCCGAAGGAGATTTCTTCGGGACGATAAGCGTTGACCAGCATGGCGACGCTCTCGCGCGCTTCGGCCAGATTGCGGTCGACGCCCTGGCTGTGCTGATATTTCGCCATGCGCTGGACGTTGTAGTCGATCAGATGATTGGCGACCGCGTCGACCACCGCCTGCGGCACCTGCGAACCGCCGGCATTGTCGAGAAACACGAAATCGCCGGCCTTCTGAATAGCCGGAAACATGGCGCGGACTTCATCGACCGGAAAGCTGTTATGGCCTGAAAATTTCGACGGGGAAGGAGAAGCGCTCATGAGGATCTCGCTGCAGGGAAAGGGTTTCAAAATCATGTTATGATCATTTGATCACAAAATATTTGAGGGTTCAACTAAATTCCTGACCCGGTGTCGAACCGGCTTCATCTCCGCAGGGCTGAGGCGGGACCTTTGGCGCGGGGTTCGTCTTCCGTTGCGGGGCAATAGTCGCGCAGGATCTCATGCGTGCGGCGGATGTCGGCGACGACGCCATCGCGGGCGCGGGCGAAATCGCCGGCCTTCAGCGCTTCTATGATCGGGAAATGCGAGCCGGCAGGATCGATCTCGCCGCTGCGCATCAGCGGTTCGACGGAGGCCGACAACATGCGCATATAGGGACCGAAACGCAGCCACAGCGTTTCGATCAGTTGCAACAGCACTTCCGAGCCGGAGGCGCGATAGATGGTGAAATGGAACTGCTGGTTCCTCGCCATGAGTTCATAGACATTGCTGCTGCGGCCAATGGCGTGCTGTTCGGCGGCGATGCGTTCCAACGTTGCGATGTCGGTGGCGGTCAGCCTGGGAATGCCAAGCTCGGCGGCCAATCCTTCGACAGCAATGCGGGCGCGGCAGAGATCGTCGAGGCGGGCAAGCGTCACGATCGGTATACGTGCAGAGCCGTTCGCCGCCACCTCCAGCGCATTTTCCGCCGCAAGCCTGCGCAAGGCTTCGCGCACGGGCATGTTGCTGGTGCCGAATGTTTCGGCGAGCGAGGCGATGGTCAATGTCTGGCCCGGATCGAAATTGCCGGCCATCAGCGCGTTGCGCAACTGCTGATAAACGCCCTCCTGGATGGTCGTTCTCGAAGACACCGGTTCCAAGGCTATGCGCACGCTCGTTTCCTTCTTGCTCGGGCGACTCCAGTCGCCTCTGTCATGGTAGAACGAAGGTGGGCTGCATGGAAAGTGTTTCGACGCGACGACCGGACCGTCAGACTTCCTCCGTCTCCCAAGCCGCCTGGTCTGCGCCCGCCTGACGGGTACGAGCCCGACGCAGATGCGGTGACATCTTCACCGATCGATCACCAACACATCGAGCTTGCGCAATTGCTCGGGATCGGCCATCGCGTCGATGCCGACAATCCGGCCATCGTCGGCGACGGTAAAACGGAGGGCGATGCGCAATTGTCCACCGAAGACGACGATGGCGCCGACGGTGCCGTTGATGACTGCTGGCAGAGCGCCCTGAGCACGGCCGCGGAAGGTTTCGGCCACCGCCGTCCGGCCCCGGATTTCCGGCAGCGAGCCCATGCGCGTTGCCACGGCATCGGCACGGAAGACGACGTCTGGATCGAGAGCGGCAAGAAGTGCATTCATATCACCGCCGCGCGACGCCGTCAGAAATGCATCGACCACATGCCGTTGACGGGTCAGATCGACTTCCGCTGCGACCGGCGCTCCCTGCACCCGGCGGCGGGCGCGGCTGGCGAGCTGACGCGTGGCAATCGTCGTGCGTCCAACGATCGGAGCGATGTCATCGAAGGGCATGTCGAACATGTCATGCAGCACAAAGGCCAGCCGCTCGGCCGGGGTCAGCTTTTCCAGCACCACCAACAGCGCCAGGCCGACCGAATCGGCGAGCAGCGCGTCCTGTTCCGGGTCGGTACCTGTGCCGGCTTCATGGCTGACGACCGGTTCGGGGACATGGATGGTCAGCGGCTCCTCGCGCCGGGATTTACGGGAGCGCAACCAATCGAGACAGATGCGGGCGGTGACCGTCGTCAGCCAACCGCTCAGGTTTTCGACCTCAGAGATGTCAGCACGGCTGAGCCGCAGCCAAGCCTCCTGTACCGCATCCTCGGCCTCCGCGCGTGAGCCGAGCATGCGGTAGGCGACCGCGCGCAAATGCGGCCGATTGGCCTCGAATTTTTCTGCCTGCCACTTCTTTTCGTCCATCGGTCACATTCCTTATGCGTGCTCCGTCATGCCTATGACGAACGAAACCCAGCCGATGTGACAAAGGATCGGCATCGGGCCGTGTCGTCAAGATCGGCCCCCTGTTGGGCTCACCTGAAAACAGCTCAAGGAGAGAATGATGCAAGCCCGCATGAAGAACCCCGCCGTCATCCTGCCGGAAACCCTGCAAGCCCTCTTGGCAGTCAGCGCCTCGATTAGGGATCGTGGCGTGTCCGAAAACACCATGGATCTCGCACATCTGCGCGTCAGCCAGATCAATGGCTGTAGCGTCTGCACCGATATGGGCTTCCGCAAGCTGCAGAAGGAGGGCGAAAAGATCGAGCGGATCGTCGGCGTCTCGGCCTGGCGCGAAATGCCCTATTTCACCGATGCCGAACGCGCAGCGCTTGCGCTCGGCGAAGCAATGACCCGCCTTGCCGACCGGCCGGACGCGGTCAGCGATGAAATCTGGAATGAGGCGGTCAAATACTATGACGAAAAGGCGCTGTCCGCTTTGATCATCTCGGTTGCCGTGGACAATGTCTGGAATCGGCTGAACGCGACGGTCCGGCATCCGGCGGGAGCCTCCTGGAGCTGATGGTGTGGGATCACGGCAGCATCACCTTCTCCCCGCCGGGGAGAAGGGAACTAAGCGGCTCCGAGCCGCGATGTCGCCAGCAATTTTGCCAGCCAGTCGACGAAAACGCGCACCTTGTTGCTGAGATGCCGGTTCGGCGGATAGACGATGTGCAGTGGCAGGGGCGGGCGGGTCCAGCCGGGGAGGACGGAGACGAGATCGCCCTTGGCAAGCGCATCACGGACCATGAACATCGGCGTCTGGGCGACGCCAAGGCCGGTCAAGGCAGCGTTGACGTAGCTGCGGCTGTCGTTGACCGAGAGGATATAGCGCGGGTTGATTTCCAGCGATTCATTGCCGCGGTGGAATTCGAACGGGATCGTCCGCCCGGTCTGGGCGCGAAAATAGCTGATGGCATAGTGGCTACTTTCCAGCTCTTCCGGCCGTTCGGGCATGCCGAATTTTTCGATATAGCGAGGAGCGGCGCAGGTAACGAGATGCACTTCTCCCACGCGCCGGGCAATCAGGGACTGATCGCTCGGCATGCCGGCGCGCAGGGCGCAATCGACATTCTCCGCCAGATAATCCACCAGCCGGTCGCCGACTCCGAGGTCGACACGGATGTCCGGATAACGTTGGTGAAAATCGCAAATTGCCGGCATGACGATGGTGTCGGCAAAGGCGCCGGCCATCTCGACGCGCAGGCGCCCGCTTGGCAGGCTTTGCGAGTTGCTGATGCTGCCGTCCAGTTCCTCGATTTCGGAGAGGATCTGAATGGCACGCTCATAGTAGAGCGCGCCGTCTGTCGTTACCATGACACGACGGGTCGTGCGGTTCAGAAGCTTGGTGTGCAAGTGCGCCTCAAGCGACTGAATGAGCGTCGTCACCGTCGCCTTTGGCATGGAGAGGGTGGTGGCGGCGCGGGTGAAATTGCCCGTCTCCACCACGCGTGCGAATGCCCGCATTGCTGATAGCTGGTCCATTTTGAGACGCCTTTCGACCACAGCGGAGAAAACGGTCGATTGTTTGTTCTGGTGAATAGTCTGATCGAATATAGGCTACTTATTCTCAGAACGGAATAACAATATGTTGTAGATGTGAATGTTGCAACGCGGCATGGGGCGCTTGGGGCCGCGCAATCCGGAACATGATTCTGAAGCGTGTGAAACGGCTTTTGGAAGAGATCATGTTCAATCGAATAGATAAGGATGTGGGCCCATGAGTGCGCCGTGGAAAGATGTGATGCTGGAAAACGTGCCCACGGGGCCGGTTGCAGCACGGGTCTACAACGGTGAAGGTCTGAAGAAGGCGGCACCCATCGTGCTTTATCTGCATGGTGGCGCCTTTATCGATACCGAGCATGCTATTGACCGGCCGGTGGCCGCAAGTCTTGCGGAAGCCGGTGCGATCGTGGTTGCTGCCGATTACACCAGCGGCAATCAGAATGCCTTTCCGCAGGTTCTGGAAAGCGCCTACGGGATTCTCGCCTATCTCGGCAACAAGCGGAATATGCTTGCGTTGGGCGGGGCGAAAAAATCGCTGCTCTTTGTCGCCGGTGAGGAATCGGGTGGCAACGTTGCAGCGGGCGTGGCTCTAAAAGCGCGCGATCAGATGCCAGGTTCGCTGGACGGACAGGTGCTGATTTCGCCTCTGCTTGATCCTTTCATGGGATCGAAATCTTTCCTCCAGGCGGAGGAAAGCGGCATGCGCGAGCGTTGGACGGAGGGTTGGAACCGTTACCTGGGTTTCCTGGGCGGTGTCTGTCACCCCTATGCAGCGCCTCGATACTGTTCGCGGCTTTCGGGCCTCGCGCCGGCATTGGTGCTCACGGCCGAGGACGACCCGCTCCGCGACGAGGGCATGGAATACGGCAGCCGCCTGAAAGGGGCCGGCGTCCGTGTTCGCCAGCAAGTCCTTCCCGCCGGGACAGGCTGGCCCACCATCTACGGCGGGCAGTCTAAGGATAAGCCGTCATGGCAGCAGGATGTCTGCTGTTGTTTCCGGAACTTTGTCGAGGATGTGCAGGCTTGATCGACCAAGTCTGATGATGTCGAGACGCTAGGAATTTTCGATCCCGTGCCCCAAGCCGGGATCAACAGGAGAGACTAACATGAAGTCCAACGGTAAGCGCTGGGCCCTATGGGGCGCCGGCATGAGTGTTGCTGCGGCCGTTGCAGGCGCAGCCTTCTATCTGGATATGCCCCGCGGCGCTCAAGCGACCGAGACGGCGGCCCCGGCTGCGAAGCCGGCGATCCCCGTCACCGTCGCTGCCGTCGAGGCGCATGACATCACGACCTGGCAGGAGTTTTCCGGCCGGCTCGAAGCTATCGACCGTGTGGAAGTCCGTCCGCGTGTGGCCGGCGCCATCGAGTCGGTGCACTTCCGCGAAGGCGCATTGGTCAAGCAGGGCGACCTGCTCGTGACGATCGATCAGGCACCTTATGAGGCGGCCGTCGCCCAGGCGCAGGCGGAAGTTGCAGCGGCCAAGGCCAAGCTGGATCTCGCCAAGGTCGAGGTCGACCGCGGCCAGAAGCTCTCCGACAACAAGACGATCTCGCAGAGCGACATGGACACGCGCGCCAGCAATTACGCCGGGGCCGAAGCCAATCTGAAGGCGGCACAAGCCGCCCTGCAGACGGCACAGTTGAACCTCGACTATACGCAGGTTCGAGCTCCGATCGCCGGTCGCGTCGGCAAGATCGAGGTGACTGTCGGCAACCTCGTGGCCGCCGGTTCCGCTTCGCCGGCCCTGACGACGCTGGTTTCGGTCGATCCGATCTACGCCAGCTTCAACGCCAGCGAACAGACGGTAACTCAGGCGCTTTCACAGCTCCCGGTCACTGACGGAGCGGCTCCGCCGGTCGAGCAGATCCCCGTGCAGATTGGCACCTCTAACGACAATGGCACGCCGATCACCGGCAAGCTGCAGCTCATCGACAACGAGGTGGATGCAGCCAGCGGCACGATCGCGGTGCGCGCGGTCTTCGACAATCCCGGCGGCCGTCTGATCCCGGGTCAGTTCGTGCGTGTTCGCATGGGTCAGCCGAAAGCTGAAAACAGGATCGTCATCAACGACCGCGCAGTCGGCACCGATCAGGACAAGAAGTTCGTCTTCGTCGTTGATGGTGACAACAAGGTCAATTACCGGCAGGTCCAACTCGGGTCGCTGGTCGACGGGCAGCGAGTGATCGAGAACGGCCTGAAAGTCGGCGAAAAGATCGTTGTCAACGGGCTGCAGCGCATCCGTCCCGGTGCAGTCGTGGCACCGCAGATGGCTGAGAAGGTCGCGACCGCTCAATAAGACTTCGCCTTCTGCCCGTGGGCAGAAGGCCGATATCCGAAATCGCATGATCCGCCGGCGGCTTCCAAATCGCCGGACAGGGTTTTTGCACCCGTTTTCACCCCGGAGGGGGCTTTGATATGAACATCTCCAGATTCTTTGTTGACCGCCCGGTCTTTGCCGGTGTTCTTTCGGTCCTCATCGTGGTCGCCGGCCTGATCGGCCTCAGAGCGCTGCCGATCTCCGAATATCCAGAGGTCGTGCCGCCGTCAATTGTCGTGCGCGCCACCTATCCCGGCGCCAACCCGACCGTCATCGCCGAAACGGTGGCGACGCCGCTCGAAGAGCAGATCAACGGCGTCGAGGGCATGCTCTATATGTCCAGCCAGGCAACGTCCGACGGCGTTCTCAACGTGACGGTCACCTTCAAGCTCGGCACAGATCCGGATAAGGCGCAGCAGCTCGTGCAAAACCGCGTTTCGCAGGCCGAGCCGCGCCTGCCCACGGAGGTCCGTGCCCTCGGCATCACGACCGTCAAGAGCTCGCCCGACTTCATCATGGTCGTCAACCTCGTCTCGGACGGGGCCGACCACGACATCACCTATCTGCGAAACTATGCGACCCTGAACGTCAAGGATCGGCTCGCCCGCATCGAAGGTGTCGGGCAGGTGCAGGTCTTCGGCGCCGGCGACTATTCCATGCGCGTGTGGATCGATCCGCAGAAGGCGGCCGAGCATAATCTTGCCGCCAGCGACATCAGCAATGCGATCGGCTCCCAGAACGTCCAGGCTGCGGCCGGCATCATCGGTGCCTCACCCAGCCGGCCGGGCGTGGATCTGCAGCTCAACGTCAATGCGCAGGGCCGCCTGCGCACACCCGAGGAGTTCGGCAACATCATCGTCAAGACGGGCGCCAACGGCGAGATCACCCGCCTTCGCGACGTCGCCCGCGTCGAGCTCGGTGCGGAAGATTATACGCTGCGTTCGCTGCTCGACGGCAAGCCGGCCGTCGCCGTCGCGGTTCTCCAGGCACCCGGTTCGAACGCGATCGAGATCGCTAACAACGTGCGCTCGACCATGAACGAGCTGCAGCAGGCCATGCCGGCGGGTGTCAAGTACGAGATCGTCTACGACACGACGAAATTCGTCCGCGCCTCGATCGAGAAGGTGATCGACACGCTGCTCGAAGCCATCGCGCTCGTCGTCCTCGTCGTCATCCTGTTCCTGCAGACATGGCGCGCCTCGATCATCCCGCTGATCGCCGTTCCCGTGTCGATCATCGGTACCTTTGCGGTGATGTATGTCTTCGGCTTCTCGATCAACGCGCTCAGTCTGTTCGGCCTGGTGCTGGCGATCGGTATCGTCGTGGACGACGCGATCGTGGTGGTCGAGAACGTCGAACGCAATATCGAGAGTGGGCTCAGTCCGCGAGACGCCACCTACAAGGCCATGAAGGAAGTCTCCGGTCCGATCGTTGCGATCGCGCTGGTCCTCGTCGCGGTCTTCGTGCCGCTCGCCTTCATCTCCGGCCTGTCCGGCCAGTTCTACCGCCAGTTCGCACTGACGATCGCCATCTCGACCGTCATCTCTGCCTTCAACTCGCTCACCCTGTCTCCGGCACTGGCATCCCTGCTTCTGAAGGGCCATCACGCGCCGAAGGATTGGTTGACGCGGTTCATGGACGCGATCTTCGGCTGGTTCTTCCGTGGCTTCAACCGGGCGTTCGGGGCCGGTTCGAAGTACTACGGCAAGGGCGTCGGCGGCCTGGTGTCGCGCAAGAGCATCGTCATGGTGCTCTATCTCGCGCTGGTGGGGGCGACCTACAGCCTGTTCACCACAGTTCCCGGCGGTTTCGTGCCGTCGCAGGACAAGCAGTATCTGATCGGCTTTGCACAGCTACCGGATGCTGCGAGCCTTGACCGCACGGAGGACGTGATCAAGCGCATGACCGATATTGCGCTCGCCCAGCCGGGCGTGGCCAATGCGATCGCCTTCCCGGGCCTGTCGATCAACGGCTTCACTAATTCCTCGAATGCCGGCATTGTTTTCGTGACGCTGAAGGACTTCGACGAGCGCAAGACGCCGGACCTTTCGGGCGGGGCGATCGCCATGGCGCTGAACCAGAAGTTCGGCGCCATCCAGGATGCCTTCATCGCCATGTTCCCGCCGCCGCCGGTCAACGGCCTCGGCACGACAGGTGGCTTCAAGCTGCAGATCGAGGATCGCGCCGGCCTCGGTAACCAGGCGCTCGACCAGGCGGCCAAGGCAGTGATCGCCAAGGCCTACCAGACGCCGGAACTCACCGGCATCTTCTCGAGCTTCCAGATCAACGTGCCGCAGCTCTTTGCCGATCTCGACCGTGCCAAGGCCGAACAACTCGGGGTCTCCGTCACGGACGTCTTCCAGACGCTGCAGATCTACCTCGGTTCGCTCTACGTGAACGACTTCAACGCCTTCGGCCGCACCTACAGCGTCCGCGTGCAGGCCGATGCCAAGTTCCGCGCTCAACCGGAAGATATTGGCCAGTTGAAGGTTCGTGCGGCATCGGGCCAGATGATCCCGCTTTCAGCCCTGCTGAAGGTGGACGCCACCACCGGTCCGGAACGCACGAACCGCTATAACGGCTTCCTTGCGGCCGATATCAATGGCGGTCCGGCGCCTGGCTACTCGTCGGGCCAGGCACAGGCGGCGATCGAGAAGATTCTGCATGAGACGTTGCCGCCCGGCATAGACTTCGAATGGACGGACTTGACCTACCAGCAGATTCTGGCCGGCAATTCCAGCGTCGTTGTTTTCCCGCTGGCGCTGCTGCTGGTCTTCCTCGTGCTGGCCGCCCAATACGAGAGCCTGACCTTGCCGCTCGCCATCATCATGATCGTACCGATGGGCGTATTGGCGGCGCTGACCGGCGTCTGGCTCACGGGTGGAGACAACAACATCTTCACTCAGATCGGCCTGGTGGTGCTCGTCGGCCTGTCGGCGAAGAACGCGATCCTGATCGTGGAATTCGCCCGCGAGCTGGAATTCGAAGGCCGTACACCGGTTCAGGCCGCCGTCGAAGCCAGCCGTCTGCGTTTGCGCCCGATCCTGATGACATCCATGGCCTTCATCATGGGTGTCGTGCCCTTGGTCACTTCGACCGGCGCCGGTGCCGAGATGCGCGCCGCCATGGGTGTCGCTGTGTTCTCGGGCATGATCGGCGTAACGTTCTTCGGCATCTTCATGACGCCGGTGTTCTACGTGCTGATCCGCAGGCTGACGGGCAACCGTCCGCTGAAGCAGCATCATCACAACGACAACAACACCCATTCGGCAGAGGTTCTCCCGATCGCCGCCGAATAAAAACGCCGTGTCGGGTGTTACCCCCAGTGCCCGATACTTCAGGGGCGGGACCGCAAGGTCTCGCCCTTCTTTTTATCTCACCTTGGCCTTGATATTTTCCATTTCGGCCAATCTGTTTTTCGAAGATTTTACCTCGTGCCTGCCAATTTCGTTTGCATGCTGACGCCATGGGTCTATCTAACGGTTAGGCAAATGATTGACGTACATCGGGCCGGAGGAACGCCCGTTAGTCGTCATTCGTGAAGGAGGATTCCATGCACATCGCCATCATCGGAGCAGCCGGCATGATCGGCCGAAAACTGACGGAACGGTTGATCGCCGATGGCGGTCTCGGCGGCCGGGAGATCAGCAGGCTGACATTGGTCGATGTCATCGAGCCTCCTCTGCCTCAGGGTTTTACAGGCAAGGTGAAGGCTCGCGCCCGGGATCTGTCTGCGCCGGGAGCGGCGGAGAAGATCGTGGCTCGCCGGCCAGATGTGATTTTCCATCTCGCGGCGATCGTCTCCGGCGAGGCCGAACTCGACTTCGACAAGGGGTATCGCATCAATCTCGATGGCACGCGGCAACTCTTCGAGGCGATCCGTGCCGCCCATGCCGAGGATGGCTATCGTCCACGTATCGTCTTTACCTCTTCCTGCGCAGTTTTCGGCTCGCCCTTTCCGACGCCTATCCCCGACGATTTCCATCTGACGCCTCTCACCAGCTACGGCACGCAGAAGGCGATGAGCGAACTGCTGCTGGCCGATTATACGCGGCGCGGTATTTTCGACGGCATCGGCATTCGCCTGCCGACCATCTGCATTCGTCCCGGCAAGCCGAATCGAGCGGCTTCCGGGTTCTTCTCCAGCATATTGCGGGAGCCGCTGATCGGCATGGAAGCCGTGCTACCGGTGCCGGAGGACCTGCGGCATTGGCATGCTTCGCCTCGTTCGGCGGTCGGATTTCTCGTTCATGGCGCGACGATCGATCTTGCGCCAGTTGGTGCGGATCGAAATCTCTCCATGCCGGGCGTCAGCGCCACGGTTGGCGAGCAGATCGAGGCTCTCCGTCGCATTGCCGGCGAGAAGACGGTAAAGTTGATCCGCCGCGAACCGGACGAACTGGTGATGCGTATCGTTTCCGGCTGGGCCCAGGGCTTTACGGCGACGCGGGCGAGGGAATTGGGTTTTGTGGCCGAGAGCTCTTTCGACGAGATCATTCAGGTCCATATTGAAGACGAATTGGAAGGACGCATTGTATGACCGATCGGAAGATTGCTTTTCTCGGAACCGGACTGATGGGAGCCCCCATGGCGAGGCGGTTGCTTGGGGCCGGCTTTGCCGTCACCGTCTGGAACCGCGATCGGAGCAAAGCTGACGCATTGGTGGCGGATGGAGCGACCGTCGCCGCGACGGCGGCAGAGGCGGCCAAGGGTGCCACCATATTGTTCACCATGCTGACCAATGCCGGTGCGGTTAGTGAGGTTCTGTTCGGAAGCGGTGTCGCTGAAGCGTTGGAGCCCGGCGCCGTCGTGGTCGACAATAGCTCCATTTCGCCGCCATTCGCTCGTGAGAATGCGGCAAAGCTTGCCGAGCGCGGCGTTCATCATATCGATGCCCCCGTCTCCGGCGGCGTGGTCGGCGCAGCAGCCGGGACGCTGGCGATCATGGCGGGCGGCGATGCGGAAGTCATCGATAGCGTCCGCGACATCATGGCCCCGCTCGGCCGCGTCACGCATGTGGGACCGAGCGGCGCCGGCCAGCTTGCCAAGCTCGGCAACCAGCAGATCGTTGCGGTCACCATCGGCGCGATTGCGGAAGCCATGCTGCTTGTCGAAGCCGGCGGCGGTTCGCGCGAGGCGTTTCGCGCCGCCATTCGTGGCGGCTTTGCCGAAAGCCGGATTCTGGAGCTGCACGGCCAGCGCATGATCGAGCGCAATTTCGTACCTGGCGGGACGTCGCGCAACCAATTGAAAGATCTCGACGCGGTTCTTGCCGCTGCCAAAAGCCTGTCGCTTCATCTGCCGCTGACCGAAGCGGTCCGGGCAGAGTTTGCCGAATTCGTGGAGCAGGGTGGCGGCGAAAGCGACCACAGCGGCTTGCTGGCGCATCTGGAAGAAAAGAATGCCCGAGGAAAGACCTGAGGAAGACATGACCGACAACGGCATACCCAAGCGTCGTCTGCGTTCGCAGGACTGGTTCGACAATCCCGATCATATCGACATGACCGCGCTCTATCTTGAGCGCTTCATGAATTACGGTATCACGCCGGAAGAGCTGCGCTCCGGCAAGCCGATCATCGGCATCGCCCAGAGCGGCAGCGACTTGACGCCTTGCAACCGCCATCACCTCGATCTCGCCAAGCGCGTCCGCGACGGCATTCGCGATGCCGGCGGCATTCCGATCGAATTCCCGACCCATCCGATCTTTGAGAATTGCAAACGCCCGACGGCGGCACTCGACCGCAATCTCGCTTATCTCGGCCTTGTCGAGGTTCTCTACGGCTATCCTCTCGACGGCGTCGTGTTGACGACGGGCTGTGACAAGACCACGCCGTCGGCGCTGATGGCGGCCTCCACGGTCAATATCCCGGCGATCGTCCTTTCCGGTGGTCCCATGCTCGATGGCTGGCACGATGGCGAGCTGGCCGGTTCCGGTACGGTGATCTGGCGCTCGCGCCGCAAGCTGGCGGCTGGCGAAATCGACGAAGAGGGCTTTATGGAGGCGTCGCTCGCCTCGGCGCCTTCGATCGGCCATTGCAACACCATGGGCACGGCCTCGACCATGAACGCCATGGCGGAGGCGCTCGGCATGTCGCTCACCGGCTGTGCCGCCATTCCCGGCGCCTATCGCGAACGCGGGCAGATGGCCTATCGCACCGGGCGGCGCGCCGTCGAACTGGTGCTGGAAGATATCAAGCCATCGGATGTCCTGACCCGTGCAGCATTCTTGAATGCCATCAAGGTCAATTCGGCGATCGGCGGCTCCACCAATGCGCAACCACATCTGGCGGCCATGGCCAAGCATGCCGGGGTCGAGCTGCATCCGGATGATTGGCAGGTTCATGGTTTCGACATTCCGCTGCTCGCCAATGTACAGCCGGCGGGAGCCTATCTCGGCGAGCGCTTCCATCGCGCCGGCGGCGTGCCGGCCGTCATGTGGGAGCTGTTGCAGGCCAGCAAGCTCGATGGCGACTGTCCGACGGTTACCGGCAAGACGATGGCGGAGAACCTGAAGGACAGGGAGGCGACAGACCGCGAGGTTATCCGTCCTTTCGCCGAGCCGCTGAAGGAGCGGGCCGGCTTCCTGGTGTTGAAGGGCAATCTCTTTGATTTCGCCATCATGAAGATGAGTGTCGTTTCGGAGGATTTCCGCCGCCGCTATCTGCAGGAGCCGGGCCGCGAGGGCGTGTTCGAAGGCCGGGCGGTGGTGTTCGACGGATCGGAGGACTATCACAGGCGCATCAACGATGCCGATCTCGGTATCGATGAGAACACGATCCTCGTCATTCGCGGGGCAGGGCCGATCGGTTGGCCGGGCTCTGCCGAAGTCGTCAACATGCAGCCGCCGGATGCCTTACTGAAGCGTGGCATCAGCAGCCTGCCCACGATCGGTGACGGCCGCCAATCGGGTACCGCCGACAGCCCGTCGATCCTGAACGCCTCGCCGGAAAGCGCGGCTGGCGGTGGCCTTGCATGGCTGCGGACCGGCGACACCATCCGCATCGATTTCAATCAAGGCCGCTGCGACATGCTGGTGGACGAGACGGAAATCGAGCGACGCAAGGGTGACGGCATTCCGGCAGTTCCGCCGGAAGCGACGCCTTGGCAGCGCATCTACCGCCGCTCGGTCACGCAGCTTTCCGATGGCGCAGTACTCGAAGGCGCTGCCGATTTCCGCAACCTCGCGGCCAATCCGCCGCGCCATAATCATTAACCACAAATTGATCGCACCGGGAGTTGCGGGCGAAAGCCCGCACCTATTGAGGGGTTATTAAATATCGTTAAAGGGAGTGATGCGAAGATATCGTTGAAATTATGCAAACTTTCCATGTGTCCGAAGGGGGTTCGAACTCGGTGGAAGAGACGGTATCAGGGCGATCCGAACAGGAGTTCCAAGATCTCTTGAGGAGGCTGGAATTGGCGCTGGAGACGTCCCAAATCGGCGTCTGGGAGCACAATCTGAATGAAGAGGAATTGCTCTGGGATACGCAGATGCACAAGCTCTACCAGACCGGCCGTACCGACCGCAAAGTGTCGTCTGCGATCTGGCTGAGCGCTCTTCATCCTGACGATGTCGAGCGGGCAATCGCCGAGTTCGAGACAGCGATTACGGAAAAGGGTTTCTATAACTCGCAATTTCGCATCATCCTGCCCGAAGGGAAGATACGCTATCTGCGCTCGCGGGCCCATTTTTACGAGGGACCTGATGGCGCGCCGTCCTTCATCGGTGCGGAGTGGGACGTCACGGCTGATGTCCTGATGAACCGCGAGCTGAGCAACCAGAAAGCAGTCGCGGAAGCTCGCGCAATCGCGCTGGAGCAGAGCCGTGCTGACATCGAACATGCCGCCGACCACGACTATCTGACCGGCCTGCCCAACCGCCGCTACTTCGATCGCCGATTGGCGGAACTGTGCGCCGATGCTACCGTCAAGACGCTGGCCGTCCTCCATATCGATCTCGACTGTTTCAAGCAGATCAACGACAAATGGGGGCATGCGGCTGGCGATCTGACGCTGCAGAATGCGGCGGTGCGGATTTCCGGGGCGATAGCGGCTGATGATATGGTCGCCCGCATTGGCGGCGACGAGTTCGTCGTGATGCTGGTCAATCTCGATAGTGCCGATGAACTCAGAACCATTGCCGATGATATTCTCTGGCGGCTGCAGCGTGATGTTCGCTTTCATCATGAAATGCTGCAGGTGGGAGCTTCGATCGGTGCAGCGTGGAGCGCTGTCGGCAGCGCCGGCAATCTGCTGGCGGAATCCGATATCGCTCTCTATCAAGCCAAGAAATTCGGCCGCAACCGCGTCGAGTTCTTCACGCCGAAACTGCAATCCGATCTGCAGGCAGAACGGCAATTGGCAGAGGAATTGCGGCTGGCGCTGACGCGGCATGAAATCGTGCCTTTCTACCAAATCCAGGTGGATGCGCGTAGCCGACGGATCGTGGGACTGGAAGCTCTGGCCCGATGGTGGCATCCGGAGAAGGGGCTGCTGGCGCCGGCAGCATTCCTCAAGGTGGCTGAGGAATACGGGCTGACGGCAGAGATCGATGCGGCCATCTTGAACCGCGCACTGTTCGACCGTGCCGCCTGGGCTCTGCAGGGCCTGACGCCGCCGCGTATCGCCGTCAACATCTCGGGAAGACGTCTGGCCGATCCGCACCTGATCGAACGGCTGCAGGCTCAGAATATCCCAAGCCATGCCATTGCCTTCGAATTAGTCGAGACGATCTTCCTCGACGATCCCGACGACAAAATGCTCGCCAATATCGACACAATCAAAAAGATGGGTATCGAGATCGAGATCGACGATTTCGGCTCTGGCCATGCCTCACTGATCGGCCTTGTGAAGCTGAAGCCGAAGCGGCTGAAGATCGACCGGCAGTTGGTGACGGCAATTACCGTCTCGGACGAGCAGCGCCGCATGGTGGGTGCGATCGTGGAAATAGCAAGAGCGCTCAACGTCGAGGTCATCGCCGAGGGCGTCGAAACCGAGGACCATGCGCGGCTCCTCGCGCGTGCCGGTTGTGACGGACTTCAGGGCTATGCGTTCGGTTATCCCTCGCCGGGGAATGAGATCGCCGTACTGCTGGCATCGGCTCAGAAGCCAGATCCGAAGCGGGCTTCCGACAATTCCCACGGCAATGCCGGACCTACTGGATTTGCAGAGCGGCAATCAGCCCATAGCTGATGACGCCAAGCGTCAGCAGCGATAGCGTAGCTGCGGTGATTACCCGGCCGCCGGCATGCGCAACGGAGCGAATGTTCACCGACAGGCCGAGTGCTGCCATCGCAATCACCGTCAGGATGTTGGAGATCACAGCCATCGGCGTGACCAGCGCGTCCGGGATCAGGCCGAAAGAGCGCAGGGCCATCAGCCCCAGAAAGCCGCAGATGAACCAGGGAACCAGCGAGTGGCGATGGCCCGTGCGGCTATCCATCCCTGCCGTTTCGGTCTTGGTGAGGATACCGAGCAGGAAGATGACAGGCCCAAGCATCAGCACGCGGACCAGCTTGACCAGAGTGCCGGTCTGTACCGCAAGGAGGCTGATCGGCGCAGTGGCGGCAAGTACCTGTGGCACGGCATAGACGGTCAGGCCGGCCAGCACGCCATATTGCGGCACGCTCATGCCGGCGTGGAAATAGAGCAGCGGCAGCAGGAAGACGGCGGCGATGCCGAGCACGGCGGTGAAGGCAAGAGCGGCGGCAATTTCTTCCGAACCGGCCTCAATGACCGGGGCAACGGCGACAATAGCCGAGTTGCCGCAGATGGAGTTGCCGCAGGCGATCAGTGTCGCCAGTTTCGGCGGCAGGCCGAGCAGCCGGCCGATCGTGTAGGTGGCCGCGATCGACAGCACGACAACGATGGCGATGCCGGCGATCAACCAGACACCGGCGCCACCGATGGCCGAGAGGCTGATCGAGGCGCCGAGCAGGACAATGGCGATTTCCAACAGGATCTTGGCACTGAAATCGATGCCGGGGCGCAGGGCGGGCTTCAGCGGCTTTACGGTGCAGACGACGATACCGAGCGCAATGGCGAGCACCAGGCTCTCGATCCACCGACCGCCGAGAATACCGATCTCAATGTGCTCGCCCGCATAGGCGAGAAGGGCTACGACGCCCGTCAGGGCAAGGCCGGGGAGGATAATATTGGCGCGGTGGAAAAGGGACATGCGGAACCGCCGTTCGGCTATTTAGAATTTGCTATGAAGAGAAAGTCTCACCTCCTGTTGTCGACATCCATCGAATATTATCCTATGTTTCGTTCGATTAATTAGAATGATTTCCCATGACCTTCGAGCAACTCGCCATTTTTGTCGCCGTCGCCGAGCGGGAACATCTGACCCACGCTGCACAGGCCATCCATTTGACGCCCTCGGCCGTCAGCGCGGCCATCAAGAACCTCGAAGGGTATTACGGCGTCGAGTTGTTTCACCGTGTCGGCCGGCGGATCGAGCTGACGGAAACCGGCCGGACCTTTCTCGGCGAGGCGAAGGCGACGCTGGCTCGGGTGCGATCGGCGGAGCTCATGCTTTCCGAACTCGGTGGCCTGCAGCGTGGCCGGCTCAGCCTGCGTGCCAGCCAGACCATCGCCAGCTACTGGCTGCCACCCGTGCTGATGCGCTTTCACCGTGACTATCCCGGCATCGAGCTCGATTTGACGATCGGCAATACACGCACGGTCACCGAGGCAGTCATCGAAGGCACGGCCGAATTGGGCTTCGTCGAAGGGGAGGTGGATACGCCGGCCCTGTCGATGAAAGTCGTTGCACCGGACGCGCTTGTCATCGTCGTGCCGCCAGATCATCCCTGGGCCGACGGCCGGAGCCTGTCGGTTGACGATCTTGCCACCGGTACATCGTGGGTGATGCGCGAAGAAGGTTCGGGTACGCGGTCCGAATTCGAAAATGCCATCATCAAGCTCGGCACCTCACCGCATGATCTCAGCGTGGCACTGGTGCTGCCGTCGAATGAGGCCGTGCTGTCGGCGGTCTGTTATGGGCAGAGCGCCACGGCGATTTCCAGTGCGGCGGCCATGGCTTATCTGCAACGGGGATTGCTGGTGCGGGCCGCCTTCGACCTGCCGGTCCGCAGCTTCCGTCTGCTGCGCCACAAAGAGCGCCATGCCAGCAAGGCGGCGCTGACCCTGGAAGCCATGTGCAGGAGTTAAGTAACAATAGGAATAGGGGAGCGCGCTGTTCCGGAATGGCGAAAGCTGAACCGCTCTGGTTAGAGCTGTTCCATCCGGCGCTGATTGGCGACGACGAGATCGATCTCGTTGCGGTCGAGCATGGCGCGGATATCTGGGGGCGGCAGGTCGTCGGTGACCATCATATCGTACATGGCGGGATCATCGATGACGATCGGGGCGCTGCGGCCGAATTTGGCGCTATCAGCGACGATGATGCGGTTTTCGGAGCGGCGTGCGGCTTCGCGGGAATATTCCGCCTCCTCCAGATCGTGCAGCATGAAGCCGGACACGGCGTTAACGGCGCCGACGGACAATATGGCATGGCGAACGTTGAAGCGGCGGAGGAAGTTGGTCGCTTCCGTGCCGAAGGCGCCGCCGTCATGGCTGCGCAGCTCGCCGCCGGCGAAGAAAACGCGATTGCCGTTGCGGGTCGCGAGCGCATGGGCGACCGAGACGGCGTTCGTGACAATGAACAGGTTCTGATGTTTCTGGAGCGCCACAGCGATGAAGGCCGTCGTGGAGCCTATGTCGAGGAAGAGCGTATCGCCGTTCTGGATCATTGCCGCGACGCGGGCCGCGATCATGCGTTTGGCCTCGGCATTCTCGTTCATCCGGAAATGCAGCGGCTGCTCGATGATCGAGTCCTTGATATGAACGCCGCCGTGCACCTTGGTGACGAGGCCATTGGCCTCCAGGCTGCGGATATTGCGGCGGATGGTCTCCTCCGAAACCGCCAGCCGCTCGGCGAGAAACTGAATACGGCTTGCGCCGCCCGCGAGCCGAAGCTCCTCCAGGATCTCGCGTTCCCGATGGTTCGAATGCAGCGGCACCTGCGAGATGTCCGACATGGTATCGATCCTAGCTAAGGCATGATCCCAAAACGTGCGAAGCGGCTTGCGGATAAGACCATGCCTGATCAAACATCTGGAGCGGGATAACGACTCAAACGCAAGTCATCTCGTTCCAATCACCTCGAGATTGAATTTTTAAGTCAAATCTCACTTACGGTGAAGCTTTCTGTTGAAAATATCCATAGCCTAATAGGGATTAGACCTTATTCCCCGCAAAATCCAACAAAAAACCAAATGAGCGTTTCATTTTGTGGCTAGTTCTTGACAGTTCTCCTTTTGTGAGGAACCTTTTACATCCAAAAGACGCGCGATTTTAGCGCTGGAGGAGGGATGATCGTAACGCCCGAAGACAAGATACAGGCTCTTGGCATTTGGCGCGGATCGATCGATATCGCTCCGCTCGTGGGCGGCATCACCAATCGCAACTACCTGGTCACCGATAGCGGCCGGCGTTTCGTGGTCAGGCTCGGGACGGATATCCCGGTTCACCACATCAGACGTGCCAACGAACTGGCCGCGAGCAAGGCTGCGCATGCGGCGGGATTGTCGCCCGCTGTCGTTCATTCCGAGCCAGGCGTTCTCGTGCTGGACTATATCGACGGAAAGCCGCTGGTCGCGGAGGATATTCGCGACCCTTTGATGCTAGCGCGCATCGTACCGCTTGTCCGTTCCTGTCACCAGAATGTTGCGAAACACTTTCGCGGCGCAGGGGCCATCTTCTGGGTTTTTCATGTGGTATGCGACTATGCCGCCCTTCTCGAAGAGGGCGGTAGCCGTCATGGAGCATTGCTGCCTTCCTTCCTCGATATCGCCGAGCGACTGGAACAGGCCGCGCGACCCTTCGACATCGTTTTCGGCCATAACGATCTTCTGCCCGGCAATTTCCTCGACGATGGAACAAGGCTTTGGCTGATCGATTGGGATTATGCCGGCTTCAACACGCCGCTCTTCGATCTCGGTGGTCTTGCTTCCAACAACGAATTCTCCGAAAGCCAGGAAACGGCGATGCTGGAAGCCTATTTCGAGGCGCCGGTGAGCGACGAGCTACGTCGGCGCTATCAGGCAATGAAATGCGCTTCGCTGTTGCGCGAGACGATGTGGAGCATGGTTTCCGAAATCCATTCCCGTATCGACTTCGATTATTCAGCCTATACGAGCGAAAATCTGGCGCGATTTGAACGTGCCTATCAATCATTCCGGAATTCTTGAGGTGATGCGATGAAAGAACTGCCCCAAACAGCGAAGGCGGTCGTCATCGGCGGGGGTATCGTCGGCTGTTCGACAGCCTATCACCTTGCCAAGCTCGGGCTATCAGACACGGTCCTGCTGGAGCGAAAGAAGCTGACCTCGGGCACGACGTTCCATGCCGCAGGCCTTGTCGGGCAATTGCGTACCAGCGCCAATATCACCCAGATGCTCGGCTATTCCGTCGATCTCTATAAGAGGTTGGAGGCGGAGACGGGGCTTGCCACCGGCTGGAAGATGAACGGCGGCCTGCGCCTTGCCTGCAATGAGGAACGCTGGACGGAAGTCAAGCGACAGGCGACGACGGCGCAATCCTTCGGGCTGCAAATGCATCTGCTGACGCCGAAGGAGGCCTTCGATCTCTGGCCTCTAATGGATATAGACGATCTGATCGGTGCCGCCTATCTGCCGACCGATGGGCAGGCCAATCCCTCCGATATCACCCAGGCGCTGGCGAAGGGCGCGCGCATGGCCGGTGTTTCGATTTTCGAGGACACCGAAGTTCTCGATCTGGAGATCGATAAGGGCAGGATTCGCGCTGTCATCACCGACAAGGGCCGCATCGAATGCGAGCGTGTTGTGGTCTGTGCCGGGCAGTGGACGCGCAGCTTTGCCGCGCGCTTCGGCGTCAACGTGCCGCTCGTCTCCGTCGAGCATCAGTATCTCATCACCGAATCCTTCGGCGTCCCCTCCAACCTGCCGACGCTGCGCGATCCCGACAGGTTGACCTATTACAAGGAAGAGGTCGGCGGATTGGTGATGGGCGGCTATGAGCCGAATCCGATCCCCTGGGCGATCGACGGCATTCCCAAGGAGTTTCATTACACGCTGCTCGATAGCAATTTCGGTCATTTCGAGCAGATCATGGAGCAGGCTCTGATGCGCGTGCCGGCGCTGCAGACGGCGGGCATCAAGCAGCTTCTGAACGGGCCAGAGAGCTTTACGCCCGATGGCAATTTCATCCTCGGCGAAGCGCCGGAGCTTCGAAACTTCTTCGTCGGTGCTGGCTTCAACGCCTTCGGCATAGCGTCAGCGGGCGGGGCGGGCATGGCGCTTGCCGAATGGGTTGCAAAGGGCGAACCGCCCTATGATTTGTGGCCCGTCGACATCAGGCGTTTCGGCCGCCCGCATTTCGATACGGACTGGGTGCGCACCCGCACGCTGGAAGCCTATGGCAAGCATTACACCATGGCCTGGCCGTTCGAGGAGCATTCGAGCGGCCGCCCCTGCCGCAAGTCGCCGCTCTATGATCGGCTGAAGGCGCAGGGCGCTTGTTTCGGCGAAAAGCTCGGCTGGGAGCGTCCGAACTGGTTCGCCGACCTTTTTGCCGGCGAGGAGCCGAAGGATATCTACAGCTACGGCCGCCAGAACTGGTTTGCTGCGGTCGGTCGTGAGCATAGGGCGGTGCGCGAGGCGGCGGTGATCTTCGATCAGACGTCTTTTGCGAAATTCGTGCTGAAGGGGCGAGATGCCGAAGCGGCGATCTCCTGGATCGCGTCCAACGACGTCGCCAAGCCGGTTGGCGCGCTGACCTACACGCAGATGCTGAACGACAAAGGCGGCATCGAATGCGATGTCACCGTGGCGCGCGTCGCCGAGAACGAATTTTACATCACGACAGGCACGGGCTTTGCCACGCATGATTTCGACTGGATCGCCAGGAATATCCCGGCCGAGATGCATGCCGAACTGGTGGATATCACTTCTGCCTATTCAGTGCTGTCGTTGATGGGGCCGAATTCGCGCAGAGTGCTGGAATCCGTCACCTCGAACGATGTTTCGAACGCCGCATTTCCGTTCCTGCGAGTGAAGACCATCGGCATTGCCGGCTGCCCGGTTCGAGCGCTGCGCATGACCTATGTCGGCGAACTCGGCTACGAGCTGCATGTGCCGGTGGAATATGCGGCCACGGTCTACGATGCGCTGATGGCGGCCGGGCGTCATCACGGATTGATCAATGCCGGCTATCGCGCGATCGAAAGCTGCCGGCTGGAAAAGGGCTTTCGTGCCTGGGGTTCCGACATCGGTCCCGACCATACGCCGGTCGAGGCAGGGCTCGCCTGGGCGGTGAAGATGAAGAAGAACATCGCCTTCCGCGGCCGGGAGGCCATCGAGCGGCAGTTGGCTTCGGGGGTGAAGAAGTTGTTCGCCTGCTTCGTGCCCGACGATCCCGAAACCGTGTTGCTCGGTCGCGAGACCATCTATCGCGACGGCCAACGCGTCGGCTGGCTGTCGAGCGGCGGCTATGGCTACACGATCGGCAAGCCGATCGGTTACGGCTATGTCCGCAATGCGGATGGGGTCAGCGAGGATTTCGTGCTTGGCGGCCGATACGAACTCGACGTTGCCCAACGCCGCGTGCCCTGCCAGGTGTCGTTGAAGCCGCTCTATGACCCGCAAATGGCGCGGGTTAAGGGGTGATTACGGAAAGATTGAGTGCCATCTCTTGATGTCGATGGCTGGTGGCTTTATGACCGTTACAGAAGTCGCGACAAGGGCCGAAGTGCGGTGAAAAGCTTTTTCGATGCGGTCAGGCTACTGCTCGCCGATTTGGCCTCCAGCCTATTTTTCGTCGTTCTGCTTTCCCTCACGCATAATGCGACCCTTTCGGCTTGCTCGGCGATAGCGTTTGGCCTTGTCCAAATCGGAATACAATACCTTCGACGGAAGCCAATCGATACCATGGAGTGGCTGAGCCTCTTTCTGGTCATTGCTGCAGGCGCGGCAACGCTGCTGACGGACGATCCGCGTTTCGTACTATTCAAGCCGAGCGTTATCTATTCGATTGTCGGCGTGGTGATGCTTAAGCCGGGCTGGATGAATCGGTATCTGCCGGCTATTGCCCGCGCAGTCGCGCCCGATGTCGCTACTTATGTGGGCTTTGTCTGGGCTGGCCTGATGTTCCTGTCCGCTGCGCTCAATGTATTCGTTGCCACAGCCTTTGATCTATCCATATGGGCGGTCGTCATGCCGGCCTTCGGTATTGGCAGCAAAGTGGTGCTGATGCTGGCCGGATTTGCCGCGATCCGCTTCACGGTGAGGCGACGCGTACGTGCCATGCCGGAGGCCGAACGCGAAGCGTTGCTGATCTCGACGGGGGAGAGAGTGCAATCGCCGTCTCTGGCGACGTCCGCCGCCGGAAAGCTGTGATCTGCCTGCCGCAATGGAAGTCCTTTTCTTGACACGCTGGCGCTTTCATCCTCAATCGACATGCTGACGAAAGATGGAGGCGAGGGACGATGGCGGAAGCGGGCATCAAGCTGGAGGAAAGCTGGAAAGAGGCGCTGTCACAGGAATTCGTCAGCCCCTATATGCAGCAGCTCAAATCCTTTCTTGTCGAAGAGAAACAGCGCGGCAAGGTGATTTTTCCGCGCGGCAGCGAATATTTCCGGGCCTTGGACCTGACGCCGCTCGATGAAGTGCAGGTCGTGATCCTTGGACAGGACCCCTATCACGGCGTCGGGCAGGCGCATGGGCTCTGCTTCAGCGTTCGCCCCGGCGTGCGTATCCCGCCGTCGCTCGTCAATATCTACAAGGAACTGGAAACCGATCTCGGCGTCCCGCCGGCGCGTCACGGCTTTCTCGAAAGCTGGGCGAAGCAGGGCGTGCTTCTGCTCAACAGTGTGCTGACGGTAGAGGAGTCACAGGCCGCCTCGCATCAGGGCAAGGGCTGGGAACGCTTCACCGATGCCGTCATCCGCCGTGTCAACGACGAATGCGACGGCGTGGTTTTCATGCTCTGGGGCTCCTACGCACAGAAGAAGGCCGCCTTCGTCGATACCGAGCGGCACCTCGTGCTGAAAGCCGCACACCCATCGCCACTGTCGGCGCATAACGGCTTCCTCGGCTGCCGGCATTTTTCCAAGGCGAACGCTTATCTGGCAGAACATGGCAAGGATCCGATCGACTGGGCTTTGCCGAGCGATCCGGGTAATGGCTGATGTATTGAACGACCGCCATTTGTCGTTCAATAATCGGAGACAATCCGTTTGGCTATTGGGGGCTATCGAAAAACGGGCTGTGGGACCATCTTCTGCTCATGAGAAACGCCTGCCGTTGCGGGCGAGACAAGGGGTTAAAGATGCTCAATCAGATCAAGGGTCTTCACCACGTTACCTCGATGGCGGAAGATGCCCGCACCAACAATAAGTTCTTCACGGACACGCTTGGCCTGCGCCGCGTGAAGAAGACGGTCAATTTCGACGCGCCGGATGTTTATCACCTCTATTACGGTGACGAGATCGGCACGCCCGGCACGATCATGACCTATTTCCCGTTCCCGAAGATGGCTCGCGGTCGTCCGGGCACAGGCGAAGTCGGCAATACCGTTTTCTCCATTCCGGAGGGCGCGATCGGCTATTGGAGCGAGCGGCTTGGCAAGCAGGGCGTCGAGGCTCTGAAGGCTGATGAATCCTTCGGCCAGAAGCGCCTCCATTTCGCTGGTCCCGATGGGGACGGTTTCGCGCTGGTCGAGGTCAAGAATGACGATCGTCAGCCCTGGACGCATGGCGGCGTCGATGCCGAGCATGCTATCCGAGGCTTCCATTCCGTCGCCATGCGGCTAAGGGACGAGGGCGCCACGGCCGAGCTGTTGAAATATATGGGTTATGAAGTCGTCGATACGCATGAAGGCGTCAAGCGGCTGGCTATCCCCGGCGGCAATGGTGCCGATTTCGTCGATCTCGAAACCATGCCGAACATCGGCCGTGCACTTCCCGGTGCGGGTTCCGTCCACCATGTTGCCTTTGCCGTCGAGAACCGCGCAAAACAGCTCGAAGTGCGCAAGGCGCTGATGGATACGGGATATCAGGTTACGCCGGTTATCGACCGTGACTATTTCTGGGCGATCTATTTCCGTACGCCGGGCGGCGTGCTGTTCGAAGTCGCTACGAACGAGCCCGGTTTCAACCGAGACGAAGATACGGCCCATCTCGGCGAGGCGCTGAAGCTGCCGGAACAGCACGCTCATCTGCGGGCACTGCTCGAGCAGCATCTCGAACCGCTGGACGCTTAAACAGGGGGTGATCATGACGAATACGACCTATGTGCACCGGGTGAAGCCCGGTGCACCCGGCAAACCTATTCTGTTTGCCCTCCACGGCACGGGCGGCGACGAGAACCAATTCTTCGATTTCGGCAGCCGCCTGCTGCCGGAGGCGACCATCGTCTCGCCGCGTGGCGACGTTTCGGAACATGGCGCAGCGCGCTTCTTCCGGCGCACGGGCGAGGGCGTCTACGACATGGCGGACCTTGCCCGGGCCACCGAGAAGATGGCCGCCTATGTGAAGAGCCTGGCCGTCGACCACGGCGCCTCGCAGGTGCTTGGTCTCGGCTTTTCCAACGGCGCGAATATTCTCGCCAATGTGCTGATCGAACACGGCGATCTCTTCGATGCCGCCGTGCTGATGCATCCGCTGATCCCGTTCCAGCCGCGTGACAACGCCAAGCTCGACGGCAGCCGGGTTTTGATCACCGCTGGGGAACGCGATCCGATCTCGCCGGCGCCGGTGACCAAGGCGCTCGCGGATTATTTCACGCGGCAGAAAGCCGAGGTGACGCTGGAGTGGCATTCGGGCGGCCACGATATCCGCCCGAATGAGATCGAGGCGATCCGCGGCTTCTTCGCGCCATATGCTCAAGTGTGAATGAAATCGGGCGCATGGCGGTACCGACTGCTATGCGCCCGGTCGCATCCCGAGGAGTTCCAGCATCGTCTTCGCCTGGACTTCGGCTGCGCGCCGTCCCGCTTGATCGATATAAGCGGACCCGCAGAAATGGTTGAGATTCTCGGTGTCGGTATTGTCCAGCTCCGCGTGTCTCGAATTCACGATGACCATGCGCCAGGCGCAGCCGCGGATACTGTCGGGCTGGATGGCATTGTCGCAGCCTGTGCTTAGGCAGAGTGCGACCTTTCGCTGGTTCTGATATTTTCCCTCGGTCGCAGCGTCGTATTCGCTCTTCCACATATCGCGCGTGTGCCGGCAATTGCCGGGATCGCCGCTTTGGCTACATTCCGTTGCCGTATTGACGTAGCTTTCGGCAGCCGGCCATAGCGGGGCGTCGACCAGGCTCACGCAGCCGCACGCAAAAAGCCCTGCCAGCAATAGCTGCATTGATTCCCCCTCTGCCGAATATTCGGTACCCTAAAGACATACGGAATATCCGCAAGACGCAAGCGCTGGTTTGGGCCGAGATGGGCGTGGCGGTTCTGCAGCCGCGACACCTCCTCTCTCATCAACGACATTTTGCGCCGCAGGCATCGCTTGTGGGCTCTCCTGGTGCTCGCTAATAGTCTAAGCCTAAAGGGTTCGGAGGGATTCGTGGTGACGCTGGCGGAGCAGCAGCAATATCGGCTGGGCGTGATCTACGTGGCGGCTTCAGCCCTGGCGTGGTCGACTTCCGGCCTGTTCGTCCGCCTGATCCACGCGGATCTGATGACCATCCTCTTCTGCCGGGGTATCGTCTCCGGGCTCGGCGTCTTCACGCTGTTTCTCTATATCGAGCGCGGCAGGGCCTGGCGAATTCTTCGCTCCATGCGCTGGCCGTCGCTGGCCGCAACGGTGTTTTCCACCACGTCCATGATCAGCGGCATCGGCTCGATCTATTATACCTCCGTCGCCGATGCGATGGTGATCTATGCGACGGTGCCCTTCGTCACCGCGGGCGTCGCCTATGTCTTCATCAAGGAGCGCCCAAGCATGGCGACGCTGGTCGCCAGCGTCGTGGCGCTCATCGGCGTGCTGGTCATGCTCTCCGGTGAGGTAAGCGGCAACGGGGGCGGTGGTTGGCTCGGCAAGGGCCTGGCCTGCGTCATGACGTTGTCGGTCGCCGGTCTCGCTGTTGTCATGCGCCAGCACCGGGATGTGCCTATGCTGCCAGCGATGGCCTTGTCCGCCTGGCTCTGCTCGTTCATCACCTTCTGGTTCGCTTCGCCGGCGATGGTGTCCGGGCATGATCTCGGCCTGATCATCGCCTTCGGCATCATCCAGAACGCCATGGGTCTCAGCCTTTATACCTTCGGCTCGCGGCTGATCCCGGCCGCCGATGCCAGCCTGCTGACCTCGCTCGAGGTGCCGCTGACGCCTCTGTGGGTCTGGATATTCCTCGCTGAACGGCCATCGCAGGCGACGCTAATCGGCGGCCCGATCGTGCTTATCGCGCTCTTTGGCCATATCCTGCTGGAAGTGCGGCGAAACCGGGCGGTGGAGCCGGCGCAAGCGCTCTGAACGGCTTGCCCGGCTGCCGGTGAAATGCTGAAATCGGCGCGACCAATGGGAAACGATGCCGATGAAGAAAACTTTCAATCCGCCCTCCGTTCGCCGCCCCTTCGGCAACTATAATCACGGCCTGCTGGTGCCATCAGGCGCGAGTCTGCTGGTCACATCAGGCCAGCTCGGCATTGCCCTCGACGATAGCATTCCACCAGATGTCGCTAGCCAAGCGGAACTCTGCTTCGAGGCGATCAAGGTGATCCTCGATGAAGCCGGCATGGACTTCTCCGACGTGATCCGCATTTCCGGTTTCGTCACGAAACGCGAGGATTTTCCTGCCTATATGGCCGTGCGCGACCGCTATATACTCGATCCGAAGCCGGCCTCCACGCTGATCATCGTCGGCGGATTTACGCGGCCGGAGTTTCTGGTCGAGGTCGAGGTGACAGCGGCGAAGGTGATGTAAAACACCTGCAGCAAGCAGTTGGTTAGGCTTAGGACTCGATGCGGATGGGGATCGGCGGCGAGGTGATTTCACCGATGGGTGGCAGCTAAAAGCGCTCCATCTCCCGCTTCACTCTCTCCAAAAAGCGCTTTCTCGTCTCGTCCGTGGAGCGGTTCATGTCGTAATGGGCGAGGAAGACGACGGGGGCGAAGGGTTTGATCATGGCGCGGAGCATGCGCTTGATGATCTTCTTCGGCGGATTGCCGACGATGAAGGCGCGGAAGGGATCGGCGCCATAGGTCATCACGGCCCCGAGCTTGCGGATATGCCGCAGCTTCGAGGTCACCTTGCCATTCACCAGTTCGAAGGTGACGCCCGGCAGCCAGACGCGGTCGAAATAGCCTTTCAGGATCGCTGGAAAGCCGAAATTCCAGACCGGGGTGACGATAACAAGTGCTTCCGCCCATTGCAGGCGCTCGACATAGGGTTTCACCGCCTCGGTATTTTCCGGATAGTCGTGATAGATCATCCGGTCGTGGCGGGAGAGTACGGGGTCGAAGCCCTCGGCATAGAGGTTGCAGTCGTCGACCTCATGGCCGGCCGCTTTCAGGCTCTCAATCGTCTGCCGGTGCAGCGCCGCGCCGAAACTTTCTTCGACGGGATGCGAATGGAGGACGAGAACCCTCATGAGGCCTCCATCAGCGCCGCAAGACCAGGAAAGAGATAGTTCTCGCCGGCCGTGAAGTCGAAGTCGGGATTGTCCCAGGCGATCATCTTGCCGGGGTTCAGCAGGCCCTTCGGATCGGTTTCCTTCTTGAAAGCGAGCTGGACGGTATCCGTCTGCTTCATGCCGCCTTCCTCCAGCGTATAGCGATGCGGATTGAAGATCGGGCAGCCGTGATCCTGATGGATGCGAATGATCTCTTCCAGCCGCGCCTCCGACGTATAGCGCACCAGCGGCAGGCCGGCGCACTGGATCTCGCCGTCGAACCTGATGAACTCGAGATGGCCGGGCACTTCGTCGCCGAAGATCTCGACCATTTTCTGGACCTTGGCGACGTGATCCGGACTCGGATACTGCACTTGCAGATAGGTGATGCTCGGGTCGACTTTGATGGCGCGCAGCGTCGTGTGGTTCCAGGCGAGTTCATAGGCATGCGGAATGCCCTTCATGCTCTCGACCTTGTCGGAGCGGAAGGTGATTTCGCCCTTTTGCTGGCTGGTGAAGGCCAGGAACGGGTCCACGGCATGCGGCGCGATCATCAGCGCCACGATCGATTGGCCCTGACGGATATAGGGCTTGTGGCGAGAGAAATAGTCATGGGGGATGGGCGCTGCGATCGGCGCGATTTCCTTGACCAGGATGCCGTTGCATTTGGCGAGCGCATCCGAGAAGCGCACGGCGTCCATGAAATCGTCGTAGCCGACCAGCACGTCCACCCAGTCATAGGCCGGGGCGAGCGGCATTTCGATCTCAGTGATGATGCCGTTGGTGCCGTAGGCATGGCTGACCTTGGTCAGGTCCCAGCCGGTGAGGTCAAGCACACGCGGCTCGGCCTCCATGGTGACGACGCGCAGGCGCAGGATATTGCCGATATCGCGCAATCCGCCCCAGGTGATCGAGCCGACGCCGCCGGAGCCGCCGGCGATGAAGCCGCCGATCGTCGCCGTCTGCGCGGTCGAGGGATGGAAGCGCAGTTCCTGGCCGGAATGCGCCTTGGTCTGGCGGTCGAGCTCGGCGATGACGATGCCGGGTTCGCAGATGACGCGGCCGGGATGGATTTCCTTGATCTTGTTCATGCCCGCGAGGTTTAGCACGATGCCGCCGGAAAGCGGCATGGCCTGGCCGTAATTGCCGGTGCCGGCGCCGCGCGGGGTGACCGGCACATCATGGGCATAGGCGACCTTCAGCGTGCGGATCACCTCTTCCTCGGTCTTCGGCGTCACGACGAGATCGGCGGTGACATTGTCGAGCTGCGCCTTCAGGATCGGCGAATACCAGTAGAAATCCCGGCTCTTCTGGCGCACCAGCGCCGGATTGTCTTCGACGGCGATGCCTTCGAGTTCTTTTTTGATGAGCTGATAATCCGGCATGTCAGGCTCCAATAACGGTATCGAGTTCGCGGTAATCCGGCAGGCTGCGGTCGATCACCTTGCCCTTGCGAAGGACGACGCGGTCGGACTGCGGACGAGAGAGGAATTCGCTCCAGCGTCTGGCGCTGAAGAGGACGAGATCGGCGGGGCCGCCCACGGCGATACGGCCGATATCGGGACGGCCGAGAATATCGGCCGGCGACGTGGTGATCACCCGGGCGGCCGTATCCAGCGGATGATCGAGGTGCAGGATGCGGACGGCCTCGCGGAAGACCTCGACGGAGTCGAGATCGCCATAGGCGTAGAAGGGGTCGCGTGTATTGTCTGAGGCAACCGCCGTCCGCACGCCGGCGGCCGCCAGCTCATGCAGCAGGGTGACACCGCGCCAACGGGGTGTACGGCGCGCATGGCGATCCTGCAGATACATGTTGCACATCGGCAAGGAGACGACGGAGATCTGGGCTTTGGCGACGAGATCGATCGTGGCGGCGGCAACATCCTCGTCCTGGCGGGCGAGCGAGCAGCAATGGCCGGCGGTGACCTTGCCGGTGAAGCCATTGCGCAGCACCGCTTCGGCGATCGCCTTTAGCGTCAGCACCTGTTTGTCTTCTGTTTCGTCGACATGCAGGTCGATATCGAGGCCGTTGTCCATGGCGGCGCAGATCAGTTTGTCGAGCTGGCGATCGATATCGGGGTTCATCTGCGTGACGCCGCCGATCAGGCCTCCGGCATCGCGGATGACCATGAGGAGATCGGCGAAGAAGGCGTCGTCGGCCATCTCATCGAGCGGGAAGAGCGCGACGGCTTGCAGCGCGATCTTGTCTTTCCAGGCTTCGCGCACCTCAGAGAATACCTCGAAGGAAATGCGGTGCTGAGGCGCGAGTGAGTCGAGGTGTGTGCGGATCAGGCTGGTGCCGTGGGCATAGGCCGAGCGCAGCGAGAATTCCATGCGCTTCCTGACATCCTCAGCCGACCAGTTGGCCTCGCGATCAGCGCGTACCGCGTCGAGAGCGCCTACGAAACTGCCGTCCGGATTGGCGCGGCGCTCCCAGATGTGGCCCTTGTCGATATGGGTATGCATGTCGGCGAAGGTCGGCCAGACCATGCCGTCTCTCATATCGGCCTTGGCGAATTCAGCCGGCGCGCTGCCTACCGGCAGAATATCCTTGATGAGGCCATCCGCAACGACGATATCGGCTTTTATCAAGCCTTCGCTTGATGGGCCGGTGAAGCCGGCTGCCGTCACGGCGGGGACGGTGGCGTTGCTCAGCACGAAGCGCGCCGCGTTCGGCGGGGACATGAAGGAATAGGACATCAGTTTTCCCGCTTGAGGCTGCTTTCGTGCCAGCGATGCAGGCTCAGCCATGAGATGAAGGAGGTGAGGGCGAAGATGGCGACGCCAAGCGCCGAGAGCAGCAGCAGGGCGGCGAACAGGCGCGGCATGTTCTGGCGATACTGCGCTTCGAGCAGCCGGAAGGCGAGACCGGAATTGGGGCCGCCGGAGCCGGCGGCGAATTCCGCGACCACGGAGGCGATCAGCGACAGGCCGCCGCCGATCCTGAGGCCGGTCATGAAATAGGGCTGGGCGGCCGGCAGCTTCAGATGCAACAGCGTCTGCCAGCGCGAGGCGCCATAGAGATCGAAGAGATTGAGGAGATTATGGTCGACGCTCTTCAGTCCCTGCACCATGTTGGAGAGGATCGGGAAGAAGGCGACGAGGAAACCGCAGATCAACAGTGCGGCTTCGCGGGTTGGCGCGTAGATCAGGATCAACGGCGCGATCGCGACAATCGGCGTTACCTGCAGGATGACGGCGAGCGGATAGAAGGCGAGTTCGATCCAGCGCGATTGCACGAGGAAAATCGCAAAGCCGACACCGCCGATCAGCGCCAGCGCCAGCGAGATGAAGGTGATCTCCGTCGTCACCCAAAGCGCTGGCGAGAGGATGCCCCAGTCGGACACCAGTGCTTTCGCGACGGCGAGCGGGCTTGGCAGAATATATTGCGGAATGCCGGCGCCGACGACGAGAAGCTGCCAGAGGAGGATTAGGACGACGACGGTCAGCAGCGGGACGAGAATGCTGAGGGAGCGTTCGGCATTTCCGGCCCGCAGGGCGGGTTCAGATGGTGCATCGGTCGTCTCTGCAGAGAGGGGTAGGCTGGTGCTGTTGCTCATCAATGGGCCTCCAGTCAACCAATGGCTTCGATCAGGGAACGGGACACTTTTTCACAAACCTGACGATATTCCTCGGAAGACCGGTAGAGCAGGTCGCGTTCGCCGCTGGTGTCTAGGGGAAAGTCGGTGTGGACACGGCCAGGGCGCGCCTTCATCACGACGATGCGGTTTGAGAGATAGGCTGACTCATAGACGGAATGGGTGACGAAGATCACCGTAATGCCGGTCGACTGCCACAGCCGCAGCACATCGTCGTTGAGCCTCTGGCGGGTGATCTCGTCGAGCGCTGCAAAGGGTTCGTCCATCAGCAGCAGCTTCGGCTTGGTGACCAGCGCGCGAGCGATGGAGACGCGCATCTTCATGCCACCGGACAATTCACGCGGATAGGCATCGGCGAAATCCTGCAGGCCGACGGTCGCCAGTGTTTCCATAATCTGGTCATAGGCTGCCACTTTGGAGATGCCGCGCAGTTTCAGCGGCAGGTGGACATTGCCGAAGACGGTCTTCCAAGGCAGCAGTGTCGGCTCCTGGAAGACGAAACTGATATCGCCCTCCGGCAGGCCCTTGGAGTTGATGCGCGAACTCGGCCAGTCGATCGTACCGCTGGAGGCTCCGCCGAGGCCCGCGATAATCCGCAGCGCCGTCGACTTGCCGCAGCCCGAGGGGCCGAGCAGGCTGATAAACTCGCCGCTCTCCACCGTCAGCGACATGTCGGACAGCGCCAGGGTGCCGTTGGAGAATATCTTCGATACCTTGTCCATGACGACGAGTGGCCGCTTGCGTGCTTCTGTCGAGGGGGCAGCGGTTGCATTGGGTATGATCATCGTTCGGCTCTCTGTCGATGTCAGCAATCGGCTTCAGAGCAAGAATTGCCCCTCACCCTAACCCTCTCCCCACTGGCGGGGAGAGGGGACTATCTCGTCATGCCTGCCGATCTCAATCACCATGGCCTGTGGCGGCAGTTGCAGCTCTTGTCGTTCGGCGGTCGCGCCTTTGGCTCTGTCGTTCCCTCTCCCCGCGAGTGGGGAGAGGGCTAGGGTGAGGGGCTCTATTTGACCGTCACTTCTTCAGGCTCATCCCGACGCCTTTGCAGGCGAACTGCGGATCGAATGCTTTCTTGTAATCCGTATCAGCGGTGAACATCTTGATCTGCACCATCTCGTCGAAGAATTTCTTGTAGTGCGCGTCGGTGATGCAGCCGATGCCCTTGTCGAGCGCGTCGCCGGATTCGACAATGCCGTATTCCTTCATCTTGGCGATAGAATAGGCGATCTGGCCATCCGTCATATCGGGATTGTCTTTCTTGATCAGATCGTTGGCCGCTTTGTTGTCGCCATAGAGGTAGTTGTACCAGCCTTCGATCGAGGCGCTGACGAAACGCTGCACGAGATCAGGGTTCTTTTGAACGAGCGACGTCTGCGTGGTGATCATCGTCGAATAAGGCGAATAGCCGCTGTCGGCGAGCAGGAAGACCTTCGGTTCCCAACCGGTCTGCTTCTGGATTTCATAGGGTTCCGAGGTCAGGTAACCCTGCTGCGCCGATTGCTTGTCGGCGAGGAACGGCGCCGGGCTGAAATTGTAAGGCTTGTATTGCTCGTCCTTGAAGCCGGGGAAGTTGGCCTTCATCCATTCGAAGAAAGTAACGTAGCCGTCCTTGCCGAGGAAAATCGTCGGCAGCTTGGCAATATCTTCGAACTTATCGACGCCGGCGTCCGGATGGGCGATCAGCACCTGCGGGTCCTTCTGAAAGATCGCGGCAACGTCGACGATCGGAATGCCCTGTTTGACCGCATCAATTTCCTGCTGCGGGCTGCCCATGTAGAAGTCGATTTTGTCGGAAATCAGCAGCGCCTGATTGGCGGCGTTCGGGCCACCCTGGACGATTTCAACATCCAGGCCGTATTTTTTGTAGGTGCCGTCGGCGATCGCCTGGTAGAAGCCGCCGTGTTCGGCCTCCGCCAGCCAGTTGGTTCCGTACGTCACTTTGTCGAGGGCGCTCGCCGGCTGTGCGGCGGCGACAGCGGCCACCAAGCCCATGACGGCGAGAAATGCTTTGGTCTTCAATGCATTGGACATGGCCGGTTGTTCCCCTTATCTGCCATGGGACGCCGCGATTGACGCCCATTTTCCGCATTTGAGCGATTGCGTTGCGCTTTGAAAAGCATCAAAATTCGTGCGCATTGATGCCTTTTAGGCATCTCAGCTCGCGCTCGTGCCTAAATTGTGCGGCCTGGGCAAAATTTATGCAATGGGGATGAGCATGCTGCACTCGAGGCGACTTCTTTATATCAACGAGATTGCCCGCTGCGGCTCGATCCGCAAGGCGGCGGCGAGGCTCAATGTGGCGTCGTCGGCGGTCAACAGGCAGATCCTGGCGTTGGAAGAAGAGATGGGAGCGCCGCTATTCGAACGACTGCCGCGCGGGCTCAGATTGACGGCGGCGGGTGAGCTCTGCATCGAGCATATCCGCGAGGTGCTGAAGAACTACGAGCGGCTGGAAGGGCGCATCCGCAGTCTCAAGATGCAGCAGGCCGGCAAAGTCAGGATCGTCACGACGGTCGGGCTTGCTTCCGGACCCTTGCCGGAGATCATCGCGCGTTTCCTGTCCGAACATCCGCGCGTCTTCATTCAATTGCGCAACGATGCCGGCTCCACGACCATGGCGCCCGTCTTGTCCGGCGAAGTCGATGTCGGCCTCGGCTTCAACATTCCGGCGACACCGGGCATCCGTTCGCTCGGCAATTTCGATATTCCGATCGGCGTCGTGCTGCCGCCGGGGCATCCTCTGATCGGGCCTGGGCCGATCAATCTCGCCGATGTCGTGGAGGAGCGGCTGGTGCTGGCGCAGCCGGGCTCCAGCCTGCGCGAGATCATCAATCTGACGCTGGCGCGGCTATCGGTGCAGGTCGAGCCGGTGCTGGAAAGCAACGCGTCGGAAATGCTGAAGCAACTGGTCAAATGCGGGGCGGGGCTGACGCTGTTGAACCCGCTCGACGTCATCGCCGAATGCCGGCGCGGCGAGCTGGTGTTCCGGCCGATCGCCGAGCCGCATTCGCGGCATCAGCCGATGAAACTCTTTGCCCGCACGCGAGCGCCGCTCGATGCGGCGACTAGCTTGTTCGTGGAATATCTGCTTGCCGAACTCGCCGGCCTGGTGGAAGAACTGCAGGCGAAGGGACACATCCTGATGGTGCCGGAACGCCGCCGGCCGGACGCCTATTTCGAATAGAGGTTCGACAGGGGATAGTCCCTGAGATCGCGCAGCAGTTCAATGAAGCCCTGCACCTGATGGCGGCAGATGAGCGCGCCCTTTTCCGCCGTGCCGTTGGCGGCATTGCCGACGACGCCGTTGGAATTGAGATCGTGGGCGATCCAGGCGAGCGAATGCGGCGGCAGCGGCTGCAGATAATTCGACTGCTCCTTCATCCATTCCGCCTTGGAGACGAAATTTTCGGCCTTGTCCATTCGCACCAGCTCGGGGCGGAAATGCAGCATCAGCGAGGTTTCTACGTCGCCGCCATGGATGCCGTAACGCTGCTCATGGTCGCTGATCATGCCGTCCGGCGTGCCGAAGCGCGTCCATTGCGTGGCGACGACCGCCATTTGATGGCGCACGCGCAATTCGCGCGCGACGATGCCCATGATGTCGAGATTGCCGCCATGCGAATTGACGATGACCATCTTGCGGATGCCGGCCTCGGCAACCTTGGCGCCGATCGCGGTCCAGACCGGGATCAGCAGCTCGGCGCTGAGGGAGAGCGTGCCGGGGCCGTAGATATGTTCGTTGGCCTTGCCGATTTCCTGGGTCGGCAACACCAGGAAGTCGAGATCGTCAGGGCGTTGCGCCTTCAGTTCGGCCAGCATGCCGTTGGCAATGGCCACGTCGGTGGCGATCGGCAGATGCGGGCCGTGCTGTTCGGTCGAGGCGATCGGCAGGACGGCAATGGTGGTGTCGGGCGAAAGGCCAGCGAAATCATAGGTCGTCAGTTCGTTCCAATAGAAGGGCTTCGCCATCGCCATTTCCTCTCATGTGCTTTCTCTTATAACGGATACGGCAAGGGTGATGGCTAGGGAAAGCATCAATTTGTGGCCGTGCCGCTGCCTTTTTGTGTGCACCCCGGATGATGGCCGCTGCGAATCCCGGAGTTAGCGTCTCGTTTGCGCATGAGGGGAGGAGATGCGCGAAACGTCGACAGGAATTGTTTTTTCTTTTTGTATATAGATTTTATAGAAAACTTATTGCTCTTCAGGTGTGGGTTCTGAGAAACATCGTTGCTTGAGACAAGCGTCTCGACCCTCTAATTTTGCCAGGGTCCGGCACAAACGGTGGGGATGATGGGAATGAACATGAAAACATCCGTGGCGATCGAGAAGGCGGTGCCTGTTGCCGATCCAGATGTGGTCAAATCCGAGTTCCGCAATGCCATGGCGCGGATGGCAGCGGCCGTCAGTATCGTGACGACCAATGGACCTGCGGGGCTTGCCGGTTTTGCCGCAACAGCCGTCTGCAGTGTCTCCGACAGCCCGCCGACGCTGCTCGTCTGTCTCAACCGCACCGCTTCGGTTCACCCTGCCGTTACGGAAAACGGCGTGCTTTGCGTTAACGTGCTTTCCGAGGGGCATCAGGACCTGTCGCGCCTCTTTGGCGGCAAGACGCCGGTGGCGGAGCGCTTCGCTGCGGCTGCATGGTCGGAACTATCCACCGGTTCGCCGGCGTTGGAGGATGCGCTCGTCTCGTTCGATTGCCGCATCGTGCATCGCGCCAATGGCGGCACGCACGATATTCTGATGTGCGAAGTCGATGCCATCCGCCAGCGCGGCGGCGGGCAGGGGCTTATCTATTTCGATCGGGCCTATCATCCGGCGGGGCTGGCCGAATAGGCCAGGAAGTCTTCGATCACCTTGATGACCTCTGCTGGACGTTCGCGATGTGGCGAATGTCCGGTGTCTGGAAGAATATGGAATGATCCGCGCCCTGCCGCGATCCGACGTGGATGGGCAAGCGAACCATATTCATCCCGGTCGCCGTGAATGGCGATTACCGGACAAGGCAGTCTCTCAAGTGCTGCATCGAGGTTCCATTCGGCGAAATCCGGAGCAAGCCAGGTTTCGGTCCAAGCGCGCAGCACCCAATCAGCTTTGTCGCCATGATATTTGGCAAGCCGGGCAATGGTGTCGACCGACGCAAATTCCTGCTGTGCGGTCCTGATGCCTTGCAGCGTCCTATCTTCCACGAAAGCCTGGGCGGCGATGGTGATCACAGCATTGCACCCGGCGAGCCTGGCTCCCGTTTCCACCGCCATGCCGCCGCCCACGCTGTGCCCGCAGGCGATAAATTCCCGAAGCGCCAATTGCTCGCAGAGGAGCGGTACGACGCGCTCGGCTTCCAAGGCAATGAAGTCTCGCTCCAAAATGTCCATGCGAGCATCGGAGCGGCCAAAGCCCAATCTGTCGTAGGCGATCACACGTCGCCCGAGAGAATGGGCGAGCAAACGCGGGAAATCTCTCCAGAGCGCGACGCATCCGAGAGAGTCGTGAAACAGGATGATCGGCGCCTTGGAATTCAGATCGCGTGGTGCCCATGACTTGGCATAGAGGCGCCCGGCGGGGCTCTCAATCCAGTGCTCTGCTTCCACGATCTCTGTCATGTTTCCAGCCTGCCTGAAGAGCGGGGATTCACGCCAACATGTGGCGAAGGATACCAGCCGAAGCGATCGAGATCAGCACCGTCGGAAGCACGGGCAGTCGGGTCGCCGCCAACATGGTGAGCGCAAGGGTGATGAGATCGGCGGGGCGTCCGGTGACGAAGCCCGGCGCGATGACCGTGATCAATACGCAACCCGGGGCGTTCTCCATGACCGTGCGCAAACGGGGGCTTAGCGTGCGGTTGCGCAGGAAGACGTATCCTCCGATACGCGTCAGATAGGTGACCGTTGCCATGCAGATGATGGCGATAACAAATGAAGGATCAAACATCGGTTCGCGCCAGCAGGAATGCAGAGAGTACACCGGAGAGCGCCCCGCCAGGAACATACCAAGCTCCAGGAAACACTGCGTATGTGGTTGCAGCGACGAGCAAGCTGACCAGCCAGGGAAGCGCCGCCTTTGCGCCTTTCCACATCCCGGCGAGCATCACGAAAAATACAGCCGGGAATGCCATGTCAAAGCCATAGCGCGTGACATCGCCAAGAACGGGGCCCACGAATGCTCCTATCGTCGTGAAGATGACCCAACTGAAATAGAGGCCGAGGGCGACGCCGAAGAAATAACCGAGGCTCAAGGTCGTGTTCGACTTCTTTGCGTCGGCGAGCCCTATTGCCCAGCTTTCATCGCACATGAAGAACAGTGCTACGAACGCCTTTTTCTTCGACAGATGCCGAATAAAGGGAGCGAGCGCCGCACCCATCAGCAGGTGGCGGCTGTTGACCAGAAAAGTGATGGCGACAATGAGGAGGACATGCGGGGGCGACGTCCAAAGTTCGACAGCCGCGAACTCCGATCCGCCCCCGAAGTTCAATCCCGTCATCAGGGGCACTTCGCCAAGACTGAAGCCTTTATCGGCTGCGCGTGCGCCGAGTACCAGGGCAAAAGGCACGAAGCCCAACATCACCGGTGTCGAATCCCTGAGGCCTCGCCACCCCTCTGAGCGTCCTTGCGATCGGACGCTGACATCACCTGAAACATAGTCCGTCACCGGCCCAACCCCTTCCCATTTCTAATTGCCGACACCTTGGGCGACATAGGAGGGGGACAATAGCGCAGTCGTTCGCGATCTTGGTTGCGTTTTACGGCCGAAATCCTCAAAAATTGGCATGCTGTGCCAATGATCCTGTGCTTTTCGGGTGGAAAACTCCAATGAAACTTGATTCCTTAGATCGCGCGATCCTCCGCGTCCTGCAACAGGATGGGAAAATCCAGAACACTGAGCTCGCTGCAAAGGTCGGACTGTCTCCGTCTCCATGCCTGAGGCGGGTCAAGTTGTTGGAAGAGGCCGGTATCATCAAGCAATACGTCGCCATCCTCGACCCCGCAAAGCTCGACATGGGCTTCACCGTTTTTGTCCGGATATGGCTTTTCAGCCAGGACGAAGAGACGACGACCGCTTTCTATGAGGCGGCCGAAAAGCTTCCACAGGTGGTCGAGTGCCACCTTATGGCAGGCGACTGCGATTTCCTCCTCAGGGTCGTCGCCCCGGATCTGGAGGGATATAGGCGGTTTCAGATGGAACACCTTGGCCGCATCAAAGGGGTCAGAAACATCAAGACCGAAATTCCGATGCAGAAGATCAAGCAGTCGTGGCAAGTGCCAATCTGATGCTGCTGTCTCCGCTTCCGGCTAGAGCAGTTCAGCGCTTCAGGAAATCGCTGAACTGCTCTATCTCTTTGTTTTCACGCAATTCCGGGCGGAAAGGGGCTCACGCACTTTTCTTGAAATTGCTCTAGGGGCCGCCTATGGCGGCATCGGCTCAATAGTTTTCCTGATACCATTCGACGAAACGGCGCACGCCTTCTTCGACTTCGATCTGCGGTTTGAAGCCGGTCAGCGCTACCAGCAGGTCCGGAACGGCATAGGTATTGTGCACGTCGCCGGGCTGCATTGGCAGCATGTGGTGGATCGCCTTCTTGCCGAGCATCGCCTCGATGGTTTCGACGAAGCTCATCAGCCCGACCGGCTGACCGCCGCCGATATTGACGACGCGGAACGGCGCGTGTTTCGACAAGGTGTCGCCGATGGTCTCCGAAACGATGCGATTTTCTTCCGAAGGCACGACACCGATCAGTCGGACGATGCCCTCAATGAGATCGTCGATATAGGTGAAATCGCGGCTCATCTTGCCTTCGCCGTAGATTTCGATCGGCCGGTCGTTCCTGATGGCGTCGACGAATTTGAACAATGCCATGTCGGGACGGCCCCAGGGACCGTAGACGGTGAAGAAGCGGAAGGCGGTGGTCGGAATACGAAAGAGATGGGCATAGCTATGCGCCATCAGCTCCATGCTCTTCTTCGTCGCCGCATAGATCGTCATCTGCTCGTCGGCCTTGTCACTCTCCGCGAAGGGGATCTTCTCGTTGGCGCCATAGACGGAGGAGGTGGAGGCCAGCAGCAGGTGCTTCGGCTGGAGGCTTCTCGCCAGTTCCAGCACATTGAATGAGCCGGTGACGTTGGAATCCACGTAGGATCGCGGGTTTTCCAGGCTGTAACGCACGCCGGCCTGTGCGGCGAGATGGACGATGACGTTAGGTTCCGCCAGTTCAGCAGCGTGATCCAGGGCTGCCTTATCCTCCAGCATACCCGTCACGGCCTTGAAGCCATTGGAGCGGGCGAGGATCGCGGTGCGCTTTTCCTTGAGCCTGACGTCGTAATAGGGCGTCATGCCGTCGAAGCCGACCACGAAATGCCCGTCATCGAGCAGGCGCTTGGCGAGATGGAACCCGATGAACCCGGCGGTTCCGGTAATAAGATAACGCATTCGTCGGCCTTTGCTTACAGTTCGGCGCCATTCATGGGTCTGCCGATGCTGGTATAGGCAAACCCGTGCTTTGTGACCTCGTCATGGCGATAGATGTTTCTGAGGTCCACGAGGACGGGGGCTTTCATGACGGATTTCAGCCGGCCGAAGTCGAGCGCGCGGAACTGGTTCCATTCCGTAATGATGACGAGCGCATCGGCGTCGCGCGCTGCGCTGTAGGCATCGTCGGCATAGGCGATGTTGTCGATGAGCTGGCGGGCATTGTCCATGCCTTCCGGATCGTAGCCGGTCACAGCGGCGCCGGCATCCTGCAGCGCCTGGATGATCGAGATCGCCGGGCTGTCGCGCATATCATCGGTATTCGGCTTGAAGGTCAGGCCGAGCACAGCAATGGCCTTGCCCCTGATATCGCCGCCCATGGCCGCGATCACCTTGCGGCCCATGGCGCGCTTGCGGCTGTCGTTGATCGAGATCGTCGTCTCGATCAGGCGCACGGGGCTATCATAGTCCTGCGCGGTCTTGGCTAATGCCAGCGTATCCTTGGGGAAGCAGGAGCCGCCATAGCCTGGGCCGGCATGCAGGAATTTTGAACCGATGCGGCCATCAAGGCCGATGCCGCGCGAGACTTCCTGCACATTGGCGCCGACTTTTTCGCACAGATCGGCCATCTCGTTGATGAAGGTGATCTTCATGGCAAGGAAGGCATTCGCTGCGTATTTGATCAGCTCCGAGGTGCGACGAGCGGTGAAGAGCAGCGGCGCCTGGTTGAGATAAAGCGGCCGGTAGACCTCGGTCATGACGCCACGGGCGCGATCGTCATTGAGGCCGATGACGATGCGGTCGGGGCGCTTGAAGTCCTCAATCGCCGCGCCTTCGCGCAGGAATTCCGGATTGGAGACGACGGCGACATCGGCATCCGGATTGGTTTCGCGGATGATGCGTTCGACCTCGTCGCCGGTGCCGACCGGCACGGTCGATTTGGTGACGATGACGGTAAAGCCCTTGATGTGCTGGGCGATCTCGCGGGCGGCGGCATAGACATAGGAGAGGTCGGCGTGGCCATCACCACGGCGCGACGGCGTGCCGACGGCGATGAAGACGACGTCGCTCGCGGCAACGCTGGTTTCGACATCGGTCGAGAAGGAAAGGCGGCCGGCGCGGACGTTGTCGGCGACCAATTGTTCAAGGCCGGGCTCGAAGATCGGGATTTCACCCCTTCGCAGCGCCTCGATCTTGCCGGCGTCCTTATCGACGCAAATCACGTTGTGGCCGAAATCGGCAAAGCAGACGCCGGACACAAGACCCACATAACCCGAACCGATCATCGTGACGTGCATGAAACTTCAATCCTTTTGCTAGCGATGGGTGCGCACGCTACAGCGCAATCCCTTCATTGGCAGTTGTTGTCGCTTATACACATGATCGCCGATGACGCCTATACGCGATGGCGCGCGTCACGGAGATGTCACGTTGAGCGCAGAGATTTCGCTCTGGTCGGTTGCAATGGTTGAAAATAACGCCTCGGCAAGATCGGTGGCGCCGGTCGTGTCGTCAACTTCCTTGCCGCGCGTGTAGACACTTGTTTGCCAGCAATCACGTCCTTGAACCGCCACGGTAATCTCGATGGCGGTTGAGAGCCCGTCAAAGCCGGAGGCATGAATACGCAGGGCGGAAATCCCACCCACGGTTACAGGCTTCCAATCGTCGATGACTTTGAAGTGTTGCTGCACAACCGGCTGCAATATGGCAGCATAGGAAGCGTTGTCGATATTGTTGCCGGACCAGCGTTCATATCCAAACTGAACCATAGATAATAGTGATCGACTGCTGCGGAATTCGTAATATCTATTCGGAGGCGCGGCCGGTATGCTCTTGACCTGCCAGATCCTGCTGATGGCAGTGATTTTCGACGTTACTGGGTTTTGCCAGGCATAGGTTTGCAGATGCCACGGCGCATTTCCGCGCTCGCTTACGGTGAGCATCGTCGCGCCGATTGCAGTTGCTATGATAGCGATGGCACCCAGGACTTCGCGAACCGGCGTCAATCGCATACCGGTGATGCTGGCCCGACCTTCGTCATAGCTGGCGGGCAATCCGAGAGCGACGCGCTGTCTTTGCACGACCATCGTGAGTGCGGAAATCAATGGAAAGCCACATCCGAAGCCGGCGGCAAAAACGGCCAGCTCTCTGCGCAAATGGAAACGGAATGTGCCGTTGCCGTTCAATGGCCGGACTTTGATACCAAAGATCGCCTTTCCAGGCGTTGCTCCGAATACGGCCATTACCAGCGCCAGAACGACGGACGTAATAAGAAGCGCAACCATAACAAGAGGAAGGAGATACCACAGCATGCCGGGAGCAAGGTATATTGCGACAATGCGCGCGTCCGGCAGTGCCATTTGAAGATAAGCTGATGGGAAAAGGCGTGAAAAGAGCAGTTCCGCGAGATAATTCGATGGCAGATAAAGGAGCGAAAAATCGATCATTCGCGCACCCCACCGCTGCCAAGGGGGAACAGAATTGACAGTGGTCGCCGTGTGGGCTGATTCGACCATGATTTCCACATATGCTTGTATTTACTGATTCTCGAGAGAAAGTTGCGGAAAGAGCGAATCGAGTCAACTCACTGTCTGCACCTCGATTCTTGTGACATCGTGTGCCGGCGCTGTACGAACCGTTCATTTCATCGCCGTTTCGCACTACATATCCGTCTTGTCGCGCTTCAATCCAAAGGCAATTCCCGATGTCATTCGATCTCATCGTCCGTAATGCCAGCCTTCCCGATGGCCGTGAGGGTCAGGATATCGCTATTGCTGGCGGCAAGATCGTGGCTGTGCAGCCGGGCTTGGAGGGAGAGGTGGAGCGTGTGATCGATGCCGGCGGGCAACTGGTTTCGCCGCCGTTCATCGATTGCCATTTCCATATGGATGCGACGCTGTCGCTTGGCCTACCGCGGCTGAATATGTCGGGCACGCTGCTGGAGGGTATCGCGCTCTGGGGTGAGTTGAAGCCGCTGTTGACGCATGAGGCGGTGGCAGAGCGGGCATTGCGCTATTGCGATCTTGCGGTGTCGCAGGGGCTGCTCGCCGTGCGGACCCATGTCGATATCTGCGACGACCGGTTGCTTGCCGTCGAAGCGCTGCTGGACGTGAAAAGAAAAGTCGCGCCCTATCTCGATCTGCAGCTCGTCGCCTTCCCGCAGGACGGCTATTACCGCTCGCCGACGGCGGCAGCGAATCTGGAGCGCGCCCTCGATCTTGGCGTTGATATCGTCGGCGGCATTCCGCATTTCGAGCGGACGATGGAGGACGGCGCGCGTTCCGTGCGTGCGCTCTGCGAGATCGCTGAAAAGCGCGGTCTGAGGGTTGATATGCATTGCGATGAGACCGACGATCCGCTGTCGCGTCACATCGAGACGCTGGCCGCCGAAACGATACGGCTCGGGCTTCAAGGCAGGGTGGCCGGCTCGCACCTGACCTCGATGCATTCGATGGACAATTATTATGTCTCCAAACTCCTGCCTCTGATTGCGGAGGCAGGCGTGCATGCGATCCCCAATCCGCTGATCAACATCGTGCTACAGGGGCGGCATGACACCTATCCAAAGCGGCGCGGACTGACCCGGGTCAAGGAGATGCGCGAATTCGGCATCAATATCGCCTTCGGCCAGGATTGCTGCATGGACCCTTGGTATTCGCTCGGCGGCGCCGACATGCTGGATGTCGCCCATATGGGGCTGCACGTCGGTCAGTTGACGTCGCGCGAAGCGATGCGGTTCTGTTTCGACGCGGTCACCGTCAATCCGGCCAAAGTGATGGGTCTCGACGGTTATGGGCTCGAAGTCGGCTGCACCGGCGATCTCGTCGTGCTGCAGGCTCGGGATCCGATCGAAGCCGTTCGCATGCGCGCCACGAGGCTCTTTGTCGTCCGGCGCGGCAAGGTGATCAGCGAGACGCCGGCGCGGATCGCAAGCCTATCGCTCGAGGGTCGGCCGCTATCGGTCGATCCGGCTGCCTACGCGCCAATGCCACCAAGAATTTAACCAGTTAGGCATATCATCGCATATTGCTTGTGATTGTTATCGCGTTGCAGCATGATGAATTGGGCATAATCGTTCAGGCGGGGACGATGCCCAGGGGGCGATTCAGGGCTGGTTTATGAAGTCAACTTTTGCCGTGCGTACAATGCGGGCTGGGGAATTGGAGCTCGCTCTCGAATGGGCGCGGCAAGAGGGATGGAATCCCGGTGTCGATGATGCCCTTGCCTTTTGGGAGGCGGATCCTGCCGGCTTCTTTATGGGTACGATCGGTGAAGTGCCGGTCGGCTGCATTTCCGTCGTGCGTTATGGCGAAAGCTTCGCCTTTCTCGGCCTCTACATGGTCCATCCCGAATTTCGCGGCAAGGGTTACGGCAAGGCGCTATGGAAGAAGGGCATGGCGTTCGCGGGCCATCGTACCATCGGTCTCGACGGCGTCGTCGCACAGCAAGAAAATTACCGTCGCCACGGCTTTGAGACGGCCTATCGCACCCTGCGCTATGGCGGCATCCCGAAAATGCCTGATAAAGGCGGAGCGAGTGCGGATGTCGGTCCGGTCACGCAGGACAAGCTCGAAGGCTTGCTCAGGTATGATGCCGCCATTTTCCCGGGGCTGCGTTATTCCTTCATCACGGCCTGGTGCGGCGCGCCGGAAAAACGAAAATCCGTCATGGTCGGCAGCGGCAGCAAAATCCGGGGCTACGGCACGATTAGGCGCTGTTTCGAGGGATACAAGGTCGGCCCGCTGTTTGCGAACAGTTCCGATGTGGCGCTGGATTTGCTGGCCAAGCTGGTGCCCGAGGCGAAGGGGCGGCCTGTCTATCTGGATGTGCCTGCAGACAATGCCGAAGCGATAGAGCTTGCCGAAGCCTTCGGGCTGTCGCCGGTGTTCGAGACGGCACGAATGTATCGTGGTGCAGCACCCAAAACCACACTTGACCGGGTCTTTGCCGTGACCACGCTGGAACTCGGCTAAACGTCGCTCTTTGGCGGCCAGACGATTGATTCTGCTGCCTGGCCGAGCACCAATATTTTGCAGGTGAACGCGCACCGATGGGAAAAATCCTGTTGGGCGCGCTGATTCGTCACGTAAAAAGCCGAATCTCCTGAGACAACAGGGTCGCTTTCCCAAAAACAAAGTTTTATAGATGCGCGGGTTTGAGCAAGGCGCGCCTCTGCGCGCAGGAAGCGGGAATGGAGAAATGACGAACGTAGTTGTGATCGGTTCGCAATGGGGTGACGAAGGCAAGGGCAAGATTGTCGACTGGCTTTCGGAACGTGCCGATGTGATTGTGCGCTTTCAGGGCGGGCACAATGCCGGTCATACGCTGGTTGTCGACGGTATCAGCTATAAGCTCGCGCTGCTGCCCTCGGGCCTCGTTCGCGGCAAGCTGAGCGTCATCGGCAATGGCGTCGTCGTCGATCCCCATCATTTCGTCGCCGAAGTCGAAAAGCTGCGCGCTCAGGGCATTGCGGTGACGCCTGACGTACTGCGCATCGCCGAAAACGCTCCGCTGATTCTGTCGCTGCATCGTGACCTCGATGCCCTGCGCGAAGATGCGGCCTCCAACAGCGGCACGAAGATCGGCACGACGCGCCGCGGCATCGGCCCGGCCTATGAAGACAAGGTCGGCCGCCGTGCCATCCGCGTTATCGATCTTGCTGAACCGGAAACGCTGCCGGCCAAGATCGATCGGCTGCTGACGCATCACAACGCGCTGCGCCGCGGCATGGGCCTGGACGAAATTTCCTTCGATGCCCTGCACGAGGAACTCACCTCCGTCGCCGAAGACATTCTTCCTTATATCGACCAGGTCTGGCGGCTGCTCGACGAGCAGCGCAAGGCAGGCGCGCGTATCCTCTTCGAAGGAGCCCAAGGCGCTCTGCTCGACAATGACCACGGCACCTATCCCTTCGTGACCTCGTCGAATACCGTGGCTGGGCAGGCAGCCGCCGGTTCCGGCCTCGGGCCGACGGCGCTCGGCTATGTGCTGGGCATCACCAAGGCCTATACGACGCGCGTCGGCGAAGGACCTTTTCCGTGCGAACTGCATGACGAGATCGGCCGGCATCTGTCGACGGTCGGCCGCGAGGTCGGTGTCAACACCGGTCGCCCGCGCCGTTGCGGCTGGTTCGATGCCGTGCTGGTTCGCCAGACCGTGAAGACCTCCGGCATTACCGGCATTGCGCTGACCAAGCTCGACGTGCTCGACGGTCTTGACGAGCTGAAGATCTGCGTCGGCTACAAGCTCGACGGTAATGAGATCGACTACCTGCCGGCGAGCCAGGCGGCGCAAGCCCGCGTCGAGCCGATCTACATCACGCTCGAAGGCTGGAAGGAATCGACTGTCGGCGCGCGCAAATGGGCTGATCTGCCGGCACAGGCGATCAAGTATGTCCGGCAGGTCGAAGAGCTGATCGGCGCACCTGTCGCGCTGCTTTCGACCAGCCCGGAGCGCGAAGACACCATACTTGTGACCGATCCCTTTGAGGGCTAATGTCGCGGATCAATGACGAATCCCGGTTCAGCCACGTGCCGGGCATCATGAGAAAGTACTGATGGCGGATTTTGTAGCAGTCATTCGCCGGGCCGTTGACGGCCTGGCCGAAAACACTCCCGAGATGCGGGTCAAGGTTTACGAGCGGGCTCGTGGTGCCGTTCAGCGGCAGCTTGAGAGCATGAAGCCGCGCCCGCCGGAGGAGATGCTGCGCCGTCAGCTCGACAAGCTGGAAGCCGCGATCGTCGAGGTAGAAGCTGAGCATGCGGAGGCGTTGCCGCTGGCTGAAGAGCCGGTAGCGGAAGCGCCTTCGGTGCAGGAGGAGCCGCAACATGAGCCCGCTGAAGAGCATCATCTTGCGCAGGAACACCATGCCGAGGAACCGGAGCCGGCCCATCAGGAGGCTCACGCGCATGAGGAGCCTGCCGCTTCCGAGCCCTTGCACGAAGAGCCGGTATATGAAGAGCCGGTACACGAGGAACCCGCCTACCAAGAGCCAGTCCATCAAGAGCCTGCTTACGAGGAGCCCGTCTATGAGGAGCCCGTGCATGCTCAGCATCAGGCCGCGGAGGAGCATCAGCCGGTAGAGGAATGGGTCGACGCGCCGCAGGAGCAGGCACCCGCGGCTGTTCATCACGACGAGGCCTATGCGGAGCCTGTCGAAGAGCATGTGCATCAGGAAGAGCCGGAGCATTATGCGGAGGAGGTGCCGGCGGTTGCCGCCGAGCCCGAATATGTCGCTCCGCAGACGCATGCTGTTCATCAGGCGCCAGCCGATAATGTTATGAGCCAGGTCGAGGAGATTTGGGCCGAGGTCGATGCGCGGGCAAAGCGGGCTGAATCCGAGCCGGTGACGGCAGCCGTCATGCCCGCTGCCGCCTTTGCCCCGGCCGTCTTCGGCCATCCGGTAGAGCCGGCCCCCACGGCGAAAGCACCGGCGAGCGACAAGGCCTTTGCCTGGGATGCAGATGTTTTCGAGGAGCTGCAATCGGTGCCGGCGCCAGCCGTCAAGCCGGCGCAGCCTGGCCGGCAGATGCCGGACAACGCTTTTGACGATGTCGATCTCTTCGCCGATGTGCATTCCTCGCCCAAGGCAACGCCGAAGAATGATGCGGCCGAAGATGGATGGCGCGAGCTCAAGGAGCTCGCCGGCTTCAACAAATTCGCCGAGGGAGACCGTGGCGGCGGTCCTGCCGTTCCGCCGGATCTCAGCCGGGCCATGGCATCGAAGCTGCAGGGCAAGAGCTTCCGCATGGAGCCGAAGCGCCGCCGCTTCGGTGTGACCGGTATTATCCTGACACTGGTCGGTCTCGCGATCGTCGCCGGCGGCGGCTATGCCGCCTGGCGGAACCGCGAAGCGCTCAACAAGATGGTCGCCGACCTCATCAGTTCGGCGCCGAAGACTGCGACCACTCCCGCCACCGAGACGGCTAAGAACAACAATACGACCGCTCCGGCCACGAATGCGCCTGCCGCTTCCGCGCCGGGCGCGACTGCTCCGGCGCAAAACAACGCCGCCACGCAGCAGCCGGCGGCCGGCAACACCAATGTCGCCTCGCTCGACAACGACGCCAACACGGTCAACTCCAAGTTCACGCAGCGCCTGATGGCGAACGGCGCGGAAGAGGATGAAGGCCCGGCAGCGGGCGGACAGCCGGGTGTCGCTGAAGGCAAGTCCGTGGCCGAACAGAATGTGGCCGCTGCTGCTCCGACAAGAGGGGCAACCGCACCCGCCAACAATGCGAATGCCGCGCAGGCTCCTGCCGCGACCGCGCCGACCACGACACCGCCGTCGACCGACCGGCAGGCATCGGCTCCTGCCCAGCAGCCGCCTGCCACCCAACAGCAGCAGCCAGCGACCCAACAGCAGACGGCGCCGGTAACGGATGGGCAGAAGGTGTTCCTCTATGAGGAGCGTCTCGGCCAGACGTCGCCCACGGCTTTCGAAGGCACGGTCACCTGGTCTCTGCAGGAAGGCAAGGGTGAGGATGGCCGGCCGGAACCGTCCGTCCAGGGCCTCATCAATGTGCCCGAGCGCGGCCTGACGGCGACAATTACAGTGTCGCGCAATACCGATGCCTCTTTGCCGGCAAGCCATCTGGTTGAGCTCGCTTTCCAGGTTCCGCCGAATTTCGAAGGCGGCGCCATCGACAGCGTGCAACGCATTGCGCTCAAGTCGACGGAGCAGGATCGTGGCGACGCCCTAGTCGCTGTGCCGGCCAAGGTGACCGACGACGTCTATATGGTCGCGCTCAACGATTTTCCGGATGCGCGCAAGACCAATCTCGACCTCCTGAAAACCCGCAACTGGATGGATATTCCCGTGGTCTATCGCAATGGCCGTCGCGCATTGCTGACCATGGAGAAGGGGCCGAGCGGTACAGACGCCTTCAACAAGGCGATCGCCGAGTGGCAGGCGCTTGGCGGCGTCGCTTCGAGCGGCCAGTAAGCGGTCTCAAACTGCCGGAATCAAAAAAAGGCGGGCCTTGCGGTCCGCCTTTTTGTTGAATTCATTCGGTAATAACCGGAAGCACTATGCGGTGGCTTCGACCACACGCAATGCCTTTGCGCGTTCCAGCGCGTCCTTCTGCACGGCTTCCTGCACCTTTTCGAAGGCGCGGACTTCGATCTGGCGGACGCGCTCGCGGCTGATATCGAACTCGGCCGAGAGGTCTTCCAGCGTCACAGGGTCTTCTGCGAGACGGCGAGCCTCGAAGATGCGGCGTTCGCGGTCGTTCAAGACGCTCATGGCGCGTGCCAGCATGCGGCGGCGCGTATCAAGCTCGTCCTGCTCGATCAGCACGTCTTCCTGACTGTCGTGATCATCGACAAGCCAATCCTGCCACTGGCCGGAATCGCCCTCGGCGGCCTTGATCGGCGCGTTCAGCGATGCGTCGCCCGAGAGGCGGCGGTTCATCGAAACGACCTCCTCCTCGGAGACCTTCAGCTTCGTGGCGATCTCCGTAACATGTTCCGGCTTCAAATCGCCGTCATCGATGGCCTGGATGCGGCCCTTCAGGCGGCGCAGGTTGAAGAACAGACGCTTCTGATTGGCGGTCGTGCCCATCTTCACCAGCGACCACGAACGCAGGATATATTCCTGGATCGAGGCCTTGATCCACCACATGGCATAGGTTGCCAGGCGGAAGCCACGTTCCGGGTCAAACTTCTTCACGGCCTGCATCAGGCCGACATTGCCTTCCGACACGACCTCGCCGATCGGCAGGCCGTAGCCGCGATATCCCATGGCAATCTTCGCCACGAGGCGCAGATGGCTTGTGACGAGCTTATGCGCAGCCTGACGGTCTGCATGTTCCGCGTAGCGCTTGGCGAGCATGTACTCTTCCTGCGGCTCCAACATCGGGAACTTGCGAATCTCGTCGAGATAGCGGTTGAGGCCGGCTTCACCGGCGGTAATGGACGGCAAGGTATTACGGGTCATGAATGCACCCTCCTATTCGAGATCTGGCCCCTTCTGGAGACGTATTGCGCGCCCTTTGCGAAGCAGACCAAGGCGTGCAGGTCGTGAAGACCCCGCACTAAACCAACGTGTAGATAAGTACGGCAAAACAGTGATTCAAGAACGTAGTCACGCAAGAGTTACCCCGGCGCGACAGCTATGCCCGCCGTAACGTTTATCTCTGAGACTATCTTCCCGAACGCTCCGGTCCTGTGAGATTTTGCCGCTTCAGTCCCCAAAATGCGTTGCCTTTGGGTAGCTGAGGGCACGTACCGGAGTTCGGTTTCACAAAATTATTATAGGCGGCGAAAGGGCGGGCGTCCAGTCACGCATTTTGCGGTATTCGGCAACAATTGCAACCAATGGTGATCGACCTCTCCCCTTCGATCCATCAAGGCGAAGTGTGCGTTCATAAAAAACCTCGACGATAAGAGTATATGCTCCTATATCGATATAAGTAAGAGCATATGCTCTTATTTAACGATGGAGAAGCGATTATGAGCGAGGCTGAGATACTTGTAAGCGGTGCAACGGGACGGACCGGAGGCGCCGCTATCGACGAACTCCTGAAGATGGGTAAAAGTGTGCGTGCCTATGTGCGCTCGGACGATGAGCGGGCGGCGGCGCTGAGGCAGCGCGGTGTCGATATCGCCGTCGGCGATTTCACAGACATCGATCACATTAGGGCGGCCATGGAAGGCATCCGGTCGGCCTATTTTCTTCACCCGATCGCACCAGGCATCCTTGGCGCTTCGGCCTATTTTGCACAGGCTGCAAAGGAGGCCGGTGTTACCGCGATCGTCAACATGTCGCAGATTTCGGCGCGCCGGGAGTCGGCAAGCCATGCAGCTCAGGACCACTGGATATCCGAGCGGGTCTTCGACTGGTCAGGTGTTCCGACGACGCATCTTCGCCCGACCTTCTTTGCCGACTGGCTCGTCTATCCCCATTTCGCAAAGGAAATCTGGGCCACAAAGAAGATCGAGTTCCCCTTTGAGAGCGGGCGGCACGCGCCCATCTCCTCCGATGATCAGGGTCGTGTGATCGCTCATGTGCTGGCGAATCCGAAGGGGCATGAAGGCAGGATCTATCGGCTCCATGGTCCGGTCGAGATGAACCACACGGAGATCGCCGCCGTCATGAGCGAGGCGCTTGGTGCGAAGATCGAATATGCGCCGTCCTCGATAGAGGCGTTCAAGGGCAAGATGGAAAATCTCTACAAGTTCCCGCCGTTCCTTGTGCAGCACCTCGTCGAAGTCGCCCAGAACTATCGCGACGGCATCTTCTCGGGAACCAATGATGTGGTCGAGACGATTACCGGAACTCCGGCGCTCTCGGTCCAGCAATTTGTCTCCAACAATCGCGCCGCCTTCGCGTGAATTCCACGAAGACAAATCGGAGATTCTACAATGTCACATGCTCAAGATGAACGTCATCCCTTTCTGGACGACCTGACCGCCGACGCGGAGCTGACCAGCTCCGTGTTGCGAGGTTCCGTCATCGGACGCGACGAGATCAGGCTCGCCGTGAATGCCGTCGGAACCTTCTATCCTTCGCAGACGCCGACGTTCCTTCAGGTCGTCGGCTCCCGGCTCTTCCTCGAATATGAGGCCGTTCTGACGAACGGGGAGAGGCTGACCGCCGTCGTGGTCGTCGATCACGCCTCCGACGGCTCGGTGCCCCGGGTCAGCGTGCGGATGAGCCCGCTTGGCTCGGTTCTATCACTCGCCGCCCATTTGCGCGGGGCGCTCTCCGGGCAGTTGCCCGAAGACATTTTTCTTTGAACCCAACCGATCGCCAGGCCAGCGACAAACATCTCTACGCTGACCTGTGGCCCCAGAAAGGAAAATTGCTATGGACATCGCCAACAACACAGTCTTCATCACCGGTGCCAATCGTGGCCTGGGCCTAGCCTTCGCACGCGAGGCACTCCGCCGCGGAGCATCGAAGGTCTATGCGGGCATGCGCAACACGAGCGGCTTCAATGAGCCGGGCATGGTCCCGGTCAAAATCGATGTCACGGATAAAGCATCGATCGCCGCAGCCGCGGAACTGGCAACGGATACGACGCTATTGATCAACAATGCAGGGATCGCCGCCCTAATCAACGGGCCTTTGGCAGATGATGTCGAAGCGCAGTCGCAGCGCCTCTTTGATACCAATTATTATGGCGTGGTGCGCGTCTCGCAGGCCTTCGAGCAAATCCTGTCGGCCAAACCACATGCCGCCATCATCAATGTGCTGTCCGACATCGTCTGGCTTCCGCGGCCCTTTCTGACACCTTATGCGGCATCAAAGGCGGCGGCGTGGAGCTATACGAACCAGCTTCGCTTCCACCTTCGCGATCGCGGCATCGAGGTCCTTGGCTTGCATGTCGGATTCGTGGATACCGATCTGACCAGCGGCATCGACGTGCCGAAGGCCAGCCCGGAGGATGTTGTGCGCCAGACCTATGACGCACTCGCCGCTGGCAAGAGCGAGATCATGGCCGATCAAGGGACGGTGCTGCTGAAGAGCACACTTGCGGACGAAGTGCCCGGCTACATCGCCCCACCGGAGGGGCTATTCTAAATCCGGCGATGCCGGGAATTGCTATGGGACGCGGGGCTTCCTTGGGCTTCGCGCCCATGGCTCGGGTAAAGAATGAAATCGAAAGGAAATTAAAATGTTGTCGGCCAACCAACCGCTTGGAATCGATCAGTGCAACTGCTCCGCCATGAGAAAGGCGAGCCGACAGATCACGCGGTTTTACGATGACCATCTTGAGCCAGTCGGGCTGCGCATCACGCAGTTTCTGATTTTGGCGGCTCTCGAGGAGGCTGACGGTGCCACGGTCAACGTTCTTGCCGAGCGGCTCGATATCGAGCGGACGGCGATGGGAAAGATGGTCGGCTTCCTGGAACGCGACGGGTTCGTTAGCATCAAGCCGTCTCCTGCAGATCGCAGGGTTCGTATCGTTGAACTCACCAAGGACGGCCGTCTCCTGCACAAGAGAGCGGAACCTCTCTGGGAGAAGGCCCAGCAAGAATTCGAGCAGTTAAACGGGGGCGCAAACATCGCAACTCTGCGCCAGGGACTGAGACAAATCACGATCGGCGATGTCGCGAAGGCCTCACCCGAAAACTAAAGCCTCGGACTGATTCCTGCGAATTGCAAGCCATACCGGTGGCGCTATGGGGTCTGGGGCCGCCTTCTCAATCCCGTAACGCTGCCGCCAGTTCCTCCATATCATCCGGCAGTGGCGCTTCGAAGTGCATGACTTCGCCGGTGCGAGGGTGTTCGAATTGCAGGAGGTAAGCGTGGAGTGCCTGGCGGGGGAAGCGGTTGACCACCTGCTTGGCAGCATCCGGCAGCAAATTGGCCTTGGTCTTGAAGCCACCGCCATAGACGGCGTCGCCGAGTAGGGGATGGCCGATATGGGCCATATGGACGCGGATCTGATGGGTACGGCCGGTTTCGAGATGGCAGTCGACCAGGGAGGCGAGCGCGGTGGCGTCCGGTGCCTCGTGAAAACGTTCAATAACTTCGTAGTGCGTGATCGCTTCGTCGGCGTCCTGATTGCCCGGACGCTTGACGGCGCGTCGGGTACGGTCGCCGGTGGAGCGGCCAAGCGGCGCGTCGATAGTCCCGATCAGTTGGCGGGGACGGCCCCAGACGATTGCCTGATAGGCGCGCTCCAGCGACCTCGTGCGGCCGTGGTCGGCGAATTGCAGGGAGAGGTGACGGTGGGCGACGTCGTTCTTGGCGACAACCATGACACCGGTGGTGTCCTTGTCCAGCCGGTGAACGATGCCGGGCCGGCGCACGCCGCCAATGCCGGAAAGGCTATCGCCGCAATGATGGATCAGGGCGTTGACCAGCGTGCCCGTCCAATTGCCGGCAGCGGGGTGAACGACGAGGCCAGCGGGCTTTGCAATGACGATGACGTCATCATCCTCGTAGAGTACGTCGAGCGGAATATCTTCGCCGAGCGGCGTCGGGTCTTCGGGTTCGGGCAGGGTGATCTGGTAGGTATCGCCAGGGCGCACCTTGCGTTTGGCGTCGGTTACCGGGGCTCCGTTGAGCAGAACGGCGCTATCCTTGATCAGGGCCTGGATACGGCTGCGGGAAAATTCCTCGCCGACCTGCGCCGTCAGCCATGCATCGAGCCGGCCTTCGGCTGTTTCATCGGCGGTTAGGACTTTTCTAATGCCCGCGGCTTCTTTAAAGGGGTCGCTCAAACGCATTTCTCCGGCGCACTGGGCGCTCTCTAGGGAATAGGACGCATCGATGACGAATCTCGAGCTAGACGATCAAGAGGAAAAGCCCCTCGATCCGGCCCTGGAAAATGTCCGACGCAAGATGATACGCCTGCAGATCGTCTCGGCTGCCATCATGGTGGTGAGCCTTATGGCGGTGTTCGGCGCTGTTGTCTACAAGACGATGCGCCCCGCGCCGAAAGCGGCGGGCTCTGCTGCCTCGAATATTCCTTCGGAAGCACCGGTGGCAGTGACCGCAGCGCTGCCGCAGGGTTTTACCGTGCAGTCCACGGCGCTTTCCGGAAACCAGGTGCTGTTCTATGGCACGCTTGCTAGCGGCCAGCGCCAGGCTATCGTCTTCGACTATGCTGTCGGACGTATCGTCGCGACCATATCGCTTTCTAACTGACGGCTTTGGGATGACAGGCGACCGGCTGATCGAGATCACGCATCCCGACGATCCGCGCATCGCCGAATTTCGCGATATCCGCGAGCGTGATCTCGTGGGCCGCGACAACCGCTTCATTGCCGAGGGCACGGTAGTGCTGCGGCTTCTGGTCGAAGCGCACGCGGCCGGCGGAGAATTCGTCGCCGAAAAAGTGCTGCTGCTGCGCAACCGCGCCGCGGGGCTGGAAGAAATCATCGCTGCCTTTCCGCCTGACGTGCCGGTCTATGTTGCCGATGCCTCGGTGTTGGACGGCATTGTCGGTTTTCATCTGCACCGCGGCGTGCTGGCGCTCGGCCGGCGCAAGGCGGAAGCGGATATCGACGCCTTTCTCGATCGTTTGCCGGAGCGGGCGCTTGTTCTTGCGGGCTGCGGCATTTCCAATCACGACAATGTCGGTTCGATGTTCCGCAATGCCAGCGCCTTCGGGGCCGATGGGGTGCTGCTCGACGAGACCTGCTGCGATCCGTTGTACCGTAAGGCACTGCGCGTCTCTGTCGGTTCGGTGCTGACCGTGCCCTATAGCCGTCAATTGAGCGATGTCGATCTGCTGACTGCGCTCGCGGAGCGCGGTTTTGCCATCTGGAGCCTTTCTCCGCGCGGCGACACCGATATCCGTGCCGTTCCGCCAGCCGATAGGATGGCGCTGGTGGTCGGCACCGAAGGGGCGGGGTTGCCGCAGAAGATCCTGTCGGCCTTTGGCAGCTTGCGGATACCGCAGGCGCCGGGCCTCGACAGCCTAAACGTGGCAACGGCAAGCGGCATCGCGCTTTTCACGATGGCGTCGTTGATCAAACGCGTCTGAAATTTCCGTCCTTGTATCGAGCGCTCATGGCTGCTTGGGCAGCAGGGCGGCGGCACGGTCGGCAAGGCTGATGCGTGCGCCTTGCTCGGCGGCGGTCGTCTCCTTTGGCAGGAGATCGAGGATCGGAGATTTGTCGCCTTCCTTGAGGGCGGTCAGCGCCACCATGTTGGCGGCGATGTTGGCGATCTCTTCCCGCATGGCCTGATCATGCGAAGGCGAGCGTGATTTTAGCAGGCGGTCGGAAATGGCTGCAGCGCGGTTGCGCACTTCCTCCGTCATTTGAGCGATGTCGTCTTCCACGTTGTGTTCCGGTTCTGCTGCGTTGGCGTCATGATCATCAATGTCCACGATCCTCGGTCCGACCGGGGGCTTGGAGCCGTTGGTCTGTTTCCCTGGCGGAACAAGACCGGCGGCCCGCAGTGCGCGGCCGGCTTCCTCCGCCTCGGCACTGGCCGTTTCCAGTTTTTCCTTTAGGCGTGCCACGTCATGAACGTGGCGTTCGATCGCGGTTTCCTTATCGGCATTGTCCGCAATCTCGCGGTCCAGCCGCTCCTCGAGCCGTTGGGCCTTGTCGCTTCCCTGGCCCAGTCGCAATTCTGCATCCTTGGCGCGGAGGCTTGCAAGGTTCAGGTCGTGGCGCAGCGTGTCGCGCTCGTCCCGCATCGTTTTGAGACGAAGCTTCAGGCTCTCGATTTCGGTCTCGCGGGTGGCAAGATCAATCTTCAGATTGTCGGCGTCGGCGCCCATCTTGGTCATCCGCTTGCGCAGGCCATCGATGTCGGCATCCTTCACTGCTCCGACCTGTTCGGCGGTATGAATGCCGGATTTGAGCTGGCTGATATAGCTTTCCTCACGGCGCAGGCGCGAGCGCAGTTCACCGGCTTCGACCTCGAGATCGTCGATCCTAGTCCGCAATTCGGTGTTTTCGGCGGCGAAGCGACCGGCCTCCTGCTGGAGCTTGCCGTTGCGGATCTGCAGGGCGACGCTCTTGTCGCGCTCCTGCGTCAGCGCCTGCTCGGTCTTGGCGTTTTCGGCGGCGAAAAGGGCGCGCGCCATGTCCTTTTGCGCGCGTACTTCTTGCGGGCTCAGCGGCATGGTCGCTTTCAGCCGTTTTTCCGTGAACCAAACGATGCGGCGATGCACTGCGGGCGCGATCAGGAAGACCAGAAAGGCGGCGGTCAGAAAGCCCAATCCAAACAGTAGAGCGAATTCAATCACGGCGCAGCCAGTATCTAGGAGTTGTTTTCAATCTCAATACAGTGATTAAGCAAATGATTAAGCATGGGGCGGCCATGCGGGCAAGCATTTAAATCGGATATGGTTTACCGGCACCCCGGGCGTTCGCGACAAGAAAAGGCCCGCAATCTGTGCGGGCCAGGGGATGAATCGACGTGATATCGCCGGGGGATCAGAAGGGATTCCAGGTCGGGTTCGGCGTAACCTTGAGGTAGCCCAGGTTGACGCCGAGACGAGCGCCGAGGCCGGTGCGGATCGGCACCAGCACGATGTCGTTGTTCTTCAGCACGGTCATTCCGACGCCGGCGACGACGAAGGCCTGGCCGCTGACGCCGCCAAAGCGGGTGTAGACGCTGTCGATGTTCGGCAGGTCATAGACGAGCATCATGACGCGGGTGCCCTGGCCGCCGTAGTCGAGGCCGAGCGACGGGCCCTGCCAATAGAGCGGGTGCTCGCCGGCGTTCTTGGTGTTGAGCTGGCCTTCGCCATAGGTCAACCCAGCGATGAAGGCGCCGGAGCCTTCCTGGCCGAGGATGTAGCCGTTCGGCAGGCCGTATTGCTGAAAGGCCCGTTCGACCACCTTTGCGAGGCCGCCGCTGGTCGAGCCGAAGAAGGAATGACCGGCATCGACGATTTCCTGCATCGAATATTGGTTGTTGGCCGCGGCGGCGGCCGGACGCACCGGCAGCGCGAAGCTTACGAACGCAACGATGGCTAAGATCAGGCCAAGGCCGACCGTTCTCGTGCCGGGGCGGGGCATTCTCTTCAGGAGTTGATAGCGCATGACATTCATCCGTTCATCATGGTCGGTGCAATCGGGAGCGGATGCCCTGCGCATTCGCACGAACGCGCCGAGTGTACCTCGCTCCTCAGTCCAGACCGTTCCGCCCATGTTCCGCACCGCGAATCGCGTGCGCAAGGATCTGGTGGTGATGAATGCATTTTGCGGCGATCATCTTAACAATCGGTTTACCAAATATGGTGTCTTTATGGCGTGCGGTACGCCGCCTGCGGCAACCCTCGGGCAATCTTGCCGTGGCAACGTAGAATCATACTGCGTTCCGCCTAGTCAGCATTCAGGAGACAATGAATGTCGAAGAATCCGAACCTCACCTTGACCGGACCTGATCTGGCCGCGCTGCTATGCAGCCGCGTTTGCCATGACGTGATCTCCCCGGTCGGTGCGATCAACAATGGCCTGGAGCTGCTCGACGAGGGCGGTGCCGATGCCGATGCGATGGAGCTGATCCGCACAAGCGCGCTCAATGCCTCTGTCCGCCTCAAATTCGCACGCCTTGCCTTCGGTGCGTCCGGCTCGGTCGGCGCCTCGATCGACACGGGCGAAGCAGAACGCGCCGCCAAGGATTTTGCCGCCGCCGAAAAGAAGACCGAGGTCAGTTGGGTTGGTCCGCGCGCCATCGTTGCCAAGAACCGCGTGAAGCTGCTGCTCAATCTCTTTTTGGTCGCTTACGGCTCGATTCCGCGCGGTGGCAATATCGAGGTCACGCTGGAAAATCCCGAATTCGAGGCCAAGTTCACGATCATCGCCAAGGGGCGGATGATGCGCGTGCCGCCGAAATTCGCGGAAATCTGCTCGGGTGCGTTGGAAGAGGCGGTTGATGCCCATTCCATCCAGCCCTATTACACGGTGCTTTTGGCAGACGAGAGTGGCATGGAACTCTCCTATAACGCTACACCGGAAGAGCTGACGTTCACCGCGTCCATGCGCAGCGAATAAGCGCCATTACGCATGATTTATCTGATGATCCCGCCGCCGAATGTCCGGTGGCGGGATTATCTTTAGGTGTATCGCCGCCCTCGCACATTCTTTCGGTTGTTCGCGCAATTATGAATACAACGGTAACGATTCCTTAGCCTCGTGCGCCTATCGTCCCAATTTGAGGATGGCGCCAGATAGGTGGGCGGCCGTGCGTAAAGGAGTTGATGATGCAGCGATTCATGATTACGGACGCGTCGGATGTCGTGCGTAAGGTCGGCAAGCGGATTCTCTCCGAGCTCGATTTTCTTGTCAGCGAAGCCGCCGATGCCCGTGAAGCGCTGTCGCGGTGCCAGGCTGAAATCCCTGACTATCTGATCGTCGACGCCGGCATGGAAGGCGCCCTCGATCTCATTGCCAGCATCCGCGCCATGCCGGATGGCAAAGACGTCAAGATCTACTACTGTGTCGTCGAGGCGGATTTGCGCAAGCTGATGGCGGGCAAACGCGCTGGTGCCACCGATTTTCTGCTGAAGCCTTTCGACCGCAAGATCCTGACGGCGGTTTTCGGCAATCGGGCCATCGCGGCCTAATATCTGACGCCAGATATTGACGGAATGGACGACGGCCGCTTTTTGAGCGGCCTTATTTTTTGCATCTATGAGATAGGCAACAAAAAATCCCGCCGGAAGGGCGGGATTTTTGATGGTTCGGCGGTGATCGGGGAGGGCGGCTTAGGCGCTTTCGGCGAACTCGCTGCTGTCGGGCTCGCGCAGCACATAACCACGGCCCCATACGGTTTCGATATAGTTGGCGCCGCCGGCGGCGTTAGCGAGCTTCTTGCGCAGCTTGCAGATGAAGACGTCGATGATCTTCAGTTCCGGCTCGTCCATGCCGCCATAGAGGTGGTTGAGGAACATTTCCTTGGTGAGGGTGGTGCCCTTGCGGAGCGAAAGCAGCTCCAGCATCTGGTATTCCTTGCCGGTCAGATGCACGCGCTGGCCACCGACTTCGACGGTCTTGGCGTCGAGATTGACGATCAGTTCGCCGGTCATGATCACCGACTGGGCATGGCCCTTGGAGCGGCGAACGATGGCGTGAATGCGGGCGACCAGCTCGTCCTTGTGGAAAGGCTTGGTCATGTAGTCGTCGGCACCGAAGCCGAGACCGCGAACCTTGTCTTCAATACCGGCCATGCCGGAGAGGATCAGGATCGGTGTCTTGACCTTCGACAGACGCAGCGTACGAAGCACTTCGTAGCCGGACATGTCGGGAAGGTTAAGATCAAGTAGAATGATATCGTAGTCGTAGAGCTTTCCGAGATCGACGCCTTCTTCACCGAGATCGGTGGTGTAGACGTTGAAACTTTCGGATTTGAGCATCAGCTCGATGCTCTGCGCTGTCGCGCTATCGTCTTCAATGAGTAGAACCCGCATAATTATCCCCTTTACCGCCGCCGAAAGGTCGTCAGCCCCCTTACGCGATACCGATCAAATCACTGCCTGATTTGGAAGCTGCCACGGAATGGTTAACAAATTCTGATTCACTCTGGCAAGACGTATCGAATTTATTAAATAATTTTTCCATTCCACTGTTTTCCAATAATAATCAGCAAATATCTTTCCTAAGGTGTTGCATTAAGAAGACACGCTAAGTGATTCATTCGACTCACCAATGCCAACATCTCGAATTCCGATCGCGGCATTTACTGACCCTTAAATGATCGTCCCTATCATTAACGATGCCCGTAAACGAAAGGTTACCAGCGGTAGGTTTTTATTAAGATCGCTGGAAATTTTTTTAACCAAGCCGTTTCAAAGCGGTGCGGTGGGTCAACATATCGAGAGCCGGGGTCTCGCATCACGGGAGTAATGCGTATGAAGTCACGTGAGAGCCTAACGCGCCTGAAGGAGTTTCAGGTGAACGAAAAACGCCGTCAACTGCAGCAACTGCAGATGATGATGGCGGAATTCGACCGTATGACAAAGGATCTGGAGAGCCAGATCGTGCTGGAAGAGAAAAAGTCCGGCATTTCCGATCCGAACCACTTTGCCTATCCGACCTTTGCCAAGGCCGCACGTCAGCGCGCGGACAATCTGCAAGTGTCGATCCGGGAATTGCAGGTGCAGGAAGAGGCGCTGGAAACATCGCTGGAAGAAATGCAGGCCGAATATGCCAAGGCCGCAGCGCTCGAAGAGCGCGATGGCTCGGGCCCGATGAGGGCACGCGCCTGAATTAACCATTCTGTCGCCATGTCTTGATCCTCACATAGTTCCGTTCCGAAATCGGAACGATTTTTGGGATTATGCGAGAAGCGACGGAAGGCGGCTCGAAAGCCGTGCATGACTGGCCATGGTGGATGGCCGGCCATGCACGGCTTTTGGTGTTTTCAAAAGGAGATTCTCGATCTCCAGTGCGCGGCTACATATTCACCACATCGCGCCATTCTTCGTGGCGCTGGGCCTGCGCCTTGAAAAAAGGGCAGAGTGGAATGATCTTCCAGCCGCCATTGCGGGCCTCTTCGACGGCGTGAAGGGCGAGCGCCTGACCGACGCCCTTGCCGCGAAGCGCATCGGGAACACCGGTATGGTCGATGATGATCAGCTTGGGGGAGGCGCGCGAGAAGGTCATCTCGGCTTCGTGGCCCTCGACTGTCGCGACATAGCGTCCGCCCGATGCGTTGTCTTCGTTGCGGATGTCCATGATTGTCCTCTGACCTGCAATGTTTCGGTTCGACGTCGGTTAACGTCCTGTCTTAGGTCGATGCTAACAAACCTGTCGCCGCTGGCAAGCAGCGGTCGCTGAGGGTTGCCGCCGTTCGAAAAACGATTTTGATTTTCGGGCTTCTGCGCTATGCGGGCTGTGATAAGGGCGATGCAACCACTTGAGAGGTTTCAGGCACCAATGCGCAATCTGCAAGCTGTGCTTCTGGTCACTGTCCCGTTTCTGCTAGCTTTCGGCCTTGTGTTGCCGCTGGTCCGTCTCGAAAAGCTTTATTTCTTCAGCGATACGCCATCCTTGCTCGGCATCATCGCTTCCCTCTGGCAGACGGAAAACTATCTTCTTGCCGCCATTGTCGCGCTGGTCTCCGTGGCGCTGCCGATCTTGAAGACCGTGAGCCTTGCCGTTGAAGCGATGGGAACGCGGAGAAAAAGTGAGGGCGGGTTCTTTTTCGACCATATCGTGCCGCAGTTGGCGCGCTGGTCGATGGCGGACGTGCTGCTGGTGGCGATCGTCATTGCCGCCGCCAAGACCAGTGGGTTCGCCACTGCGTTTACGCAGCCGGGCCTATGGTTCTATGCGGGTTCCACCATGATTTCGGGCCTTCTTCATATCCTGTTGAGGAAGGAAAAAGGCCCGAAATAAAGATCAAACTGATGTCGCGTCGGTGTTGCAGCCGTCAGTGACGATACTGCTGTATGCGGGTCGTCCGCAGGCCGGCAAGACCATGGGTATTGATGGACGACTGCCAGGAGAGGAATTCTTCGACAGTGAGCGTATAACGCTCGCAAGCTTCTTCCAAGCTCAGCAGACCACCGCGCACCGCGGCGACAACCTCGGCCTTACGACGGATAACCCAGCGGCGCGTGTTCGGCGGCGGCAGGTCGGCGATCGTAAGCGGGCTGCCATCGGGGCCGATGACATACTTCACTCGGGGACGTATCATTTCGGTCATTGGACTCTCTACACATACTCAAGACCACGGGAGCCACTCTAACTTGCCACATTTAAAAATTGCCTAAGCGCTTGGTAACACTTTGATAATAATTTTAAGGAAAGCCGGCGCGAGCTGATTTGCGTGGTGATGGCGACGCAGAAAATCCGGCAATTCGCTGTTATCGCAACGGAAAAGCCGGTTGTTCTATGAGTTTTCGTCAGTGAAAACTTACGCTTCTGGAGTGGTGTTTAGGCGTCGACCAGGCTTTTCCCGCCGCCCCAGCAGATGAAATTGGGGTTGGCAAAATCGCTATCTTCGCTCTGATCGATCTTGCCGTAAGCAAGCGGGCGGCCATCGAGCGTGACGGTCGAGCCGCCTGCAGCGCGCAAAACTGCGTCACCGGCGGCCGTGTCCCATTCCATCGTGCGCGTGAAGCGCGGATAGACGTCGGCCTTGCCTTCGGCCAGCAGGCAGAATTTCAGGGAAGAGCCGATCGACGTGCAGGCGGTGACGGCATTTTCCGCCAGGAAACTATCCGTCTTCGGGCTGCTGTTGCAGCGGCTGGCGAGCGCCAGCAAATGCTCGGGCCGGGCGCGTACCGCGATTGCGGAACGGTCGGCAATGGTGAAATGGTCGGTGACGGCGAGCTTACGTGCCTTGCCGGCCTCGCCGGTGAAGGCAATGCCGAGCGCCGGCGCAAAGACGATCCCGGCGACCGGGACGCCATTCTGGATATAGGCGATATTGACGGTGAACTCGTCGCGATGTTCGATGAATTCGCGCGTACCGTCGAGCGGATCCACCAGGAAGAAAGGGCGGCCGCGAACGTCGGGAATCTTACCGGCAGACACCGATTCCTCGGCAACCGCGGGAATGGCCGGAAAGTCGCGCGTCAGATGTTCGAGAATAATGTGCTCGGCGCGTTCATCGGCAATGGTGACGGGACTCATATCCTGCTTCAAGGCGACGGCATAACCGGCACGGTAGACCTCCAATATGGCCTTACCTGCCTCAAGGGCCGCTTTTTCAAAGGTCGCGAGCATTCGCCTTGTCGTCTTTCCGCAGCTCGTCCGTGTTTCGAGCTTAAAGATATAATATTTAAGAGGTCTTCACTTCAAAATTTAGACCTCGTGCCGATCACGTTTCAACCGCCTAACGCTTGGATCGGGCTTCTGCAACGGGGGTTCGCATCCATGCGCCGTTGTCGACAACATCTCTGGGTGCCGCGTGTTCTTTAAGATACAGTGCCTCGCCTTGCTGCGCATTCGGGAAAGAACATGTTCTGTTTGCGAAGGTTTTCCGTCCTTTCCGGACTTGTCGTTTCTGCTGCATATGCAAATGTGTAGCCGCGTAGAGACCGGGATTGATACATGCGTTATTCGGCATATCAGCTTCTGAAGCAGGCGCTTTCAGGAAACCGTCATTGGCAGCCTGTCTGGCGAACTCCGGAGCCGAAATCGCATTATGACGTCATCATCGTCGGTGGTGGCGGGCATGGACTGGCAACGGCCTATTATCTCGCCAAGGAGTTCGGCATTACCAACGTCGCGGTCTTGGAAAAGAGCTATCTCGGCTCCGGCAATGTGGGCCGCAATACCACGATCATCCGCTCCAACTATCTCTTGCCCGGCAACGAGCCGTTCTATGAATTTTCGATGCAGCTTTGGGAAGGGTTGGAGCGGGATTTCAATTACAATGCCATGATCTCCCAGCGCGGTATCATCAATCTTTTCCACTCCGATGGGCAACGCGACGCCTATGCCCGGCGCGGCAATGCCATGCGGATGCACGGGGTCGATGCGGAACTGCTGAACCGCGATCAGGTCCGCAAGATGATGCCCTATCTCAATTTCGATCACGCGCGCTTTCCGATCCTGGGCGGGTTGCTGCAGGCGCGGGGCGGCACAGCGCGGCACGATGCCGTCGCCTGGGGCTATGCGCGCGGCGCCGACAGCCGCGGCGTCGATCTCATCCAGCAATGCGAGGTGATTGGCATTCGCCGCGAAGGTGGCGTGGTGACCGGTGTCGAGACCACGCGCGGCTTCATCGGCTGCAACAAGCTGGCGCTGGCGGCGGCTGGCCATACTTCTATTCTTGGGCGCATGGCGGATCTGGAACTGCCGATCGAAACCCATGTGCTGCAGGCGTTCGTCACGGAAGGGCTGAAGCCGGTACTCGATCACGTCATCACCTACGGCGCCGGCCACTTCTATATATCGCAGTCGGATAAGGGCGGTTTGGTCTTCGGCGCCGATATCGACTATTACAGCTCCTATGCTCAGCGCGGCAATCTCGCCACCGTCGAACATACGATGGAGGAGGGGGTGTCGCTGATCCCCGGCCTGTCGCGCGTCCGCGTGCTGCGTAGCTGGGGCGGGGTGATGGATATGAGCATGGACGGCTCGCCGATCATCGACCGCACGCCGATCGACAATCTCTATTTGAACTGCGGCTGGAATTATGGCGGCTTCAAAGCGACGCCCGCCTCCGGCTTCTGCTTCGCGCACCTGATCGCAAAGGGTGAAAGCCATGAGGTCAGCCGCCTCCTGCGCCTCGATCGTTTCGAACGCGGTTTTGTGATCGATGAAAGCGGCAAGGGTCCGCAGCCGAATCTGCATTGAGGGCACGAAACAAATGGCAAGCCTGATCACCTGCCCGCATTGCGGCACGCGCCCGAAAGAAGAGTTCACCATTCGCGGTTCTGCTTCCGCCGATCGTCCGGCGCCATCCGCACCGGATGAAGACTGGCATCGTTATGTCTATATCCGAGACAACGAGCGCGGGCGCATTCTCGAATATTGGCACCATGCGGCCGGTTGCCGCCGCTGGCTGATCGTCGACCGCAGCAATGTCACCCATGAGGTCTTCTCCGTCACCGATGCCGCGGACAAGGCGAAGGAGGCGGCGCAATGACGGCCTATCGCCTTTCTTCCGGCGGCCTCGTCAACCGCAGCCGGCCGCTTTCGTTCAAGTTCGACGGTAGGGAAATGAAGGGGATGGAGGGCGATACGCTCGCCGCAGCCCTTCTTGCCAACGACCAATTGCTCGTTGGCCGCAGCTTCAAATATCATCGTCCGCGCGGAATTCTGACGGCGGGCTCGGCCGAGCCGAACGCGCTGGTGACGATCGGTAAGGATGGGCGCGGGGAGCCGAATACACGCGCCACAGTCGCCGAACTCTATCAAGGCATGACCGCCGTCAGCCAGAACCGCTGGCCGTCACTGAAGTATGACATTGCCTCGTTCAATGGTCTCCTCTCGCCCTTCCTCGGCGCCGGCTTCTACTACAAGACCTTCATGTGGCCCTCGGCTTTCTGGGAAAAGGTTTATGAGCCGCTGATCCGCCGTGCCGCCGGTCTCGGCAAGACGGCGATGCGGGCCGATCCCGATCGCTATGAGAAGGCCTGGGCGTATTGTGATCTGCTGGTGATCGGTTCCGGCCCGGCCGGGCTGATGGCGGCGCTGACGGCTGCGCGCACGGGGCTCCGCATCATTCTTGCAGACGAAGGATTTCGTCTGGGCGGATCGCTGCTGTCGGAGAGATTGTCGATCGGCGGCGTCGCCGCGGATGTTTTCGTTCATGCGGCGCTCGACGAACTCCAGAGCTTCGAGAACGTCACTTTGATGCCACGCACGACGGTCTTCGGCTGGTACGACGACAATGTCTTCGGTGCGGTCGAAAAAGTGCAGAAGCATGTGGCGATGCCGTCGCCCGATCTGCCGGTCGAGCGTCTCTGGCGCATCGCCGCCAAACGCGCCATCCTGGCGACCGGCGCGGAAGAGCGGCCCCTGGTGTTTGGCGGCAATGACAGACCGGGCGTGATGATGGCTGGTGCGATGCGCAGCTATCTCAATCGCTATGGCGTTGTGGCGGGCCAGAAGGTGGCGGTGTTCACCAATGGCGGGTCCGGCTATCGCACGGCACTGGATCTGGCGGCGGAAGGCGTCGAAATATCGGCCATTATTGATACGCGCAGCGCCTCTTCAGATGTTGCGCCGCAGGGTGTTCGCATCATTCATGGCGGCACCGTACAGGCCACGAAGGGCCGGCATCGCATCAGCGGCGTGATTGCCGATCGTGGCGGCTTGGACGAATTTATCGCCTGCGATGCGCTTGCCATGTCCGGCGGCTGGTCGCCGATCATTCATCTTGCCTGTCAGCGTGGCGCAAAGCCGGTGTGGTCGGACGAGCAACAGGCCTTCATGGCGCCGACGGTCGGCGGCGAGATGGAGATTGCCGGATCGGCTGCGGGTATCGACAGTGTTTCCGGCTGTCTCGCCGATGGCGCTGCAAAGGCACGGTTGATCGTCCAAAGTCTCGGGCGCAGGGCGCAGGAGGCTGAGATGCCGGAGGTCGAAGGCGATTACGATCCGTCCTTTGCGGCCATCTGGCATGTGCCGGGCGCCAAGGACAAGGCTTTCGTCGACTTCCAGAACGATGTGCATGCGAAAGACTTGGGCTTGGCCCTGCGCGAAGGCTTTGGTCATGTGGAGCACGCCAAGCGTTATACGACGAGCGGAATGGCGACCGACCAGGGTAAACTCGGCAATGTCAACGCCGCCGGCCTCATCGCCGGCATGCGCGGCGTCAGCCCGGCGGCTGTCGGCACGACGACGTTCCGGCCTTTCTATACGCCCGTCTCCTTCGGTGCCCTGGCGGGTACGGCGCGCGATAAGCATGCGCAGCCGGTGCGGGAATCACCTCTGCATGGCTGGGCGAAGAAAAATGGTGCGACCTTCGTCGAAGCGGGCCTTTGGTATCGCTCCGCCTGGTTTGCGCGCCCGGGTGAGAAAGACTGGCGCGACAGCGTCGACCGCGAGGTGCTGAATGTCCGCAACAATGTCGGCCTCTGCGATGTCTCGACGCTCGGCAAGATCGAAGTGTTCGGCAAGGATGCGGCGGAGTTTCTCAACCGGCTCTATTCCAATACCTTTTTGAAACTGCCGATCGGCAAGGCGCGCTATGGGCTGATGCTGCGCGAGGACGGCATGGTGTTCGACGACGGGACGACGAGCCGGCTGTCGCCAAACCATTTCTTCCTCACCACCACGACCGCGATGGCTGGAGAGGTGATGGCGCATATGGAATTCTGCGCCCAGACCCTTTGGCCGCAGCTCGACGTGCGTTTCGTCTCCTCGTCGGATCAATGGGCACAGATGGCGATTGCTGGGCCGAAGGCGCGGCTGGTTCTGGAACAGATTGTCGAGGACGATATTTCCGACGCGTTCTTCCCGTTCCTTGCCGCCGCAGAAGTGATGCTGAAGGGCGGTTTGAAGGCGAGACTGTTCCGCATCTCTTTCTCCGGTGAACTGGCCTATGAGCTCGCCGTTCCCGCTGGCTATGGCGAGGCTGTGGCGGATGCCATTATGGAAGCGGGTAAGGCGCACAGTATTTGCGCTTACGGGGTTGAGGCGCTGAATGTGCTCCGCGTCGAGAAGGGGCATATCACCCACAATGAGCTGGATGGCCGCACCACGCCCGATGATGTAGGCCTCGGCCGGATGATGGCGACGCAGAAGCCGGATTTCATCGGCAAGCGGCTTTCGACCCGCTTTGGCCTGACCGCCGCCGATCGTGTCCAGCTCGTCGGGCTGAAGCCAGTCGATGCCACCAAGGAAATCCGGGCGGGTGCGCACCTCCTGAAAGAAGGCGCAAAGCCGTCGACGGCGAATGATCAGGGCCATGTTTCTTCCGCCTGCTTCTCACCGGTTCTTGGCCATTTCATCGCATTGGCCTTCCTGAAATCCGGCCGCGAGCGGATCGGTGAACATGTGATCGTCTGGGATGGGTTGCGCGGCGAGGAGGTGATTGCCGAGGTGTGCAATCCGGTCTTCGTCGATCCTGCCAACAAGAAGCTTTTGGGATGAGGGATCGATGAGCGTCGCATATCAGAACCGGCATGTGCTGGAAGACCACATCTCCGGCTTCGAGGCGGAACCCAATCCGAACCATCTCGCCGTCGTCCGCCGTCCCGTTATATTTTCCGTGCTCGCCCATGCGGGCCAGGAAGCCTGGACGTTGGCGGCGCTGAACGCCATGGCGGATATTTCGGTGCGCCAGGCGGGGCCGGGCGAGTGGCTGGTGGTGTCGGACGTGTTGGGAGCCGAGAGCCTGGCGCGTGATCTTGCGCTATTGGATGCCGGCCGCGTTTCCTTCTTCGAACAAAGCGACGGCCGTGTGCTGCTGCGCCTTTCGGGTCCGAGTGTCCGGCGTATTCTGGCGAAATGCGTGGCTGTGGACTTGCACCCGCAGGTCTTCGCCGAGGGGCGGTCGGCCAACATGCTGTGCTGCCACGTCAGCGCCAATCTGGCCCACACCGGCCCCTACCTTTTCGAGATCATCGTCCCTCGCTCCTATGCCGGAAGCGTCTTCGAGGAGCTGATGGAGATGGGGCGCGAGTTCGCCCTGACGGCAGGGTTTGCTGATTGAGCGGCTAAGGGCTTATGCGCCAGGAAATAAATGGCGCGATCCGAACAATTGTGATGGCGCAAACAGACATATCGGTTTCGCAGTTCGGGCTATTTGGCCTCACGGATAGTCTCTAGGCTGCCCTGCAAATACGGTCGGTTGGGCGGGGAAACTCTCGCCGACTTCGCGCCGAACACAGGGGATTTCGGGATGAAAAGCCATGCCAAGGTCGTCGTCATCGGCGGTGGGGTCGTCGGATGTTCGGTGCTTTATCATCTGACGAAATTCGGCTGGACGGATGTCGTGCTGCTGGAGCGCTCCGAGCTGACATCGGGTTCGACCTGGCACGCGGCCGGCGGCATGCACACGATCAATGGCGATCCCAACGTCGCCAAGCTGCAGAAATATACGGTCGAGCTCTACAAGGAAATCCAGGACTATTCCGGCCAGGATATCGGCCTGCACATGACGTCCGGCCTGATGCTGGCGGCGACGCCGCAGCGTTTCGACTGGCTGAAATCGATCCTCGCCAAAGGGCGTTACAACGGCCTGGAGGCGACATTGCTGACGCCGAAGGAAGCGCATGCGATGATGCCGCTTCTTGATCCCGACCAGTTCGTCGGCGCGCTCTATGATCCCGTCGAAGGTCATCTCGATCCCTATGGCACCACGCATGCCTATGCGCGCTCGGCAAAGAAGAACGGTGCAGAGATTTACCTGCACACCAAGGTCGAGGAGCTGGTGCAGCGCGAGGACGGTTCCTGGCGGGTGATGACCAATCAGGGCGAGATCGTCGCTGAGCATGTCGTCAATGCCGCCGGCCTCTGGGCGCGCGAGGTAGGCCGCATGGTCGGGCTGGAACTGCCGGTGCTTGCTATGGAGCACATGTATCTGATCACCGAGGACATGCCGGAGGTTGCCGACTTCAACAGGACGACCGGTAAGGAGCTGATGCACTGCGTCGATTTCGACGGCGAGATCTATCTGCGCCAAGAGCGGCAGGGCATGCTGATGGGCACATACGAAAAGGCTTGTCGCCCCTGGTCGCCGGTGACGACGCCCTGGGATTTTGGCCATGAGCTGCTGGCCGAGGATATCGAGCGCATCACGCCAGAACTCGAAGTCGGTTTCCGCCATTTCCCCGCCTTCAACAATGCCGGCATCAAGAAGATTATCAACGGCCCCTTTACCTTCTCGCCGGATGGCAATCCGCTGGTCGGGCCGGTGCGGGGGCTGACGAACTACTGGTCTGCCTGCGCGGTCATGGCCGGCTTCAGCCAGGGCGGCGGCGTGGGGCTGGCGCTTGCCAACTGGATGATCCATGGCGATCCCGGCTTCGACGTCTTCGCCATGGATGTCTCCCGTTACGGTGACTATGCGACGCTGGCATATACCAACGCCAAGGTGCGCGAGAACTATGCGCGGCGTTTCTCCATCCGCTATCCCAACGAGGAACTGCCGGCGGCACGGCCGCTGCTGACGACGCCGATCTACGACAAGCTCAAATCTGCTGGTGGCGTCTTCGGCGCATCTTATGGACTGGAACAGGCACTGTGGTTCGCGCCGGCGGGTGAAGCGGATGAGTTCTCCTGGCGGCGTTCCAATGATTTCGACGTGGTCGGCGCGGAGGCGAAGGCGGTGCGCGACAGCGTCGGCCTGATGGAGACCTCCGGCTTTGCCAAATATTCGGTCAAGGGACCGGGCGCGGAAGCCTTTCTTGATCGGCTGCTGGCCTGCCGTATTCCGGCCGTCGGCCGTATGACGCTGGCGCCGATGCTGAAGCATGACGGCAAGCTGATAGGCGACTTCACGCTCGCCAAACTGGGCGAGGGGGATTTCCTCGTCATAGGCTCCGGCATAGCCGAGGCCTATCATATGCGCTGGTTCGAGAGCCAATTGCCCAAGGACGGATCGGTAGAGCTGAAGGCGCTCGGTCTGTCGCTGCTTGGACTTTCGATCGCGGGGCCGAATGCGCGCAAGCTCTTGGAAAAGCTGACGCATCAGGATCTCTCCGCAGCCGCTTTTCCTTTCATGTCCATCCGCCGCATGGATCTCGGCATGGCGCCCGCCATCGTCGGCCGCGTCTCCTACACCGGCGATCTCGGTTATGAGATCTGGATGAAGCCGGAATATCAGCGCTACCTCTTCGATCTGTTGATGGAGGCGGGTGCCGAATTCGGTATCAAGCTCTTCGGTCTTAGGGCATTGAACGCGCTACGCCTCGACAAATCCTATGGCAGTTGGGCACGCGAATACCGCCCGCTTTATGGGCCGCTGGAGGCGGGGCTTGGCCGATTCGTGGCGCTATCCAAGGAGGCCGATTTCATCGGCAAATCGGTGGCGGCCAGGGAGAAGGCGGAGGGAGGGGCCTTGCGGCTGCGCACGTTTATTCTCGCAGCGAAAGATGCCGATGTTATCGGTGATGAGCCGATCTATCACAACGGCGCCGTCTGCGGCTGGGTGACCTCGGGCGGCTATGCGCACGCCTCCGGCGTCTCGGTCGCCGTTGGTTACGTGCCGAAAGAGATTGCCGACGAGACGCAGGGATGGTCGATCGAACTGCTCGGCGAAATACTGCCTGCGACATTGCAGTCGCAGCCGTTGTTCGATGCCGAAGGTGCGCGCATGCGCTCCTGACCGTCAGGTCTGAAGGGAAGAGAGCGGGCTTCTCAGGAGCCCGTTTCTGAAGAGATTTTTTTGACCGAAATACACAGGCGGATTGTCTTGGCTATTTTTGAGCCAGAGAATGCTGTTTTTCTATCTTTTCTGGCTCGAATTGCGTCATTGCGCCGCCTTTTGAAAAGATTTTGTCAATTTCCTGCCTTTTTGGCTTCACATTTCCTTCGAAAACAGTATGGAATCGCCCCTACGGGCCCTCTTGAAGGAAACCCTAACCAATAAGAGATGCGGTCGATGAACTCCGCATCCAGGGGAAATGACATATGGATTATTTTATCCAGCAGCTCCTTAACGGGCTGACTCTCGGGTCAATTTACGGCCTGATCGCCATTGGCTATACCATGGTTTACGGCATCATCGGCATGATCAACTTTGCTCATGGCGACGTGTTCATGCTCGGCGGATTCGCCGCTCTTATCACTTACCTGGTTCTCGTATCGCTGTTTGCAGGACTGCCGGTGGCAATCATGCTTCTGGTGATGCTCATCGTCGCCATGTTGATGACGAGCCTGTGGAATTGGGTGATCGAGCGTGTCGCTTATCGGCCGCTGCGCGGTTCGTTCCGCCTGGCGCCGCTGATCACCGCGATCGGCATGTCGATCGTGCTGTCGAACTTCATCCAGGTCGCACAGGGCCCGCGCAACAAGCCGATCCCGACGCTGGTGGGCGATGTCTACAACATCGGCGGCGTATCGCTGTCGTTGAAGCAGATCATCATCTTCATCTGCACGGTCGTTCTGCTCGCTGCTTTCTGGTATCTGGTCAACAAGACCGCGCTTGGCCGCGCCCAGCGCGCCACGGAGCAGGATCGCAAGATGGCGGCACTGCTTGGCATCAATGTCGACCGCACCATTTCCGTCACCTTCATCATGGGCGCAGCGCTCGCCGCTGTCGCTGGCACGATGTACCTGATGTATTATGGTGTCGCCAACTTTACCGATGGCTTCGTTCCCGGTGTCAAGGCGTTCACCGCGGCCGTTCTCGGAGGCATCGGCTCGTTGCCGGGTGCCGTTCTCGGCGGACTGATGATCGGTTTCATCGAGTCGTTCTGGTCGGGCAATTTCGCTATCGCGTACAAGGATGTCGCGACCTACGGCATCTTGGCCTACGTGTTGATCTTCAAGCCGACGGGTATTCTCGGACGGCCGGAAGTCGAAAAGGTATAACGCCATGGCAAGTTCAAATTTCGTTCCAGGCAAGACCGCGCCCGGCCTTGTCCAGAAAGGGCTTACCGACGCCCTTTGGACAGCGCTCATCGCATTCGGCATGTTCGTGCTCTATATCGGCCTGAAGACCGAGCAGAATATCGACAACCAGTTGATCATCATTCAGCGCTGGGGCCTGTTGGCATCCATCGTCGCGATCGCTGCAGTCGGCCGTTTCGTCATGACGGTGTTCGTACAGCCCAATCTGGCGGCCATGAAAGCCGCCAAGGCGAAGGCTCCGCCCGTCGAAGCCGAACCCGGCTTCATCTCGAAGAACTTTAACGCGATAGCGCTGGTCTTCCTGCTCGTCTATCCGCTGTTGGCGCTGGCGCTTTTCGGTGCGCAGGGATCGTTGACCTATGTCGACAATTTCGGCATCCAGATCCTGATCTATGTGATGCTTGCCTGGGGCCTGAACATCGTCGTCGGTCTCGCCGGCCTGCTCGACCTCGGTTACGTCGCCTTCTATGCGGTCGGAGCTTATTCCTACGCGCTTCTGTCGACGCATTTCGGCCTGTCCTTCTGGATCCTGCTGCCGTTGTCTGGCATCTTCGCCGGGTTGTGGGGCATGATCCTCGGCTTCCCGGTGCTGCGCCTGCGCGGCGACTATCTGGCCATCGTGACGCTGGCTTTCGGTGAAATCATCCGGATCGTCATCACCAACTGGACGGATCTTACCCGCGGCAGTTTCGGCATTTCCAACATCACCAAGGCCTCGCTGTTCGGATTTTATACCTTCGATCTCAAGGATCCGCACAACGTCATCAAGACTTTCGGCCTGCCGATCTCGTCGGCCTGGTACAAGATCTTCCTGTTCTACGTCATCCTGGCGCTCTGCATGCTGACCGCCTATGTGACGATCCGGCTGCGGCGGATGCCGATCGGCCGCGCCTGGGAAGCCTTGCGCGAAGACGAAATCGCCTGCCGCTCGCTCGGCATCAATACGGTGACGACGAAGCTGACGGCATTCGCCACCGGCGCGATGTTTGGCGGCTTCGCCGGCTCGTTCTTTGCCGCGCGTCAGGGCTTCGTCTCGCCGGAATCCTTCGTGTTCCTCGAATCGGCTGTCATCCTGGCTATCGTCGTGCTTGGCGGCATGGGTTCGCTGAAGGGCATCGCCATCGCCGCGATCGCCATGGTGGGCGGCACGGAATTGCTGCGCGACATGGGCTTCCTCAAGATAATTTTCGGTGCTGATTTCACCCCGGAACTCTACCGTATGCTGATTTTCGGGCTCGCCATGGTGGTCGTGATGATCATCAAGCCGCGCGGCTTCGTCGGCACGCGCGAGCCGACCGCCTTCCTCAAGGAGCGGAAAGCGGTCTCCGGCAGCTTTACAAAGGAGGGCCACGGCTGATGAACGCTGTGACCGCAATCCCCGACGACATCCTGCTGAAGGTCGATCACCTGTCGATGAAGTTCGGCGGCCTGATGGCGATCAACGACTTCTCATTCGAGGCCAAGCGCGGCGATATTACCGCGCTGATCGGACCGAACGGCGCCGGCAAGACCACTGTGTTCAACTGCATCACCGGTTTCTACAAGCCGACGATGGGGATGATTACGCTCAATCAGAAGAGTGGCAAGCAGTTCCTCCTGGAGCGGCTGCCGGATTTCCGGATCACGCGCGAAGCCAAGGTGGCGCGCACATTCCAGAACATCCGCCTGTTCTCGGGCCTGACCGTGCTTGAAAACCTGCTGGTCGCGCAACACAACAAGCTCATGCGCGCGTCCGGCTTTACCGTGCTTGGTCTGCTCGGCATCGGCAAATATCGCGCCGAGGCCAAGAATGCCATCGAGCTGGCACGCTTCTGGCTGGAGAAGGCCGATCTTGTCGATCGCGCCGACGATCCGGCCGGCGATCTTCCGTACGGCGCGCAACGTCGTCTGGAAATTGCCCGTGCCATGTGTACTGGCCCCGAACTCCTATGCCTGGACGAGCCGGCCGCCGGTCTCAACCCGCGCGAGTCGCTGGTGCTCAACGAATTCCTGCGCAGCATTCGCAAGGATGCCGATACGTCGATCCTTCTGATCGAACACGACATGTCCGTGGTGATGGAAATCTCCGACCATGTCGTCGTGCTGGAATACGGACAGAAGATTGCCGATGGTACGCCGGATGAGGTCAAGAACGATCCGAGAGTGATCGCGGCCTATCTGGGTGTCGAAGATGAAGAAGTGGAAGAGGTGATTGCCGAAGTCGAGCACCTCCAAGAGGGCGAACATCGATGACGGGGCAACCGCTTCTGAAAGTTGAAGGCGTCGAAACCTATTACGGCAATATCCGCGCCCTTGCCGGCGTAAATGTTGAAGTCAACAGCGGCGAAATCGTCAGCCTGATCGGCGCCAACGGTGCCGGCAAGTCGACATTGATGATGACGATTTGCGGCAGCCCGCAAGCCCGCACTGGTTCGGTGACCTTCGACGGCCGCGACATTACCCACATGCCGACCCATGAGATCGCCCGGCTGCGTATCGCGCAGTCACCCGAGGGGCGGCGCATCTTCCCGCGCATGACGGTCTATGAAAACCTGCAGATGGGTGCGAGCCTCGACAAGCTCAAATATTTCAATGAGGACGTCGAGAAGATCTTCACCCTGTTTCCACGCTTGAAGGAGCGTCAGTCGCAGCGTGGTGGTACGCTGTCGGGCGGCGAGCAGCAGATGCTGTCGATCGGCCGTGCGCTGATGGCGCGCCCGAAGCTGCTTCTGCTCGACGAGCCGTCGCTCGGCCTCGCGCCGCTGATCGTCAAGGGCATTTTCGAAGCCATCAAGGTTCTGAACAAGAGCCAGGGGCTCACCGTCTTCCTGGTCGAGCAGAACGCTTTTGCGGCCCTGAAGCTTTCCGACCGCGCCTATGTCATGGTCAACGGCCGGGTGACGATGAGCGGCTCCGGCCAGGAACTGCTCGCCAATCCGGAAGTGCGTTCCGCCTATCTCGAAGGCGGTCACCATTGAGCCCCGTTCTGCGGAGAATTTGATATGCAAGGACTTTTCTTCGAAAGCGATAGCGGCGGGCGCCTCGTCATTCGTGCCATTATCGTTTTTTTGGGTTTCTGGACGGCATGGCGTGCCGGCCGCGCTGTGGCGAGCAACTGGAACTCGTATCCGCTGGCGGTGATCTATACGTTCCTGATCGGCCTCGGGCTGCAATTCCTGCATCATGCGCTGTTCAACGGTCCGGTTTTCGACCTCGGCAACTATATCCTCGATGTGGTTCTTCTCCTTATTTTCTCGACGGCTGGGTATCGTTATCGCCGCACCTACCAGATGGTGAACAACTACTATTGGCTGTATGAAAAAACTTCTGCCTTCTCGTGGAAGAAGAAGAATTGACAGTGCGCCGAAACTAGGCTCAGTCTGAACACAAGGTGGGCTTGATCCTATCCAAAACAGCTCGACACTTTCGGGATCATGCCCTCCAGACTTCGAAATACAAGCTTACCGGCGCGATGATTGGTGGGTATTGCGCACGGCAAATCAAACGGAACCCGCTCAAAAAATTGGGAGTAACAATATGAAGAAGTATCTTCTGTCGGCCGTGGCTCTGTCGGCGATGATCGCGCTTAGCGGCGTTGCGAAGGCTGACATCATCGTTGGCGTTGCAGGGCCTCTGACGGGTGCAAACGCGGCTTTCGGCGCTCAGCTCCAGAAGGGTGCTGAACAGGCGGTTGCCGACATCAACGCGGCCGGCGGCATCAACGGTGAAAAGATCAAGCTCGAACTCGGCGACGACGTTTCCGACGCCAAGCAGGGCGTTTCGGTTGCCAACAAGTTCGTCGCTGATGGCGTGAAGTTCGTTGTCGGTCACTTCAACTCGGGCGTTTCCATCCCGGCTTCTGAAGTTTACGCCGAAAACGGCATCCTGCAGATCACCCCGGCTTCCACCAACCCGGTTTTCACCGAACGCGGCCTGTGGAACACCTTCCGTACCTGCGGCCGTGACGACCAGCAGGGTGCAGTTGCCGGCAAGTACATTTCCGACAACTTCAAGGGCGCCAAGGTTGCCGTCGTTCACGACAAGACCCCGTATGGCCAGGGCCTTGCCGACGAAACCAAGAAGAACCTCAACGCCGCTGGCGTGAAGGAAGTTCTTTATGAAGGCATCACCCCCGGCGACAAGGACTACTCGGCCCTCATCGCCAAGATGAAGAACGCCGGCGTCGACTTCGTCTACTACGGCGGTCTGCACACCGAAGCTGGCCTGATCATGCGTCAGATGGCCGACCAGGGCGTCAAGGCTCACTTCATGTCCGGTGACGGTATCGTCTCGAACGAACTTGCTTCGATCGCCGGCGATGCCGTTGACGGCACGCTGATGACCTTCGCGCCGGATCCGCGCAAGAACCCGGCTTCCAAGGACCTGGTCGCCAAGTTCCGCGCTGCCGGCTATGAGCCGGAAGGCTACACGCTCTATGCGTATGCTGCCATGCAGGTCATCGCCGACGCCGCAAAGGCTGCCGGATCTAGCGACCCGATGGCTGTTGCCGACGCGCTGAAGGCAAAGGGCCCCTACAAGACCGCCATCGGCCAACTCGGCTTCAACGAAAAGGGCGACATCACCCGTCCGGACTACGTGATGTACAAGTGGTCCAAGGGTTCCGACGGCAAGTACAACTACGCCGAAATCGAAAAGTAATCATCCGTATCGTCGGCTTACCGGCGGTGCGTTCGAACTGGAAGCCCGGTCATTGACCGGGCTTCTTTGCGTTCAGGCGGTAACGACGGCATTTCCGTGGTTTTTCGGAGGGCGCAAGCTGTTGGATCGAGAGGCCTAATTCCTTCCCTCCGCCATGCGGTGGAGGATGACCTCAGTTACATCTCATGCAGCACATGCGCTGCCTTTACCGCCGCGGATGCTCGGTTTTCGACGCCGAGCTTCACATAGATCTGCTCCAGATGTTTGTTCACCGTGCGGGCGGACAGTCCCAAGATTTCGCCGATATCGCGGTTTGATTTGCCTTTGGCGATCCAGAGCAGCACTTCGGATTCGCGCTGGGTGAGCGCGAAATGCTGACGCAGCACGCCGTCATCGGCGCGCTGGTTGGTGGCGGTCAGGCGAAAGAGATATTCGTCGGGGCCGATCGCGCCGAGGAAGGCGAGCTGCAGAGCGGCCTGACTGCCGTTGTTGATGGAAAATGGGTTGTCGCGCCCGAAGCCTGGCCGTTCGCGCATGAAGGCGGCGATGTGTTTCGCCACGAGATCGAGGCCGTCGTCGCTGCCGGTGGCGGCATTGACGAGGCGCGTCGCTTGCGGTGTCGACCAATGGATAGCGCCATCGCCTTTGACCGCCAAGAGGTGCCGGCCGGCGGCGTCGAGCGCCACCCTGGCGCTCTGGGCAGAGCGGGCATTGCGCAGATGGACGCGGATGCGGGCGCGCAGTTCGTCGACGTTGATCGGCTTGGTGAGGTAGTCGACGCCGCCGGATTCCAGCGCATGCACCACATGCTCGGTTTCGGTCAGTCCGGTCATGAAGACCACGGGCACCTGCGCGACGCCGGCATTGGCCTTGAGCCGCCGGCAGGTCTCGAAACCGTCCATGGACGGCATCACGGCATCGAGCAGGATCAGGTCCGGCGTGATGCGATCGACGATGTTCAGCGCTGCCTGCCCCGATGTCGCGATCAGCACGGAGAAGCCCGATTGCTCCAGGGCGTCGGTCAGGAATCCGAGCGCCTCCGGCGAGTCGTCCACGAGCAAGACTATGTCGCGGGGAAGGGCGGTCTCAGCCAATCGGTTCTACCTTTTCATTGTCGAATCTGCGCAGGAAATCCAGGAAACCGGCGAGATCGAAGGCTTGGACATAGGTGCGCAGAGCGTCGGTGAAGGGTTGGTTTTCGTCCAGCTTGGCAAGGTCCGCGAGCTTCGCTTCGATGCCTCTGACGTAGCCGATCTCGCCAAGCCGCATCAACTCGCGCACATGCTCTATCCCCGGGCTTTTCATCTGTAGGGCGGGTTTCGGCAGGACGGGGACGGAGCCGTCGGCATAGACCCATTTCAGGCCGAGATGCAGCGCGAGCTTGTCGCGAAGCTGGCGGATATCGATCGGCTTGGCGATGGCGTCATTATGGCTGTGGTCACTGTCCTTGGCGGCGGCACCGTCGCCGATATTGGCCGACAGCATCAGGATCGGCGCCATCTGGCCGCTCTCCCTGAGGCGCGAGACCAGTTGCCAGCCGTTCATGCCCGGCATGGAGATGTCGACCAGGAAAAGATCCGGTTTGATGCCTTCGATCAGCGTCAGGCAGTCCGGTCCGCCATTGGCCGTCAGCACGATGAAATCGAGCGGCGACAACACTTCGCGCATCAGTTCGCGATGATCCTCATTGTCATCGACGACGACGATGGTGCGGCGCGGGCCTTCATAGCTGACGATGCGCTGTTCCTGCGCCGGTGGCTTCATCGGCCGGATCACCGCCGACAGCATCAGCCGCACCTTGAAGGTCGAGCCCCTGTCCTTTTCGCTGACGACGGAGACTTCGCCGCCGAGCGTATTGGTGAGCAATCGGGTGATGGTCAGCCCCAGGCCAAGGCCCGGCATCGGGCGGACGCTGTCGGCCTCGCCACGTTGGAAGGGCTCGTAGATGCGGGTGAGGTCCTTTTCGGCGATGCCGCGGCCGGTGTCGGCGATGGTGAAGCTAGCGACCTGGCTGCGATAGCCGACCTCGAAGCGCACGCTGCCCGTATCCGTGAACTTGATGGCGTTGGAGAGCAGATTGACGAGGATCTGTCGCAGCCGTTTTTCGTCGGTGCGGACATAATCGGGCAGGGCAGCGGATCGCTCATGGACGAAAGCGAGACCCTTGGCCTGTGCCTGCGGGTGGAACATGTCGACGATCTGGTCGAGAAAATCCTGAATGTTGATCTCGTTGGAATAGACCTGCAGCCGGCCGGCCTCGATCTTGGAAATATCCAGCAGCCCGTCGATCAGACCGGAAAGATGTTCGGCGCTGCGGCGGATGACCTTCAGCGAGGATTGCCGCGGCGCCGGGATAGTCTCGTCGCGCTCGAGGATCTGGGCATAGCCGAGCACGGCATTGAGTGGCGTGCGCAATTCGTGGCTCAAGCCGACGACGTAGCGGCTCTTGGCGCGGTTGGCGGCTTCTGCGGCCTCCTTGGCACTCTGCAAAGCCGCGTCCGTCTTCTTATGTGCGGCAATTTCCTTGAGCAGCAGCGTGTTCTGGCGCGAGGATTCTTCCTCGGCGACGACCCGGCTGTCATGGGCGAGCACATAGAACCAGCAGACGACACCGGCAATGACGGCGAAGACGAAGAAGACGATCAGGATGGTGCGGTCGACCACCGCTGCGGTTTCCGGCGAAGCGGAGCCGACCTGATGCGCGATCATCGCCAGGATGGCGCCCACGGCCGTCAACGCCACCACAACAGCAATGCCATAACGGCCGAGACGGGTAGCAAGCTTGGCGACGACGGTCTCCGGCAGCAGGGTCTTGGCGACGGTGCCGACCTGCGTGTTGAGCCGCGCCTTCGGCTTGCACATGTCGTGGCAACGGCTGTCGAGCGAACAGCAGAGCGAGCAGATCGGCGCGGCATAGGCCGGGCACCAGGCCATATCCTCTGGCTCGAAAGGATGTTCGCAGACGGAGCAGGTGATGGTGGTCAGGCGCTTCCAGCTTTGGCGCGGCTTGCGAGCGAGGTAGAATTTGCCCTTGGTTGCCCAGGCGAGCGTGGGCGAGGCGATGAAGGCAATGACTAAGGTGATATAGGGAGCGAGCGAGGCGGCAACCGCACCGAGGACACCGAAATGGGCGATGAGGGCAATCGTCGCCGAGAGCGCCATGGCGCCTAAGCCAACTGGATTGATGTCGTAGAGATGGGCGCGCTTGAACTCGATGCCGGGAGGGGCAAGGCCGAGCGGTTTGTTGATGAAGAGATCGGCGGAAATCGTGCAGAGCCAGGCCATGGCGATGATCGAAAAGATGCCGAGGGTTTCCTCCAGCAGCTTATAGATGCCGAGTTCCATCAAGAGCAGGGCGATGGCGACGTTGAAGACCAGCCAGATGACGCGGCCGGGATGGCTGTGGGTCAGCCGAGAAAAGAAATTCGACCAGGCCAGCGAGCCGGCATAGGCGTTCATCACATTGATCTTAAGCTGTGAGACCACGACGAAAGCGGCCATCAACAGCAGCGCGGCGTTGTGCCAGGGGATCATATAGCCGAAGGCGGTCAGATACATCTGCGCCGGGTCGGCGGCGCGATCGGCGGGGACACCGGAACTCAACGTCAGCACGACGAGGAAGGAGCCGGCCAGTAGCTTCAGTGCACCGATGATCACCCAGCCGGGACCGGCAAGAAAGATCACCAGGTGATGCCGCCATTTACGACGGCCTTCCGGCGGCAGGAAACGCAGAAAATCGGCCTGCTCCCCGATCTGCGACATCAGCGCCAGGATCACGGCGGAAGCGGCACCGAATTCCACGAGATCGAAGGGAGCGGCGGTTCCGGACGCACCTGATGCATGATGTATGCCCGCAAAGGCACGCCAGAGATCGAATTTTCCCCAATCTGAAAAGGCGATGAAGACGAAGGGCAGGATATTGAGGACGATCCAGAACGGCTGCGTCAACAACTGAAACCGGCTGATCAGACGGACGCCATGGGTCACCAACGGAATAACCATGACGGCGCTGACGATATAGCCGATCCACAGGGGTATCCCGAGCGTCAGCTCCAGCGCTCCCGACATGATGGACGCCTCGATGGCAAACAGCATGAAGGTGAAGCTGGCATAGATCAGCGAGGTGATGGTCGAGCCGATATAGCCGAAGCTCGCGCCGCGCGTCAGCAGGTCGATATCGACCCCATGGCGGATGGCGTAGCGGCTGATCGGCAGGCCGATCGCGAGCATGGCGATGCTGGCAACGATGATGGCATAGAAGGCGTTGGTCGTACCGTAAGAGAGCGTAATGGCGCCGCCGATCGCCTCCAGCGCCAGAAAAGAGATGGCGCCGATCGCCGTCTGCGAGATGCGCTGTGACGAAAATTGCCGGGCGCTTTTGGCGGTGAAGCGCAGCGCATAGTCTTCCAGCGTCTGGTTCGCGACCCAGCGGTTATATTCGCGTCTCACCGGAATGATGCGTTGCCGCGCCGCCATGCCCATCCTTCAGCAGTCTTTCCAAGTCTAGCCGATGTCGTAACACGGAATGCAGCAGCCCTTAAGTGCATGGGCCGCTAATATGCTGCACATTTCGCCCCGTTTCCTACGTCATATTACGTATGTGGAATCCCCCGGTGCTGCCGGATAGTCGCGGCAGGCAACGGTTAATCTTTGTTTACGGGCCGTTGCAGCAGACAAAAAGAGGGGAACTACACATGAAACTGAAGACTCTTGTCTCCGGCGCGCTTCTGGGCGCCATCATGTCGACGACTGCATTTCATGGAGCTTTTGCGGCCGACGACACCATCAAGGTTGGCGTTCTCCATTCGCTTTCCGGCACCATGGCGATTTCGGAAACGACGCTGAAGGACGCCATGCTGATGCTCATCGATGAGCAGAACAAGAAGGGCGGCGTTCTCGGTAAGAAGCTGGAGCCCGTCGTCGTTGACCCGGCCTCCGACTGGCCACTGTTTGCCGAAAAGGCCCGCGAGCTGATCCAGAAGGACAAGGTTTCCGCCGTGTTCGGTTGCTGGACCTCGGTGTCGCGCAAGTCGGTCCTGCCGGTGTTCAAGGAGCTGGACTCGATCCTGTTCTACCCCGTGCAGTTCGAGGGCGAAGAATCCGAGCGCAACGTGTTCTACACCGGCGCTGCCCCGAACCAGCAGGCGATCCCTGCCGTCGATTACCTGATGCAGAACGAAGGCGTGCAGCGCTGGGTTCTTGAAGGCACCGACTACGTCTATCCGCGCACGACCAACAAGATCCTTGCAGCCTACCTGAAGTCCAAGGGCGTCAAGGACGAAGACATCATCATCAACTATACGCCGTTCGGCTTCTCCGACTGGCAGACGGAAGTCTCGAAGATTAAGGCCTTCGGCTCGGCCGGCAAGAAGACGGCGGTCGTCTCCACCATCAATGGCGACGCCAACGTTCCCTTCTACAAGGAACTCGGCAACCAGGGCGTCAAGGCGGAAGATATTCCGGTCGTCGCCTTCTCCGTCGGCGAAGAAGAGCTTGCTGGCGTCGACACCAAGCCGCTGGTCGGCCATCTCGCCGCCTGGAACTATTTCCAGTCCGTCGATACGCCTGCCAATGCCGAATTCATCAAGGAATGGCACGCCTATACCAAGAACGACAAGCGGGTCACGAACGACCCGATGGAAGCCGCCTATATCGGCTTCAACATGTGGGTGAAGGCCGTCGAAAAGGCCGGTACGACCGATCCGGACAAGGTGATCGACGCGCTCGTCGGCGTTTCCGTGCCGAACCTTACCGGCGGCTACGCCACGATGATGCCGAACCACTACATCACCAAGCCGGTGCTGATCGGCGAAGTGCAGGAGAACGGCCAGTTCGACGTTGTTTCGCAGACCCCTGCAGTGGTCGGCAAGGAATGGTCGGACTACCTGCCTGATAGCAAGGACCTGATCTCGGATTGGCGTATGCCGCTTAACTGCGGCAACTTCAACGTCTCCACCGGCAAGTGCGGCGGCAAGGGTTCCTGAGTTCAGCTTTTAGTGTGCGCTCGTCGCGGGCAGGCTCCTCTGCCCGCGACAGCATGAGGGGACGCGCGATGTTCGACAAATTCGTTTACCGCATGGCCGTGGCGCTTGCCGCCGGCTTTTGCCTGATGCTGGCGCTGACGGCGACAGCGCTGCGTGCCCAGGAGGATGCGCATAGTCTTATCAACGCGCTGGGTCCGGCGAACTTCCAGCAGGCGGATGAGATCGTGAAGAGCCTCGCCAAGACTGGCGATCCCAAGGTGGTGCCGACGCTGCAGGCCTTTTCGGACGGCGATCTTTATGTCCGCAAATCCGACAATCAGGTCTTCATCGCCAAATCTTCGGGCGATGTCATGGCCCTGATCGATCCGTTGACCGGACAGGCGGCGGGCCAGGAAGCCAAGGGCAACCTCGGCAAAATCAAGATCAACAACAATCTTCGTCGCTCGGTCCGCGCGGCGCTCGGTGGCCTGACGCTGATGAGCCCGGATCGCGGCGTCCGATTGGAGGCGGCGCAATCCGTGTTGAAATCGCCAAGCGCGGATTCGCTGGAGGCATTGGAGGCGGCGTTAAAGAACGAAAAGGACGGCGAAATTCGCGGCGTGCTCGAGAGGGCGCGCGCGGTTGCTGTGCTCGGCTCCGATCGCTCGCCGGAGCAGATGAAGGCGGCGATCGAGACGATCAAGAACGAAGGCGGACGTGACGCCATCGGCATTCTCTCTTCTGTCTCCGTAGACGACAGCCTGAAGCCCGATGTCGCGGCCGCCATTGCCGGCATCCAAAGCCAATTGGCGATCTGGGATGCGGTGCAGAATGTTTGGTACGGGCTTTCGCTCGGCTCGGTGCTGCTGCTTGCCGCTATCGGGCTTGCCATCACCTTCGGCGTCATGGGCATCATCAACATGGCGCATGGCGAGATGGTGATGCTCGGCGCCTATTCCACCTTCATGGTCCAGAGCGTCATCCGTAGCTCCTATCCTGAACTCTTCGACTGGTCGCTGGCGATCGCACTGCCGGTGGCGTTTCTGGTGACCGGCGCCGTCGGCCTCGTCATCGAGCGCGGCGTCATCCGTTTTCTCTATGGCCGGCCGTTGGAAACGTTGCTCGCCACCTGGGGCATTTCGCTGATCCTGCAGCAAGCGGTGCGCTCGATCTTCGGGCCGACCAATCAGGAAGTCGGCAATCCCTCCTGGATGTCGGGCTCCTTCGATTTCGGCTACCTCTCGATCACCTGGAACCGTCTCTGGATCATCGTTTTCGCGCTCGGCGTCTTCGTCGCCCTGCTGTTGCTGCTGAAGCGTTCGGCCTTCGGGCTGCAGATGCGGGCGGTGACTCAGAACCGGCGCATGGCTTCGTCCATGGGTATTCGTACGCCCTGGGTCGACGCTTTCACCTTTGCCCTGGGGTCGGGCATTGCGGGGATGGCAGGCGTTGCGCTCTCGCAGATCGACAACGTCTCGCCAAACCTTGGCCAGAGCTACATCATCGACAGTTTTATGGTTGTCGTCTTCGGTGGCGTCGGCAATCTCTGGGGAACGCTGGTCGGCGCTTTCTCGCTCGGCATCCTCAACAAGTTCCTTGAGCCCTATGCGGGGGCGGTGCTCGGCAAGATCCTGGTTCTCGTCCTCATCATCCTCTTCATTCAGAAACGTCCGCGCGGGCTCTTCGCCCTCAAGGGAAGGGCGGTGGAAGCATGATCACGGCCTTTCTCCTCCGCTCGCTCGACCGCCGCATCAGTATCGCCATCGCGATCCTGCTGGCTGTGGCCGTGCTCGTGCCGCTCGCCAATCTGGCCTTGCCGGAAACCAGCCCGCTGCATGTGCCGACCTATCTGATGTCATTGTTCGGCAAGTATTTGACCTATGCGCTGCTGGCATTGGCGCTCGATCTCGTCTGGGGCTATTGCGGCATTCTCTCGCTCGGCCATGGCGCCTTCTTCGCGCTCGGCGGCTATGCGATGGGCATGTATCTGATGCGGCAGATAGGACCGCGCGGCACCTATGGCAATCCCATCCTGCCGGACTTCATGGTGTTCCTGAACTGGAAGGAGTTGCCCTGGTTCTGGTATGGCTTCGATCATTTCTGGTTCGCCATGATCATGGTGCTGGCGGCTCCCGGTCTGCTTGCCTTCGTGTTCGGCTGGTTCGCTTTCCGCTCGCGCGTCAACGGCGTCTATCTGTCGATCATCACACAGGCGATGACCTATGCGCTGCTGCTCGCCTTCTTCCGCAACGACATGGGCTTCGGCGGCAATAACGGTCTGACCGACTTCAAGGATATCCTCGGCTTCAACATCCAGGCCGATGGCACGCGCGCCGTACTCTTCGCCATCACTGCGCTGTTTCTGGCGCTGGCACTGATGCTGTCCTCGGCCATCGTGCGCTCGAAATTCGGCAAGGTGCTGGTTGGCGTGCGCGATGCGGAGAGCCGGACGCGCTTCTTGGGTTACCGCGTTGAGCACATGAAGCTTTTCGTCTTCGTCGTGTCGGCGATGATGGCCGGCATTGCCGGTGCCCTCTATGTGCCGCAGATCGGCATCATCAATCCCGGCGAATTCGCTCCCGCCAATTCCATCGAAGTGGTCATCTGGACAGCGGTCGGCGGCCGGGCGACGCTGATCGGCCCGATTATCGGCGCCATCCTCGTCAATGGCGGCAAGACGATCTTCACTGGCCTGTTCCCCGATTTCTGGCTCTTCGCGCTCGGCGGCCTCTTCGTTGCAGTGACGTTGCTCCTGCCCAAGGGCATTGTCGGCACGATAGCGCAATATATCGGCGGCGATCGCAAGCCGGTCAGCGCAAAGCCCACGGTCGAGGAAGACGAAGCCGACAAGACGACCATCCAGGCGGCGGAGTGAAGCCATGATCCCGGACATCAAGCCTAACAGCATGCTTTATCTCAACAACGTCTCCGTCTCCTTCGATGGCTTCAAGGCGCTGAATTCGCTGTCGATCGTCATCGAGCCGGGGGAGCTTCGCGCCATCATCGGCCCGAACGGCGCCGGCAAGACGACGATGATGGATATCATCACCGGCAAGACGCGGCCGGATCAGGGCGAGGTGTTCTTCAACGGCCAGATCGATCTGACCAATAAGGACGAGGCCGACATCGCCCAGCTTGGCATCGGCCGCAAGTTCCAGAAGCCGACCGTGTTCGAAAGTCATACGGTCTGGGATAACCTCGAATTGGCGCTCAACCGCAAGCGCGGTGTTTTCTCGACGCTCTTCTACCGCCTGACGCCGGAAGATCGCGACCGCATCCACGAAATCCTCGACACGGTGCGCCTCTCTCACCGGCGCGACGAACTGGCGGCCAATCTCTCGCATGGGCAGAAGCAATGGCTGGAGATCGGCATGCTGCTCGCGCAGGAGCCGAAGCTTCTTTTGGTCGATGAGCCCGTTGCCGGCATGACCGACGCCGAGACGGCGGAGACGGCGGTGCTGCTGAAGGAGATCGCCAAGACGCGGTCCGTGGTGGTGGTGGAGCACGACATGGGCTTCATCCGCGACCTTGGCGTCAAGGTGACGTGCCTTGCGGAAGGCTCTGTGCTGGCCGAAGGTTCGATCGATTTCGTCAGCAACGATCCGAAGGTGATCGAGAATTATTTGGGGCGATGAGATGCTGACAGTCGAAAACGCAAATCTGCACTATGGCGCCGCTCAGGCACTGCGCGGCATCTCCATCAAGGCTGAGATGGGGAAGATCACCTGCGTGCTCGGTCGCAACGGTGTCGGCAAGAGTTCGCTGCTGCGCGCTGTTACCGGCCAGCATGCGTTATCGGCAGGTTCGGTCGCCTTCAACGGGGTAACGCTGAACGGCATGGCGCCCTTTGCCCGCGCCAAGCATGGCATCGGATATGTGCCGCAGGGGCGCGAGATCTTTCCGCTATTGACGGTGAAGGAAAACCTGGAGACGGGGTTCGCCCCCGTGCCACGCCGCGACCGCAACATTCCCGAGGACATCTACAATCTGTTTCCGGTGCTGAAATCCATGCTGTCGCGCCGTGGCGGCGATCTTTCCGGCGGCCAGCAGCAGCAATTGGCGATCGGCCGGGCGATGGTGACGCGCCCGAAAATATTGGTGCTGGATGAGCCGACCGAAGGCATTCAACCGTCGATCATCAAGGATATCGGCCGGGCGATCCGCTATCTCAGGGATTCCACCGGCATGGCGATCCTGCTGGTCGAGCAATATCTCGATTTCTGCCGCGAACTTGCTGATTACGTCTACATCATGGATCGCGGCGAGATCGTCCATGAGGGGCTGGCGGAGACGCTGGATACGCCGGAGGCCCGCAGGCACCTGACGGTGTGAAGCCATTGCCGTTCTTTTCATCATCTGGTGAAAAATGCAGCGGATATCCGCCGCAGCCGGCCAATGTTCCGTGTGGCTTCATAAGGCACGGAAATTGCTTGCTTTTGTTCTTCGACGGGTTTCAATGATCCGCGATGGCATGATGTGATGAGTGGAGAAGCGGAATGGTGATGGCAGCGGCGAGCACAAGACCGCAGAGGGCGCGCGGGCGCGGCCATCTGGCGGCTAAGGCGCTTGATGGGCGCACGCGCCTTGCCGAACTTTTCCAGGACGGTGCGGCGAAGATTCGTCTGCCCGATACGTTCGATAATTCCATGGAAGCCGTTATCATCAACACGGCCGGTGGCCTGACCGGCGGCGACCGGATGGATTGGAGCATCGTCGCTGGGCCGGGCACGCGCATCGATGCGACCACCCAGGCCTGCGAGAAGATTTACAAGGCATCCGCAGGCACCGCCGAAGTCGTGACTTCCATCAAGGTCGGCGCTGGCGCGCGCGTCGATTGGTTGCCGCAGGAAACCATTCTGTTTGACCGCGCCTCGCTGTCGCGCAAGCTCGCTGTCGATCTCGACGAAACCGCCGAATTTCTGGCCGTCGAAGCAATCCTGCTCGGCCGCAAAGCCATGGGTGAGGCGATGGCGCAGGGCTTGTTTCGCGACCGCTGGCGCATCCGCCGCGCTGGGCGATTGATCCATGCCGAGGAGCTGCGGCTCGACGGTGATGTCGCGGCGTTGACGGCCGAGCGTGCTGTTCTGAGCGGCCAAGTGGCTTTCGCGACCCTGCTCTATGCCGGACCGCTGGCGGAGACCTATCTCGCCAAGGTGCGGCCTCTCGTTGAGGGGCACATGGGCGGCGTCAGCCAATGGCGCGACAAGCTGGTGGTGCGGCTCGCGGCACCCGACGGCTTCGCTCTCAGAAAAATCCTGATCCCGGTCATTTCCGCCTTGCGCAACGCAGCGCCAGTGCCGAAAGTCTGGAATCTGTAGTTCAAGCAATAGCAATCACATAGGTAGGCGATGAACCTCACTCCGAGAGAAAAAGACAAGCTGTTGATTTCCATGGCGGCAATGGTTGCGCGGCGGCGGCTGGAGCGCGGCGTTAAGCTCAACCATCCGGAAGCCATCGCGCTGATCACCGATTTCGTCGTCGAGGGCGCTCGCGATGGCCGCCCGGTCGCCGAGCTGATGGAAGCCGGCGCCCATGTCATCAGCCGTGACCAGGTGATGGAAGGGATTGCCGAGATGATCCACGACGTACAGGTCGAGGCGACGTTTCCGGATGGAACGAAGCTCGTGACCGTGCACGAGCCGATCCGCTGAACGACGGCAAGGGAAAAAGCCATGATTCCAGGTGAAATTCTTGCCGCAAGCGGCGACATCGAACTGAACGCCGGCGCACCGACGGTAACGCTGGAAGTCTCCAATACCGGCGACCGCCCGGTGCAGGTCGGCAGCCACTATCATTTTGCCGAGACGAATGGTGGTCTCGCCTTCGACCGCGACAAGGCCAAGGGCATGCGTCTCGATATTCCTGCAGGGACCGCAGTGCGTTTCGAACCGGGCCAGACGCGCTCGGTGACGCTGATCCCACTCTCCGGCAAGCGCGAGGTCTATGGCTTCCGCCAGCAGATCATGGGCAAGCTCTGAGGCGTATAGGAGATAGCATGTCCTTGAGATTGCTTGCGTCCAGCGCGTTTGTCGCGACTGTTTTGATGTGCGGTTCGGCCTATGCGCAAAATGATCCGGACGAGCCGGAGGTCGACTGCGCCAATGCGCAAACGCAGATGGACATGAACATCTGCGCGCAGCGGGACTACGACAAGGCCGATAAGGCATTGAACGAGCAATATAAAAAGACGCGCGCGGCAATGGTTGCCACCGATGCGGATCTCGAAGACGACCAAAAGGGTGCCGAAAAAGCATTGGTCAAGGCGCAGCGCGCCTGGGTCGATTATCGCGATGGCCAATGCGAGGCGGAAGGATTTGAGGCGCGGGGCGGGACGATGGAGCCGATGCTCGTTACCGGATGCAAGGCGACGTTGACGGAGCAGCGGACCAAGGAGCTGAAGACATTGGCCGATGGGCCGGAGGGTGCGCAGTGAGCGCCAGACGCAGGATCATGATCGTCGGCAACGGCGAGATTGCGGAAGGAGCGGCGCCGGAGATCGACGCCGCCGATCTGGTCGTGCGTTTCAATGATTGCCGCTCCACAGAGACGGGCGGTAGCCGCACGGATATTGTCGCGGTCTGCAATACCGGCCGGCCGGCGCGTGCCATGCTCGGTTCTGCCGAGTGGCGCAACAGTGCGCCGGTTGCGGCGGCATCGGAAATCTGGAGCGTCCGCGATCCCCGCAAGTTCGCTGCCCTCCGTGCGCCGCTGGCATTGTCGCATCCGGAACTCGGTGATTTCTGCGACGATTACACCAATCAATTCACCGCCTTCTGCAATGCCACAGGCAAACGTCATGTGGTCATCGACCAGTCGGTTCATGAGAGTGTCGATGAGGCGCTCGCAGCTTACGACCCCGGTCCTTATGTCGTGCCGAGCAGCGGCATGGTCGCGATCGCCGAGCTGCTTTTGCGCTATCCCGGCGAGGGCATCGCCATCACCGGCTTCAGCCATACCGGATGGGATGGCCACCCGTTTGCGGCGGAGAAGCGGCTGGTCGATCATTATATTTCCCTTGGTCGCCTAAGGCGCATCGCCGACAAGACCCCTATTCTTTCCTCCCAAGGAGCTTGATTTATGCCTTATAAAATCTCCCGCGCCGCCTATGCCAACATGTTCGGGCCGACGACCGGCGATAAGGTGCGGCTTGCCGATACGGAGCTTTTCATCGAGGTGGAGAAGGATTTCACCACCTATGGCGAAGAGGTGAAATTCGGCGGCGGCAAGGTCATTCGTGACGGGATGGGGCAGAGCCAGGTAACGCGGGCGAACGGTGCCGTCGATACCGTCATCACCAATGCGCTGATTGTCGACACCTGGGGGATCGTCAAGGCTGATATCGGCCTCAAGGATGGCAGGATCGTCGCGATCGGCAAGGCCGGCAACCCGGACATGCAGCCGGGCGTCAACATCATCGTCGGTCCGGGCACGGAGGCGATCGCGGGTGAGGGCAAGATCGTCACGGCCGGCGGCATGGACAGTCATATCCACTTCATCTGCCCGCAGCAGATCGAAGAGGCGCTGATGAGCGGGCTGACAACCATGCTCGGCGGCGGTACAGGCCCGGCGCACGGAACGCTTGCCACCACCTGCACGCCCGGCCCCTGGCATATCGCCCGCATGATCGAGGCTGCCGATGCCTTTCCGATGAACCTCGCCTTTGCCGGCAAGGGCAACGCTTCGCTGCCCGGTGCGCTCGAGGAGATGGTGCTTGCCGGCGCCACCTCGTTGAAGCTGCACGAGGATTGGGGGACGACGCCTGGCGCGATCGACTGCTGCCTGACGGTCGCCGATGCATATGACGTGCAGGTGATGATCCACACGGATACGTTGAATGAAAGCGGTTTTGTCGAGGATACGATCGGCGCCATCAAGGGCCGCACCATCCATGCTTTCCACACCGAAGGGGCGGGCGGCGGCCATGCGCCCGATATCATCAAGATCTGCGGCCAGTCGAATGTCATCCCGTCTTCGACCAACCCGACGCGCCCCTATACGGTTAACACGATTGCCGAGCATCTCGACATGCTGATGGTCTGCCATCACCTGTCGCCATCGATCCCGGAGGATATCGCCTTCGCCGAAAGCCGCATCCGCAAGGAGACGATTGCGGCGGAAGATATTCTTCACGATATCGGCGCCTTTTCGATCATTTCGTCCGATAGCCAGGCCATGGGCCGCGTCGGCGAGGTGGCGATCCGCACCTGGCAGACCGCCGACAAGATGAAGCGCCAGCGCGGCCGCCTTGCCCAGGAAACCGGCGACAACGACAATTTCCGCGTCAAACGCTACATCGCCAAATACACGATCAATCCGGCGATCGCCCACGGCCTCAGCCATGAGATCGGTTCGATCGAAGTTGGCAAGCGCGCCGATCTGGTGATCTGGAACCCGGCCTTCTTCGGCGTCAAGCCGGAAATGGTTCTGCTCGGCGGCTCGATTGCAGCGGCTCCCATGGGCGATCCGAACGCCTCGATCCCGACGCCGCAGCCGGTCCATTACCGCCCGATGTTCGCCTCTTTCGGCAAGAGCCTGACAAACTCCTCGGTCACCTTCGTGTCGCAGGCGTCGCTTGATGCCGGTCTCGCCGGCAGGCTCGGCGTCGCCAAGAGCCTCGTTGCCGTCAGGAATACCCGCGGCGGCATCTCCAAGGCGTCGATGGTCCATAATAGCCTGACGCCGCATATCGAAGTCGATCCGGAGACCTACGAAGTGCGCGCCGATGGCGAACTCCTGACCTGTGAGCCGGCGACTGTGCTGCCGATGGCGCAGCGTTATTTCCTGTTTTAATGGGAACCGTGACGTTTCATCGCTATAATTACCGGGAACCCCTGAATTTCAGGGGTTTTTCATGAGTTCTTCGAACTAATACAGCATAATCAGAGACTTGCGCCGATGGTTGTTTATATCGCAACTTCACCTTGGGTGACGCAAGTGTTCAGTGCCAATTTCCAGCAGCTTATAAGTTGAGAAATGTCCGGCATTTTAACGATCGTATTAAAGACCTGGAAGAGCGTTCACCCCTATCTCACTTCATCGAATTCGTGGGCTGAGGAAGGTGATTCGCATGAAAAGGTGGATTTCGCTGCAGGCCGAACTCGGTAATTTTCAGCAGCGCCGCACGATATATATTTTCGCGCTAAAGATGAGTTTTCTTGCGGTTATCCTGTCCGTCGCCATCATTCTCGTGATGCTGCCTGTCCTCGAGTGGCTCGGCCTGTTGCCGTTGCGGATGCTGGACGCGATCCGGCTTGGTGTCCTGCTTGCCTGGTTCATTGGCGGTACGGTTTCCGGCGCATTGGCGCTGCTGGCCGGCTACGCCATTCATAAGCTTGCCGTCTCGCGCGCCGAATTCGAACGGCTAAGCCGCACCGACATGTTGTCGGGACTGCTGAACCGTCGCGCCTTTACCGAGGCGTTGGAAGAGGCGAAAGACGACGCCTCGCTGGTGATCTTTGATGTCGACCGGTTCAAGACGATCAATGATCGCTATGGGCACGCTTCCGGCGATGCCGTCATCATCGCGGTCTCACAGATCTTCTTCGGCATTTTCGAGGGCAGGGACGTGATCGCCCGCCTGGGCGGCGAGGAGTTTGGCGCCATCGTCCATGGTCGTGACATGGCCGAACGCATCGCCCGCATCGAGGGCGTGAAAACGCGGATTGCCGATCACGCTATCGCTGTCGAAGGCGGCTCGGTGAAGATCACTATTTCCGCGGGGATCGCTGATATTTGGGGCGAGCGCAAGAAAGAGGTGGTCTATGCCGCCGCGGACAAGGCGCTTTATCTCGCCAAGGCGCTTGGCCGCAATCGCGTCGTTCATGAAAGCGAATGGCTGAATCATATCTGGCAGCGCCCTCCGGCCGAGGAAGGGCAGGAAGAGATGCCCGACCGTGGGGAGCCGCATCGATACGGCCATGGGATATAGGTCTACGAAACCGGTACTGGCCCTTGCGCGGAAAGCGGCTATTTTGCATGCTCTGATAAAGTTTTGAACTGGACATGTCATGCTACGCGTCACCTCCTATCTGCCGGCCGGCACCCCATCCTCCAATCCGATCGATCGTGTCGTGTTGCCGCATGATCTCCGGCATTTGCGCCGCAAGCTGCTGCATCTCGAAAATGGCGAGATGGTCATGCTCGATCTGAAAGAGCCGGTTCTGTTCGCCAATGGCGATCTGCTGGTACGGGAAGATGGCGAATTGATCGAAATCGTCGCGGCAGCGGAAAAGCTGTTCGAGATCAAGCAGCGTGATCGCCGGCATCTGATCGAGCTTGCCTGGCACCTCGGCAACCGGCACCTTTCGGCACAGATCGAGGAAGACCGCATCCTCATCCTGCGCGACCATGTCATCCGCTCCATGCTCGAAGGCCTCGGTGCCACGGTGACGGAGGTCAGCGAAGCCTTCCAGCCGGCGCGTGGCGCCTATCATGCGCATGGCGGCCATTCGCACGGACACGGTCACGATCATCACGATCATTCGCACGATTGAGCGTGATGGCTAGGATTTCAGAGGCGGAGAATGGCGATCTGCAGGCGCTCTTGCGGCTGATGGCTTGGCTCTCGCCGGCGTTTCCCGTCGGCTCCTTCGCCTATTCGGGCGGCCTCGAGCGTGCTGTCCATGATGGCCTTGTGCAAGACGTGGAAAGCCTTCGGGATTGGGTCGCGGCGCTGATACGCCATGGCTCGGTCTGGAACGATGCCGTCTTGCTTGCCGAGGCGCATGGTGCGGCCGAGGATGCGGCGCGGCTGGCCGAGGCAGCCGAGCTTGCCGAAGCGCTAGCCGGCTCGAAGGAGCGCCATCAGGAAACAATGCTGCTCGGCGAAGCTTTCCTCTCCGCCGCCAATGCCTGGCCGCATCCGGTCTTTTCCATGTTGCCTGCGAAAGTGGCTTATCCGGTAGCGGTCGGCGCCGTGGCTGGCGCGCATGGTATATCCCGGGAAAAGGCGCTCGCGGCCTTCCTGCATGCGCTGGCATCGCAGATGCTGTCGGCAGGCATTCGGCTTGGGGTGACCGGACAGAGGGATGGTGTCGCGATCCTGGCGGCGCTGGAAGACGTCATCGCTGAGGTCGCCAAGCGGGCCGCACGATCGAGCCTCGACGATCTCGGCGCGGCGACGGTGCACGCCGATATCGCAAGCCTTCGTCATGAGACGCAGGGCACCAGGCTCTTTCGGTCCTGAAGGGCTCGAGCAAATATTGCGGTTGAGCTACGTCATTCGCCGCTGTGCGAGACGCGTCTGCCCCGCTATTCTATGTTTTTATCGGAGTTTCGAGCATGAAATCGAGAAATGGACCTTTGCGCGTCGGTATCGGCGGGCCTGTCGGTTCGGGCAAGACTGCGCTTACCGAAAAGCTTTGCAAGGCGATGCGTGACGATTATTCCGTCGCGGTGGTGACCAACGATATCTACACGACCGAGGATGCCGAGGCGCTGGTGCGTATGCAGGCGCTGACATCGGATCGTATCGTCGGCGTCGAAACCGGCGGCTGCCCGCACACCGCCATTCGCGAAGACGCGACGATCAACCTGCAGGCCATTGCCGGCCTCAACGAGCGGCTTCCCGATCTCGACGTCGTCTTCATCGAATCCGGTGGCGATAATCTGGCCGCGACTTTTTCGCCGGATCTCGCCGATATTACCATCTATGTGATCTCGGTCTGCCAGGGTGAGGAAATTCCGCGCAAAGGCGGTCCGGGCATCACCAAATCCGATCTTCTCGTCATCAACAAGAGGGATCTCGCTCCCTTCGTCGACGTCGATCTTGATGTCATGGACCGCGACGCCACCCGCATGCGCCAGGCCCGCCCCTTTGTGTTCTCCGACATGAAGCGCGGCGATGGTGTTGCAACGATCGTCGACTTCCTAAAGGAACAGGGCGGCCTGTAAGCCGCCCTGCCATTGTCATTCCGCTTACCGGCCTGCCGCTCTATTCGGCAGCAAACGGCGGCAGTTTCAGGATATTCGTCTTGGCCTTTCCGCCGCGCTGCGGGACGTCCTTGTTTTCCACGGCGTCGAGGCGCTCTTCCAGTGCCGTGAGCGACTTGCGGTTTTCGTCGACGGCGGTTGCCAGCTTTTCCTTGGTCACGACTTCGTCGTTCACATCCTTCTTGCCGACGAGATGGCCGAAGAGCCAGGCAAGCAGGCGCGACAGGTCGTCCATGATCAGGAAGAAGGACGGCACGACCACCAGGCTGAGGACGGTCGAGACGATGATGCCGCCGATCACCGCGATCGCCATCGGCGCGCGGAACGTGCCACCTTCGCCGACGCCGAGCGCGGACGGCAACATGCCGGCGGACATGGCGATCGAGGTCATGATGATCGGCCGTGCGCGCTTGCGACCGGCCTCGACCACGGCCTCCAGCCGGGGCATACCATGGTGCATCATTTCGATGGCGAAATCGACGAGCAGAATGGCATTCTTGGTGACGATGCCCATCAGCATCAGAATGCCGATCATGACGGGCATGGAGAGGGCATTGCCGGTCACGATCAGCGCCAGCGCCACGCCCCCGATCGCCAGAGGCAGCGACAGCAGAATGGTGAAGGGCTGGATCACATCCTTGAACAGCAGCACCAGCACGGTCAGCACCAGCAGGAGGCCCAGCAGCATGGCATTGCCGAAGCTCTGCTGCATTTCCTTCTGGACCTTGGTGTCGCCGCTTTCAGCCAGATGGACAGTGGCCGGGATCTTGGCGCTGTTGACGGTGGCGAGAAAATGGCTCGAAGCTGTGTCCAGGGCCACGCCTTGCGGGAGGTCGGCGCCGATCGCGACGACGCGGTAGCGGTTGTTGCGCTTGATCGAAGACAGGCCTTCCGAATATTCGATATTGGCCACGCTCGACATCGGCACTGACGCGCCGGTGGCGGTCTTGATGCGCAATGCCCGGATCGCGGCAAGGTCGCGGCGCATGCCGACTGCAGCCTGCACCCGGATGGGGATCTGGCGATCATCGAGCGAAATCTTGGCAAGCGACGCGTCGATATCGCCGATGGTCGCGACGCGCACCGTATCGGAAATCATCTGCGGCGTAATGCCGAGGCGGGCTGCCTCGTCCTTGCGCGGATAGACCTGCAGCTCCGGCCGGGGCAGGGCGCCGTCGGCGCTGACGTTGGCAAGCGCCGGATCGGTGCGCAGCTTGGCTTCGAGGATGCCGACCGCTTCGTTCAGATCCTTCTCGTTGCGGGAGAGGAAGTTGTAGGTCAGGTCACGGTCGCCGCGGTCATTGAGCTTGGTGATGCGGACGTCGGGGATCGAGCGCAGCTTGGCGAAGACTTCCTTCTCGACCTCCCACTGCGGCTTGATGCGGCCGTGGACGGTAACCTTCGGAAGGTAGGGGCCGATGATGGGCAGCGAACCCGCCACATCGTTGACCAGCTTCTTGACGAGCGATTGGTCAAGCTTGCCGAGCGTCAGCGTTACTGTGGCGCGGCGCAGTTCCAGATCGCCCTTGGGCGAGGCGCCGCCAAGGACGAAGACATTCTCGACGCCGTCGATGTCCTTCACGCGCCTGTAAATCTCGTTGGTTGCCTGCTCGGTGTCGTCAAGCCGGGCATTCGGCGGCAGTTCGGCCGACAGCACGATGCGGGACGAATCGTCCGGAGGGATGAAGCTGCCGGGCACGAACATGATGAGCGCGAAGACGGAGGCGACGGAGAATGCAAAAGCCGCAAGCAATGTCGGATAGCGCGTATACCACCGCTTTGTTGTGATCCGTACCAGCCAGCTATAGCCGCGCATGAACCGGCCGTCATTGTCGTGGTGGTCTTCGACGGCATCCTCGGCGCGCATGAAGTAGGCGGCCATCATCGGTGTGATCAGGCGCGCGACCAGCAGCGAGAAGAACACTGAGAAAGCGACCGTCAGGCCGAACTGGATGAAGTATTGGCCCGGAACGCCCGGCATGAAGGAGACGGGCACGAACACGGCAATGATGGTGAAGGTCGTGGCGATGACGGCTAGGCCGATTTCGTCCGCGGCATCGATCGCGGCGCGATACGGCGTCTTGCCCATCTTGATATGGCGGGCAATGTTCTCGATCTCGACGATCGCGTCGTCGACGAGAATCCCGGTCGCCAATGTCAACGCCAGGAAGCTGACCAGGTTTAGCGAGAAGCCGATCTGGTTCATGACCCAGAAGGTCGGGATTGCTGAAAGCGGCAGGGCAACGGCCGAGATCAGCGTCGCTCGCCAATTCTTGAGGAACAGGAAGACGACGATGACCGCCAGCAACGCGCCTTCCAGCAGCGTATGCATCGCCGCCTCGTAGTTGCCGTAGGTGTAATAGACCGCATCGTCGATCATCTCGATCGAGACGTTCGGGTTTTCGGCACGCACCTTGGTCAAAGTGCCAGCCACGGTATTGGCGACGGAGACTTCGCTGGCACCCTTGGCGCGGAACACGCCGAAGGTCACGACAGGCGTGCTGTTGAAGCGCGAGAAGGACTTCGGTTCCTGATAGGTATCCTTGATGACGCCGAGATTGGAAAGCTTGACGAAGCGGCCGTTGGTCAGCGCGATCGTGGTGTCGGCGAGTTGGGCGACATCGCGGGCGTCGCCCAGGACGCGGATCGCCTGTTCGCTGCCCGCCACCTGGCCGCGGCCGGAACCGAGATCGATATTGGTGCCGCGCAACTGCTGGCTCACCGAAAGCGCGGTGATGCCGTAGGCATTCAGCTTGTTCGGATCGAGCTCGATGCGCACTTCGCGATCGGCGCCGCCATAGCGATCGACGCGGCCGATGCCGACCTGACCCTGCAGCGCACGTTTGACGGTGTCGTCGACGAACCAGGACAGTTCTTCGAGCGACATATTGGGCGAGGAAACGGCAAAGCTCTGGATCGCCTGGCCTTCAACATCCACCTTGGAGACGATCGGCTCGTCGATGGTCGACGGCAGATTGCCGCGGATGCGGTCGATCGCGTCCTTGGTATCCTGAACGGCTTGCTGCGTCGGCACTTCCAAGCGGAAGATGACGACGGTCTGCGACTGGCCGTCCGTCACCGTCGATTGGATCTCGTCGATGCCGTTGATGCTGGCGACGGCGTCCTCGACCTCTTTCGTCACCTGCATTTCGAGTTCGGCAGGCGAGGCGCCGCTTTGCGTTACGGTCACGTTGACGACCGGCACGTCGATATTCGGGAAGCGGGTGATCGGCAGATTGAAGAAGGCGTGCGCGCCCACCACCATCAGCAGGAAAAAGCCGAGGAGCGGGGCGACCGGATTTCGGATTGACCAGGCGGAGAAGTTCATCTTGCCGTTCTCGCTCAGTTGGACGCTTGCGGAGCTTCTTTGACGGGCGTGATGTGGTCACCGTCGCGAACATAGGCGCCGGCTTTGGCGACGACTTCGTCGCCATCCTTCAGGCCCTTGACGATCTCGACGTAAGCGCCATCCTGAATGCCGGTCTGGACATTGACGAATTTGACGACGCCACCCTCTACCTTGCGGGCAGAAGAGCCATTTTCGTCGCTGTTGACTGCCGTCAGCGGCAGGGAAACACCTTGTGTCTCGCGGACGATGATCTCGGCGCTGCCATACATGCCGGCGCGCGCCTTTTCGTCGTCATCGATGGAGATGTGGACTGCGCCGAGGCGGGTCACCGCATCGACGATCGGCGCGACCAGGCGGACGGAGCCGGTGAGTTTTTCGCGGCTGCCGGAAAGCGAAATCAGCGCCTTCTGACCAAGGGTAATTTTGGTGATGTCGCTTTCGGAGACATCGACCACCAGCTCCAGATCGCTGTCGCGGATGATGGTGAAGAGCGGATCTCCATTGCCGTTGGCGATGGCTCCCATGCGGGCGTTACGCGAAGCGACGGTGCCGGCAACCGGCGTTTTGACGCCCGTGCGGGCGAGCTTCAGGTCCGTATCGGCGATCTGGCTGTCGATGACCTTGAGATCGGCTTCAGCAACTGCGATTGCCTGTTCGGCCGAGGCCACGCGCGCCTTGTTGGCGGCGGCCGCCGCATTCGCCTGCTCGACCGACGAGGTCGAGACGGTGCCCTTGGCGCCCATGGTGACGGCGCGGACGCGCTGCAATTCCGCTTCCTCAGCATTGGCGCGGGCCTCGTTGAGCTGCGCGCGAAGCTGGGCGAGGCTTGCTTCGCCCTTCGCCTTCGTTGCTTCCATCTGGCTCTTCTGCAGGATCAGCGCATCATCGTTCAGCGTGGCAAGCGTGCTGTTCGCCTCGACCTTGTCGCCGACGTCAGCGTTGAGCGAGCGGATCGACAGGCCGTCCACCTGCGGCTGGATATAGACCTCATCCACCGCTTTCACGGTGCCGGTGGCGACCACTTTGTCGGTCAGTTTGCGTGTTACGGCCTGTGTGACGACGATTGCAGGCAGGTTCTGCTTTGGCGCGGTGACGGTGGGTTCTTCGGCAAAAGCCGCCGGTGCCGTCAGGAGAACAAGCAACATTGCAGTCGTGCTCAGAAATCTATGCGGCGTGAAGGCCATGCGTTCAGTTCCAGTTCGGTATTTGTGTAACGGGATCTCGCTGTTTTCCGTCGCGAGCACGGGGGATCAATGCATGCGGGCCGGCTCTTCCGGCGGATCAACATCCGTCTGTCATGCCTGCAAGTCCCTCATCCTCAATTTGCCCCTTTAGGTGGGAACGATTTCCAAATCCTGCAAGATCACGAGAAAATGATTTCTACGTGGCGCGCAATTCTAATGGGCGTTGCATTGCAAATCAATTACGTGCTCGTGATGTCTGCATTACGATACTTGATCGAAGCATGGTTTTTTAGGCAAACGCGACGACAAAGCCAGTCTTTTATCACGGCTGTTACAAAATGAAAAAAACGCGCGTGGCGTGAACCGCGCACGTTTCTTCGGATTTTCGGCGTCGGGCCTATTTCAGCGCGGCGTCGGTGATCTCATGCGTATAGGCGCCGGTCGGCTTCTTGTTGATGATCTTCTGGTCGAGCAGGGCGGCTACGGTGCGATCGTAGAGTTTCCCGTCGAGCTTGCCGGTGCCGATGAGCTTGGCGACTTCGCCCATCATGCGCTTCTGGTGATTTTCGTCCTGGCCACCATTATCCATGACGATTTCGGCGGCTTCATCCGGATGTTCGACAGCGTATTTCCAGCCCTTCATCGAAGCACGGACGAACTTGACCATGTTGGCCTTGAACTTCGCGTCCTTCAGCTTGGTCTCGTTGACATAAAGGCCGTCTTCCAGAAGGTCGTTGCCGAGCTTGCTATAGTTGAAGACGATCAGATCTTCCGGCTTGAAGCCGGCATCGATCGCCTGCCAGTATTCGTTATAGGTCATGACGGAGATGCAGTCGGCCTGCTTCTGGACGAGGGGCTGAACGTCGAAGCTCTGCTTCAAGACGGTGACGCCATCCTTGCCGCCGTCGGTCTTCAGGCCGATCTTATGCATCCAGGCGAAGAAGGGGTATTCGTTGCCGAAGAACCAGACGCCGAGCGTATGGCCCTTGAAATCGGCTTCGGTCTTTACCGGACCGTCCTTCGGGCAGATCAGTTCGAGGCCGGACTTGTCATAGGGCTGGGCGATGTTGATCAGCGGCACGCCCTTTTCGCGAGCGACCAGAGCGCCACCCATCCAGTCAACGATGACATCGGCACCGCCGCCGGCGATTACCTGTTCCGGTGCGATATCCGGACCGCCGGGCTTGATGTCGACGTCGAGGCCTTCCTCCTTGTAGAAGCCCTTGTCCTTGGCGACGAAATAGCCGCCGAACTGGCCCTGCGCCACCCATTTCAACTGCAGCGTCACCTTGTCGGCAGCCTGCGCCGCCTGCGCTGCGGCCAACGCCATCGCGCTTGCCATCAATGCGACCATCAGTTTTTTCATATTTTTTGTCCTTTTCCCTCTGAAGTTATGCCCTGATCCCTTGGCAGGATCCTGAACTACGTCTTTCCACCACGGATAGACGGATGCCAGAACGTCGTCATCCGCTCGAGAACGGCGACGATACCGTAGAAGACGGAGCCGACGACCGCGGCGACCGCGATCTCAGCCCAGACCATATCGAGATTCAACCGACCGTTCTCGGTTGAAATACGAAAGCCCATGCCCGACATGGGTGTGCCAAAGAACTCTGCCACGATGGCACCGATTAGGGCCAGGGTCGAGTTGATCTTTAGTGCATTGAAGATAAAGGGAGCCGCGGCCGGCAGGCGAAGCTTGAACAAAGTCTGCCAATAGCTCGACGCATAGGTGCGCATCAGATCGCGCTCCATATTGCCGGCGGCGGCGAGGCCGGCGACCGTGTTCACCAGCATCGGGAAGAAGGTCATGATGACGACGACAGCCGATTTAGATTCCCAATCGAAGCCGAACCACATGACCATGATCGGCGCGACACCGATGATCGGCAGGGCGGAGACCAGATTGCCGATCGGCAGCAGGCCGCGGCGCAGGAAGGCGAAGCGGTCGGCGAGAATGGCGACGATGAAGCCGCTGGTGCAGCCGATAATGTAGCCGATTAGAACCGACCGGAAGATCGTCTGCTGAACATCCGTCCAAAGAATGGAAGCGGAGCTGGCAATGCGGGCAGCAATGGCGCTTGGTGGTGGCAGCAGGATGAAAGGGATGCCAAACCCGCGCGTTACGGCTTCCCAGATGATGATGATCCAGACGCCGAAAATCGCGGGAATGAGCAACCGTAGCGTATAGCTCCCGGCGGTCGAATGTGCCGGGGTGACCGACAGGATGGCGACGCAGCGCCAGGCCAGCAGCCACGCCGCGGCAAGCAGGATAAAAAACGAGGCGAGCGCGGTGCCTTCGTTGCCCGATATTCCATCCAGCAGAAGCAAGGCGGCTGCATGTGCGGCAAAGAAGAGGATCGACGCACAGAGGATTGCGGACAGGTTCATGAAAGAAACAAGGGCCGCGGCACCAATGAGAACGAAGATGACGAACGTGGTTCCGCTACTGATGGGGGTGGCGGCATCGGCGGCGAGCAGCGGCAGCGCCAATAGCGCCGCAAGACAGAGAAGAAAGGAGAGCGTGCCTTGCCACGACACATGAGAATTCTTCATGCCGCCCGACCTCCCATTGCACGATCGACGATACGTGCCGCGATGCTGACAACGGCAATCAGTGCCGCGGCTAGTATCGAGCCGGCAACGAGGGCCGCCCATATATCGATGGTCAAGCTTTGATAGGAGCCGGCGAGCAGTTTGGCTCCGATGCCGGCGACGGCGCCCGTTGGCAGTTCGCCAACGATTGTTCCGGTGAGGCTGGCTGCGATCGCAACTTTCATCGAGGTGAAGAGGAACGGAACCGATGCGGGGACACGCAGCTTCCAGAAGGTCTGCATCGAACTGGCATTGTAGGTACGCATTAGGTCGAGATGCATGATTTCCGGCGATCGCAATCCCTTGACCATGCCAACGGCGACGGGAAAGAAGGAGAGGTAAGTTGAGACCAGCGCCTTGGGAATAAGGCCGGTAACGCCGATCGAACCCAGGACGACGATGACCATCGGCGCGATGGCCAGGATCGGTATCGTCTGCGAGGCGATGATCCATGGCATCAGGCTGCGGTCGAGTGCCAAGACATGCACGATGCCGACGGCAATGAGGATGCCCAAAAGGGTCCCGAAAGCGAAACCGACAGCCGTGGAGGACAAAGTCACCCAGGCATTGTAGACGAGGCTGCGATTGCTCGTCAGCGGTCTTAGAAACGTGTTTTCGAAGACATTCTGCGCCACCTGATGCGGTGCCGGCAGGATCGGCTTCGGCTGCGCGAGCGTCTTGCCGATGAATTCCATCGTACCGGAAGTGACGTTGGCGCGGCGGCCGAGATCGCGCTGGAATGGCGCGTTGAGAATGACGGCAAAGGCGTACCACAACACGATAATTGCCACCAGGATGGCCGTGACCGGCAGGAATTTATGTTTGAAGAATTGCTCCTTCTCCATGGTCACGCGCCCCTTTCCACCGGAAACAGCATCAGCGCCATCGCGACGATGCCGAGCCCGACGCCGGCAAGCTGCGGCAGACTGAGCCGCTCGCCGAAGACGACGAAGGCAACGATATTCACGACCACAAGCTGAGCAATGGCAGAGGCGGAGATCGCCAGACCAAGCCCGCCCTCGCGCATCAGCCGGACCATCATCAGATTGCCCACGCAATAGAGGCTGAGCGCGAAGATGAGGATCAATATGTTGTTGTTGGCGATATAGGCCCGCGAAGCAGTCGCGCCACCGATGAAGACCGCCATGGCACCAGTGAGCCAGAGGAGAAATTGCGGGTTCATAGCGTGATCCTATTCCTCATAGCTATGCCCGGCTCTCAGCCCGTCGCGGACACGATGGGCGATCTCCAGAAATTCCGGGGTTTCGCGAATACCCAGTGGGCGTTCGTGCGGAAGGGAGGATTCGATGACATCGGTGACGCGGCCGGGGCGCGGCGACATGACGACGATCTTGGTGGAGAGATAAACCGCCTCCGGGATCGAGTGCGTCACGAAACAGATGGTCTTGTTCGTTCGCTTCCAAAGTTTCAGCAGCGCTTCGTTGAGGTGATCGCGCACGATCTCGTCGAGGGCACCGAAGGGTTCGTCCATCAGCAGCAGGTCGGCATCGAAGGCGAGCGCGCGGGCGATGGAGGCGCGCTGCTGCATGCCTCCGGAGAGCTGCCAGGGATATTTGTGCGCGAAGCCGGTGAGGTTGACCAGATCAAGCGTCTGCTCGATGCGCTTGGCCTGATCGCTCTTCGCATAGCCCATGATCTCCAGCGGCAGAGCGATGTTCTTTTCGATCGTGCGCCAGGGATAAAGGGCAGCCGCCTGAAAAACGTAGCCATAGGCGCGGTTGGTGCGCGCCTCTTCCGGCGTCATGCCGTTGACGGTGATGTCGCCGGAGGTCTTGCGCTCAAGATCGGCGATGACGCGCAGGAACGTGGTCTTGCCGCAGCCGGACGGGCCGATGAAAGAGACGAAATCGCCCTTCCGCACGTCGAGATCGACATTGCTCAGTGCATGCACCGGCCCGTCATTTGTCTCGTAGGTGAGGCAGAGGTTCCGCGCGGAGACGACGGAGGGAGCGGATGACGTCATTAACACCTACCAGTCATGTTTTCGCCGCGCAGCCGAGGCGGATTGCGTGTTATCCTATACGGCATCGCGGTGGTTTTAGAACCGGAGGATGCCGCAGATCTATCGAATTTTATGGAGGAATGGCATGAGCGTTTCATCGAAGCCAACCTGCCGCATCGTGCAGCCCGGCAGCACCTATGCCGGGAAACAAGGCTTCAACTATTTCGAAGGGATTGCCGCCGAGACAGTGGGTTCGACAGGCATCTGCATGCATCTCCTGACGATTCCCCCGGGCGGACGCGCCAAGGCGCACCTGCATGCCGCGCATGAGACGGCGATTTACGCTTTGTCCGGCGAGACGCATTGCTGGTTCGGCGATCAATTGGAAGAGCATGTTGTCGTTCATGCCGGCGAGATGTTCTACATTCCGGCCGGCGTTCCGCATCTGCCCGCCAATCTCAGCGACCGGCCGGCGACAGCCATCATCGCCCGCACCGACCCGAACGAGCAGGAAAGTGTCGTCCTGCTGCCGGATCTGGAGCGATATGTGCCGTTGTGAGCTGATGGACCGGAACGCCGTTGCCAAGCGTCACACCCCGCTTGCGGGGATGCCGCTGCGCTGAACCTTGCGCGGCGCGGTGACCTCTTTCCAGGTCGAGAGTGCGCGGTTGGCGGCGGTGAAAGGCTCGCGCTTGACGAACTCGCCATGCCCCTGCTGCGTCTTGACCGTGCCTTCCTCGATGGCAACCACACCGCGGGTTAGCGTGTAGCGCGGCAGGCCCGTCACCTGCTTGCCTTCGAAGACGTTATAGTCGATCGCCGACTGTTGAGTGTTGGCAGAGATGGTCTTCGAACGCTTCGGGTCCCAGACGACGATATCGGCATCGGCGCCGACGAGGATCGCGCCCTTCTTCGGATAGACGTTGAGGATTTTGGCGATGTTGGTCGACGTCACCGCGACGAACTCGTTCATGGTCAGGCGGCCGGTGTTGACGCCATGGGTCCAGAGCATCGGCATGCGGTCTTCCAGGCCGCCGGTGCCGTTCGGAATCTTGGTGAAGTCATTCAGGCCGAAACGCTTCTGCGCGGTCGTGAAGGCGCAATGGTCGGTGGCCACCACCTGCAGGGAGCCGGAAGCGAGGCCGGCCCAGAGGCTGTCCTGATGCTGCTTGTTGCGGAAGGGCGGCGACATGACGCGGCGGGCGGCATGGTCCCAATCGGCATTGGCATATTCGCTCTCATCGAGCGTCAAGTGCTGGATCAAGGGTTCGCCATAGACGCGCATGCCCTTCTGACGGGCGCGGCGGATGGCTTCGTGCGCCTGTTCGCAGGAGGTGTGCACGATGTAGACCGGGCTGCCGGCCATGTCGGCAATCATGATGGCGCGGTTCGTCGCTTCGCCTTCGACCTCCGCGGGGCGGGAATAGGCGTGTGCTTCCGGACCGTTATTGCCTTCGGCAAGCAGTTTCGCCTGCATCTGCGCGACCACGTCGCCATTCTCGGCGTGAACGAGCGGCAGCGCGCCGAGTTCGGCGCAGCGCTGGAAGGAGGAGAACATCTCGTCGTCATCCACCATCAGGGCGCCCTTATAGGCCATGAAGTGCTTGAAGGTGTTGATGCCCTTTTCGCGGACGACGGCTTCCATCTCGTTGAAGACCTGCTCGCTCCACCAGGTAATCGCCATGTGGAAGGAGTAATCACAATTTGCCCGCGTCGACTTGTTGTCCCACATGGTCAGCGCTTCGAGCAGCGATTGGCCCGGCGAGGGCAGGGCAAAATCCACCACCATCGTCGTGCCGCCGGCAAGGGCAGCGCGGGTGCCGCTCTCGAAATCGTCCGAGGAATAGGTGCCCATGAATGGCATTTCGAGATGCGTATGCGGATCGATGCCGCCCGGCATGACATAGCAGCCCGTGGCGTCGAGCACTTCATTGCCGGACAGGTTCTGCCCGATCTCGACAATCTTACCGCCTTCGACCTTGACATCGGCCTTATAGGTCAAGTCGGCCGTGACGATGGTTCCACCCTTGATGACTGTGCTCATGGTGTCTGCTCCCGATGTGTGAATGTCTGGTGCTGCGCGAGGATGGCCGTCACGCCACAATCTCCGCAGTCTCCAGGACCGCGTGGAACAGGACATCCGCACCTGCGGTCGCCCATTCCTTGGAAATCTCCTCGGCCTCGTTGTGCGACAGGCCGCCGACGCAGGGGCACATGACCATGGTGGCCGGTGCCACCTTGGCGGCCCAGCAGGCGTCGTGGCCGGCGCCGGAGATGAGGTTCATGTGGCTGTAGCCCAGCTTCTCTGCCGCGTCGCGCACCGCGGTGACGAGCTTCGGATCGAAGGTCACCGGTTCGAAATGGCCGATGGCTTCGACGGAACAGCCGACGCCGAGGGCGTCGCAGATACCAGGCGCTTCAGCCTCGATCTTGGCGCGCATGCGGTCGAGCTTCGCCTTGTCGGGCGAGCGGATGTCGACCGTGAAGACCACCTTGCCCGGCAGCACGTTGCGCGAATTTGGCGAGAAGAAGACCTGGCCGACACCGCCGACGGCGCCCGGCTGGTTTTCCATCGCCACACCCTGCACCATTTCGATGATGCGCGACATGGCAAGCCCGGCATTGACGCGCATGTTCATCGGCGTCGAGCCGGTATGCGCTTCCTTGCCGGTCAGCGTGAATTCCAGCCACCACAGGCCCTGACAGTGCGTGACGACGCCGATGGTCTTGTCTTCGGCTTCGAGGATAGGTCCCTGTTCGATGTGATATTCGAAATAGGCATGCATCTTGCGGCTGCCGACCTCTTCATCGCCGAGCCACCCAATGCGCTTCAGTTCCTCGCCGTAGGTTTTACCCTCGGGGTCCTTGCGGCCATAGGCATAGTCCAGCGAATGCACGCCGGCGAAGACGCCGGAGGCGAGCATGGCAGGGGCGAAACGAGCACCTTCTTCATTGGCCCAATTGGTGACCACGATCGGATGCTTGGTCTTGATGCCGAGATCGTTCATCGTGCGAACAACCTCCAGCGCGCCGAGCACGCCGAGCACACCATCATATTTGCCGCCGGTCGGCTGGGTGTCGAGATGCGAGCCGACGTAGACCGGCAGGGCGTTCGGATCGGTGCCGGGGCGGGTCGCGAACATCGTGCCCATCTTGTCGACACCTACTTTCAAGCCGGCCTCGTCGCACCATGTCTTGAAAAGGCTTCGGCCTTCGGCGTCGGCGTCGGTGAGCGTCTGGCGATTATTGCCGCCGGCGATGCCGGGGCCGATCTTCGCCATGTCCATCAGTGCGTCCCAAAGGCGATCGCCATTGATACGCATGTTTTCTCCTGGCGTTGCCACCATGATGCAATCCTCACCTGTTTTTCCCGGGTCATGCAAGGCGCATGCCCAATTGTTCCCGATGGTCGCTTCCGGCGCGCTTGCTTGTTTTTCTCGCCCCGGAAAATCGCCGGTTGCCTTTAAAAGACATCTGACGGATAATTTGACCGATTGGTAAACATTACAACTTCCGTGGCGGCGCTCAAGACGAAAAGCACGAAAATTCCCGACAAAATTACAGGCAGTTGCCCAAAATTAAAGCATGGGCAGGGGAATGAGAGCTTGGCCGAAGGGCTTGGATTTCAAGGAGAAACAAACCAGACATGGCCATCCCCAGAGCCGCCAAGACGCAACGCCGCACTCGAATTCAGGAAGAAAAAGAAGAAGTAATACTCGAGGCCGCGCTGGACGTATTCTCCGTGCATGGCTTTCGCGGCTCGACCATCGACCAGATCGCCGAGGTCGCCGGCATGTCGAAACCCAATCTGCTCTACTATTTCCGGACAAAAGAAGCCATGCACCGCGCGCTGATCGACCGGGTGCTATTCACCTGGCTGGAGCCGCTGCGCGCCTTCGACGCCAATGGCAATCCCGAAAGCGAGATCCGCTCCTATATCCGCCGCAAGCTGGAGATGGCCCGCGATTTTCCGCGGGAAAGCCGCCTGTTCGCCAACGAGATGCTGCAGGGAGCGCCGCATGTGGAGGATGAGCTCCGAGGTCCGCTGAAGAGCCTTGTCGATGAAAAGGCCGAGGTCATCCGCGCCTGGGCGAAGGCCGGCAAGATCGCCAAATGCGATCCCTATCACCTGATCTTCTCCATCTGGTCGACGACGCAGCATTATGCGGATTTCGACGTGCAGGTGCGCGCGGTGCTCGGGCAGGAACATTCAGGGGAGGGGCGTTTCGAGGATGCGGCACGGTACCTCGAACAGCTTTTCGTCGACGGGCTCCGCATGCGCCACACTTGAGCGGTGACGCAATCCTCGAAAGAAATTGCGTCACACATGCCAGGCTGATTGAACTCAGTTCCGATCTCTAAAAATAGTAGTCCCGCTCGATGCCGTCATAGCGGCCTGATTTCAGGCAGCAATTCTTGAAACCGCCTCCGAGAACCGCAGGGGCAGGGATCGTTGCGGCCGAGTTTTTCGATCAGCTCGACATCGCCATGAACGAATTGTGAGCCAGTCTTAACCCGCGATTCCGATGGGAAAGCCTTACGTCGTTTGGACGTGACCTCAAAAGCTCACGTCGTGGAGGGTGTGGGACTTGCGTGACATGGTCGCCTCCTTTGGATTGTTATTTTTGCGATTATTCGCAGCGCGTGCCCCATAGCTCGTTTTCTATGCTTCCGCGAGCCGCGAAACATGTTTTTTGAATGAGGCCGATGCCAGCTACGAAGAGGCGGCCGCAGCAAGCTGCGACCGCCTCTTTATGTTCAAGCGAATTGTCGCCAGTGTTACTCCGCCGCCTGCCGGGCCATCGGATTGTTCGGATGGGTCGTCCAGTTGGCATAGTTCGGGTCGACGGTCTTGCCGGTGCGCTTGTCGAGGCTGCCGGCCGGCAAGGCTTCCATGGTGATGCAGTTCTCGACGGGACAGACGCTGACGCAGAGATTGCAGCCGACGCATTCCTCATCCATCACCTCGAAGTGTCTGGCGCCGTCGACCATGTTGGTGATGGCCTGGTGCGAGGTGTCTTCGCAGGCGATATAGCAGCGACCGCATTTGATGCAGGCGTCCTGATCGATCTTCGCCTTGGCGATGTAGTTGAGGTTGAGATACTGCCAGTCGGAAACATTCGGCACGGCACGGCCGATGATGTCGTCCAGATTGCTGTGGCCCTTTTCGTCCATCCAATCGGAGAGGCCGGATATCATTTCCTGGACGATCTTGAAGCCATAGGTCATTGCGGCGGTACAGACCTGCACGTTACCGGCGCCGAGAGCCAGGAATTCAGCTGCGTCACGCCAGGTGGTGATGCCGCCGATGCCGGAGATCGGCAGGCCGTAGGTTTCGGGATCGCGCGCTATCTCGGCCACCATGTTGAGCGCGATCGGCTTGACGGCCGGGCCGCAATAGCCGCCATGGCTGCCCTTGCCGCCGACCGTCGGGTTCGGCGCGAAATTGTCGAGATCGACGGAAACGATCGAGTTGATCGTGTTGATCAGCGACACGGCGTCGGTGCCACCGGCCTTGGCTGCCCGGGCGGGCTTGCGGATGTCGGTGATATTCGGCGTCAGCTTGGTGATGACGGGCATGCGGGTGTACTGCTTGCACCAGCGCACGACCATTTCGATATATTCCGGCACCTGTCCGACCGCGGAGCCCATGCCGCGTTCAGACATGCCGTGCGGACAGCCGAAATTGAGCTCGATGCCATCCGCGCCGGTTTCTTCCACCAGCGGCAGGATGGCCTTCCAGGCCTGTTCCTCGCAGGGAACCATGATCGAGGCGATCAGGGCGCGGTCCGGCCAGTTCATCTTCACCTGCTTCATTTCGCGCAGGTTGGTGTAGAGGTCGCGATCGGTGATCAACTCGATGTTGTTAAGGCCGAGCAGGCGGCGGTCGGCGCCCCAGATCGCGCCGTAGCGCGGACCGTTGACGTTGACGACCGGCGGGCCTTCCTCGCCGAGGGTCTTCCAAACCACGCCGCCCCAACCGGCCTTGAAGGCGCGTTCGACGTTGTAGGCCTTGTCGGTCGGCGGCGCCGAGGCGAGCCAGAACGGGTTTGGGGATTTGATGCCAACGAAATTATTGCGGAGATCAGCCATGTTGGTTCTCCTTTCAGGCGACTGCAGCGGCCGGCTTGGCGGCAGCGAGCGCACGGTTGATGGATTCGGCCGCGTCGCGACCCTGTGCAACAGCGGAGACCGTCAGGTCGTCGCCGCCGAGCACGCAGTCGCCGCCGGCCCAGATGCCCTCGAGCGAGGTCCGGCCTTCGCCGTCGATGGAGATGCGGCCGGATTCCATGCGCAACGCGCCTAATCCGGAGGCCTCGAATGTCTGGCCGATTGCCTTGAAGATCTGATCGGCGGCGATGACGCCGGTATCGCCGGTGCCGGTCAGCTTGCCGTCGCGCAATTCGGTATATTCGACTTCGATGCCGGCGACCTTGCCGTCCTTGTCGAGAATGCGCTTTGGCGCCAGCCAGTGGCGGATGATGACGCCCTTGGAGGCGGCGAGATCCTGCTCGTATTCCGAGGCGTTCATATTCTCCTTGCCGCGGCGATAACAGATCGTCACCTCTTCGGCGCCGAGCAGCTTTGCCTGCACGGCGGCATCAATCGCGGTCATGCCGCCGCCAAGGACGACGACGCGGCGGCCGATGGCGATGTCTGCCTTGTTCTTGGCCTGGCGCAGATCGGCGATATAGCCGACGGCATCGGCAACACCGTCGAGATCTTCGCCTTCGGCACGCAATGCGTTGACGCCGGCAAGGCCGAGGCCGAGGAAGACGGCATCATACTGCGACGAAAGATCGGCAAGGCTGAAATCGCGGCCGAGTGCCTGGCCGTTCTTCACTTCGATGCCGCCGATCGACAGCACGTAGTCGACTTCCTTCTGGGCGAAATCATCGACCGTCTTGTAGGTGGCGATGCCATATTCATTGAGGCCGCCGGCCTTTTGGCGGGCGTCGAAAATGGTGACGTCGTGGCCATTCACTGCGAGGCGGTGGGCGCAGGCGAGGCCGGCTGGACCGGCGCCAACGACAGCGATCTTCTTGCCGGTGGAGGCGGCCCGAGCGTAGAACTGCTTGTTCTCGGCCATCGCCGTGTCAGTGGCATAGCGCTGTAGGCGGCCGATTTCGACGGGGCGCTCTTCGGCAGTGTTGCGCACGCAAGCCTGCTCGCAGAGCTGTTCGGTGGGACAGACGCGGGCGCACATGCCGCCGAGGATGTTCTGGTCGAAGATCGTCTTGGCCGAGCCAATCGGATTGCCAGTCGAAATCTGCCGGATGAACAGCGGAATGTCGATGGAGGTCGGACAGGCCGTCATGCACGGCGCGTCATAGCAGAAATAACAGCGGTCGGCAGCGACCAAGGCCTCGTGACGATCAAGGCGCGGATGCAGATCGGAAAAGTTCGCATCATATTCGGCCGGCGTCAGCCTGCCTTTATGAATCCCAGTTTCCAGGCGTCCCATTGAAGTTCCCTCATTATAGTAAACAGCCAGTGGTATGAACGGTAACTCAGGATAAAAAATTTATCAAACGGTAAAATTTTGGAGCGTTCTGCCATTGTCAGCACAGGCAGCGCTGTCGCGATCATGCAGTGCTGCACCCAGTCGAGGGGTCTCCGCTAAACATATGGTTCGATTTTATTTTCGAGGAACGGATGCCGGCTGAGCGGAGCGCAAAGCGGTAAGCTTCCGAGTTCAGCGCGGCCTCAAAGGTCCGTTGGCGCCCATTTTTGACATTGGCGATAGATGCTGGAGAAAAAATCGAAATTTTTTTAAGAAAGATGGAACCAAGGTTCGGCGCCATCGTTAAGGAGGTGTCCTGGTGATGATCGCATCAACCGATGCACGCCCCCAAAACTCATCACCGGGCATCTACTCACGGTCCCCTCCCGATGAGTGAAAAGCAGCCAGTGCGCCGCCCTCGCGCTGGCTGTTTTCTTTTGTAGCTTTGCCTAGAGCGGGAAAGCGTTTCACGGAATCGCTTTCCCGCTCCGGACAGAAAACTGCTCTAGGACCGGCGCTTCAGGATTTCATATTCGGTTTCGGGTATTGTCAGGCGATAGCCGATGCTGTCGTCGTCGATGGCGAACTGGGCGCGTCCGTTCATGGATGTGGGCACGACCCGCTCCAGCACGGTGCGGCTGAAGCTGTTGTCCTCGAACTCATGATCGGCGGGGAAAAAGAAGCGCTCCGACCAAGCCACCTCGATCGCCTTCTTACCATCGAGTTCTGCTTCCTTGCAGTTCAGCGTGATGCTGGTGGCGCCGGCGGAGATGGCGCCATGCGAGGCGGAATTGACGATCAGCTCATGCAGGGCAAGCCCGAGATGCACTGCGGCATTCGGGGTGAGATGCGCATTGATGCCGTAGATCGGCATCGGCACTCCCGCATCGGGCCAGTAGGGGGCGAATTGCTTTTCGGCGAGTTCGAACAGATAGGCGCCGCGCCAGCTTGAATCGGTGATCAGGTCCTGCGAATTCGATAGGGATTGCAGGCGGCCGCGGAACTTGATCAGGAAATTGTCGAGCGACAGCGTATGACGCGCCGTCTGCGTCGCAATGCCCTGGATGATCGCCAGAAGGTTCTTGGAGCGATGCGACAGCTCGCGCAGCAGCGATTTCAATACTTTTTCGCGGTGGCGGCTCTCGGTGACCTCGGTGATGACGGAGAGCAGGCCCTGCGGCTTGCGCCCTCCGATGCGCTCGATCTTCAGCTCGTAAATGCGCACGCCATCGCCGGTCACGAACTCCACTTCGGCGCTGACGGGCTTGCCGCTTTCCAGCACGCCGCGTTTCAACCGAGACAGGTGTTCGCCATCCTTCTCGCCGAAGAGATGGATGTCCGTGCCGCCGATGATGAGGGACGGTTTCAGGTGATCGGGCAAGTTTTCCGCATAGCGGATCGCAAGGCTTGGGTCTTGAAAGAGGATCGAGATACCGGCGCTGCCCAGCGCCCGCTCCATCATAGCGACCTTGCCTTCAAAACTTAAAGGCGTGCCGGATAATGGTTCAGTCGTATTCACCGGCTTGCCTTTCACTCCAATTTCGAGAACCCTGCCGACAGGGTATTCTCAGCCGGAAGAACTCGATCCGGTTTATACAATCATTCGCTATAACAGTCGGTAAAGCGTCCCTAAGCAGCCGGAACGTCCGGTTGCTTTTTTTGTTCCGCGACAAAATGTCGATTCGGGTCAGGCGGCCACCTTTGTGGTTTCGTTAAAGAAAAGCGCCTGGCTGATCAGAGCTTTCACCATGTCGGGATTGAATGGCTTGGTCACAAGGAAGGTCGGCTCCGGCCGCTCGCCGGTCAGTAACCGCTCGGGGAAAGCGGTGATGAAAATGACCGGTATGCTCGACGTCTTGAGGATGTCATTGACAGCATCGATGCCGGAGCTGCCGTCGGCAAGCTGAATGTCGGCGAGCACCATGCTGGGATTGGTGGCATTGTGCAGGGCAACCGCCTCCGCATGGGTGCGGGCGATGCCGGTGACCCGATGCCCGAGGCTTTCCACCATCTGCTCGATATCCATCGCGATCAGCGGTTCATCCTCGATGATCATGATGTCTGTCGCGACTTGGCGTGAAATTTCCTGTGATGCCTTGTCGAGCAGATTCATGGCTTCGGTCTCCGTCACGTCGAGAATGTCGGCGATTTCGCCGAGACGGAAGTTTTCGACGGAGGCGAGCAGGAAGGCCTGGCGCGCGACCGGCGAAACCTTGGCGAGATTGACCGAAGCGCGCTGTTCCCACGCATAGGGCGAGGTCGGCTCGGGAATCTGGATCGCCGTGGAACCGAAGAGTTGAGTGAAGAGTTTATAGAGTGCAACGCGGTCGTTGGGCGTGTCTGGGAAGATGGAAAGATCGGCAATGATCGCTTCCAAAACCGCCGCGACATAGGCGTCACCCGATGTCTGTGTCCCGGTCAGCGCACGGGAATAGCGGCGCAAATAGGGAAGATGCGGCGCAATGCGTGTGGAAAGTGTCATCAATGGCTCCCGCCCTTTATCAATTCCTAATTGAAACACAGCCTCCAAGACTGCAATGACAAACAAACGCAAATTCAGTAAAAAAGTTCCTCGGCATCGGAACTTTTTTTGAGGAAAGACATTACCCTGCCGACGAACAGTAGGCTTCAACCTCTCCGAATTCGGGCCAAGAAGGGACGTGAGGAGGGCAGCGGCCTCCACATTGGGGTGCATAGAGGTACACCCCGAATCCATGAACGCAAGAAATGCGGAAGTGAGCAGGCTAAATGACCACCCAGAATCAAGAGGACGCGGACCGCAAACGGCCTGACGTGCGTGCTGTCGATATCCTCGATCCTAACAATCAAATCGGCAACCGGTTGCGCTCATTCTATGCTGCGGCGCAGGATGAGGCTATCCCGGATCGCTTGCTCGACCTGCTCGAGAAGCTGGATCAGGCCGAACGTTTGGCTTCCGCAAAAGTCTCCGATTAAGGAGGAAGCGTTATGGAACCGCAACCGAGCTTCAAGCGCGAACTCCTGGCTGCCCTACCGAGCCTGCGTGCCTTTGCCATTTCGTTGACCGGCCGCCACGACCGAGCCGATGATCTCGTGCAGGACACGATCATGAAGGCTTGGGCCAAGCAGGACCATTTCGAGATGGGCACCAATATGAAGGCCTGGCTCTTCACCATCCTGCGCAACGAACTCTACAGCCAGATGCGCAAGAGCGGCCGCGAGGTGCAGGACAGCGATGGCCTGTTCACGGAATCGATGGCGACGCATCCCGCGCAATACGGTGCGCTCGACCTGCAGGATTTCCGCAAGGCACTGGACCAATTGCCGCCCGATCAGCGCGAAGCCATCATCCTGGTCGGCGCGTCCGGTTTTTCCTATGAAGAAGCTGCCGAAATCTGCGGCTGCGCTGTCGGCACCATCAAGAGCCGGGTCAACCGCGCCCGCCAGCGTCTGCAGGAATTGCTGCAGATTTCCGGAGAAGCGGACTTCGGCCCGGACGCCACTTCAGCGCCTTTGACGTCCAAGGCGTTTGCCTTCTAAATCATGTGATCTGCATCCCTGTCGTCCGCGCCTGGTGGCGCGGGCACGGCAACATTTCTAGGCGTTGCCGGCGGCTCATGGGATTTGAACTGTTTGCGGTGATGTGCTGCAATACGGGCCTGATCAAGCCGCTCTCAATCATCTCGCCTCTTTGTGCCGATCAGATTGCCGAACACCAGCGCGGTAGCGATGGCAGCGGTCAGCAGCGGTTGCGACTTTGCAAGGCCGAGCGCCGCGACGGCCATTGATTCCAAGGCGGCGCGGCGTTCGCGGGCACGCCGTTCTTCCTGCCTGTCGATGATGACCATGATGACGAGAAGGATCAGGGCGAGCAGCAGCGCGCCGGCGGCAATCAGCAGCGCCGAAACGGCTAGACCATAGATCGTTGCCAGCCAGATAGCGGCCGCTATGAGGGCAAAGGCATAGGCCGTCAGAAGGAGGACAGTGGCGATACCGATGAAAACACCGTCGCGCTTTGTACGCGCAACGGTGCGGCTCAATGTGCCCGAGAGAAACAGGCCGAGGAGCGGAGCTAGCATTGCAGCTCCTTAGCGGCGTGACAGAAGCAGGGCGAACGCCAATCCGAAAGCTGCAGCAGCCCCGATGGTGGCAATGGGATGTTGGCGCACGGTCCTGCGCATTTCGCGCGTGCCCTTCGTATAGCCGTGCTGCAAGTCACGCAGCAAGTCTTCGCCACGAGCCGCCAAATCTTCGAACCCGGTCTCGGCGCGCGCGCGCATCGTCTTACTCTGGATAGCACTGTTTTCACCGACGATCTTGGCGAAAGCGGCAATTTCGTTGCGCAGATGCTGGATCTGCTCCTCAATGCTGGCTTCGAGGTCGTGCAGGCTGCCGCCATTCCGTTTAGCTCGCGCCGAATGGAGGATGGATGTTGCCATGGTCTTGCTCCCTTGCGTCGTTAGCGTCTTTGGCCTGGCGCTGCAAAGCTGCGCCGGCTTTTGCGATGAGCGAATGCTGCCAGACATATTGCGCTGATGATCGCGCAGAACATTGATCTGGATCACCGATCATCAACGCGGCGATGCAACGAAAAGTTCCGGATTTGACGAAAGGAAGGTCAGTCCGCCAGTGCGCTATGGGCGAGAACGAATGGGACGCCGTCGATGGGAACACGATTGACCCTTAGCGCGCAGCCAAAGACATCCTGTAAATGCCGGTCGGTTAGAACGTCCCCCACGGGACCCGCTGCCCGCGACCGCCCGTTCTTGAGCAGGACCATTTGGTCGGCGAAGAGCGCGGTCAGGTTGAGATCATGCATGACGGCGATGACGCCGCCGCCGCGCCGGCAGAATTGCCGGGCGAGCGTCATGATGGTCAGTTGGTGGCTGATGTCGAGACTGGAGACGGGCTCATCGAGAAGCAGCCAGCAGGGCTTACCGTCGACGATAGGCTCGGAAATTTGGCATAGAACCCGGGCGAGTTGGACGCGTTGTTGCTCCCCGCCGGAAAGCTCCTGATAGAAGCGCCCTTCGAAGCCGGCAAGATCGACGGAGGAGAGCGCCTCGGCAGCGATGCGATCGGCCTGTTCGGGATGGCTGTTGCGCCCGCTGGTCAGCCCCATACGGACAATTTCGCGAACGGTGAAAGGGAACGAGATGGCGCTTGCCTGGGGCAGCACGCCGCGCATTTCAGCCAGTTGCCAAGCCTGAAGGCTGCCGATCTCCGATGCGTTGAGGCGCACCGAACCCTGATAGGCGATTTCCCCCGAAATGGCCTTCATGATCGTCGTCTTGCCAGAGCCGTTCGGCCCGCAAATCGCCGTCAGCGCGCCGGCCTTGGCGGTGAAGCAAACATCCTGCACGACTGTCTTGCCGGAGAGCCGGACGGAAAGGTTCGAGACGTCGATCATCGGAACCTCACAGGCTGAGGCGCGAACGCTGCCGAAGCAGCATCCACAGGAAGAAAGGCCCGCCGACACCCGCGGTGATGATGCCGATCGGCAGTTCGGCCGGCGAGACGACGGTGCGGGCCACCACGTCGGCGATGATCAGCAGCGAACCGCCGAGCAGGGCGGAAGCCGGCAGCAGGAAGCGATGGTCCGGGCCGATTGCCGTGCGCAGGATATGCGGCACGATGATGCCGACGAAGCCGATGCCGCCGCTGACCGCGACGGAAGCGCCAACCGCGGCCGCAACGCTGACGATGGCAATATTCTTCAGCCGCTGCACAGCGACGCCCATATGGAAGGCTGCTGCTTCGCCGAGCGTCAGCGCATTGAGGCCGCGCGCCATGAAGGGCAGTGGTAGCATGGAAAGGACGATGATCGGTCCGGTGGCGGCGATCTTGGTCCAGGTCGCGCCGGCGAGCGATCCCATGCTCCAGAAGGTGAGATCGCGCAGTTGCCGGTCATCGGCCATATAGATCAGCAAGCCGGTCGCTGCCAGCGCCAGCGCGCCGAGCGCAATGCCGGCCAGCAGCATGGTCGCTATGGATGTCAGTCCCTGTCGCGTCGCCACTCTGTAGAGAAGTATGGTCGTGACGAGGCCGCCGACAAAGGCTGCGATCGGTAGAGAGAAGATGCCGAAGACATGTGCGACCGGCGCGAGGATGCCGCCGAGGACGATCATCCCCACTGCGCCGAGGCTGGAGCCGGCCGAAATGCCGATCAGGCCGGGATCGGCCAGCGGATTTCGGAACAGGCCCTGCATGACCGCGCCGGAGACTGCGAGCCCGCCACCGATCAGGAATCCGAGAATGGCGCGGGGCAGGCGGATATCGAAGATGATGATGCGGTCGCGGTTGCTCAGCGCATTGTCGGCGCCGCCGTTCACCATGCTGCCGATGACGTCGACGATCGAGGCATCGGATGCGCCGGTGGTGATCGAAAAAGCGAACGCAAGAAGGGCGGCGATGACGAGGCCGGTCAGCACGAAGAGGGAGAGTGCAGTGCGGTCGCCCTCGCGGTGGTGGCGGTCCCTTCGGTGCGACATGCGCTTCAGCCCCGGCATGACCTCGTTGAGCGCCACCCTCAGCCTCCGTAGATCGCGGCATTCAGCTCGCGCACGGCACCTGCGGTGCGCGGCCCGAAGCCGAGCAGATGCAGCCCATCCATGCGGACGATCGCCTTTTGGCTGGCCGCGGGTGTCAGCGAAATTGCCGGCTGCTTCAACAGGTCGTCGTCTTTCATCGACAGCGGACCTTCGCGATCCATGATGAGGATCACGTCGGGCTTTGCCTCGATGATCGCTTCGTCGGTCATTGGCTTGTAGCCTGAGAAATTGCCGACGGCATTGATGGCCCCGGCAAGCTTGATGATGCCCTCGGCGGCGGTATTGCTGCCGGAGGCGAGGATCTTGCCGTTCTGGTTGCTAAGGATGAAAAGCACACGTTTGCGTTCGGCCTGCGGGCGCTTCTCGGAGTCTGCAATTGCCGCATCGAGATCGGCGGCAACCTTGTCTTCCAGTGCCTTCGCCTTGTCGGGCACACCGAGCAGTGAGCCGACGACGTCGATTTTCTTCAGGATGCCGGCGCGGTCATAGGTCTGCGGCACTGTCTCGAAAGGTATGCTGGCATTGCGCAACACTGCCAAAGCCTCCGGCGGACCGGAACCGTCCACGGCAACGATGGCGGTCGGATTGACGGCGAGGATGCCCTCCGGCGACAGCGCCCGCATATAACCGACATCGGGCAACTTGGCTGCCGCCTCCGGATACGTGCTGGTGGAGTCGCGGGCGATCAGCCTGCTTTCCTCGCCGAGCGCATAGATGATTTCGGTGACGTCGCCGCCGACCGAAACGAGGCGGGATGTATCGATCTTCGGCGCTTCCGCAGCATGAGCGCGCTCGACCAGACCATAGCCGCCCTTGACCGGGCTCGCGGGAACAAGCGGCAGAGCCATCACCAGCGCGGTCAGCGCGATTTCCCACGGCTTGATGCGCTTGAGGTTCTTCAGCATCGTCATGGCTCGATCCTTACGCGGCGACGCTGGCGTCGGCCTTCGGCAGATTTTCGATGATGGCGCGCCAGTCGGGACGCTCGTCGAAGCCTTCCTTCCGCTTGCCGAAGAACTGGATGATCATCTCGCCTTTGGCGTTGTAGGCTTCGAGCGAGGTGACGTGACCGTCTTTCGTCGGCTTACGCACGGCCCAGGCCTCGGCGATGTGATCCTTGCGCAGATGCAGATGGAAGGTGGGGTCCATGATGTTGATCCACGGACCCATGGCCTGCACGTTGAAGATCGGGCCGGAATGAATCTGCACGATGCCGTCATTGGCGACGAAGCACATGATCGGCAGACCTTCGCGAACGGCGGTATGCATCATCTCGGCGACCGCGTTCGTCTCCAGTTTCCAGGCATAATCGTCGCCGACCGTGCGGATTGCCGCCTGGCGGCCGATCTTCAGCTTTTTCAGCATGCCGAAGAATTCATGCGTGTCCGTCATGCGGCTCCAGTGGTCGCGCAGTTCGTACCGGCTGACGTCGCCGTCGATCTCGCCGTTGTCATAGCCGGAGCGATCCTCGACAAAATCCTGCGACTGGTCTTCGAGCCGCAGTTCGGCGACCATGGCGTGATAGGCTTCGACATCCGAGGCGGGGCGCAGATGCACCTTATGAACGGCGTCGCCGGCCTTATCGAAGAACTGCAGGCTGAGCCGCTGCTGGTCGCCATCGGTCTTGATGACGGCGAAGGCATGCGCCCAGCGCTTCGGGAAGATGCGCAGGTCGATATTTTCGCCGAGCACGATGGCCGCCTGCGCGCCTGATTTGATGTTTTCGTAAGCCCCGATCTTTTCGTGCACCGCGCTTTCGTTGCGCGACAGCGCCAGGACTTCGCCGAGGGAAGCAATGTGGGCAAGGAACCGGTGGGCATCGGCATCGATGCGGGTAGCGGAAATGCCGACTTCAGCGGCGACTAGGGCCGCTTCGGAAACACCCAAGCGAGCCGCGATATCGCGCTCGCGCATTTTCGAATTTTCGGCGCGAAAGGCGCGAATATCGGCTGGGGCCAATCGGGTCGTTTCTCTGGTCGTCTCAGTCATCTGCAATGCCTATTTGTTGAGAATGAGTTTGCCTTGGCGCGTGATTTTCATCCGGTAGATGACGCCCTCGTGCCTGATCATGATTTCAGTCTGGCCACGAAAAATATCCGTGCTCTCGACAATTCTAATGTGCGGTGCGGCAGTCGGCGGCACCGGCTGTATTGGTGTTTTCTCAGCAATCATCCTGCTTGGTTTTGCCTGAAAATTCATAGGAAGCCGGGCTCTGCTCCGGCCAGATTTATCTTGACTCACATACTCAAGGTTTCCTAAAGACGCAATAGAAGACTTTGAGAGTCAAGTTTTAATTTTGGGCGATGAACGCGCGGCATTGATCCGCGCTCGCCAGCAAAGATTCAGGAGAGATTGCCGATGCCGACGAAGACGATTTTGGCGGTGGCTGCCGGCGGGCTGTTCACCATTGCCTCCTGCCTCCCGGCCTTCGCTCAGGATTCGACTGCGGCTTCGACGAACGCGCCGAAGCTCAATGTCGAACTGAACGCGCTCGTGCCGTCTCAGAAGGGCTGCATGATGACCTTCGTCGCGGAAAACGATCTGGCGACGCCGATCGGCAAGATCTCCTTCGAGCTCGCCTTCTTCAACGACAAGAACGCAGTCGACCGTGTGACCGTCCTCGATTTCCGCGACCTGCCGGTCGGCAAGAAGCGGGTGCGGCAATTCGATATGCCTGGGGTGAAGTGCGAGAGCGTCAGCCGCATCATCATCAATGACACGCCGGTGTGCGATGGTCCGGCGGCGGGCGAATGCAAAGCAGCGCTGACGACACGTTCGCAGCTCAACGTTCCTTTCGAAGGCTGAGATCATGGCCTCCCGCTCGGTCAAGGTTTCCATCGAGCGTCGCCGCACTGGCGGTGACATGAATGACAATTATCCGAGCGTCCTTCCAGGCCACGAGCTAACCGGCCTAGATGGCTTGCCGAGGCCGCCAGCCGCCGAGGCGGTTGTTCATTATAGCCGCTTTGCCCAAATTGGTTCCTTTCCCGCCCATCCTGCCGAGCCTGTGCCAGATGCGTCAGAGCCGCCCATCATGGAGCTGCCGGCGGAGAGACCGAACCAGGCTCTTTCGACGGGCAAGAGAACAGTCACCTTCGCCTGCCTCGGCTCCTTCCTTTTTCACGCCGCCATTGTCGCCGCTTTGCTGGTGACGATGGTTGCTGCGCCCGAAGATGCCGTGGAAGAGGCGGGCGATACCGTCAGCGTCATCATGCTCGGCAGCTCCGATATGGACCAGATGTCGGCAGGTGAGGAAAGCAAGGACCCGCAGCCCGAAGAGATAACGGCAGATGTCGTGCAGCCGGAGACGGTGCAGCCAGCCGACGTAAAGCTCGCAGAAACGGAAGCTGTTCAGCCGATGCCCAAGACCATGGAGGTAGCGCAGCCGTCGCAACCGCTGCAACAGGTGTCCCCGGAAACCGTCGTCAGCCCGGAACCGGAGGTGCTGGCGACTGAGTCTCCGGCCGAGACAACAGTGGTTCAGCCGATGACGGCAATGGCGCAGCCGACGGATGCGGAGCCTGCCGAAGTCCGGCCCGCGGAGCCCGTTGAAGTACAGCCGGCGGAAACCGCGCAAGCAGCCGTGCCACCTACCGAAGTGGTGACCCCGGTCGAAAAACCGGTTCAGCCAGCCAAACCGGTCGAAAAGCCGAAGGATATCGTCAAGAAGCAGCCGCCGGAGGTCGCAAAGAAGGCTGGCTCCGGCGGTGAGAGCGAGCAGGATTCGAAGAAGGGCTCTGCCGAAGGGACGGAAACGGTGCAGTCGAATGGGAATTCGCAGGCCGACGGCCAGCGCACGGGCTCGGGCAGTGCGGCAGTCGCCAACTATCCAGGCAAAGTGCAGTCCCGCATTCGCCGCGCCGTCCGCCTGTCTTCGAAATACGAAAAGGGCATAACGGTTCGTGTGCGTCTGACGATTGGTGCGAGCGGTGAACTCAGTTCACTTTCCGTAGCGCGGAGTTCCGGCATTCCTGAACTGGATGATGCCGTCACGGACGGTGTTCGCCGCGCCGCGCCGTTTCCGCCTCTGCCTCCGGAATGGGGCAAGCCTAGCTGGTCCTTCACGCAAGAGGTTCAGGTGACAGGACGATAGGTCGCAATAAAATATGACATAAATTATCAACTTTATACTTTACTGCAAAAATCAACTTTAATATGGTCCGCTTGCGCTCGCCGGAATCGAGCGCGCAAGAGCAACCAGCAAACGGGTGACGCATGGCGCGTAAGGGGAAAAGGGATTTTGGCCGCGATAGCCGCGAGGCGCAAACGCCGGCGCAGGTATCGGCAAGGTCCAGTCTCGACGGGCGCAGCTTCCTTTATGTCGGCGGCCGCGATTGCCAGGTCGCTCATCTTCGCCAGATCGCCAGCAACTTTGGCGCCGAGCTGATCCATCACGACGGGGGTTTGCGTGAAGCAGTGTCGCGCATCGACACCGTGCTGCCTTCCGTCGACTGCGTCTTCTGCCCGATCGACTGTATCAGCCACGATGCTTGCCTGCGGGTGAAGACCGGCTGCAAGAAATTCGGCAAGGCTTTCATACCTTTGCGCAACGGCAGCAAGTCGAGCCTCGAGCGGGCGCTGCAGACCATGAACGAACGAGACAATTCCCGATGACTGACAAAGGCCCTGACGGGTTCATGATGATCGGCCTGCATAAGCTGGCCTCGCAGAATGGCGACGGCCTAGTGCCGGAACTCTACGAGTTGCTGATGCGTCGCGCCGAAGAGCAGCGACAGGCTCCAAACGTGACGGCTTTTCCCTTTTGGCAAGCGCGGCTTCCAGGCGAAGCACCGGATGCGCCGCTCGGCATTTCTGCGCGCGACGGCACGAATGTCATTGCCTTTACACAACAGCCGGGCAAAACTGCCGAGCGCCGCAAGAAGGTTTGACCGCCGGGAGATCCAGCCATGTACATTGCGATGAACCGCTTCAAGGTGATCATCGGTTCGGAGAGCGCTTTTGAGGCCGTTTGGAAAGGCCGCGATTCACGGCTGGAAGAGGTCCCCGGTTTCGTGGAATTCCGCCTGCTGCGCGGCGGCACGAATGTGGAAGAGGGCTTTACGCTGTTTTCCTCGCACACGATCTGGCGCAGCGAAGAGGATTTCCTCAACTGGACGAAATCCGAGAATTTCCGCATGGCGCACCGCAATGCCGGGGATAACAAGGCGCTCTATTGGGGACCGCCTCGCTTCGAGGGATTCAATGTGGTTGCCGGGGTTTGACGGCGTCGCCATATATCAGTCAGGCGAGATGAGCCGCCGGTTCTTCAAGCTTCCGCCGCGGCTCTTTTAAAGAACGCGCCCAGAGCCACTACGGCCCATCCCGCTATCATACCGAGCCCTCCTGTGGGTGCGGCAAGCGGGAAAAGCGAATCGCCGCCGAAATGGCGGCTGACGAGATCGCCGGCAAAGATCAGTGTTCCCAACCCAAGCAGCACCGCCGCTACCGGCGCGGTGCGGATACGGTCGTATCCGGCGTGGAGCGCAAGCAGGGCAGGGGCATGTGCCAGGCACATGATCGAGGCAGACCCGAGAAAATGCGCATCACCGCCATGGGATGCCGCGGCTGCGAGCGCGACACCGGCGCCGCCGAGAATGCCGGCAATAAACAGGGTGAGTGGACGGATTGGGGCGCTGAAGCTCATGTCTTTTGTCATTCCCGGTTCTGCATGTGAAAGGCAAGGCGCTCGATCGGCTCCCAGATGATGGCCCGAAGCTTCTCGTTTTCGATGGTTTCGTCCATGGCGCGGCGGAAGCAGAGCAACCATTCGTCTCGCTCTTTTGGGCCGATAGCGGCGATGAAATGGCGGCTACGCAGGCGCGGATGGCCGCGTTTTTCGATATAGAGCTGCGGTCCGCCGAGATAGCCGGTCAGATATTCGTAGAGTTTCTCGCTGGAGCCTTCGAGGCTTGGCGGATGCACGGCGCGGCAGTTCGCTGCTTCCGGCAGCGTATCCATCAGGTCATAGAAACGCGCTGTCAGCGCCCGCACGGTCCGATCGCCGCCGATTGCCTGGTAAAGTGTGATGGTCTCTTCGCTCAAATGCCGGCCCCTTTTTGCGATGTCCTACATGGCAACTGACAGGCTGTGCCGCAACCGTCGACGCGGCCGGTGCGGCGTTTCGGCGCTGCTTTATTTTTTGGTCCCTAGCTCGAAAGCGTCGCTTTCCCCAGGCATGAGTTCGAGCGGCCAGATCGTCTGGCGCGTCTTCCCGGGGTATTCCTCGCTGTAGGCGGGCATGCCGGAAAGCAGGATCTCCGCCAGCTCGACGCCAAGATCATGCAGCGAGGTGCGAAAGCAAGTGAGTGGCGGCTGCAGGAATTTGGCACGCGGCGCCTCGCGAAAGCCTACGACGGCGATGTCTCGCCCGGGAATGATGCCGGATTCCATTACGCGCCGGTAGAAGCCAATGGCCATCAATTCGTAGATCAGGATGACGGCCGTTGGCCTGTCTTCGAGGCGCAACAGCTCATCGGCAACCTGATAGCCGCCCTGTTCGCTCGATTTGGCGCGTATGACCAGGGCCGGGTCATGGATGATGCCATGCCGTTCCAGCGCCCGGCGATAGCCCTCCACAAAAACGAAACCGAGATTGATATCGCTGGAGGGCGCGCTGATGGCGATACGGCGGTGCCCATGCGCCACGAGGCGGTCGACTGCGCTGTTGACGACACCATCAAAATCCAGATCGATCCAGGAGGCGTTGCCGTCCGAAAGGCTGCGGCCAAGCGCTACGAAAGGGATTTTCGTCTTGGCGAGCAAATCGAAACGCTTGTCGACGCGTTGCGTCTCCGAAATGATCAGCGCATCGACGATGCGTCTTGCCACCATCCGCTTCAGATATTCATAGGGATCTTCATCATGCGGGCAGGGCAACATGACCAGATCGAGTTTGTGGCGCGAGAATACACTCTGCAGCCCGCCCGTGACGGTCAGGAAGAAATTGTCGCTGTTTTCAACGGTTTCCCTGCTGGATTGAATCATCAGGCCGATGACATTCGTCGTGCCCTGCCGAAGGCTGCGGCCTGATTGGTTCGCCACATAGCCAAGCTGTTCTGCTGCGGCGAGCACGCGCTTGCGGGTCTCTTCATTGACATCCGGCTTGCCGTTTAGCGCCCGCGACACCGTGCCGATCGAGATATCGAGATGTTCGGCAAGCTGACGGATTCCCTTCATAGACTGCGATTTTCCTTCCTGCGGCAATTTCCGGTCTCCCTCTATTGACACAGTAAAATCTTTTCGCATAGGATCGTAAACGTTTACGGGACGTGTGTCACGAGGAGTTTGGCGCCGTTCGCTGGAGGAAATCGTGAAATTTAACGCCATTCTGTGCGGGTGCGGAGCTATGTCCAAGGGCTGGCTCAGGGCCATCGCCTCGACCCCGGCGCTTGCCGAATCCATTCAGATCGTCGGTCTGGTCGATCTCAATCGAGCGACCGCTGAAGGCCTCGCGAAAGAGTTCTCTCTCGAGAATGCCGTGATCGGCTCGGATCTGGCCGAGGTCATTGCCGCGACGAAGGCCGATCTGGTGTTCGATGTCGTCATCCCCGCCGCCCGTTTCGGCGTCGTTTCGACCGCGCTGAAGGCTGGCTGCCATGTGTTGAGCGAAAAGCCGATGGCAACCTCGCTGGCCGAGGGCGCTGCCCTTATCGATCTCGCCACCGAGACCGGCAAGGTGCATGCCATCATCCAGAACCGCCGCTTCATCTCTGGCGTGCGCCGCATGCGCCGTTTCGTAGAGGAGGGGGCGATCGGCGAGCTCACCGGCATCCATTGCGATTTCTTCCTCGGCCCGCATTTTGGCGGGTTCCGTGAGGAGATGGACAATGTGCTTCTGCTCGACATGGCCATCCATACGTTCGATGCCGCCCGTTTCGTTGCCGGCAAGACGCCGCTTTCAGTCTATTGCGTGGAGAAAAATCCCGCGGGCTCCTGGTACAGGCACGGCGCGTCGGCGCATGCGCTATTCGAATTTTCCGACGATGTCGTCTTCAGCTATCGCGGCTCCTGGTGTGCCGAAGGCAAGCGCACGAGCTGGGAGAGCCAATGGCGGATTACTGGCAGCAGGGGCATGCTGACCTGGGACGGCGAAGAGCATTTCGAAGCTTCCGTTGCCGGCCGTGAGCCCGGCCTGCTGCACGGTTTTACCCCAATCGAAGTCCCCGGTCCCGAGCATGATGAGGAGACACATGGGCATGCCAGCGTTATCGCGTCGTTCATCGAGGCGGTGAAAACAGGCGAGCGGCCGGAAACCGATAGCCGCGACAACATCCACAGCCTCGCCATGGTCCTCGGTGCGATCGAAAGCGCCAAATCGGGCCGACGTATCGACATTTCAGCATAAGGACAGTGAGATCATGACAAATCCGGCAAAGGCCATCCGCATTGGCACGATGATCAGGGCGACCAACGAAGATGCCGCCGCGGGCATTGCCAAGATCGCCGATCTCGGCTTCGAAAGCTTCGAACCCTTCTTCTGGCAGACGACCAACGGCCAGAACCTTGCGGAACTCGGCAAGCGCTGCCTCGATGCGATCGGCAGCCGCGACATCACCATTTCGTCGATCGGCATGTTCGGCAATCCGCTCGAAGGCACCGAGCTTGACCAGCAGACACTGCAGGGCTGGAAGGATTGCATCGACAATGCCCATCATTTTGGCGCGACCTGCGTTGCGGGCTTCACCGGCCGCATCCGTAACAAGCCGCTCACTGACAGCCTGCCGCGCTACAAGCAGGTCTGGAGCGAGCTTGCCAAGCGCGCCGCCGACAAGGGCATCAAGATTGCGTTTGAGAATTGCGCCATGGACGGCAATTGGGCGACCGGCGACTGGAACATCGCACACAACCCGGATGCCTGGGAGCTGATGTTCAACGAGACCCCGGACGACAATCTCGGCTTGGAATGGGAGCCGTGCCATCAAATGGTCTATCTGATCGAGCCGCTGCCGCAGATTCGCAAATGGGCGAAGAAGATTTTCCACGTCCATGGCAAGGATGCGACCATCCGCTGGGACGTCATCAGGGAACACGGCATTTTCGGCAAGGAGAAGTTCGTCTTCATGCGCACGCCGGGTTTTGGCGACAGCAATTGGACGGATATCATCTCCGAATTGCGTCTCGCCGGCTGGTCCGGTTCGATCGACATCGAAGGCTGGCACGATCCGGTCTATCGCGATGAGCTGGAAATGACTGGCCAGATCCATGGCCTGAACTATCTCAAGAAGAGTCGCGGCGGCGAATTCGTCGAATAGCGCGCAGTCGCCTAAATCCGGATCGATTTAGGGGAGGAGTTGTGCGCTAATTCGGGACGCTGGAGCGGCTCTCTATAACGCTTCAGCCTAGCCCGGGCGTCGAAACGGAGGAGCGTTGCGAGGTCGAAGGACTGTTTGCCGGGCTCAGGTGGCGGACAGACATAAAGCCAAGAGGAAAACGCCGATCGGCATCGCGAGCCATGCCATCGGGCGGGTACCGTCACGGTTCGCAAAGTGGAGGAGAATATATGAACATGTTTTCGAAGCTGGCGATCACGGCCGGCATGTCGCTCCTGTTGGCTGCCGGCGTGGCGCAAGCCCAGAGCAAGACATTTAACGTCTGGTGGTTCGAGTTGCCGGACACGCCTCAGGCCAAGGCCTGGACCAAGGCTCTTGAAACGCTCAAGGCCAAGCATCCGGATATCACCATCAATTTCGAACAGAAGACCTTCGAGCAATTGCAGAAGGCAGGCAGTCTTATCCTCAATTCGGATCAGGCTCCGGACCTTCTCGAATACAACAAGGGCAATGCCACGGCCGGTCTCGTCGCGTCTCAAGGCCTGCTGACGCCACTTGACGACCAATTCAAGTCGCGCGGCTGGGACAAGATCCTCAACGAAACCAACACCCAGCTCAGCAAATATGATGCCAACGGCATTTACGGTTCAGGCCCGATGATCGGTGTTCCGACCTATGCCGAATTCGTCTCGGTCTTCTATAATATCGATATGTTCCAGGCCAACGGCGTGAAAGTGCCGACCACGCTGGAGGAATTCGAAGCCGCTCTCGACACCTTCAAGAAGAAGGGCATTACGCCGCTTGCCTATGGCACGGTGGATTCCAACGCGCAGCACCTGCTTTATACGCTGGCCCTGACGCAAGCCGACGACACCTGGGTCAAGAACTATCAGGGCCTCAAGGCACCGCTCGACACCAAACCCTTCCTGTTCGCCGCACAGAAGATCGTCGACTGGGTGAGCAAGGGCTATATCTCCAAGGATTCGACCGGCCTCAAGGGCACGGGCGGTGCCGACAACCTGTTCTCCTCCGGTAAATCGCCAATGTTTGTCAGCGGTACCTGGAACAATGGCAATTTCGCGACCAATATCAAGAACTTCAAGTGGAGTCAGTTCGTCTTCCCGACACCGAAATACAGCACCGGTTCGACCGGCAACCTGTTCATGGTGCCGAAGAGCTCCAAGAACAAGGATCTCGCCTACGAATTCATCGATCTGGTGCTAGGCAAGGAGAACCAGAATCTGGACGCCAATCTCGGCGGCGTCGCCATCGCCGCTGATCCGGCCGTGATCACCGACGAGGTCGGCAAGCGCAATGTCGAGCTCTTCAGCCAGATTTCCGGCAAGGGCGGTCTTGGCCTCTATCCGGACTGGCCGGTGCCGGGCTACTACGAGCTTCTCATCCAGGCGACCACCGGTCTGGTGAACGGCTCGACGACGCCCGACCAATTCGTCGCGCGCCTGAAGAAGGCCTATGACGACGTGCAGGCGGCTCAATAAAACCATCGGCAACAATTCACGGCGGCGGGACGGCTTCAAAGCCGCCTCGCTGTATCGAACTGGAGGAATTTGATGGAGAAGTCGCAGAACGCCGGGAGAGCAGGGTACTATCTTTATATAATCCCAGGCATGCTGGGATTTACCCTGGTGGTGCTCGTTCCGTTGATCGCCAACTTCGTGATCAGCTTTACCACCTGGAAAGGTGGAAACATTGCACCGCGCTATGTCGGACTTGAGAACTACCAGAGGCTGCTCGCCGATACGGTGTTCTGGAGTTCGATCCAGCACACGGTTCTGTTCATCATTTCGATGACGATCGTGCCCATTCTGCTTGGATTGGTTCTGGCGGCGGTTCTGTTCGACTATATCAGCGCGCAGTTTAGCGAGACTTGGTCGAGTTTCTTTCGCGCTGGCTTCTATCTGCCGCAGATTTTGCCGCTGACGGCCGCCGGCGTTCTCTGGGCGTGGATCCTCAACCCGGTCGGTATCATCAATGCGGTGCTGAAAGGGATTGGCCTCGATTTCCTGGCGAAGAATTGGCTGGGGGACGCAAGCTTTGCACTCTGGGCCGTGTCCGCCGTTATCGTCTGGGTCCAGGTCGGCTATTGCCTCGTCGTGTTCATGTCCGGATTGGCGCGCGTCGATCCCTCGCTCTATGAAGCTGCCGAACTCGACAACGCGAGCTGGTTCGGGCGTTTCCGCTACATCACGATCCCCATGCTCATGCCCGAGATTTTTGTCGTCGCCCTTACGACGCTGATCGCGGCCCTCAAGGTCTTCGCGCCGATCTATGTTCTGACGTCGGGCGGCCCCGACAACGCGACGACGGTGCCGTCCTATCTGTCCTACTATCATTTCTTCACGACAAACCGCGTCGGCTATGCAGCGGCGATCGCGACCTTGCAGACCGTGATGACGATCGTGCTCGGCATCCTCTTCCTACGCATGCAGTCGAAACAAGAGGGAGGGCGCTGACATGACGACCACGGTGTCGCTTTCGACTGAAGTTGCATCGGAAATGCATGTGCATCATGGCCAGAAGAAGGGCTTTGCCCGCTGGGTCGTCCTGGCTATCCTGCTCATTCTTCTTGCTGCCACGCTCTTTCCATTCCTGCTGGCGGCTTTGAATGCCATCAAGACGCCGGCGGACTATGCGGCCAATGGTCCGCTTGCCCTACCGCATAGTTTCGACCTGACAGCGCTCAAGAACTTCTGGACGACTGTCGATTTCACCCGCAAGCTCCTTAACAGCATTCTGATCAGCGGATGCACGGCCATCTTGGCCGTGGTCCTCAGCCTGCTCAATGCCTATGCCATCGGCATCGGGCGCGTGCGGGGCGGGAAAGCATTGCTGGTGATCCTACTGATTTCCATCATGGCCCCGCAGGAGGCGCTGGTTTACCCGCTCTACTATATGGCCAAGCAGACCGGTTTGTTCGACTCGATGCTCGCCGTCATCCTGATCTTCGGCGTCTTGCACACCGCGTTCGGGACTTATCTTTTGTCATCGGTGCTGACGACGTTCCCGCGCGAGATCATTGAGGCTGCGCAGCTTGACAATGCGAGCCGATGGCAAATCCTTTGGAAGGTGATCGTGCCGGTGCTGCGGCCGACGCTTGCCGTGCTGGCAACCTTCTTCTTCATCTGGACCTGGAATGAGTTCCTGATTCCCCTGGTTTTCCTGGTCTCCAACAATAATCAGACAGTCTCCGTTGCCATGGGCGTGTTGTCGGGCGCCAATACGCAGGACCCGACCGCGATTGCTGCGGCGTCGTTGCTCGGCGTCACGCCGACGGTGATCTTCTTCCTGATTTTCCAGCGCACGCTGACGCGTGGCGTAGCCGTTGGTGCTGTCAAATAGACCGAGGGAAAAGGCAGGTCTGACAAGGTTCAATTCTCCTGGAGGAGGAAAAAGTGGCAGGTATCAACATCAAATCCCTCAGCAAGCATTTCGGTGCGGTGCAGGTTCTCAACGACATAGACCTGACGATAGAGCGGGGAGAGTTTGTCGTGTTCCTGGGCGGGTCGGGTTGCGGCAAGTCCACCTTGCTGCGGATGATTGCCGGGCTGGAATCGATTACGAGCGGCGAGATCTGGATCGGCGGCAAGCGCGTCGACCAGCTTCCGCCGGGCGAGCGCGGCGTGTCGATGGTGTTCCAGTCCTACGCGCTTTATCCGCATATGACGGTTCGCGACAACATGTCGTTCGGCCTCAGGAACATCAAGACGCCGAAGGCAGAGATCCAGAAGCGCATCGATGCAGCCGCCAAGATATTGGAAATGCCGCATCTGCTCGACCGCAAGCCGTCCGAACTTTCCGGCGGGCAGCGCCAACGTGTCGCCATCGGCCGCGCCATCGTGCGGGAACCCGAGGTCTTCCTGTTCGACGAGCCGCTGTCCAACCTCGATGCCGGTCTGCGCACCCGCACGCGTGTCGAGCTTGCTCAATTGCATGAGCGACTGGGCGCGACGATGGTCTTCGTCACCCACGACCAGGTCGAGGCGATGACGCTCGCCGACCGGATCGTATTGCTGAACAACAAGAAGATCGAACAGGTGGCAACACCTGTGGAGATCTATACGCGTCCGGCAACGCGCTACGTCGCTCAGTTTGTCGGCTCCCCGGGCATGAACTTCGTTGGTGTGGCCGATGTCGGCGAAGCCGGCGGCTTTGCGACGGCGACCTTGCCGGATGGATCTGTCATCAAGACGGCCATTCCGCTGAATGGTATCATGCGGTCCGAACTGACGCTCGGCATCCGGCCCGAATATCTGGTGGTCACGACGGCGGAGAAGGGCGATATTGCCGGCACCGTCGAGACGGTGGAGAGATTGGGCGACCGCTCGCTCGTCCATGTCAGGCTGAAGGACGGCTCGAAGATCATCGGAACCGATCCGGGCATGACCACCATCGCCACGGGGGCGCCGATCGCCTTTGCCGTCAACAGCGCCAAGCTGACGATCTTCGACCAGAACGATGTCGCGCATCATTCCGCGATCGAGGGAACGCACTAACAGCCAGAATAACCGCGGGCGGCGGCCCCCACCAAACTTATCATTGACGAAACCGTCTAATTGGTATGTTATGTTGGCATGTCTGACGCGCACCACAGAAAGAAGCAGCCTTTGCTCGTCCGCCAGCAGTTGCTGGAGGTTGCTGCACGGCTGGCTTCGGAGAAGGGGATGACGGCGGTGACGCTGGATGCAGTTTCCGGCGCTTCCGGGGTCAGCAAAGGCGGGCTGCTGCACCATTTTCCCAACAAGAATACGCTTCTGGAGGCATTGTTCGATAGTCTGCTCGAGCGCCTGGACGGGGCAATCGAAGAGGCGATGCGCGCCGATCCGTTGCCGCACGGACGTTTTACGCGCGGCTATCTCCGGGCCTGCCTCGCGCTTCGCGATCAGCCGCAGGAAACGAGGGATTGGGCGCAGGTGACGATGGTGCTGCTCAGCGAGCCGCACTTGCGGCAGCGCTGGCGCGATTGGGTGCGCGAACGCAGCGAGGAATATGTCGGCACGGACTCTTCGGCGGATGCCGCGATCGTGCGTCTGGCGACCGATGGGATCTGGCTTGCCGACCTGCTCGGCAGCCATGAGATGGATGAGAGCGCCCGCGAGAAGCTGGTCGACCGGCTCATCGAACTCACGCAGCTTTAAAAATTAAGGAAGACCGTAATGGCGAATGCATCCGTCTATGCGATGCTGCTGGTGGCGATTGTGCTGGAGGTGATTGGCACGACGGCGTTGCAGATGTCGCAGCAGTTTACCCGCCTCGGTCCTTCGATCGTGCTTGTCCTATGTTATGTCGGCGCCTTCTATTTCCTGTCGCTGACGCTGCGTGTCATCCCGGTCGGCATCGCTTATGCCATCTGGAGCGCGCTGGGTATCGTGCTGATCTCTGCCGTCGGCTTGGTGTTTTTTCGCCAGAAGCTGGATTTGGCCGCTATTATCGGCCTCGGACTGATCATCGCCGGGGTGCTCGTGGTCAATCTTTTTTCGAAATCCGTGTCGCATTAGGCTGAAAACCCAATCATATAGTTGATTATATATTGTCTTTCTGATTCAATCTAGCTGTTTGAAGGAGATTGGATCATGGCAGGGGAATTCTG